>JAFEFF010000191.1 GCA_018240745.1 Pseudomonadota bacterium
CTGTCGTCCTTATATGAGCGATCAGGAGTCAAGAGGTTGGTTTGAATATTGTCATTCAGTGATCGGGCCAGCTGGGCGGTGGAGGGAAGCGCCGCGGGCAAGCGGCGTCGAGACTGGCGGCGGGCTCCCGGCAGGCGGCGCAAAGCGGCCTTGACGGTGCACGCACGGCGCTGGGCTGGGACAGTCGAGAGGCGGCCTTTGGCGTGTTGCGTCGGGAGGTCGGGCGTCTGGCCAATGCCCGTCGGCTTGACGGCATCACCTTATATCCGGTCGGACGTCGCAGCGTCCTGCACCCCAATCCCTCATGCACGGTCGAGGTCTTGCCCGGGAAACGATGAGACCCTTCTGAGACAGCGGAACCGCAGGGTCCCTGGACGACAACGGTCATCATCAGCTCCTGGCGCAACACAGTGGCCGCCGCGGCTCAGCGGCCGGCCGGTGCGGCAGCCCGCACGATGGCCCCGTCGGGCACCAGACCGAGGGTGAGGAAGCGCCACAGCGCCACCATCAGCTTGCGCGCCAGGGCGACGATGGCGATGCGCTTGACGCGGCCCTTTTGATCGCCGACGCGCTGCTTGAACCACAGGCTCAAGGCGCTGTCGGGCTGATAGCGCAGCCACAGCCAGCTCAGCTCGATCGCCAGGGTGCGGGCGCGGGCGTTGCCCGACTTGCTGATGCCCTGCTCGCGCGAGCTCTGGCCGCTGTCGAACGGCGTCCCGGTCAACCCGAAATAGCTCCCGACCTGGCGCCGGTTCTGGAAGTCGCGCCAGAACACCTCGCTGACCAGCGTCTCGCTGCCGATCGGCCCGAGACTCCTCAGGCCGATCAGATGATTGACCCGACTGGCCCGGCTGCCCGGCGCGGCCGCGGCCCGCTCCGCCGCCATCTGACCCTCGACTTCGGCGAGCTGCTCGCCGACCTGCGTCAGCCGGGCATGCTGCCGCCTGATCTCGGCCACCAGGTTGGGCGGCAGGGCGCGGCCGTCGCCGGTGCGCGCCCCGGCAAGCTGCGCGAGGAAGTCCCTGCGGCGCGGCTGCAGATCGCGCACCCCCTGGCCGTGCAACAAGCCCTTGATCCGGTTGACATGGCCGGTCCGCTCGCCGATCAGCCGGTCCCGCTCGCGCGACAGCCGGCGCGCGTCCTCCTGCTCGGGCGACGGCGGACGGACCACGCTGCACACCCGCGGCTCGCCGCCCTCGTGACGGATCAGCACCCGCATCAGGCGCTCGAGGTCCAGGCGGTCCGTCTTGGCTTGCCGCGCACGACGCGGCATCTCGATGCTCGACGGGTCGAGCACCCGATTGGCAACCCCTTGTTCGGCAAGCCAGCGGTCGAGCCAGAAGCCGTCGTAACCCGCCTCGTAACAGCTCACCACCCGCACCGGCCGGCCCAGCTTCTTCGCCGCACAGGCCCGCTTCTTCGAGATCACCTGCCACACCGCCGCCGTATCGCCGCCATCGGCCGTGTGCCGGCTCATCTTGCTCTCGCCCGATACCACGGTCCCGATCAGCCACTTCGACTTGCTCAGTTCAAACGCAACGTACAACGTGGCATCCTTGTCCCCGGCGGCGGGGGTGTCGTTGAGATGTGAAGGCATCATGAGTTCCTCTGTAGGTTCGGTTCTTGCAACTCCAAACCTACCTCTCGACCTCTCGTCGCCACATAGAATCTGAGCGAAGCGAAGGACCTCATCGCCCTATGAAAGAGCACCACTATTGGGTTTACATACTCGTCAGCAGCTCACTGAGTACGATGTACATCGGGGTGACGAACGACCTTGGCCGTCGGGTCGCCGAACATCGCGCTGGCATCGGCAGCGAATTCGCCAAGAAATACAAGGCAACGCGGCTGGTCTATGCGGAGGAGTTCGAGCAGATCGAGGAGGCAATTGCCCGCGAGAAGCAGCTCAAAGGGTGGAAACGAATCCGGAAGAACGAACTCGTCCGCGCCGCCAACCCGACGTGGGCAGATCTGATGGAGAGTGATCCCCTTTCCTCGCACTGAAGCGCAATGGGGTCCTTCGCTGCGCTCAGGACGACAGGGCGGAGCATCATTCGCTCTGTCGCTCTATTTGAGCCACTTCCGCAGAATCGCATTCGTCTCGGCCGGCTTTTCCATCGTGATCAGGTGGCCGCACTGCTCGATCACGATCAGCTCGCTGCCGTCGATCGCGGCGGCGATCTCCTCCGACATGAAGAGCGGCGTTGCGGCGTCGTCGCGGCCGCAGACCACGATGGTGGGGCAGGTGATCTTCGGCAGGTCGGGGCGGCGGTCGACACGGACGGCGGCCAGCTCCTCCTGGCGCTTGTAGATCTCGACCCCGGTTTCGGTACACATCGCCATGACCTCGTCGACCAGCGCCTTGTCGGGCAGGCGGTAGGCCGGGATGAAGCGCGACATCTGCAGGCCCAGCACCAGCTCGAAGCGGCCCTCGTTGGCGAGGCGGATGCGGCCGCGGCGGATCGCCTGCTCGGTCGGATTCTGGCCGCGCATGCCGGTGTCGAGCAGGGCGAGCTTCGTCACCCGATGGGCGGCGATCTGCATGATCTCGACCGAGATCATGCCGCCCAAGGAGAGGCCGGCGAGGGCGAACTTCTCGGCCGGCGCCTGGTCGAGCACCCAGCGGGCGGTCTTGTCCCAGCTATCGAAGATCGACAGAGGTGCCTGGCGCCAGTCGGGAACGACGACCTCGGCGATGTCGCGAAGGGCATCGACCTGCGGCGCGTACAGCCGTGGTGAGCACAGCAGGCCGGGCACCAGCAGCAACGGTGTCTTGGTCAAGGTTCCTCCCTTTCGTTCCCGTTGCCCGAGCGTAGCCTGAGCGCCGGACCTGCGATACCAATGGCGCCGCATGAAAGCCGCCGAGCCCGTGCCCCCCTATCTCGCGCCCGGACGCGATCTGCGTCTGGATTTCTTCCGGGGGCTGGCGCTGTGGTTCATCTATCTCGATCACGTGCCCCAGAACATCGTGAGCTGGATCACCGTCCGCAACTACGGCTTCAGCGACGCCACCGAGATCTTCGTCTTCATCTCCGGCTACACCGCGGTCATCGCCTACAGCCGCATGATGCTGAAGGACGGCTGGCCGCGCGCCGCGATCCGCATCTATCGCCGGGTCTGGCAGCTCTACGTGGCGCACATCCTGCTGTTCGTCGCCTTCACCGCGCAGATCGCCTACGTCTCGATCGCCCGCGATACGCCGCAGCTGATCGAGGAGATGCAGCTGATGGGCCTGGGCCAGAATCCCTACCGCGCGATCCTCGAGGCGGCGCTGCTCAAGTTCCGCCCGGTCAATCTCGACGTGCTGCCGCTCTACATCGTGCTGCTGGCGGCCTTTCCATTCGCCCTGCCCGGGCTGTTGCGCTGGCCGTGGGCCGTCCTGCTGGCGTCGTTCGGGCTCTATGCCGCCACCAGCCGATTCAACTGGAACCTGCCCGGCTACCCGGACAACAAGGTCTGGTTCTTCAACCCCATGGCCTGGCAGGTGATCTTCTATTGCGGGGCGGCGTTGGCGGTGATCGCCCCGCGCCTGGCGGTGTTCGACCGCTGGCGGTGGAGCACGACGGCCGTGGCCGGGCTCTACCTCGCCTCGGCGGCCTTCGTGGCCATGTCGTGGCACTACAATGAGCTGGAGCGCCTCATTCCCGACTGGCTGGCGCGGCAAATCTACCCGATCGACAAGACCAATCTCGATATATTGAGATTATTGCACTTTCTGGCCTTGGCCTGGCTGACCCGGCTGGTGGTGCGGCGAGATGCCAGCTTCCTTGGGTGGCCGATCTTCCTGCCGATTCGCAGGTGCGGGGAGCAGTCCTTGCAGATATTCTGCCTGGGCACGTTCCTTGCGGTTACCGCTCAGATCATCGTCGTCCACTACGAAGAAACCATCTTGTCGCAGATTTTCGTCAGCCTGGCCGGACTCGTCGTCATGTCGCTGTTCGCGTTCGCGGCCCATCGCATCAAGTCGCCGCCCGCCAAGGTGCGTGCATGATGCGCTGGGCGTTCGCGGCCGGTCTGGCGGTGGTGGGCTTGTGGTCGACGGGAGCGGCGGCCGAATGGCAGTGCCGTGCGCCGCGCGAGCTGCTCGGTCTCGGCAACTCGCTGGAGATCGCCAAGACCGCGGTGGCCGAGGAGCGCGAGCTGCGTGTCGTCGCGCTGGGATCCTCCTCGACCCAGGGTTACGGCGCGAGCAACCCGCTGTTCGCCTATCCGGCCCAGCTCAAGATGCGCCTCGACAAGGCGCTGCCCGGCATCCACGTCCACGTCTGGAACAAGGGCGTCGGCGGCCAGGATGCGGCCGAGGAGGTCGAGCGCATGAACGCCGACGTGAAGCCCGAGCATGCGCACATCGTCGTCTGGCAGGTCGGCACCAACTCGGCGATCCGCCGCGATCCGCTCACCAAGTTCGCGGGGAAGCTGCGCACCGGCATCGACATCGGCCATTCGCTGGGCGCCAATGTCATCATGATGAACCTGCAATACGTGCCGGCCGTCGTGGCGCTGCCCGATGAGGAGGAGTACGCGCAGGCGATGGCCGATGTCGCCAGGGAGAAGGGCGTCGCCCTGTTCCGCCGCTTCGAGATCATGCGGTCGTGGTACAACGACGGCATGCCCTACGCGCAGTTCGTCATCAACGACGGCCTGCATCTCAACGATTTCGGGCAGAAGTGCGTCGCCAAGCTGCTGTCGCAGTCGATCCTCGACACGATCAACCCCAGGCAATTGACCGGCGCGTCAAAGTCCGCACACTGAACCTTCCGGAGTACGGGAGGGCCAATGAAGAAGCGTCGCTTCGTCGATTTGTCGATCTATCTCGAGAACGACGTGATCTCCGATCCGCCGCCGTTCGGGCCGAAGATCGAGTACCACAAGCACGAGAACACCGCGGGCCAGATCGCCGGATTCTTTCCCGGATTGAAGAAGGAAGACCTGCCCGACGGCGCCGGCTGGGCGGTCGAGAACGTCAATCTCTCGACCCACAACGGCACCCATCTCGATGCGCCCTATCACTTTCATCCGACGATGAACAAGGGCGAGCGCGCCATCACCATCGACGAGGTGCCGCTCGAATGGTGCTTCCAGCCCGGCGTGAAGCTCGACTTCCGCGACAAGCCGGACGGCCACGTCATCACCGCCAAGGAAGTCGATGACGAGCTGAAGCGCATCGGCCACACCCTGCAGCCGCTCGAGATCGTCGTGGTCAACACCCGCGCGGGCTCGCGCTACGGCAACAACGACTACGTCAATGCCGGCTGCGGCATGGGTTACGACGCCACCATCTACCTGCTCGAGCGCGGCATCCGCCTCACCGGCACCGACGCCTGGAGCTGGGACGCGCCGTTCTATTTCACCGCCCAGCGCTGGGCGAAGGACCACGATCCGTCGATCATCTGGGAAGGCCACAAGGCGGGCCGCGATATCGGCTACTGCCACCTCGAGAAGCTGCACAATCTCGAGGCGCTGCCGGCCGACGGGTTCACCATCTCCTGCTTCCCGCACAAGATCCGGGGCGCTTCGGCCGGCTGGACCCGCGCCGTGGCGATCTTCGAGGACTGACGGCAAGCGCGGGTCTTGTCATGCTCTTCCGGACCGCGGGCCTCTGGCCCGCTCATGCGCGCGTACGAATGCTCGATCATGAGGCGAGCCGGAGCCTTCGGCTCCGCTCAGGCCAGGGGCTCGCGGCCCGGAAGAGCATGATGCGCCACCGGTGTAGCGCATGCCCAGCTACAGCCAGCCATACCGCTTGAAGCGGAGATAGAGCCAGCCGCACAGCGCCGCGATCGCGCCGATCACGGCGTAGTAGCCGTAATGCCAGTGCAGCTCCGGCATGTTCTGGAAGTTCATGCCGTAAATGCCCGCGACCGCGGTCGGCACCGCGAGGATCGCCGCCCACGCCGCGAGCTTGCGGGTGACGGCGTTCTGTTGCGCCTGGCCGGCCATGAGGCTCGCCTCGAAGGCGAAGGCCAGCACCTCGCGCAGGGAATCGATCTCCTCCTGGACGCGGCGGATGTGGTCGCTGACGTCACGAAAGAACGGTTGCATCCGCGGCTCGATCAGCGATTCGTCGGCATGCTCGAGGCGATGGCAGACATCGACCAGGGGCGCGACCGCCTTGCGCAGCCGCAGGAGCTCGCGCCGCAGGCTGTAAAGCCGGTCGACCGCCGACTCCGACAGCGTCTTGTTGAGCACGCCGTCTTCGAGCTCGTCGGCCTCGCGCTGCACCGTCTCGACCACCGGTGTGTAGTTGTCGACGATGAAGTCGAGGATCGAATAGAGGATGTAGTCCTCGCCCTGGGCCAGGCTGGTCGGGCAAGATTCGACCCGCTCGCGCACCGCGCCGTAGGACGTCGACGGACCGTGGCGAACCGACACCACATAGCCCTTGCCGACGAAGATATGTGTCTCGCCGAAGGCGATCTTGCCCTCGATCACCTGGGCAGTGCGGGCGACCACGAACAGCGCATCGCCATACCGCTCGACCTTGGGATACTGGTGGGCCTTGCCTGCATCCTCGATGGCAAGCTCATGCAGGTGCAGTTCCGCCTGTACGCGCCGCAGCAGGTCGGTCGAGGGTTCACGCAGGCCGATCCAGACGATGCCGCCGTTCTTGCCCGCCCAGGCCCCCGCCTCTTCGATCTCAATGTCCCGAACCCGGCGCCCGCCTGCATAGACGCTGGCGGCCACAATTCCTGGCTCGCGGTTCGGTGTGGGAGGGGCGACGGTGTCCATCCTGCTCGAACGGAATGCTTTGGGGCGCAGTTCCAGAGCGAGAGAATAAGGCGCGATCGTGGTCTTGGGAATACGGACGCGGGAGGCTTCACAGTTATGCCAGCGGAATCTCTAGTCGCAGATCTTGGGGTCGCTGGTCGCCTTCTTGAGATAGGCGATCAGGTCGGCCCGCTCCTGCGGATCCTTGACGCCGGCATAGCCCATCTTGGTGCCGGGCACCGTCTTCAGCGGATTCTCGATGAATTTGTCGAGCGTCTCCTCGTTCCAGGTGACGCCGTACTTCTTCATCGCCGCCGAATACTGGTAGTTGGGCACGCTGCCGGCCTTGCGGCCGAACAGGCCGCAATGGCGCGGCCCGACACGGTTCTGCTCCAGCGCGTGGCAGGCCTTGCAACGCGTGTAGATCTCCTCGCCGCGTTCAGCATTGCCGTCGGCTGCCAGGACGGGGGCGCAGGTGAGCAGCCCAACGAGGAACGCGGCGAGGAGTCTCATGGTTCGATCAGGACACGAAGGCGTCGGGCACCGGGTTTTGGCCGAGCGCATTGCGCAGCACCGCCCAATGCATCGCCTCGTCGCCGAGGATCGAGGCCGCGGCCTTGGCGAGGTCCTTGTCGGTGAGGATCGGCACGGCGCCGAGATAGGCGCTGACCGCACCCTTCTCGAGCGAGGCGGCGAAGGTCAGCACGTCGTTCTGCGACTTCAGCTTTTCCTTCGGGAAGTGGTAGTCCTTCATCGGCACGACCGGCTTGCCGCCGAGTTTGGCCACCGCCTTGGCGAGCGCGTCGGCGTGTGCCTTGTGATGCCCCTGGAACTGGACCGCGAGGTCCTTCACCGGCTTCTGCAGCAGGCCGGACTCGGCACCAAGCTGGTAGGCGGCGATCGCCTGCTGCTCGGCGCCCAGCGCCGAGTTCAGGATGGTAACGTCGTTGTTGGCGGTCTGCGCCGAGGCGCTGCCGACCAGCCCCAGCTTTTCGTTGCCCGCCAGCAACGCGATGGCCGTTGCCGACAATGTGAAGCCCGACAGGAAGGTGCGACGCTTGCCGCAGGCCGGCAGAGGGTCGAGTTTGACGATGGTCATGATGTTCTCCCGTGCACGTTCGACGAACCGCGGTCCGTCGCTTTGGGAACCCCGGGCGGCCGCGGGATGGATGCGGTTCGGGGGGCGTTTCTTTTTTTGCCGCCGGCTGCATCCGATCGCGGCGGCGGCGGGTAACAGGCTTTGATGGGCGAGCTTCTCAATCTTCGTCGCGGCATGGCGCAGCTCGGTATGGCCGGGCCGCCGGCGGCACCGGCCGCGGTCGACTCCGCGTCCTTCGACCCGCTGGCGCGGCTGCTGGCCGATGTGGCGATGGGCAACGAGCGGTCGTTCGCCCGGCTGTACGAGCTGACCGGCGGCCGGCTGCTGGCGATCGCCCGCTCGATCGTCGGCCGGACCGATGTGGCCGAGGACGTGCTGCAGGACTCCTTCCTGCGCGTCTGGCGCTGGGCGCACCGCTTCGATCCGGCCAAGGGCTCGGCCTACGGCTGGCTGGTGCGGGTGGTCCGCAATCGCGCGCTCACCGCCAAGGCGACCCTGCAGCGGCGTGAGCTTGGCCAGCAGCCGCTCGACGCCGAGACGCTGGTGCTGGGAGAGCCCGATCCGGCCGATCGCGCGATGCGCAGCGAGGCGGCGCGGCGGGTCAATTCGTGCCTCGCCAACCTGCCGGCCAATCACCGCCGCTCGGTGTCGCTGGTCTATTTCGAAGGCCTGACCCATAGCGAACTGGCCGACCGCCTGGGCGTCCAGCTCGGCACCGCCAAGAGCTGGGTGCGGCGTGGGCTCGCCCAGATGAACCGTTGCCTCACCGGCACCGAACCCGACGGCCGCGAGCTGGTGGCGGCCGAATATGCGGCGGGAGGGCTGGGCGGCGTGGTGCGCCGCGGCTTCGAACGTCGCCGTGAGCGCGACGCCCGTTACTGCCGCGCGGTCGATGTCTGGGAGGATCGGCTGGCGTTGCTGACGGAATTCCTGCCCGACACCGGACCGGCGCCCAGCCATGTCTGGACCCGGATCGAGCAGGGGTTGGCCCGCGACCGGGTCGCGGTGCCGCGTCTGCTGCTCTGGAAGCTCGCGACCGCCGTCCTGGCGCTCGCCGTCGTCGCCTTGCTGGTCAAGTTGGCGGTTTAGTCAGCCAGGTAGGCAGTCAGGCGTCCAGGCGACAGCGCAATGAGCGGCCGCCAGGAAAAGATGTAAGGTCGCGTTGCCTAAGCGATCGGCCCTATGCCAGGGGTTCTGGCTCGCCCGGCGGCAGCGGCATCTCGAAGACGTTGAGCGTCATCGACACCAGCATGTAGTAGCCACAGACGCCCACCAGATCGACCACGCCCGACTCGCCGAACGCGTCGACCGCACGCTTGTAGTTGACCGACGAGACGCGGTTGGTCGCGAGATACTCCGTGACGAAATCGTGGACGATGCGCTCGACATCACGGGTGAAGGGCGGCGTCTGGCGGGTGCGGATCGCCTCGACGATCTCGGCCGAGAGGCCGGCCTCGCGGACAAGGCGGGCATGGGCATAGAACTCGTACTGCGCCTTGAGGTGGCGGCCGACCAGGCAGATCGCGAGCTCGCTGAGGTCGCGCGGCAGCGAGTTGTTGAAGCGGCAGTATTCGCCAAGCTTCTGTGCGCGGTCAGCGAGCTCGGGCCGGCGCAGCCAGGGCTCGAACGGGCCGCGCAGGCCGCCGCGTGGGCCGGCGACGATGGCATCGGCGGCCTTCTTCTGTTCGGGCGTGAGCTTCTCGAGGTCGAGCGGAGCCAGACGCGGCATGGCGTTTCCTTCCTGATCGTTCGTGCCGGAAAATCAGAGCGGGCAGCCGGCGTCGGCAGTGCGGTTCTTGTCGGCCGCCTGGAAGATCGTATCGATCATGGCGATACCCGTCGCTTCGGCGGTTCCGGCGTGGGTCGCGCAGGAGCTGGTCGCCGCCCACAGCACCTTGCCGCCGTCCACCGAGTAGAGCGTGAGCACGATGCGCAGGGTCGGGGCACTGAGGTTCGGCCCCAGGCCGTTGCGCTGCTGGATCTTGTTGCTCGGCAGCTCGAGCCGCGGATTGGCGCCCGGACCCTCGTAGCCGGGGTTGCCGCCGATCGTGTTGCCGCTGTCGCCGCCGACCGAGAAGTCGAAGTAGCTCACGTCCATGCGCATGACATTGCCGCCGGAGAAGCCGACCTCGTTCCCGCGCCGCGACAGGCGGATCATCACCTCGCGCCGGAGATTGCGCGCCAGGGCGGTGTCGGAAGTGAGCTGCACCGCCGTCTTGGTCTTCGGGATCACCTGGTAGGCCTTGATCTCGAGTTGGCCGAGCTTCGGGCCGCCGGCGACGCCGGGCGTGCCGCCTGGAGATTGCAGCTGGGCATGGGCAGGCGCGGTGGCGGCCACTGCCATCAGCAGGGCCGTCAGGCTCGTCACGATACGCATTGTCATCTCTCCCGTGTCGTCCTTCAGGCCGCGAGGCGCCGCCAGCCCGGCTCGTCGCGGTCCAGCAGCCGCTTCAACGATTCGAAATGCAGGAAGGCCTGCTGTGCGTCGTTGGCGATCTGGCGCGCCGCATGCGCGACCGTCGCCTCGTCGATGGTGTGCAGCGGGCGGCCGGTCTGCATCGCCAGCACCTGCACCATCGCCGTGCGTTCGAGGTAGTAGAGATCGTCGTAGGCCTGCGCGACCGTGCGGCCGGTGACGATCACGCCATGGTTGCGCAGGAACAGGATGTCCTTGTCGCCGAGCGCCCGGCACATGCGGTCGCCCTCGTCGTTGCTGAGGGCCACGCCGGAATACTGTTCGTCGTAGGCGATGCGGTTCCAGAAGCGGAAGGCGTTCTGGGTGCACATCTCGATGCACCCGCCGGTGATCGAGGTGAGGGCGGTCGCGTACGGCATGTGGGTGTGCAGCACGACCTGCGCGCGCTCGTTGCCCTGGTGGATGCGCGCATGGATGAAGAAGGCGGTTGCCTCGACCGGATACCGGCCCTCGATGACGTTGCCTTCGCCGTCGGCCATCACCAGATCAGCCGGCGTGACCTCCGACCAGTGCAGCCCCTGCGGATTGACCAGGAACAGCTCCTCGCGTCCCGGCACGGCCATGCTGAAATGGTTGCACACGCCCTCGTTCAATCCGTGTCGGGCGGCCGTCCGCAGCGCCGTCGTCAGGTCGAGCCGCGCCTGCGTCACGGGGTCGTTGACCAACATCCTCTACGCTCCTCCAGAACGCGCCAATGATGCCGTGCTGCGCGAGGTCTGTCGATGAATGTCCTGCTCGAGTCGCCGCTCGGCGGATTGCTGGCGCGGCCCTGGCTCGATGCAGCGGGACTGTTCGGGCTGCGTCGCTACATGCCGCTGTCGCGCCTGTGGGCTGCCGCCAATGCGGCCCACGGCGACGTGGCGGCGTTTCGCCACCAGGCGGTCAGCCTGCCGGCATTCTGGTCGACCTTCCCGCTGCGGCCGCTGCTGGCACATCACGACCGCCTGAAGCGTGCCGCCGACGAGGCCCGCGCGGTATGGGAAACGGCGATCTTCGATCCCGATCGATCGTCCGATCCCGGGCTGCTCGATGACAGCCGCCGCCGCGGCTTCGACCTTGCATCAGATGACGCGCAGCTACTTTGCGCCGCTGCTCTTTCCGCGCGGTCCTTCACTGGCGCGCTGGCAGATCGATCCGCCGGGCGCTGTCGATACCGATCCGTCGGCGCTCTATCGCGCGGCGGCCGATCCGAGGTCGGTCGAAGTCTCGCGCCGCTTCGTGCGCGCTGGCCTGGCCGAATACTGGCTGCGCGCGCCCACGCCGTCGCCGCGGCTCGCCGCACGGCCCGGCAGCGAGAGGCTCTACGCGCGAGTCATCGAGCCGGCCGACGGTGAAGCACGCGACACGCTGATCTTCGGCAGCGGCCTGTGCCTCGAGTTCGACCTGCTGGCCACGCAAAGTGATCCCGGCCGGCGGCTGGCCGGCATGGGCTGGCGGGTGCTCGAGCCGATCTCGCCCTATCACGGCCTGCGGGCGATGCCGGACTTCTATGGCGGCGAACCGTTCTTCGCACTGGCGCCGGCCGGAACGCTCGACCTGATCGCGGGCCAGGCCATCGAGACGGCGTTGCTGACGGCGTGGGCGCGCCTGCGGTTCGGCGGCACGGTGTCGGTGGCCGGCATTTCCATGACGTCGTTCGTGGCCCAGCAGGTCGCGAGCCGCTGCGGTCTCTGGGCGGTCGAAGCGCGTCCCGACGCGGTGCTGCTGATCAGCCATTCCGGCCGGCTGGAGGAGGTGACCTTCGGCGGCGAGCTCGCGTCGCTGCTTGGCATCGATCGCGCCTTGCACGAGGCCGGGTGGACGCGCGAGGCGCTGACGTCGATCTCGGGTGCGATCGATCCAGCGGAGCGGCCAGCGCTGGCGTCCGGGCGGATCGTTTCGGTGCTGGGCGAGACCGACCGCTGGGTGCCCTACGATCATGGTCTGGCGCTGGCGCGCCAATGGCGGCTGCCCGAGGAGAACGTGTTCCGCTACCGCCTCGGCCATCTCGGCATGCCGGTGCAGCTTGCGCGCGATCCGGCGCCGTTCGAGCGGCTCAGGCAGGTGTTGCGCGCGGGGTAGGCAGCCCCGAGATCTCGCGGATCAGCTTGCTGCGCACGGCGCGGCCGAAATCGTCGAAGTTCGCCGCCGCGATCATGAAGGCGCCTGGGCCGCCGATCACGTTGTCCTCGTAGTACTTGTCGAGGCCGGTGTCGGGTGGACGGCCGAAGTTGCTGCGGTTCATCATCACCGGCAGGCCGTTGATCACGAAACCCTGCGCCACGAGCTTGTCGCGGACCACCTCGGCCGGCGGGCCATCGTTGGTGCGGCCGTCGCCCGAGATGTCGATCACGCGGCGCCTGGACTCGCAGCCCGAATTGTCGAAGCGCTGCGCGGCGAAGGCCAATGCGGCGCCGACCGCGGTCCAGCTCTGCGAGGTGCGCGACGCTTCGGCGAGCTTGTCGGCGAAGCGGCGCGCGGCGGCAGGGCTGTCGATCACCGTCCAGTCGATCACCACGGCCTGGTAGTGCGTGCCGGCCCATTCGGCGTAGCAGAGCGCGATGCGCTTGTGCTCGCCCGACAGGATCGCGTCGATCACCGTCTGGTTGGTGAGCGCTTCGATGTAGCCGCGGCGCTGCAATTCCGCTTCGACCTCGTCGATCGAGCGCGAGACGTCGACTGCCAGCACGAGCTGCAGATCGACCGGCGTGCCGGCGCGTACCGCCAGCGGACCGGCCAAAGTCGCCAGGGGAGTCGCGAGTGAGCCTACGAGTGCGGTGCGTCGCTTCATGTCCGTCTCCGCCAGCGCCCGGACAAGAATAGCACCGCCCAACAGCAAGAAAGAAAGACGCCGGAGGTTTCCCTCCGGCGTCCCGTCTCAGCTCTGCTGAGATCAAATCCTACTGGTCGTCGTCGAAGCCGCGCTTGCGCGGCTCGTAATCGCGCTCGCGACGATGCGGACCGCCGTCACGCCGACGCTGCGGACGACCTGCGTCGCCGCCGCCACCGGCAGCGGCGCCGGGATCGAACCCGCCGCCACCGCCGCCGCCCGAGAAGTCGGCACGACGGTCGCGCATCGGGCCGCCATCGCCGGACGGCGCACCGCGGTATCCACCGCCGCCACCGCCGCCGTAGCCGCCGCCACCACCGCCGCCGCGATAGCCACCGCCGCCGCCGCCGCCGTAGCCGCCACCACCACCGCCGCCGCCATAGGGCGGACGCGGGCCGCGCGGGCGGAAGCCGCCGCCATCGCGGCCACCGCCGCCGCCGCCAAATCCGCCGCCGCCACCACCGCCGGGCTGACGCTCGACGGCTTCACGGACGGCGATCGAGCGGCCGTCGAGGAGAGATCCGTTCATGGCCTGCATCGCTGCAGAGCCCTGATCGTCGGTTTCCATCTCGAGGAAGGCGAAGCCACGGCTGCGGCCGGTCTCGCGATCCACGATCACTTTCGAAGAGGTAACGGTGCCGAACTGGGAGAAGGCTTCTTGCAAACGCTCGGACGTGACCGAATAGGGCAGATTGCCCACAAACAATTTACGACTCATTCAAGGCTCGGGGCTGGAGGAAGGAACGAGCGGAGTCCGGCGCGCGCTTGCTGAACAGTTTCAGTCCCAGCGTTTCGTAGACAATTGCCAAAGATGACCAAGAAGCTCACGGGGAAGACGTTGACCGGTATCGCGCTCTCACGTCTTTGCCGAAGACTCCTCTGGATACTCTTCGGCCAGTGTCGCTATGCCGCACTTATGCTCTGTTTCCGCGGCCGAGTCCACAAGGGTTGAGATCACCTTTGCCAAGTCACACAATCGTCGCCGACTGTGAATCAGGGAGGCCGGCGTCGTCGTCAATTCGTTCATCTCCGTTCGACGCCCCGATCCGGCGCCGGGCGCGAAAGCGTACGAGTCAAGATATGGTTGCCGGGTTCGAGTTCACCCACGAGCTAAGGGAAGAAGATGACTGCCACACATCCGCGCCGAAGCGGCGCGCAGGTCCTGATCGATCAGCTGCGCATCCACGGCACCGACACCATCTTCGGCGTGCCTGGGGAGAGCTACCTCGCGGCGCTCGATGCACTGTATGCCCAGCGCAATTCCATTCGCTACGTCATCTGCCGCCAGGAAGGCGGCGCGGCAAACATGGCGGAGGCTTACGGCAAGCTCACCGGCAAGCCGGGCGTGGCTTTTGTCACGCGCGGCCCGGGTGCGACCAACGCCAGCATCGGTTTGCATACCGGGTTCCAGGATTCGACGCCGATGATCCTGCTGGTCGGCCAGGTGGCCCGCGAGACGACCGACCGCGAGGCCTTCCAGGAGATCGACTACCGGCACATGTTCGGCCCGATGGCCAAGTGGGTGACGCAGATCGAGGATGCGCGCCGAATTCCCGAGCTGATCAGCCAAGCCTTCCATCGCGCGCTGAATGGGCGGCCGGGCCCGGTCGTCGTGGCGTTGCCCGAAGACATGCTGATCGACGAGGTCGAGGTGGCCGACGCCGGCCCCTATAAGATCGCGCGCGGCGCGCCGTCGCCCGAGGACATGGCCAGGCTGCGCGAATTGCTCAAGCAGGCCGAGCGGCCGATGGTGATCGTCGGCGGCGGCGGCTGGAGCGCACAGGCCTGCAAGGACATCAAGGCATTCGCCGAGGCCAATTCGCTGCCGGTCTGCGCCTCGTTCCGCAACCAGGATCTCTTTGACAATCGTCATCCCAACTATGCCGGCGATCTCGGCGTCGGCGTCGGTCCCGCGCTCGGCAAGCGGCTGAAGGCGAGCGATCTCATCATCGCCATCGGCCCGCGGCTGGGCGAGGCGACGACGGGCGGCTACACGCTGTTCGACCTGCCGGTGCCTAGGCAGAAGCTGGTGCATGTCCATGCCAGCGCCGAGGAGCTCGGCCGCGTCTACCAGGCGACCTTGCCGATCAACTCGGGGATGCAGGCTTTCGCCGCAGCGGCCAAGGCGATGAAGCCGGTCGACGGCAAGAAGTGGGCGGCGACCGTGAAGGATGGCCACGCCGAGTATCTCGACAACATCAAGCCGGGGCCGCTGCCCGGCACGGTGAACATGGGCGAGGTCATCGCCTGGCTGAACAAGCGCCTGCCGGACGATGCGATCGTCACCAACGGCGCGGGCAATTACGCCGCCTTCCTGCACCGCTTCTTCCAGTATCGCGGCTTCAAGACCCAGCTCGCACCGACCAGCGGCGCGATGGGCTATGGCGTACCGGCGGCGGTGGCGGCCAAGATCGCCGAGCCCAACCGCATGGTGGTGTCGCTGGCGGGCGACGGCTGCTTCCTGATGAACGGCCAGGAGTTCGCGACAGCCGTGCAGCACGGCGCCAACATCGTCATCGCAGTGATCGACAACGGCATGTTCGGCACCATCCGCATGCACCAGGAGCGCGAGTATCCGACGCGCGTGCATGGCACCGAGCTCAAGAACCCCGACTTCGCCGCCTATGCCCGCGCGTTCGGCGGTCATGGTGAGACGGTCGAGAAGACGGAGGACTTCGGTCCGGCGTTCGAGCGCGCGCTCAATGCCGGCAAGCCCGCGATCATCCACGTGAAGACCGACGCCGAGGCGCTGACCTCGCGCATCACCCTGACGCAGCTGCGCGAGCAGTCGTTGGCCAGGCAGAAGCAGAAGGCTCAGGCGTAGGTTTTCGAGCTCGGCGATGATGGCTTCCGCGCGGGCCGCATCGCCGATCCGCACCCGCCATGGTGACGATCAGGGGCCGCTTCAATATGGCGCTTGCGGGTGGCGCGCCAGCGGCCTATAGAACGCCCGACACCGTGGAATTTGAGCCGACCGGCTTGCGGCCACGTTAAACCCCGCTAAAAGGTCGGAGTGCTGACAAAAAAGCCCCCGTCCTTTCCCGGTCGGGGGCTTTTTGTTGCGCGTGGGAGCGCGCGGAGGAGAAGGACAATGGACGGCACGATCCAGCGCAAGAAGGCGGCACCCGACATCAAGAGCTGGAAGCCGCAAACGCGTGCGGTGCGGGGTGGTCTGCGACGCAGCAGCTTCGACGAGACGTCGGAAGCGCTCTTCCTGACCTCGGGCTACGCCTACAACAGCGCCGAGGAGGCCGAGGCGACGTTCAAGGGCGAAAGTGCGCACTTCCAGTATTCGCGCTTCGGCAATCCGACGGTCGCGATGTTCCAGGACCGCCTCGCCGCGCTCGAGGGTGCCGAGGCGTGCATCGCCACCGCGACCGGCATGTCGGCGGTGTTCTACGCCCTGCTCGCGCTGCTCAAGGCCGGCGATCGCATCGTCGCGGCGCGGCAGCTTTTCGGCTCGTGCCACTACATCATCAACGAGCTGCTGCCGAGGTACGGCATCAAGGGCGAGTTCGTCGATGGCGGCGACCTCGGGCAGTGGGAGAAGGCGCTGTCGACGCCGGCCAATGCCGTGCTGTTCGAATCGCCGTCGAACCCGATGCTCGACATCGTCGACGTCAAGGCGGTATGCGATCTCGCGCACAAGGCGGGCGCCAAGGTCGTGCTCGACAACGCGTTCGCCACGCCGATCCTGCAGCGGCCGCTCGAGCTCGGCGCCGACGTCGTGGTCCACTCGGCGACCAAGTACATCGACGGGCAGGGCCGCGCGCTCGGTGGAGCGATCCTGGGCAGCCGCGATTTCATCATCGGCAAGCTGCAGCCGGTCACCCGCAACACCGGTCCTTCGATCAGCCCGTTCAATGCCTGGCTGTTCGTGAAGGGACTGGAGACGCTCGGCCTGCGCATCGACCGCCACTGCGCGAGCGCCCGCAAGGTCGCCGACGCGCTGGCCGCCAATCCGAAGATCGGCCGCGTGCTCTATCCCGGCCGGCCCGACCATCCGCAGCACGCGCTGGCGGCCAGGCAGATGTCGAACTTCGGCGGCGTCGTCACCTTCGACATCAAGGGCGGCAAGCCCGCGACCTTCGAGGCGCTGAATCGCTTGCAACTGGTCGACATCTCGAACAATCTCGGCGACGCCAAGAGCATGGTCACCCATCCGGCGACGACCACCCACATGCGCATCGGCGCCGAGGAGCGGGCCAAGCTCGGCATCGGCGACGGCACCGTGCGCATCTCGGTCGGCCTCGAGGATGTCGACGACATCATCACCGACCTGACCCAGGCATTGGGTTGAGGCCCTGGGGTTGAAGCTCTGGAGTTGAGGCCTAGAACAGGTCGAGCTCGCTTGTCGCGAGGCGCTTGGTGAGCTTCGGCAGGTCGCGCAATGCCGAGCGCAGGATTTCCTCGGCTTTGGCCTCGACCTCGGCGGGGGAGCCTTCATCGTGCGTTGCCAGCCGCAGGTGCGCGACCGCCGGCTCGTTGACGGGCCGACCGATCTCGCTCACCAGGTAGCACTCGGCGCGCGCGACTTCGGGGAGGCTGGCGACGATCTGTTCCGCGGCCTCCCGCGCCGCCACGTTGTAGAGCAGGCCGACGTGGCTCACCGGGTTCTTGCCGGCGGCGGCCTCCAGGCTCATCGGTCGGTAGGGTGTGATGAGGCCATTGATCCGGTTGCCACGGCCGACCTCACCGTCGTCGCCGGCTTCGGCCGAAATGCCGGTGACCGTGAGATAGACCGATCCGGCGGCGGGGGCGTCGGCCGCGTTGACCCGGACAGTGGCTTCGGCGAAGTCGGCCTGGGCCGCAAGGCGCTCGACCTGCCGCTGCACCGCGGCTGTCTCCGTGAGATAGTGATCGAGGTTAACCAGATGCCTGCCGATCATGGCGCAGGCTATCGTGATCGAGACGGCTTCTCCGTGGCGGACAGCCATGACCTTGGTGTCCTCGCCCCAGGCCGGCCGGTTCGATCGGCTCTGCTCGTTCAGCGAGCGCTCGATGCGGAGCACCAGCCGCTCGAGGCGACTCATCGGGGCATAGCCGATGCCGATCGAGGTGTCGTTCGCCCGCGGGATGTCATGGCCTCCGCGGGTGAAGAGTTGCGTCAGGTCACGTGATCCGGGCCGGACCTTGCTATGGATCACGACATGGCGATCGACTTCGAGCGCATGCAGATGGTCACGCAACCACCGCCGTGAGCCTTCGATCGCGAGTTCCTCCACCGGGATGGTCTGGCTGCCGGTCGACGTGGTGGCTCGGCCCGCGAGGTAGAGCTCCATCGGCATCAGCACCTCACCGCCGCCGAATTGCGCGTGGGACCGGCCGCCGCACAGCAGCACCTTGTCAACGTTGTGGTGCAGGATCGTCCCGAACCGGTCGAGATAGTGCCGGCAGAGACTACGCGACAGCGTCTGGGCCAGGGCATCGCAGATCGAATCCGGATGGCCCGAGCCTTTGCGCTCGACCATTTCCACCGGCTGCTCATCGAGCGCCATTCGGGAGACGATCAGGTCCATTCGACTTGCTACTCTTAGGCCTGGAATCACCGGACGGGATTGACCTGCCTCAAACGGAGCATCGAATGGACGACCCATCCCTGGCCCGCCGGCTGTGGCAGGCGAATGCCGATTGGGCGCAGAAGATTCTCGCCCATCCCTTCGTTCAGGGCCTCGGCGACGGTTCGCTGCCGCTCGGGCGCTTCAAAAGCTATGTCGCGCAGGACGCGTATTTCCTCGACGCCTTTGCGCGGGCCTATGCCTTCTGCCTGGCGCACGGCACGTCGCGCGACGATCTGTACGGTTTCTCCGAGCTGATCGCTGGCGTGCTGGAGGAGCTGAAGCTGCACGAGAGCTACACGGAGAAGCTGCAGATTTCGCTCGACGGCGTTACGCCGCTCGCGGCAACGCAGGCCTATGTCGATTTCCTGCTGGGCAACGCACGGCAGGGCGTTCTCGGCGAGACCATCGCCGGCATGACGCCCTGCATGCGGCTCTACGCCTATCTCGGCCAGACGCTGGCGAAGAAGGACGTGGCGCCGGCTTACGCCGACTGGGTCAGCACCTATTCCGATCCCGGATTCGAGGCCCTGGCGGTACGGCTGGAAGCGCTGCTCGACCGGCACGCTGTCGACAGTCCCGCCGTGCGCGCCAACTACCGCCGCGCGATGGAGCTGGAATACGGGTTCTTCGACGCCAACCGCTAGTCAGAGAGTGACAGACCGCAGGGCGGTGGCGCCGCCTTGCGTGATTTGACCTTTTGTCCGGAAAATTCCATTTGTGAGGGCAGGTAAACTCCAGGAACGCGCCCCAGGGGAGCGCATGTACACCGCCACGACCCGAGCCATACAAGTAACCGTCCAGCCGCGCTATCTGCCGGACCAGTCCGATCCGGCGAAGTCGCAATACGTCTGGGCCTACGAGGTGCGAATCGAGAACAAGGGCGCGATCGCCGTGCAGCTGCGCAGCCGTCACTGGAAGATTACCGACGGGCTTGGCCGCCGCCAGGAGGTCAAGGGCCGGGGCGTGGTCGGCGAGACGCCGCGGCTGGAGCCCGGCGGGGTCTTCGAGTACACCTCGGGCACGCCGCTCTCGACGCCCTCGGGTTTCATGGGCGGCACCTATCAGATGGTGAGCGACACGGGCGAGAATTTCGACATCGAGATCCCGACCTTCTCGCTCGACGCGCCGGGTGGCGCGCGACAGCTCAACTAGGCCGTCATTGGTCGGCGGAGAGGCACGATGAACCGGATGCTGAAGAAGGGCGAGGTTGCGCCGCAGGGCCCCGTGACGCGCCCGACGCGCGAGGAGGCCGAGGAAGCGGTCCGCGTCCTGCTCCGCTGGGCGGGCGACGATCCCGAGCGCGAGGGCCTGCTCGGCACGCCCGATCGCGTCGTGCGCTCCTACGAGGAGTTCTTCGCCGGCTACCAGGACGATCCGGCCGAGATCCTCAAGCGTACCTTCGAGGAGGTCGACGGCTACGACGAGGTCGTGATGCTGCGCGACATCCGCCTCGAATCCTATTGCGAGCACCACATGGTGCCGATCATCGGCAGGGTGCATATCGGCTACCTGCCGGACAAGCGCGTGGTCGGCATCAGCAAGCTCGCCCGCGTGGTCGATGCCTTCGCCAAGCGCCTGCAGATCCAGGAGAAGCTCACGGCGCAGATCGCCAACACCTTGCAGGACGTGTTGCAGCCGCGTGGCGTAGCCGTCGTGATCGAGGCGGCGCACCAGTGCATGACCACCCGCGGCGTGCACAAATCGGGCGTCGACATGGTGACCAGCCGCATGCTGGGCGCCTTCCGCGACAATGGCGAGACGCGTCGCGAGTTCCTCTCTATGATCGGCCACAGGACCGCATAGAGCGCGGCAGCGCATAGTCAGGAGTTTTCGTTGGCCGGAGAAGTCGTCGACTCAGTCGAAATGCTGCGCCGTCTGGTGGCGTTCGACACCACCTCGCGCAACTCGAACCTCGCCCTGATCGAGTACGTCCAGGAGTACCTGAAGGGCCACGGCATCGACTCCAGGCTGGTGCCCAGCGAGGACGGCAAGAAGGCCAACATGTTCGCCACCGTCGGCCCGATGTCCGAAGGCGGCGTCGTCCTCTCGGGCCACACCGACGTGGTGCCGGTCGACGGCCAGCCGTGGGAGACCGATCCCTGGACGCTGACGCTCAAGAACGACGGCAAGTACTACGGCCGCGGCACCTGCGACATGAAGGCGTTCTACGCCATCGCGCTCGCCATGCTGCCGCAGATCCTGAAGGCGCCGCTCAGGAAGCCGATCCACTTTGCGTTGAGCTATGACGAGGAAGTCGGCTGCCTCGGCGCCCATTCGCTCGCCGCGGCGATGGCGCGCGAGGTGCCCCGGCCGCGCGCCATCATCATCGGCGAGCCGACCATGATGACGGTGGTGCACGCCCACAAGGGCGCGCAGATGTACGTCACGAAGTTCACCGGCTTCGAGGCGCATTCCTCGATGACCCACCTCGGCGTCAGCGCCATCCACTTCGCCGGCGAGTTCGTGCACTACCTCAACACGGTGCAGGACCGGCTCGACAGGGAGTTCCCGCCGACCAGCGAGTTCACGCCGCCGGCGCCGACCTTCAATGTCGGCACGATCGTCGGCGGCACCGCCGGCAACATCCTGGCGCGCGAGTGCGAGGTGCTGTGGGGCTATCGCGAGCTGCCGGACCGGCCGCTGACGATGCTGGGCGAGCAGGCGCTGAAATGGCTCGAGGAAGAGCTGCTGCCGAAGATGAAGGCCAGGCATCCGGCGGCCCGAATAGAGACCGTGGTGCGCTCCTCGACCGTCGGCTTCTCGCCCGAGGGCAACGAGGAGGCCAAGGCGCTGGCGGCCAACTGGTCGGGTTCCAACACCGTCGGCAGCGTGGTCTACGGAACCGAAGCGGGCATCTTCAGGAAGACGCTCGGCGTGCCGACCGTGGTGTGCGGCCCGGGCGACATCGCGCAGGCTCACCAGCCCAACGAGTTCATCCTCGCCTCGCAGATCACCGCCTGCGAGGGCTTCATGCGCCGCATGACGGAGTGGTGCACCCGCGACTGACGGAGCGAGCGTGGCCGAGCTGATCGCCGTCGACTGGGGCACGAGCTCGCTGCGGGGCGCACGGCTCGACGACTCAGGCAAGGTGCTCGGGGAGAGGAGCGCGCCGCTCGGCATCCTCAATGTGCCGAACGGCGACTTCGCCGGCGTGTTCGAGGCGCAGTTCGCCGACTGGATGACGGGTGGCGCACGCTGCCTGATCTCCGGCATGGCCGGCAGCCGGCAGGGATGGGCCGAGGCGCCCTATGTCGCCTGTCCCGCCGGGCCGGACGAGCTTTCCAGCCAGCTCCATTGGATCGAGCGTGACCGGATCGCCCTCGTGCCCGGCCTCAGCGACACGCAGGGCGACGTGCCCGACGTGATGCGCGGCGAGGAGGTACAGATCTTCGGCGCGATGCGGCTGGCGGGGCTCGCCGACGGCCTGTTCGTCTTGCCCGGCACGCACAGCAAATGGGCTGTCGTGCGCCGCGGCAAGATCACGGGCTTTCGCACCTTCATGACCGGCGAGGTCTATGGTCTGCTCGCCGGGCACTCGATCCTGGCCCGGACGCTCGACGCCGATGCGCCGCTCGACGAGGCCGCCTTTCGCCGTGGCGTCGCGCGGGCCGGCGAGGGCGAAGGCCTGCTGCACAACACGTTCGGCGTTCGGGCGCTCGGCCTGTTCGGACGGCTATCACCGGCCGAATCGGCCAGCTATCTCTCGGGCCTGCTGATCGGCGAGGAGCTTGGCGGGCAGGAGCTGCCGGCAAGCGGCGAGGTGATCGTGATTGGCGCGTCGGCGCTGGTCGCCCGCTATGCTCTCGCCCTGGGAGCGCGGGCGGCGAAGGTGCGCACGTTCGGAGCGGAAGCGACGTGGGCCGGCCTGATGAGTGTCGCCAGAGAGAGGAAGCCATGAAGGTCAAGAGCTACGAGACGTTCAAGTGCGACGCCGGCTGGCGCACCTTTTCGTTCCTGAAGCTGGTGACCGACGATGGCATCGTCGGCTGGTCGGAATACAACGAGAGCTTCGGCAGTCCGGGGCTCGGTGGCGTGATCGACGCGCTGATGCCCAACGTCATCGGCAGCGATCCGATGGCGCTCGAATGGATCAACGCGGTGCTCGGCACGCGCTCGACCCAGTCGCGCGGGGGCGTGGTGCGGCAGGCGATCGCCGCGATCGAGAACGCGCTGCTCGATATCAAGGGCAAGGCGCTGGGCGTGCCGGTCTACCAGCTGTTCGGTGGAAAAATTCGCGACCGCATCCCCGTCTACTGGTCGCATTGCGGCTCCTATCGCATGCGCAACGCCGACCTGGTCGGCGAGCCGGCCGTGAAGACCTACGCCGATTTCACCAAGGTCGGCGCCGAGGTGAAGGCCAAGGGCTATCGCTGCCTCAAGACCAATATCGCGATCGAACGGGAGGACGGCACCGTCACCGCCTATCGGCCCGGCTTCGTGGTCGGACGCGGCTTTCCCGAGCGCAACTGGGACGACTACATCGCGCGCAGCGCCGCCAGGACCGTCGAGGCCTTCCGCAAGGGCTGCGGTCCCGACGTCGGCATCATGCTCGACACCAACTTCCACTTCCGCACCGAAGGCTTCCGCCGCATCGCCGAGGCGGTCGGCCCGACCAGGCTCACCTGGCTCGAGCTCGATGCGCACGATCCGAAGTCGATCGCCTTGATCCGTCAAGGGTCGCCCGTGCCGATCGCCTCGGGCGAGACGCTGCTCGAGCGTCGCGATTTCCGGCCGTACTTCGAGTCGTACGCCTTCGATACGGCGATCGTCGACGTGGTGTGGAACGGCTTCTACGAATCGTTGAAGATCGCGGCGATGGCCGACGTCTACGAGGTCAACGTCGCGCCACACAATTTCTACGGACATCTTGCGAGCGCCATCAGCGCACACTTCTGCGCCGCCGTGCCGAACTTCCGCATCATGGAGATCGACATCGACAGCGTGAAGTGGCGCGACGAGTTCTTCACCGCTCCGCCGATCATCGAGAACGGCGACTACGTCCTGCCGACCGGCCCGGGATGGGGTGTCGAGGTGAACGAGGCAGCCGTCAAGGCGCGTCCGGCCAAGACCTACGTCACTTCCGTCTGACGTGGCGCGCTTGCCAGCAACGAGCTACGCCGCCGAGGCGTAGATCCGGTCGAGATCGTTGTCGTCGTAGACGTATTCGGTCGAGCAGAACTCGCACTTCACCGACACGTTGCCGCTGGAATCGCGCAGGTCGTCGAGCTCTTCGCGCTTGATCGAGCGGAGCACGCGGTCGATGCGCTCGCGGCTGCAGCGGCAGCGCGCGACGAACGGCCGGCGCGCGAACTGGCGTGGCTTCTCCTGATGGAACAGCCGGTAGAGCAGGGTCTCGCTCGGCAGGTCGGCGTCGAGCATCTCGGCGATGGTCGCGGAGGCCATCAGGATGACGGCGCGGCGCCAGTCGTCCTCGCGTTGCTCGCGGTCGACGTGGATGCGGCCGGCCTCGAGCTCGGGCATCTGCTGCACCATCAGCGACGCCGCGCGCCAGTGCGCCGTGCCGTCGACCACCCTGCGCTCGGCCGCGATCTTGATGCCGGTCGGCAGCTGCTCGGACTGGCGGAAGTAGGTGTGGGCGCAGTCGGCCAGGGTCGGGCCTTCGAGCGGCACCACGCCCTGGTAGCGCTGGGTATGCTGGCCCTGGTCCACGGTGAAGCTGAGCCGTCCGCGTCCGAACAGCTTGGGCACATAGCCTTCGGGCGCCTCACTGTTGCCGGCGCCGAGCGCCACCGCCAGCTTCCAGCTGTCGAACTGGGCATAGCCGCGCAGCGCGCCATCGGTCGTGAGATCGGTGACGAGCAGGCGGATCGGCCCGTCGCCCGAGATCTGCAACGTGAAGATGCCGTCGTATTTCAGCGACGTCGCCAGCGTGGCGCACAGCACCATCGCCTCGGCGAGCGGCCGCGCCACGGCCAGCGGATAGCCGTGGCGCTCGATGATCGCGTCGAGCGCCGGACCGAGCCGCACCAGGCGGCCGCGAACGCCCAGCGCATCGAGCTGGAAGGGAAGGGCTTCGTCGGCGTTCATGCTCTTACTTCTCCCTCCCCCGAAGGGGGAGGGTTGGGGAGGGGGCAGGCAACGAAATCGATATCGACAAAGGGGGAGATCATTACCGGGGCTTTCCCCCAACCCTGGCCCTCCCCCGTCGGACGAGGGAGGGGAGTTTGAAAGACTACGACAGACACCAGGCGAGGATGCTCTTCTGCGCGTGCAGACGGTTCTCGGCCTCGTCGAACACCACCGACTGCGGCCCGTCGATCACGTCGGCGGTGACTTCCTCGCCGCGATGGGCCGGCAGGCAGTGCATGAAGATGGCATCCTTCTTCGCCGTCTCCATCAGCCGCTTGTCGACCTGGTAGCCGCGCAGCAGGTTGTGCCGTCGCGCCGCGCTCGGGCTCTGCGGATCCTCATCGCCCATCGACACCCAGGTGTCGGTGACGACGCAGTCCGCATTCTTCACCATCGCCTCGGGATCGTGACCGATGGTGATCTGGCCTTTCGACTTCGAGGCCCAGTCGACCACGTCCTTGGGCGGCGTGAGCTCGGGCGGGCAGGCGATGCGCAATTCGAAGTCGAACTGCACGGCCGCGTGGATCCACGAGGTCGCCATGTTGTTGCCGTCGCCCGACCAGGCCACAGCCTTGCCCCGGATCGGCCCGCGATGCTCCTCGTAGGTCATCACGTCCGCCATGAGCTGGCAGGGGTGGGTCTTGTCGGTCAGGCCGTTGATCACCGGCACGGTGGCGTACTTGGCCATCTCCAGGAGTTTCTCCTCGACCGTCGTGCGCATCATGATGATGTCGACATAACGGCTGAGGACCCTTGCGGTGTCGGCGATCGTTTCGCCGCGGCCGAGCTGGGTATCGGTGCGGCCGAGCATGATCGTCTCGCCGCCGAGCTCGCGCATGCCGACCTCGAACGACACGCGGGTGCGGGTCGAGGGCTTCTCGAAGATCATCGCGAGCGTCTTGCCCGCCAACGGCTTTTCGTGGCCGCCGTTGGCGCGCTGCTTCTTCATCGCCTTGCCGTGATCGAGGATCTGGCGAAGCGTCCTGGGATCGACCTGGTCGAGGTCGAGGAAATGCTTCGGGATTGCCATGGCTGCCTACTCGGCTGCCCGGTCTGCACCTTGGAGGGCCGCCGCCTCGAACGACTCCGCAGCCTTGCTCAGGATCTCGAGGCCCTCGTCGAGCGCCGCCTTGTCGGCGATCAGCGCCGGAAAGACGCGGATCACGTTCTCGCCGGCCGGCGGGACCAGCAGGCCGAGCGACTGGAGCTTGTTCACCATGTCGCCGGCCGGCACCTTCGGGCTGCACTGCAGGCCCTGCAGGAAGCCCATGCCACGCTGCTCGACATAGACCGCCGGGTGCTTCTTCACCAGGCCCTCGAGCCGCCCCTTGAGGTACTCGCCCTTCTCGCGCACCGCGTCGATGAAGCCGGGCTTCAAGAGCTCGTCGAGCACGGCGTTGGCGACCCCCGTGGCCAGCGGATTGCCCCCATAGGTCGAGCCGTGCGTGCCGGGCACCATGCCGACCGCCGCCTTCTCGGTCGCCATGAAGGCGCCGATCGGGAAGCCGCCGCCCATGCCCTTGGCGATCGCCGCGACGTCGGGCTTCACGCCCGACCATTCGTAGCCCCACATCTTGCCGGTCCGGCCGAAACCCGTGTGGATCTCGTCGTAGAACAGCAGCAGCCCGAACTCGTCGCAGATCGCGCGCAGGTCCTTGAGGAACTGGTTGGTCGTGGCGCGGATGCCGCCCTCACCCTGGATCGGCTCGACCAGGATGCCGGCGGTCTCGTCGTCGATCAGGTCGCGCACGACGTTGGTGTTGTTGAGCGGCGCGTGCTTGTAGCCGGGCGCGGGCGGGCCGAAGCCCTCGAGGTACTTCTCGTTGCCCGTGGCGGCGAGCGCATTCAGCAGCCGGCCATGGAACGCCGCCTGGAAGCAGATGATCTTGTAGCGCTTGGGCCTGCCGTTCATGAACTGATACTTGCGGATCAGCTTGATGCCGCCCTCGATGGCCTCCGCCCCCGAGTTGCAGAAGAACATCGTGTCCGCGAACGACACCTCGGTCAGCCGCTTGGCCAGCTTCTCGCCGTTGCCGATGCGGTAGAGATTGGAGGTGTGCCACAGCTTCTTGCCCTGTTCGGTCAGTGCGTTGACCAGGGTGGGGTGGCAGTGGCCCAGCGCGTTCACGGCGATGCCGGAGGTAAAGTCCAGGTAACGTCGGCCGTCCGTCGCGTAGAGATAATTGCCCTCTCCGCGTTCGAACACGACGTCCTTGCGACCGTACGTCGGCATAACAGCCGTTATCACGATGGACCTCCTGTAAAGGAAAAAGCCCCGCTTTTGCGGGGGTCGGGCACTATCGGGCCGGGGGCAGGGGGGTGTCAACGCAACTTGAGGGGCCGAAACCCCTCTGCTAGAGACGCCCCTCCCTCCAGAAATTCTCATGGATCCGCTGCCCACACGCCATTCGCTCGCCCTGCGCCGCGCCGCCTTCGGCTCGGTGCCCGAGATGCTGGACTATGCCGCCCAGGGGCAGACCGGGGTCTCCTTCCATAGTGCACGCGGCGAGCGGCTATCGGCGCTGCCGTGGAAAGAAGTGCGCGAGCGCGCCCATGTCATGGCCCGCAAGCTGATCGGCGCGGGCTTCGCGCGCGGCGACCGGCTGCTGATCACCGCCGACACCTGGCCCGGCTTCTTCGACGCCTTCTTCGGCGCCCAGTATGCCGGCCTGCTGCCGGTACCGGTCTCGATCCCGGTCGGGATCGGCGGCAAGGAGGCTTACCTCGATCAACTGCGCCGCCAGTTCGCCGCCTCGGGTGCGGTCGCGGCGGTCGGGCTCGACGAGCTGGCCGGCTTCCTCGCCGAGGCGGCCGAGGAATTTCCGGCTCTCAGGCTGCACGGCGGCATGGACGTGCTCGAGTCGCTGCCGGAGAAGCCGGTGGACCTGCGGCCGCTCGGCCCGGCCGACACCTGCTACATCCAGTTCTCGTCCGGCAGTACGCGCCATCCGCACGGCGTGCAGATCACCCAGGCGGCGCTGATGGCCAACCTCGAGGGCATCACCGGTCCGGGCGGCCTCGACGTGGTCGAAGGCGATCGCGCGGCGAGCTGGCTGCCGCTCTATCACGACATGGGCCTGATCGGCTTTCTCTTCTCGCCGCTCGCCGCCCAGCTCTCGATCGACTACATCACGCCGCGCGACTTCGCGCGCCGGCCGATGCAGTGGCTGAACCTGATCTCGAAGTATCGCGGCACCATCGCCTACAGCCCGAGCTTCGGTTACGACCTCGCGGTGCGTCGCGGCGCGAGCCAGGTGCCGGCCGATCTCGATCTCTCGTCGTGGCGCCATGCCGGCATCGGCGGCGACATGGTGCGCGCCGATGTGCTGGACCGCTTCGCAGCGACCTTCGAGCCCAGGGGCTTCAACCGCTCGGCCTTCATCCCGAGCTACGGCATGGCCGAGGTCTGCCTCGCCATCACGTTCAGCCCGGGCGGCACGGGCGTTCACACCGACACGGTCGACCGCACCGCGCTCGCCGAACAGCAGCGCGCCGTGCCGGCCGCGAACCCGGACGACGCGCACAGCGCCCGCCGCTTCGTCGTCTGCGGCAAGGTGCTGCCGCGCCATCAGCTCGAGGTGCGTGACGAGCAGGGCCATGTGCTGGGCGACCGCGCGGTCGGCCGCATCTTCGTCAGGGGCCCCAGCATCATGCCGGGTTATTTCCAGGAACCGGAAGCGAGCCGCGAGGTGCTGTCGCCCGACGGCTGGCTCGACACCGGCGATCTCGGCTACCTGCTGAACGGCGAGATCGTCGTCACCGGCCGCGCCAAGGACCTGATCATCGTCAACGGCCGCAATGTCTGGCCGCAGGACATCGAATGGGCGATCGAGGCGCAGAAGGTCGTGAAGAGCGGCGATTCGGCGGCCTTCTCGGTCGACACCGGCGAGGGCGAGCGGGTGGTGGTCGCGGTGCTCGCTCGCGTCTCGGGCGACGAGGCGAAGACGGAGCTGGCGCGCGACGTCGCCGGCGCGGTGCGCGAGGCGATCGCGGTCGATTGCGACGTGGTGCTGGTGCCGCCGACCATGGGCCTGCCGCACACCTCGTCGGGCAAGCTCTCGCGGTCGCGCACCAAGGCCAACTACCTGGCCGGCCACTACGCCGCCAAGCCCGCCGCGGCCTGACGTGCCCACGTCAGGGGGGCCGAAGGTCGCGGCGATCACGGGGGCGACCGGGTTTGTCGGTCCGCACCTCGTCGCCGCGCTCGCCCGTCACGGCTGGACGTTCCGATTGCTGATGCGGCGCTGGACGCCGTTGCCGTCGCTGCCGGGCGTCGAGGCGGAGATCGTCTGGGGCGATCTCGCCGACGAAGCGAGCCTGAAGCGCCTGGTGGCCGGCGCCGATGCCGTGGTCCATGCCGCCGGCCTGATCAAGGCGCGCCGCCCGATCGACTTCGGCCGCGTCAATCGCGACGGCACGGCCCGGCTGTCGGCGCTCGCGCCCGACGTGCCGTTCCTGCTCCTGTCGTCGCTGGCCGCGCGTGAGCCGCAGCTTTCGCCCTACGCCGAGAGCAAGCAGGCAGCGGAGGAGGCGGTCGCCCGGCGATCGGGTCCCTGGCTCGCCGTCCGGGCGCCGGCAGTCTACGGACCGGGCGATCGCGAGACGCTCGCCTACTTCAAGATGGCGGCGCGCGGGTTCGCCCTGCAGCCCGACCGGCCCGACGCCCGGCTGTCCCTGATCCATGTCGAGGATCTGGCCGAGGCGTTGGCACTCGCCCTCGATCGGCCGCCATTGCCGGGCGTGTACGAGATCGACGACGGTCATCCCGGCGGTTACCGCCACGCCGACATGGCGGCTGCTGCCGCCGAAGCGCTGGGCCGGTCGGTAAGGCCGGTGAGGGTGGGCATGGGCCTGATGATGGCGGCGGCCACGGTCAACAGCCTGCGGCCGGGAGCCCAGATCCTCTCCCCGGCAAAGGTCAGGGAGCTTTACCATTCGGACTGGACCGTGCACGAAAACCGCCTCGCCGAGGCCACCGGCTTCGCCGCCCAATTCGGGTTGGTGGATGGATTTCGCCACACGATCTTGTGGTATCGTGACCGCCATTGGCTCTAGGATTAGGTGACGGGGTCGCTGACGAAGTGACAAAACACGCCGGAAATGCATGCCGGCCTGCATTCTGGCACTGTCGCCCCGTGACAATCGCCTGACAATGAGGCCTGAAACGCCTGAAACACGGCGTAACAATTTGTTATTTCACATGGATTCCGGGCTTCGCCACATAGGAGCTGCCTAAAGCCCCCGCGGGAGATCCCTTTTGCGTACTGCCCAGAACGTGATCGTCGAAAACGACGACGCTACCGCTATCCTGCTCCGTCGCGTTCCGACGCGCGGCGAGGTGATGGCGGAGATCGTGACCCAGCTTGCCACCTTCCGTACCGATGACAGGCACGTCATCCGGGGCGAGACCGTGATCGCCAAGGACCTGGCCATCGACTCGCTCGCCGTCATGGACATGGTCATGGAACTCGAGGACCGGTTCGACGTCTCGATCCCGATGAACGTCGTCGCCGAGATCCAGACCGTCGACGAACTCGCCAATACGATCCTGAAGCTCGCCGCCCGGCGTTAGTACGCCATGGGCCTGTTCGACCGCCATGCCGGTCTGCTGGACGCCTATCGCGACGTCCGCACGACCGGCGCCGACCCGTTCCAGATTCGCATGGAGCGGGTCCTGTCGCCGACCGAAGCGATCATCAACGGCAAGAAGTGCCTGCTGGTCGGCACCAACAACTACTTCGGCCTGACCTTCGATCCGTCGTGCATGGACGCGGCGATCGAGGCGATCAGGGCCGAGGGCACCGGCACGACCGGCTCGCGCATCGCCAACGGGTCGTACAGCGAGCACGTGGCGCTCGAGCGCGAGATCGCCGAGTTCTACGGCAAGAAGCACTGCATGGTGTTCACGACCGGCTACCAGGCCAATCTCGGGGTGATCTCCACCCTGGTCGGCCCGGAGGACTTCCTGCTGATCGACGCCGACAGCCACGCCTCGATCTACGACGCCTGCAAGCAGACCCAGGCCGAGGTGGTGCGCTTCAAGCACAACGACCCGGCGAGCCTCGATGCGCGCCTGCGCCGGCTCAAGGATCGCGATGAGGGCGACAAGCCGGGCAACCGGCTGGTGGTGCTCGAGGGCATCTACTCGATGCTGGGCGATTCGGCGCCGCTTGAGGAATTCATCGCGGTCTGCAAGAAGCATGGCGCCTACGTGCTGATCGACGAGGCGCACTCGCTGGGCGCGCTGGGCGAGCATGGCCGCGGCCTGTGCGAAGCGGCCGGCGTTCTGGACGATTGCCACTTCATCGTCGGCACCTTCTCGAAGACCCTGGGCGCGATCGGCGGCTACTGCGTCTCCAACGACCCCGACTTCGACATCCTGCGCGTGACCACGCGCGCCTACATGTTCACGGCCTCGCTGCCGCCCTCGATCGTCGCCTCGGTGCGGCAGTCGCTGCGGGTGGTCAAGGAACGGGGGCCCCAGCTCCGCAAGCAGCTCTGGGACAACGTGCACACGCTCTATGACGGTCTTGTCGAGCAGGGCTTCAAGCTCGGCCCCGAGTACGGCCCGGTGGTGGGCGTGCACCTGCCCGACCGGATGACGGCGATCGGCTTCTGGCGGGCCATGCTCGATGCCGGCATCTATGTGAACGTCGCCGTGCCGCCGGCGACGCCCAATGGCGTGTCGCTGCTGCGCTGCTCGCTGTGCGCCGTGCACACCAGGGAACAGCTCGATCACATGATCGAGGTGATGACCGGGATCGGCCGCCAGATGGGCGTGCTCGCGCCCAAGCTCAAGGTCGTCGGCAGCGGCCGCTGATCTGTCATCCCGAGGCCTCCGGCCGAGGGATCTTTCGGGTACCAGTAAGGATCCCCTCGCGACGCTCGGGATGACAAAGGTGTTCACCCTCGCGCATCTCTCCGACCCGCACCTGCCGATGCCGCAGGCGGGGATGCTGCAGCTCCTGAACAAGCGCGCGACCGGTTACTACAACTGGTGGCGCAACCGCGTGCACCTGCATGTGCCCGGGGCGCTGGCCGGCATCGTTGCCGACATCGAGGCGCAGCAGCCCGACCACATCGCCCTGACCGGCGACCTCGTGAACGTGGCCCTGCCGCAGGAATACCGCCGTGCCGCCGAGTGGCTGGCGGCGTTCGATTCGCCCGACCGCATCACCGTCATTCCCGGCAACCACGACGTCTACGTGCCGGTGCCGTGGTCCGAGAGCCTTGGCCTGTGGGGCGCCTACATGGCCGGCGACGGCCAGCCGCCGGCGACCGGCTTCGACGTCTTCCCGACGCTGCGCAGACGTGACGGCATCGCCCTGATCGGATTGTCGACCGGCGTGCCCAAGCCGCCGCTGCTGGCGACCGGCGATTTGGGATCCGGGCAGATCGCGCGCGCCGAGAAGCTGCTGGCCGAGACCGGCCGCGAAGGTCTGTGCCGGATCGTGCTGATCCACCATCCGCCGCTCACCGACCAGTTGCGCTGGAAGCATCTCAACGATGCGTCATCTTTCCAGGCGATGATCCGCCGGGTCGGCTGCGAAGCGATCCTGCACGGCCACAACCACCGCAGCGAGTTCGCCCGCATCGCCGGACCCGACGGGCCGGTGCCGGTGCTGGGCGTCAGCTCGGCCTCGGCGGCACGCGAGAGCAAGTACGGCCGCGCGCGCTATCACCTGATTCATATCGACCGCGACGGCGCCGGCTGGCGGCTCGCCGTGCAGGTGCGGGCGCTCAAGTCGGACAACAGCGGCTGCGAGCCGGACGGCGACTTCGTGTTCCACAGTGCCGGCGGCCTCGCCATGGTAGCTTGAGCCGATGGCAGCTTCCGACATCGTCGTCACGCCGGTCGACGGCAAATCCGATCTCAAGGCCTTCATCCAGCTCCCGGTCCGCCTGTTCCGCGGTCACAAGGGCTACATCCCGCACCTCAACACCGAGCGGCAGGAGGCCTTCTCGCCGAGCAAGAACCCGCTGTTCAAGCATGTCGAGGTCCAGTTCTTCCTCGCCCGCCGCGCCGGCAGGGTGGTCGGCCGCATCACCGCGCAGATCGACCATGCCTATCTCGATCGCTACCAGGACAGCACCGGCCATTTCGGCTGCCTGGTCGCCGAGGACGACCCGGCGATCTTCGCCGCCCTGTTCGAGGCGGCCGAGGACTGGCTGCGGGCCAAGGGCATGAAGCGCATCACCGGCCCGTTCAGCCTGTCGGTCAACGAGGAGGTCGGCCTGCTGGTCTGGGGCTTCGACAGCCCGTCGATCCTGATGGTGCCCTACGACCCGCCGTATTCGGGTCCGCGCGTCGAGGCGAGCGGCTACGCCAAGATCAAGGACGTCTTTTCCTACAACTACGACGTCCAGAACGCCCCCGAGACGATCGGCAAGAAGCTGATGGCGCGCGCCGGCGTGACCGAGGGCCGAATCAAGGTCCGCAGCGCCAACATGAAGATGTTCGACGCCGAGGTCCGCACCATCGTCGGCATCTTCAACGACGCCTGGAGCGACAACTGGGGCTTCGTGCCCTTCACCCAGGCCGAGATCGACCATGCCGCCAAGGCGTTCGGGCCGGTGATCGTGCCGGAGCTGGCCGTGTTCGTGGAGGTCGACGACGAGGCGGTGGCCTTCATCGTGGCGCTCGCAAACCTCAACGAGGCGATCGCCGACTTCAACGGCCGGCTGGGGCCGATCAACCTCCTGAAGCTCCTGTGGCGGCTCAAGGTCGCCGGCCCCGAGAGCACCCGCGTGCCGCTGATGGGCGTCAGGAAGAAGTACCGCAACCATCCGCTGATGGGCGCCGGCCTCGCCATGATGGCGATCGACCAGTTGCGCCAGAACGGCAAGCGGCTGGGCAAGAAGACCGCCGAGCTGGGCTGGATCCTCGAGGACAACAAGGCGACCAACAACATCATCCGGTCGGTCGGCGGGGTGCACTACAAGACCCACCGCCTCTACGAGAAGGCGCTGGTATGACGGAGACCACGCTGGGGGTGCGTCACTCCCGTGGCGCGTCATGCTCTTCTGGACCGCGGAGCTCCAGCTCCGCTCTTAAGCGGGCCTGGAGCCTTCGGCTCCGCTCAGGCCAGGGGCCCGCGGTCCGTGTGAGCATGAGAAGACGCGCCACGGGAGTGGCGCGCCCCCAGCAATGAGCCAGCAGCATCCCTCCGCCCTCGCTCCGCTCGCCAGCCCGGCCTTCCGCGGCATCTGGATCGCCAACCTCCTGTCGAACGTCGGCGGCTGGATGCAGACCACGGGCGCGGCCTGGGAGATGACCAGCCTCACCCCCGAGCCGCTCTACGTGGCTCTGCTGTCGGTCGCCGGCACGCTGCCGATGTTCCTGTTCTGCTTCTTCGCCGGCATCCTGGCCGACCGCTTCGAGCGCAAGCGCTACATCATCGTCTGCCAGTTCTGGATGATGGGCGTCGCCGCCGCGTTGGCGGTGCTGGCGTTCCTCGGCCACCTGACCGCCTGGAACCTGCTGGCGCTCTCCTTCTGCATGGGGCTGGGCAACGCCATGAACGCCCCGGCCTGGCATGCGGTGGTGCCGGAGATCGTCTCGGGGCCGCAGCTTCGTCCCGCGATCGCCCTGAATTCCGCCGGGTTCAATCTGGCGCGCACGATCGGCCCGGTGGTCGGCCAGATTCTGCTGAGCCTGGTCGGCGTCTTCCTGCTCTTCACCATCAACGCCGTCACCTATATCGGTGTGATCGCGGCGATGCGGGCCTGGAAGCGCCCGCCCGAGGCCCATGCCAGCCAGCGCCGCGAGGGCTTCGCCGAGGCCGCGCGCACCGGCATCGCCTTTGTCCGCGGCTCGGCCGAGCTGAAGGCGATCTTCGCCCGCGGCCTGTGCTTCTTCGTGCCCGGCATCGCCATGGGGACCCTGCTGCCGGTGATCGGCCGCTTCGAGCTCGGGCTCGACGAGTTCTCCTTCGGCATCCTCTACGCGGTGTTCGGCGTCGGCGCGGTGGCCGGCGCGCTGTCGATGCCGACCGTCAACCGCCTGTTCGGTGCCAATCGCGCCAACATCTCAGCGATGCTCATCACGTCGGCGGCCTTCATGGCGGCCGCACTTGCCATGACGCCGGTCGTCGTCGGCATCGTGGTGGCGCTGACCGGCGGTTGTTGGATGACCGTGATCGCCAACAACGGCGCCTCGGTGCAGATGATACTGCCCAACTTCATGCGGGCGCGGGGCATGGCGGTACACCAGATGGTGTTTTTCGGCGCCCTGGTCCTGGGCGCGATGCTGTGGGGCAAGATCGCCAACCAGTGGAGCGCGCAAACGGCGCTGATCGTCGCGTCGCTGTCGCTGCTGCCCTTCACTGCGCTCGCCGCCTCGGTCCGCCTGCCGCGCTCGCCGACGCCACGCGCGTGAGCCGAGGCAACCTCGGCGGCGGCGAATGTGTTCTCACCACCACAAGTCCCCCAAAAATTTTCGCGACGGGGAAGAATCTGCTTGTATCGGCGTACATTAGTTGTAGATAGCGAAAGAAGACGCCCACGCACGTGCCGCTGGCCCATAGTGGTTACGCAACGACGGAAAGCGTCCTTTTTGGCAGTGCCGGCGAAAGCCGGGTCCGGAAGGGAGCTTCTGATATGTTTGCTTGCCGCGCGGGGCGTGCTCCCCGCATCCGTGTCGTCAGCCCGGTCGTTGGCCGGGCCGTTTCGAAACACACTCCGTCGAGTATCGGCTGACGCGCGCTGCCGTTAGGCAACGCCGTCGCCTGCTCACCTTTTCGAACATCCGACAAGTTAGACGGGGAACCCCCCAGCAATGACCGAGCGTATTTCGCGTTATCTCCGAGAGCAGCAGCCCGAGACCCCCTGCCTGGTGATCGATCTCGATGTCGTCGAGCACAACTTCCGCCGCATGCGGGAGCTGCTTCCGGCCGCCCATATCTTCTACGCCGTCAAGGCCAACCCCGCCGACAAGATCCTCGGCCGCCTGGCCGGCCTCGGCTCCAAGTTCGACACCGCCTCGCGCGGCGAGATCGAGCTGGTGCAGGCCGCCGGCGTGTCGGTCGACCGCATCTCGTTCGGCAACACCATCAAGAAGGAGAAGGACATCGCCTGGGCCTACCAGCAGGGCGTGCGCCTGTTCGCCTTCGACAGCGAGGCCGAGCTGCAGAAGCTCGTCCGCGTCGCGCCGGGCGCCAAGGTGTTCTGCCGCGTGCTGGTCGATTGCGGCGGCGCCGAGTGGCCGCTCAGCAGGAAGTTCGGCTGCGCCCCGGAGATGGCCAAGGACCTGCTGCGCAAGGCCAAGGAGTGGGGGCTCGATCCCTACGGCATCTCCTTCCATGTCGGCAGCCAGCAGACCGACCTCGAGCAGTGGGATCGCGCCCTCGGCCAGGTCTCGCAGATGTTCTTCGCCCTCGCCGAAGACGGCGTGGACCTGCGCATGGTCAACCTGGGCGGCGGCTTCCCGGCGCGCTACCGGGCCGAGGTCAACGGCATCGAGGCCTACTGCGAGGCGGTGACCCGCGCGCTGGTGCGCCACTTCGGCAATCGCATGCCGGAGGTGATCATCGAGCCGGGCCGCTCCATGGTCGGCGACGCCGGCGTGATCCAGTCGGAGGTCGTGCTGGTCAGCCGCAAGGCCGCCAACGAGCGCAAGCGCTGGGTCTACCTCGACATCGGCAAGTTCTCGGGCCTGGCCGAGACGATGGGCGAGAGCATCAAGTACCGCCTGCGCACCGCGCGCGACGGCACCCGCGTCGGCCCGGTCGTTCTGGCCGGCCCGACCTGCGACTCGGCCGACATCCTGTACGAGAAGACCGAGTACAAGCTGCCGCTGTCGCTGAAGCCCGGCGACAAGGTCGAGATCCTGTCGACCGGCGCCTACACGACGACCTACTCGTCGGTCGCCTTCAACGGCTTCCAGCCGCTCAAGGCGATCTGCATCTAACTTTCCCGTCGTCCCGACCGAAGCGCCGAAGGCGCGGAGTGGAGGGACCTTCTCTCAGCAATCAGCCGTAAATGGTTGAGAGAAGGTCCCTCGACTACGCTTCGCTTCGCTCGGGACGACGGCATGTTTATCGTCCGTCAGGACCGAAGCCGGGGGCATGATGGCCAAGAAGTCGAAGAGCAAAGCCTACAAGAAGCACGTCGCGTTCGGCGGCCGCATGGTGATGATCGGATTCGGCTCGATCGGCCAGGGCGTGCTGCCACTGATCTTCCGGCATATCGAGATCAAGCCCGAGCAGATCACCGTCATCTCGGCGGAGGACCGCGGCGGCCTCAAGGAGATGAAGAAGTACGGCGTCACCTTCATCAGGAAGCGGCTGACCCGGGACAACCTGCGCCAGACGCTCGACAAGCGGGTCGGCCCGGGCGACTTCGTGGTCAACCTGTCGGTCGAAGTCGCGTCGACGGCGCTGGTCGAGTTCTGCCAGGAGAAGGGCGCGCTCTACCTCGACACCTGCATCGAGCCGTGGCCCGGCGGCTACACCGATCCCAACCTGTCGGTCTCGCGGCGCTCCAACTACGCCCTGCGCGAGAGCATGCTGGCGCTCATGCCCAAGTACCAGGGCGGGCCGACGGCGGTGATCGCCCACGGCGCCAACCCGGGCCTGGTCTCGCACTTCGTCAAGAAGGCGCTGGTCAACCTGGCCAAGGACACCGGCCTGGGCGCCGTGAAGCCCACCAACCGCGAGGGCTGGGCGGAGCTGGCGCGCGATCTCGGCGTCAAGGTGATCCACATCGCCGAGCGCGACACCCAGGTCTCCCGGAAGCCCAAGAAGGTCGGCGAGTTCGTCAACACCTGGTCGATCGACGGCTTCGTCTCGGAAGGCAGCCAGCCGGCCGAGATGGGCTGGGGCACGCACGAGAAGGCGCTGCCGCCGGACGGCGCTCGCCACGACTTCGGCTGCGGCGCGGCGATCTACCTGAACCGCCCGGGCCTGGTGACGCGCGTGCGCACCTGGACGCCGCTCGAGGGGCCGTTCCACGGCTTCATCATCACCCACAACGAGTCGATCTCGATGGCCGACTACTACACCCTGCGCGACCGCGACAACGTCACGTACCGGCCGACCGTGCACTACGCCTATCACCCATGCGACCAGGCGATCATGTCGATGCACGAATGCGCCGGCAAGAACCTGCAGCAGCAGAAGCAGCAGCGCCTGATCGTCGACGAGATCACCGACGGCCGCGACGAGCTGGGCGTGCTGCTGATGGGCCACCAGAAGGGCATCTACTGGTACGGCAGCCAGCTCGACATCCACGAGGCGCGCGAGGTCACGCCCTACAACAACGCGACGTCGATCCAGGTCTGCGCGCCGGTGCTGTCGGGCATCGTCTGGGCGCTCGAGAACCCGGACCGCGGCATCGTCGAAGCCGACGAGATGGACTTCGAGCGCAATCTCGCGATCTGCATGCCCTATCTCGGCCCGGTGGTCGGCAAGTACGGCACCTGGACCCCGCTGCAGGACCGCGAACGGCTGTTTCCCGAGGACGTCGACCGCGACGACCCGTGGCAGTTCAAGAACTTCCGCGTGGTGTGATCTACGGTGCGGAACGGAGACTCCAGCAGCGCGGGTTATGCTGGAGCGCGGGCATAGGCTGTCAGGCGGTGTGCAATCGGCCGCAGGGTGGCATAGCAGAAGATGCAGTAAGAGCCTGTCGCCCAATGAACAAGGCGACAATGAAAATTGCAGCAACGGGAGAGCAGCGTCCGGAAGATTTGCGAGAGCTGGCGCGTCGCGCTCGCTTTCTTGCCTCCCACCTACCCGAGCCCGACAAGAGCCGTATCGAGGCCTACGCTCTCGAGTTGGAGAGAGCGGCTGAGCAGGCAGAGCAATCCGACTAGGCCTACTACAGCGCGCTTGCCACCGGCGCTGGCGGCCATTCTGTTGGCGATCGCGACCATGAAGCTCGTTCCATCCATGATCGCGAGATAGCCCACGACCTTCGTGGCAATGTCACAGGGTACGTCGAGCAACCGCGCCATCTGGTCAGCGCTGAGCTTCAGTTCGCCGGCGTTGGTCAGGTAAAGGACCTGCACCCACTTGCGCAGGGGCAAGAGAGTGGCCGGCAGCAGCGCAGGATCTTCCGATCCTAAATACTGTCGAGCGGCCTGATCATCTCTGAAGGCCTCGCCGATCGGTACGTCCCGCATTCCATTCCCCAGGCTGTTCGCTATCTTGCGGGCGCCGGGGCGACGAGCAAGTCGGTTTGTCACACTGGGGTCAGTTCGAAACGAAGGAGAACTTCCGGCGCCTGTAGCGCGCTGGAAAGGCTCGCGCAGTCGGCAGATGCCGCGCCGGCCAGGACATCATGGAATCGGCGGATGGCGCTTCGATCGGTCCGCGCACTATCCTCTTCGTCCCGATAGACAAGCCGAGCCGTCATGACCGCGATGTTGTTCAGGTTCCTCAGGCGTACGCTCATCCTGGTGGTGGTGGTCGCCGGCGCCATCCTGGTGTTTCGCGCCTGGGACTCCCAGCGGGGGCCGCCGCTCGAGCTTTGGCACACTTACGTGCCCAACGATCTGCATGCGGCCGAGATCGACAAGTCCGACTGGCCGGCGTACCTCGCGCGCGAGGATGCGATCTTCCGGGACGTGCGCCGCGAGGTCGTCGACAAGGTCGATGTAGAGACAGCCGGTCCGGTCAATCGCTACTATGCCGGCAGCACCGTCTACCCCGGCCACTTCAAGCAGGATTTCAACCGTTCCTACGTTCTCGAGCCGGATGGCCAGCCGGCCGGGGCCGTCGTCCTGCTGCATGGGCTGACCGATTCGCCGTACAGCCTGCGGCACATCGCGCGCCTCTATCGCGACCATGGCTTTGTCGCCATCGCGATCCGATTGCCCGGCCACGGCACGGTGCCGGCCGCCCTGACCGACGTCGAATGGGAGGATTGGGACGCCGCCACGCGGCTGGCGGTGCGCGAAGCCCGCCGGCGCATCGGACCCTCCAGGCCGCTGCACATCGTGGGCTTCTCCAACGGCGGTGCGCTGGCGATGAAATATGCGCTCGATGCGCTGGAGGACGAGCGGCTGTCGCGGCCCGACAGGTTGATCCTCATTTCGCCGATGATCGGCATTACCCGGTTCGCGCGCTTTGCCGGGCTGGCGGCCTTGCCCGCGCTGCTGCCCGCCTTCGCCAAGGCGGCCTGGCTCGGCATCCTGCCGGAATTCAACCCGTTCAAGTACAACTCCTTTCCGGTCAACGGCGCGCGCCAGTCGCATCGCGCGACCGTCGCCCTGCAGGACACCATTGCCCGGGCCAGCCGGGACGGGCGGTTTGCCCGCCTGCCGCCGATCCTGACCTTCCAGTCCGTCGTCGATTTCACGGTCAGTACGCCGGCCGTGATCTCCGGCCTCTATGCCCATCTGCCGGCGAATGGCAGCGAGCTCGTCCTGTTCGATCTCAATCGAGCCGCGGCCGTGAGCCCGCTGCTGCGCGATGCCGCCGAAAGCGTCCTGTCGCGCATCCTGCCGGCACCGCCGCGGCGCTATCGGACGGCGATCGTCACCAACGCAGCGGCGGATCGATACGACGTCGTCGAGGGGGTGACCGAGGCCGGTGCCGTCGACGAGCAAGTGCATCCCCTCGGCCTGGCGTTTCCGTCGGGCATCTTTTCCCTGTCGCATGTCGCCTTGCCCTTCCCGATGGGCGATTCCCTTTACGGCATGACACCCGAGTCGGGCGAGGATTTCGGCATCCATCTCGGCGCCCTGGCGCCGCGCGGCGAGCGTGGCGTGCTGATCGTCAATCTCGACGCCCTGCTGCGCGTATCGTCCAATCCGTTCTTCCCGTATGAGCTCGGCCGGATCGAGCAGACCATTCGCCCGAAGGGGGATGGGTCCTAGACTGGAAGCCGGGTACTCACCGAATTCGGACAATCGAAGATTTGCGGTCCCGGGCAATTCAGGCGGTCACACTGCTCGGACAGCACCCGAAGCCGAAGGCTGTGGATAAGTCGTCCCGCGTCCCGCCGTTCGACCATCGTCCCAACAGCCCGGTGGCGCGGGATGCGGGACGAATCGCCTGAAATGCACGCCGGCCAACGTTTTAGGCGTCCCACGCCGGTGAGACGCGGAACGACCCCGTCTAGGCTTCGGCGCGCCCGCCGAGCCAGTCCTCGACGTAGAAGCGCAGGACCGCTATGCGCGCGAGGCCGAGCACGGGCGCGGCCAGGGCAATCCCCAGGCCGCCGAACATCGCACCGAACACGATGATGGCGAACAGGGTCCAGGCGGGCGCGAGGTCCAGCGAGCCCTTCTGGATGAGGGGTGCGATCACAAAGCCGTCGATGGTCTGTATCGCGACGTAGAGGATCATCGCCCAGGCAAGCGTGGGCAAGCCGAGCGGCATGGCGACGAGGGCCACCGGGAAGGCCGCGATCAGGGGGCCGAGATAGGGGATGAAGTTCGCGGCGCCGGCCTGCAAGCCGAGCAGCCACGCACCGGGCAAGCCGAGCAGGTCGAACGATAGGGTGGCCACGATGGCCACGATGACGATGCGCAGGAGCTGGCCCAGCAGCCAGCTCCGCATCACCTGGCCCATTTCATTCATCGCCATGCGGACGCGGGAGCGTGCGGCCGGCGGCATGAGGATCAGCGCGCCCTCGCGGTAGGCGGCGGGCTGGCCTGCGAAGAACAGGCCCAGGCACACTACGACGATGGTATTGATGATCACCACGTAGGCGCCCGAGACGGCGGAGTGAACGTGACCGAACAGGCGACCGGGATCGTTCAGGAACTGGGTAAGGCCTTGCCGCCCGCCGGGACCGAACAACTCGATGCCGAAGCCGGCCAGCTCGCGCTCCAGCACGGTGAGCTGTGCGTCCATGACGTCGATCAGGGCGTGCACCTGACCCGGCAGGCGAACGATGGCCCAGGCGGCGACGACGACGGCGGCAGAACCGAGAATGAGGACGACCAGCGCATACCGGACCCGTCGCGGTAGCGGCAGGACGCTGCCGAGGCCGCGTGTGCAGGCGTCGAGCAGCGACGCGAACAGGATGCCGGCGAACAGCAGCAACAGGCTCGGTGCGCTGTACCAGACGAACGCCAGCCCCGCGGCGACCGCCAGGACGATCAGCGGCAGGGCAATGACCTGCCGCCATGCCGCCGTGGCGCCGGCTGGCGCTGGGATCGGTACAGCGGGGCGGTCTTCGACGGTCGTCACGCGGAGCGCCTAGCTAGGACTTCAGGGTATCCTTGTGAACCTTACCGTCCTTCATGACGACGAGGAGGTTTTTCTCGGGATTGCCGAGGAGCGCGAGGTCGTCCAGGGGATTGCCGTCGACCAGCAGCAGGTCGGCCAGCGCGCCCGGCTCGACCACGCCGAGCTTGCCGGCATAGGGATTGCGCGGGCCGGAGAGGCCGAGCAATTCGGCATTGTCGCTGGTTGCCTGGCGCAGGGCCTCGACCGGCGTGAACCAGCGCCGGAGGTGGCTGAGCATGATGCCCTGGCGGGTAGCCTGGACCGCCGAGAACAGAAGGTCCGAGCCGAACACCGTCTTGATTCGATACTTCTTGACGAGCCCGTACGCGGTGTCCGTGGCGGCAAAGATCTGACGCGCTTTGGCCATGCTCACCGGCGGCAGGGGCCCGGTATCCTCGTCGCTGACGAACGGCTGGATGCTGAGCCAGATGCCCTTGTCGGCCATCAGCTTGGCACTCGCGTCGTCCATCAGATGGCCGTGCTCGATGCAGGCGGCGCCGGCATCGATCGCCCGCCGGATGGTGAGCGGCGTATAGGCGTGCACCGCGACATAGGTCGACCAGTCGCGTGCCGCCTCCACGCCGGCGCGCAGCTCGGCCTCGGTGAGGGTCGCGGTGTCGAGCGGGCTGCGCGGGGTGGAGACGCCGCCGCTGCCGATCAACTTGATCTGCGAGGCGCCCTGCAGCAGCTGTTCGCGGACCCGCTTGCGGACGGCGTCTGGACCGTCTGCGATGATGCTCGACCCCATCTGCTCCATGACGGTGGGCTTGCCGTCGCTCGGGATGTCGCTGAGCGGCCTGAGATCGCCGTGGCCGCCACTCGCCGTGATCACCGCGCCGCTGGGATAGAGGCGCGGCCCCACCGCCATGCCGTCGTCGATCGCCTTCTTGAGGGCAAAGGCCGGTCCGCCGAGGTCGCGCACGGTGGTGAAGCCGCGCAGCAAGGTGCGCTCCGCCTCGGCGGCGGCGGCGAGGTGGATGAAGGGCACCTCGGCTGTCAGCAGCACTTGCATCGGCAGGGCGGCAAACAGCGCATGCCAGTGCGCGTCGATCAGGCCGGGCATCAGCACACGCCCGCCGCCGTCGAGTACGCGCGCATTGTCGGGCGCGGGCTGGTTGCTGCCGTCGATCGCCTTGATGCGTGTGCCCTCGACGAGCACGTTCTGCCCGGCGCGCAAGGTGCTCGAGCGGCCGTCGAACACCCGCACGTTCTTGAACAGGATCGGTCGCGCATCCTGTGCCCGGGCGAGGCCGGGTGACGCCAGGGTGGCGGCAAGTGCCGCGACGAAACCGCGTCGCGACAGGCCGGCGCCCAATCGTCGGTTCAGCGCATCGATTTCCGGACGATGGCAGAGGCAGTTGCCGGCATGCCCTTGCGGGGATGGGTCGGCGGAGGTGCAGGAGAGCATTGGAACTCCGGTCAGGCGACGAGGCGGCCCCGCAGCCTCAGATATTCTTCGTCGGAGATGGTGTTCTTCGCTTTCAGCTGATCGAGCTTGGTGAGCTCGTCGGCAACGCTGAAGCCTATGGTCTCGCGCAGCTCGTCGCGGACCTGCCGGGCCTGGGCGCGGTTGCGCTCGGCCATGCCGCCGCCCTGGGTGAGGATGTAGGCGAAGATGCCGATGTACGGCAGCACGATGAGCAGGATGACCCAAAGGACCTTGCCGAAGCCCGAGATGTCCTTGCGGCGAAACAGGTCGCTGGCCACCGTTATGAACAGCCAGAACCAGAGGAGGAACATGAACACCGCAAAGGCATCGGCCACGAAGTTGGCAAACGCGGAATCTCCCAGGGAGAACATGGTTCCACCGATGGTGTTGTTGAACGACGACCCATTGTAGGGAGGGCCGCCTCGAAGGCATGAGCGGGGCATCCCGAGACTGGTCCCGGCGTCCCAATCCGCTGCAGCGCTGCACGCAAACTATGCTACAATTTGCAGTGCCGCCGGGCGCCGCCCCCGCCCACGGCGCTGTTCTATCGCGGGTTGAGCGGGAGAATGTCATGGTCCCGCAGACATTTTCTACTCAGCCGTTGCCGGTATTCGAGCAGCTCGACGGCTGGCGTCGCTGGCATAGACCAACTTTCGAGGTCCGATCGTCCAGCCCTTCGTCTGGCGGATTCCTGGCGACGAACTCGAACTGGAATCTCGAGGGGCTGACGGTCAGCCGCGTCTGCTCGCCGGCGACGTCGGTGAGCCGGCCGAAGTCAGCCATCCGATGCAACTCGGTCGATCACCGGGTGATCAGCCTGAGCGGCCTGAGCGCAAGCGACGTCGAGGTGCATGACAGGTCGCTGGCCGTGCCGGCCCGCGTGCCGGTCGTGCTGTCGCTGGGCGAGGAAATCCGGGTCAGCCACCACGAATACGACGACCGCATCCAGCTCTTCCTGTCGCGCGACCGCTTCGACGGGATTGGCCACATCCTCGCGGCCGTGAAGGCCGCGAGCCTGCCGACGGCGCAAGGCGACTTCCTGGCCGATTATATGCGCCTGCTGGAACGCAACCTGCCGACCCTGGCTGTCGCCGACGCGGACCGGCTGCCTGGCGCGGTCGAGGCCATGATCGCGGCGTGCCTCGCGCCGTCGGCCGATCGCGTGACGACCGCCCGGCACCAGATCGAGCTCACGCTCATGGAGAGAGTGCGCAAGACCGTGCGCGAGAATCTGTTCTCGCCCTCCCTGGGGCCGAAGAGGCTCTGCCGTGACGCGGCCATGTCGCGCTCGCAGCTCTACCGGGTGCTGGTCAGCGAGGGCGGCGTGGCGCACTACATCCGGCGCCAGCGGCTCTCCAAGAGCTTCGCGATCTTGTGCGACGCGTCGAACGCATACCCGATCGCCAGGATCGCGGAAATGCTATGCTTCGCCGACCCGTCGAGCTTCAGCCGCGCCTTTCGCCAGGAGTTCGGCCTCCCGCCGAGAGAGGTGCGGGCAGCCTCCCTCGCGGGCCAGACGATTGCCCCGTCGAAGGCAACCGGCGTTTCGAGCTTCAGCGATAGCCTGCACGGTTTTTGATCGAGAGGGCGGGACATGAGTATCGGATACACCGGCGGACGAGAGCGCCGCCATACAGCCGAGGTCTTCCGGGACAACTGGGTGTACCTCGTGCTCCTGGGTGTTGCCTTGGTCATTGCCGGGGCGGCGGCGATCCTGGTTCCCGCGGTGTCGGAGATCCCGGCGAGCCGGATCCTGGGCATCGTGCTGGTCGCCAGCGGTCTCCTCCAGGTCATCCAGTCGAGCAAGATGCTGAACTGGGCCGGCTTCATCTGGCACATGCTGCTGGCGAGCCTCGCCACGGTCGGCGGCGCGCTGATCTACATGGATCCGTTCGCCGGCGTGGTGGCGCTGACCGTGCTGATTGCCGCGATCTTCGCGGTCCATGGCCTGACACAGATCGCCTTCGCCATCCGCGTGCGGAGCCAGAAGGGATGGCACTGGTTCCTGCTGTCCGGGTGCATCGCCCTGGTCGTGAGCATCCTGCTCCTGCTGAAGCTGCCGTACAGCCACTCGTTCACACCCGCCACGATGGCCGGCGTCTCTCTGCTCTTCGCGGGGGGCGCCTATGTGGCCATGGCGCTGGCATCGCGCCGGGCCGACGGAAAGCGCGTGTGATCGGACTCCGGGCGGATCAGCGTTCGAAGACGAAGTAGAACTTCCGGCGCATGTAGCCGCGCTGGAAGGGCTCGCGCATCCGCCAGATGCCGGCGTCGACGAGGAAGTGGGTCATCACGCCGCCGACGAACAGGCCCTTCAGGGCCGGTCCGAGCAGGCCCGGTGCCTCGGCGGCATGGTTCAAGGCGAATGCGCCGGCCGTCGCGATCGCGAGCATGACGAAGACGGGGCGGAGTGACTTCTGCCTGCTGCCGCTGACCGCGCCCATGAATACGAGGTATTGCAGCCCGTGCGCCGTGGCCGAACCGGTGATCGCCGAGACCGGGTCGGAGAAGATGAACACCGGGAGATAGAAGGCCGTGCCGACCAGGAAGAAGAACAGGCGCAGCCCGTTGGCGCGGAGACTCGGAGTCCTGACGACGGCGACGGCGACGATGACCGGCACCACGAGATAGAGCGCGGCGCCGGCGTCATGAAGGAGGGCCGCTTCCTTCGCGAGATAGGCCGGCGCCACCTGGGCGACGCTGAAGACGCCGGCAATGCCCGCCACGCCGGTGAGGGCGAGGGCGCGCCGCTCCCAGACCGACAGCGGCACGCCGTCGGTGCCGGCGGCGACGAAGCTCAACAGGCCGAGATTCTGCTTCTGGTAATGCCAGAGCAGCCAGCCGACGAAGATCAGCACGATGCCGTCGCTCACCGGCGGCCCGATCAGCTGGAAACCGGCGACGCATGCGGCGATCACGGCCGCCGGGGCAACGGCGTAGCGCACCGGGTGCGCGGCCAGATGCGCACGCATCTCGCGATCGGTGAGGAACCAGCCCGTCGAGGCGACGTGGAAATTGGTGCTGATGAAGATCAGGAAGCCGTAGACGTAGAGCGTCGGATTGCCCTCGGGCACCGCGCGCGCAACCAGCGGGACGAATATGAAGGGCAGCACGGTCACGGCGCCCAACAGCGCGAGGAACACCTGCCAGGTGGCGGCGTGCTTGCGCAGCGCGAGGTTGCGGTTCGTGAAGACGGTGTCGGTCATCGGCATCCCGTGAAGCGCGGACAGAATGCTCCAACTCGATGATCGAACCGAGAGGGTTGAGACAATTCATACAAATTCGAAACGCCCATCGGTCGATCGCCGTGCTTTCATGAGGCTCTCGAACCAGAATCCCGGATGATGACCGACAGCGTTGTCGACGACAGGCGCGGATGGGCCGGCATGCGCCCCGGCGCCGATCGGATGGTCGCCGTCGCCTGCTTCGGGCTGGCGTGCGCCATCGGTCTGGTATTCGCCTTCGTCGGCCTCGATACGCACAGCCTGTGGTTCGACGAACTGTTCACCGCCCGGTTGCTGGAGCCGAGCCCCGGCACGACGCTGTTCGCCCGCATCGCGACCGACGTCCATCCGCCGATCTACCTGTTCATGCTGTCGGGCGTCACGTGGCTGTTCGGCAACGGTGAGACGGGCCTGCGCCTGCTGAGTGCTGCCGCCGCCTGCGGCGCGATCGTGGTGTTCGTGCTGGGCAGCCGTGCGGTTTTCAGCCTGCCGGCCCGGCTGTTCGCGGCAGCCGTCGCCACCGGTTCGCTGTTCTGGTTCAACCAGGCCCAGAATGCGCGCTCCTATGCGCTGTGCCTGCTGGTCGTCTCCGGCCTGCTGGTCGTCGGCCTGGCGCTGCTGAACGCCGACCGGCGACGCCGCCTGCTGCTGGCGGCGTTGGTCGGGCTCGCCGTCACGGGCTCGTTCACGCATTTCTACGCGCTCTACGTCAGCCTCTCCGTCCTGATCCTGCTGGGCTGGATCGGCCGGCGCGACAGGCTCGTGCTGGCGACTGCCACGATCGCGCTGGTCCTCGCCGCCGGGCTGTACGTGAAGCTGGTGATCGAAGCCCACACACGAGTCTCCCTCGACGACAACTGGTACCAGAACAATCTCGCCTGGTACCTCGCCGTGCTGCGGTCGTGCCTCGACTACACCCTCGGCCCGCAGGGGCTGGCCGCCATCCTGCTGTGCCTGGCGGCGATGCTTCACGGACGACGGGGTTCGGCCGGCCGGACCACTCCGTTGCAGCCCGATCGCCTGACGCTTTTCCTGGCCGGGGTGCCGCTGTTCGTCCTCGCCGGCGCGATCGTCGGCTCGACCCTGCTCGCGCCGAACTTCTGGGATCGCAATTTCCTGGTCGTCTCGCCGTTCTTCTGGGCGCTGGCTGCCCGCGCCTACGATGCGGCAATCGAGAAGGCGAAGCCGGCCCTTCGACTGGCGCTCGCATCCGCCCTGTCCCTGCTGGTGCTGTCGATGGCCGCTGTCGCAATGGCGCGCCTGCCGTCGGGCGAGCCGCGCGTGCTGTACGAGCCGTTTCGCCAATCGGCGCAGTGGATCCAGACCCTGCCGGCCTGCCGCGGGCAGGTCTTGCCGGTCGTCACGACCGATCATCCTTCCTGGTACAAACCGGGCTATGCCGAAATGATCTATGAGAGCGCCTATGGTCGCTATCTGGAGAGCTTCGCGCCGACGCAACTGGTCTTCTCTCGTGATCTGGCGCGAGGAACGTTGCCGTCTTCGTTGACGGAGGAGCTCGAGCGCCGGCTGGCCGGCGAGGGCTGCCCCGTTCTGGCCTGGAGCGTCCATAACATGACTCCGGAAACCTTCGGCTGGATCAGGGCGAAGCTCCTCGCCTCGCTCGGTCGCGCGGCCGATGATCCGCGTGTCATGACGCAGCCCTTCAGCGACGGCGCCCAGGGTTACGTGCTCTACATCCGACACTCCACGCCCTGATGGAACGCTCGGACAAGGCCCTGCTGGCGGCGTTCCTCGTCGCGGCCGGCCTGGGCACTCTGGGGCACTGCCTGCTGGTAAACGACGGAGCGGTGTTCGTTGCGGCGAGTTGGCTGGGCGACGCCTGGGGGCTCTACTTCCGCCAGGTCGCGAGCCGCGCGGTCTCGACGTACCTGGAGTTCGGACCGGCGCAACTGGTCCTGCGGATGGCGCCGCTGTCGGCAAGCGCGTTCGATCGCCTGGCGCACATCCTCTACTTCGCTGCTCCGCTGGCACTCTGGTTCTGCTTGCGGGCGATCGAGCCCCATCGCGTGTTCTCGCGGCTCTATCTCGCGGTGGTGCTCGCGCTGCTGTATTTCCCCTCCGAGGGTATCGTCGCCATAGGCCTGTGGCTGATCTGGCTGGCGTTGGTCGCCGACCCGCGGCGCGGTCCGGGCCAGATAACGGCAGCCACCGCGATTCTCGGCGGCGCTCTCGTCTTCACGCATCCCGCGGTCGCGGTGATGACCCTGCTTTACGCCGTCGTCGGCGCCGGTCTGGGCGCCGTGGGCCGGCCCGTGCCTCGCCGGAGCCTCTACGCGGCGTCGGGCCTTTTCGCGATTTTGTTGGCTGGCAACCTCATGGTCAGCCGGTTGCTGCCGCCGACGAACCCGCTGATCATCGCCGCTCTTGCCTCCGGCCGTTTGGCATACCTCGACCCGGTCGGCCTCGTGGCGGAGATCGGTCGCTTTCCGGCGATTGCCGTTCTGTGGCTGCTCTTGATCGGTCCGGGCCTGTTCGGTCGGTTCGGTCCGGGTTCCCTCGTGGTGCTCGCGATCGTCGGCCTGTGGTTCGCCGCGGCGGGAACGAACCTCCTGACCTATCTGGCGGTGCGGCACACCGCGCTGTACGTGCTGGCGGTGGCCGTCACTCTGGCCCTGACCGCGCCCGACCAGTGGCTGAGGAACGCCGAACGCGGCTTCATGCTCTACGCTGCGATCGCGGCGACGGCAGCGGCCTCCTATGCAGCCGACCTGCTGCTGTTCGAACGCTATGTCGACGAGCGCTCGATGCCCGGCTTCGTCAATGTCGAGACCATGACGCCGGAGCGCTGGCCGGAGCCCGTGCTGAAGACGTCGCTCGCCCATATGCTGTTCAAGTGGTCTGCTGGACCCGACTACGTTCGCGATGTGGTCGTGCCGACGTACGATTGGTATCGCCTGACGCTCGGCTTCTACAGCTATTTTCGCTCGGATCGTGAGAGCGTCCTGTTTCACCCGACCGGCCGGCCCGGCGACTGGTTGCCTTTCGAGTGCCCGGATATCGACGTCGCGTTGGCTGCGGCGCGCGATGCGACTGATCGCGCGTTTCTGGCGTTCCTGAGAGCGAATTTGTGCGTGCCATCAGGGCGGTAGCCTGCTTCGGCCGATCTCACTCAGGCCGCGGAAGAGGCAACAAACCGACATTCGAGACGTTTTCCCAGCGGACTGTCCGACGGAAATCGCCATGGCCCCCGACGAAGGGCGGCGCGCATTCGTTCGTGACGACGTTCATGACGAATCGTCGCCCCGCCACGAAAGCCGCCGTCGAGACGACGAAATCGAGCACGACGACGACCGGTCGGAAGACGAGGCCGACGGCGGCGCAACGTCTTCGTTTTTCAGCAGCCGGTACTTCAAGATCGGTGCTGCGATCGCCGCCGTCGTCATCATCGTTGCCGGCGTCACGTGGTGGCTGCATGCGCGTCACTACGAAACCACCGACGATGCGTTTATCGATACGCACATCGTGCATCTTTCGCCGCAGGTGTCCGGCCGCGTAACGCGCATCTATGTCGACGACAACCAGCAGGTGAGCAAGGGCCAGCCGCTGGTCGAGCTCGATCCGGCGGATGTCCAGGCCCGGCTGAAGCAGGCACAGGCGCAGGTGGCGCAGGCGGAAAGCGTTTACCAGCAGGATGTCGCCGCCGATGCCGGTCTGAAGGCGCAGGCGGAAAGAGCCCAGCGCGATGCCGAGCGCTATCGCACGCTACAGCAGGCGACGCCGCAGGCCGTATCCCAGCAGACGGTCGATCAGGCCATCACCACGTCGCAGAACGCAACCGCGCAGGCCGCGGCGTCGCAAGCCAAGATCGCCAGCGACGAGGCGCAGATCGCGGTCGCCAGGGCCGAGGTCGATGCGGCGCAGCTCAACGTCGGCTACACCCACATCGTCTCGCCGATCGACGGCCATGTGGCACAGCGCAGCGTCGCCGAGGGCAACTACGTGACCCCGGGCCAGGAGCTGATGGCGATCGTGCCGCTCGAGGTCTGGGTGACGGCGAACTTCAAGGAGACCCAGCTCGCCCATATGCGTGTCGGCCAGCCGGTCACCGTCACGGTCGATGCCTGTCCAGGGGCGAGGATCGAGGGCCGCGTCGATTCCCTGCAGCGCGGTGCCGGCCAGGCCTTCGGCATCCTTCCGCCCGAGAACGCCACCGGCAACTTCGTGAAGGTGGTCCAGCGCGTGCCGGTGAAGATCGTGCTGAACAACGTCCCGAAGGACTGCCCGCTCGGTCCGGGCATGAGCGTCGAGCCGACGGTCGAGGTGCGCTGATGGCGGCCGAAGCGGCGCACGGCGAGTGGAGTCCCGCGCGCTCAGTGGCCGGCAGGCGCAATCCATGGACAATCATCGCCGTCATCTCGATCGCCACCTTCATGGTGGTGCTCGACACTTCGATCGCCAACGTGGCGCTGCAGCACATCGCCGGCGGCCTGGCGGCGAGCTACGACGAGGCGACCTGGGTGATCACCAGCTTCCTGGTCGCCAATGCCGTCATCGTGCCGATCAGCGGCTGGCTGGCCGACGTGATCGGCCGGAAGCGCTACTACATGATCTCGGTCGCGCTGTTCACGCTCGCCTCGCTGCTGTGCGGGCTGGCGCCCAACCTCGCCTTCCTGGTGGCGGCACGCGTACTGCAGGGGATCGGCGGCGGCGGCCTGGCACCAGTCGAGCAGTCGATGATGGTCGACACCTTCCCGCCGGCCAAGCGGGGCGCCGCGTTCGCGGCCTATGGCGTGGTGGTGATCGTCGGACCGATCCTCGGGCCGACTTTGGGCGGCTGGATCACCGACAATCTCTCCTGGCACTGGGTGTTCCTGATCAATCTGCCGGTCGGGCTGCTGTCGCTCGCCCTGGTGACGATCTTCGTGCGAGAGTCGCCGGCGCTGCGCAAGGAGCGCCGAAAGCTCCTCTCCAAAGGCCTGCGGATCGACTGGCAGGGCTTCGCGCTGCTCGCGCTGTTCCTGGGATGCCTGGAGGTTACGCTCGACCGCGGCCAGCGCGAGGACTGGTTCTCGAGCCCGATGATCACGACCTTCGCCATCGTCAGCGGTCTCGCGCTGGTCACCTTCATCCCGTGGGAGCTGACGCGGCGCGATCCGATCGTGCACATCCGCCTGTTCGCCCGGCGCAATTTCATGATCTCCAACATCTTCATGCTGCTGATGGGCGTGATCATCTTCGGCACGACGCAGTTCATCCCGCAGCTTCTGCAGGAGGTGCTGGGCTACACCGCGACCAATGCCGGCCTCGCCCTGACGATGGGCGGGATAGCCACGCTGTTCGTCATGCCGATCAGCGGCTTCCTGAGCGGCCGGATCGATCCGCGCTACCTCATTGCCTTCGCGCTGCTGACCCAGGGCGTCGCCATGTGGAACATGGGTACGCTCGACACGCAGATGTCGTTCGACGATGCGGCGATCGCGCGCCTGATCCAGTCGGTCGGCCTGCCATTCCTGTTCATTCCCATCACCGCCGCCGCCTATGTCGGCCTCGACCCGCGCTTCAACAACCAGGCCTCGGCGCTGTTGAACGCCGCGCGCAATCTCGGGGGCACGTTCGGCATCTCGCTGGTGCAGACCCTGCTGGCGCGCGACAGCCAGATCCATCAGGCGCGCTACGCCGAAACGCTCAATCCGTTGAACCCCAACTACGAGAAGGCGATCAGCCAGGCCATCCACGTGCTGATGGGCCAGGGCATGTCGCAGATCGATGCCGCCCGCGCGGCGGTAGCCCAGCTCTATCGCACGCTCGGCCAGCAAGCGAGCATGTTGGCCTACATCGACGTGTTCCACACGCTGATGTTCATGGTCTTCGCCTCCGTTCCGCTGGTGCTGCTGATGCACCGGCCGAGGAAGTCCGCAGGACCGGCGCCGGTCTAGGATGCGCGCCGAGCCTCCGGGCGAACAGTGCTCTTCAGGCCAGGTAAGTGGCCGACACCCCGCCGTCCACCACCAGCGTGTGGCCGTTGACGTAGGATGCCGCCGGGGAGGCGAGGAAAAGTGCCGCGCCGGCGATTTCCCGCGGCTCGGCCCAGCGCTTGGCCGGGCAGCGCTCGCGCTGGCGCTCGCCCATCGGCGAGGCCATCAGCCGGGCGTTGGTCTCGGTGGCGAAGAATCCCGGGGAGAGGGCGTTCACGGTGAGGCCCTTGGCGCCCAGTTCGGCGGCCAGTGCCCGGGCCAGCGCCGCCAGCCCGCCCTTGGCGGCGATATAGGAGGAGGCGCCGGGCACGGCGAGTTGGCCGGCGATCGAGGACACCAGGATCAGCCGGCCCCAGCCGCGCTCGACCATACCGGGCACCACCAGTCGGACAAGCGCGTGGGCGGCGGAGAGGTCGACGTCGACCAGGCGCGCAAAGTCCTCCGGCTCGATCGCGTCGAACGGCCGGCGGTCGCGTTCGCCGACATTGTGGATCAGCACGTCGATCGGCCCGGTTCCGGCCAGCGCCTGGCGCATCGCCACCCGGTCGGCCATGTCGAATCCCACCGCGTCGGCCATCCGGCCGGCCCGGCGCAGCTCCTCGACTCGGGAGCCCAACCGCTCGGCCGAGCGGCCATGCAGCAGCACCCGGGCGCCCGCCTCGGCCAGCCCGCGCGCCATCTCCCAGCCCAGGCCGCGGCCCGAGCCGGTCACCAGCGCAGTGCGGCCGTCGAGGCGGAATTGATCGGGAAACGTCGACATCGGCAGGGCTACTCGTCTATTGCAGACGCTCGAGTAAGCGTTGGATTGGCGAATGCTGCAACTGCCCCCCATCAAATTGCCCCCCATCAAGTTGCCTGCAGTGATCGGCCACCGCGGCGCGATGGCCTACGCGCCCGAAAACACGCTGGCTTCGTTTCGTGAGGCCAGGAAACGCGGCGCGGCCTGGGTCGAGATCGACGTCAAGCTGACCGCCGACGGCGTGCCGATCGTGATGCATGACGATTCGCTGAAGCGCACCATGGGCATCGATCGGCTGGTCGCGCAGACGCCGCGCGCCGAACTGCCGGCCGAGGTGCCGACGTTCGAGCAGGCGATCGCCTGCTTTCTCGAGCTGGGCCTCGGCTGCAACGTCGAGATCAAGCCGAGCGAGGGCCGCGAGGCGGAGACCGCGCGCGTCGCCGTCGAGACGCTGCGCCGCTGCTGGCCGGCAGCGTTGCCGGCGCCGCTGCTGTCGAGCTTCAAGGACGAGTCGCTCGAGGCGGCGCAGAAGGCCGCACCGGAATTCGCGCGGGCGCTGCTGGTCAGCGAGCTCGGCGAGGACTGGCGTAGTCGCGCCGACGCGGTGGGCGCCACGGGCATGAATGTCGGCCGGCGCAAGCTGACGGCGGAAGGCGCCTTGGCGATCAAGCGCGCCGGCTATGTTCTGTCGGTCTGGACGGTCAACGATCCGGAGGAGGCGCGGGCGATCGTCGGCATGGGCGCGGACTGCATCATCACCGACGCGCCCGACGTGATCATCCGCGCGCTGCGCTAGCCCCGCCGCGTCGGCCCTTGCGATCGCGGCCACGCAACATGCTGCCTCGCTCGCGACAAAAAGGTTGCGCCGGGGGATAGTCTTGATGGACTGTAACCAGAATGAAATAAAACAGACACGGGTGGGTCGTTTCGCCCGCGGATATGTCGCCGGGCCGTCAATGGGAGGCATTCAAGTCATGTCACGCATCATGCTGTCGTCCATCGCTGCTGTCGCCGTGCTGGCGAGCGCGCAAGGAGCCGCCGCTCAGACCGAGATCCAGTGGTGGCACGCCATGGGCGGTGCGCTCGGCGAGGCGGTCGCGAAGATGACCGACCAGTTCAACAAGTCGCAATCCGAATACAAGATCAACGCCGTCTACAAGGGCTCGTATCCCGAGACCCTGACAGCGGCGATCGCCGCCTTCCGCGCCAAGCAGGGCCCGGCGATCGTGCAGGTGTTCGAGGTCGGCACGGCGACCATGATGGCCGCCAAGGGCGCGGTCTATCCGACCTATCAGCTGATGGCCGACGAGAAGGAGCCGTTCGATCCCAAGGGCTTCATCGGCCCGGTCTACGGCTACTACTCGACGACCGACGGCAAGCTGCTGTCGATGCCGTTCAACTCCTCGACGCCGGTGTTCTACTGGAACAAGGACCTCTTCAAGAAGGCGGGCCTCGATCCGGAGAAGCCGCCGCAGACCTGGCCGGAAGTGGGCGAGGCCGCCAAGAAGCTGGTCGCCTCGGGCGCAAAATGCGGCCTGACCTCCGAGTGGCAGACCTGGATCCTGCTCGAGAACTTCGGCGCCTGGCACGACCTGCCGTTCGCCACCAAGTCCAACGGCTTCGGTGGGCTCGACACCCAGCTCGTGTTCAACGACGCCCCGCGCATCAAGCTGATCTCGATGCTGCAGGAGTGGACCAAGGACAAGCGCTTCGTCTACGGCGGCCGCGAGGGCAAGCCGACCGCCATGATGAACGCCGGCGACTGCGGCATGGAGCTCGCCTCGTCGGGCACCGCGTCGACGCTGCTCAAGACGCTGAAGCCCGAGAATGTCGGCATCGCCATGATGCCGTACGATCCGTCGGTTCGCGCCAAGCCGCAGAACTCGATCATCGGCGGCGCCACGCTGTGGACGCTGCAGGGCCGGCCGAAGGCCGAGTACAAGGGCGTCGCGAAGTTCCTGAGCTACGTCTCGAGCCCCGCGGTCGCCGCCAAGTGGCACCAGGATACCGGCTACGTGCCGATCACCTATGCCGCCGCCAAGCTCACCGAGGAATCGGGCTTCTACAAGAACAACCCCGGCCGTGACATCGCGGTCAAGGAGCTGACGCTCAACCCGCCGACCGCGAATACCAAGGGCCTGCGGCTCGGCAACTTCATCCAGATCCGCGACATCGAGGACAGCGAGCTCGAGGCCGTGTGGTCGGGCCAGAAGGACGCCAAGACCGCGCTCGACGAGGCGGTGAAGCGCGGCAACGAGCAGCTGCGCAAGTTCGAAGCGGCGAACAAGTAGGGGAGTTTCGTCTCCTCCGATTCCTCTCTCCCGCCAGGGGGGAGAGGTTGGGTGAGGGGGCATCGAACGCCATGCGCAACCCCTTCACCCCACCTCTCTCCCCAGCGGGGGAGAGAAGTTAGCGAATGGAAAAGCGCGTCACCTTCAACGAGCGGTGGCTGCCCTACCTTCTGGTAGCGCCGCAGATGGTCATCACCCTGGTCTTCTTCTTCTGGCCCTCCGGCCAGATGGTGTGGCAGTCGGTGCTGATCGAGGACGCGTTCGGCGGCCACTCCAAGTTCGTCTGGTTCGAGAACTTCATCGCCCTGTTCGAGGACCCGGCCTACTTCGATTCGGTGCGCGTCACCGTGGTATTCAGCGCGCTCGTGGCGGCGGTGGGCCTCGCGTTGTCGTTGCTGCTGGCGGTGATGGCAGACCGCATCATCCGCGGTTCCTCGTTCTACAAGATGATTCTGGTCTGGCCGTATGCGGTGGCGCCGGCCGTTGCCGGCGTGCTGTGGGGCTTCCTGTTCAATCCGGCGGTCGGCATCGTGTCGTGGAGCCTCAAGGGCATCGGCATCGACTTCAACTACGTGACCAACGCCAACCAGGCGCTGGCGCTCATCATCATCGCCGCGGTCTGGAACCAGGTGAGCTACAACTTCCTGTTCTTCCTCGCCGGCCTGCAGTCGATCCCCAGATCGCTGATCGAGGCGGCGGCGATCGACGGCGCGGGGCCGGGGCGACGCTTCTGGGACATCGTATTCCCGCTGCTCTCGCCGACCGGCTTCTTCCTGCTCGTGGTCAACATCATCTACGCCTTCTTCGGCACCTTCGGCGTGGTCGCCTCGCTGACCCAGGGCGGGCCGGGCCAGGCGACCAACATCCTGGTCTACAAGGTCTGGAACGACGGCTTCCGTGGCCAGGATCTCGGCGGTTCCTCGGCGCAGTCGGCGGTCCTGATGACCGTCGTCATCCTGCTGACCGTCGTGCAGTTCCGTTTCATCGAGCGGCGGGTGCATTACTAGATGCCCAAACTCATATGGTAGAGAACCGGCCCTTCCTGACCTGGCTCAGCCACGCCATCGTGATCCTCGGCCTGCTGGTCATCGCCTTCCCGATCTGGATGACCTTCGTCGCCTCGACGCACGACCAGGCGACCATGCTGCGCGCGCCGGTGCCGCTCTGGCCGGGCACGCACCTGTTCGAGAACTACAAGGAAGTGATCCTGAACGGCTACGCCGGGCGGCCGGGCACCGTGCCGTTCGCCACCACGCTGTTCAACAGCATGGTGATGGCGCTCGGCGTGGCGATCGGCAAGATCCTGATCTCGATCATCTCCGCCTTCGCGATCGTCTATTTCCGCTTCCCGCTGCGCAATCTCTGCTTCTGGGCGATCTTCGTTACGCTGATGCTGCCGGTCGAGGTGCGCATCGTGCCGACCTACGGCGTGGTGGCGGGCCTCGGCATGATCGATTCCTACTCCGGCCTGATCATCCCGCTGATCGCCTCGGCAACCGCGACCTTCCTGTTCCGCCAGTTCTTCATGAGCGTGCCCGACGAGCTCGCCGAGGCGGCGCGGGTCGACGGCGCCTCGCCGATGCGGTTCTTCTGGGACATCCTGCTGCCGATGAGCCGCACCTCGATCGCGGCGCTGTTCGTGATCCAGTTCATCTACGGCTGGAACCAGTACCTGTGGCCGCTGCTGATCACGACCAAGCAGGACTTCTACACCGTGGTCATGACCGTCTCCCGCCAGGCCCAGGTGACCGATACGGTGCCGCACTGGAACCTGCTGATGGCGATGGCGATGCTCGCCATGCTGCCGCCGGTCCTGGTGGTGGTGTTCATGCAGCGCCAGTTCGTGCGCGGCCTCGTCGAGACGGAGAAGTAGACCATGGCGCAAGTCCATCTGCGCGGGGTCAAGAAGACCTACGACAACAAGGTCGCGGTGATCCACGGCATCGACATGGAGATCAGCGATGGCGAGTTCATCGTCATCGTCGGCCCCTCGGGCTGCGGCAAGTCCACCCTGCTGCGCATGGTGGCGGGGCTGGAGCGCATCACCGGCGGCCAGGTGGCGATCGGCGAGCGGGTGGTGAACGAGCTGGAGCCGAAGGACCGCGACATCGCCATGGTGTTCCAGAACTACGCGCTCTACCCGCACATGAACGTGTACAAGAACATGGCCTACGGCCTCAGGATCCGCGGCCTGCCCAGGGACGACATCGACGCCCGGGTGCGCAAGGCGGCGAAGATCCTCGAGCTCGACAAGCTGCTCGACCGCCTGCCGCGTCAGCTCTCGGGCGGCCAGCGCCAGCGCGTCGCGATGGGCCGCGCGATCGTGCGCGAGCCCGCGGTTTTCCTGTTCGACGAGCCGCTCTCCAACCTCGATGCCAAGCTGCGCGTCCAGATGCGGCTCGAAATCAAGCGGCTGCAGCGCGAGCTCGGCGTTACCTCGATCTATGTCACGCACGACCAGGTCGAGGCGATGACGCTCGCCGACCGGCTGATCGTCATGAGCGCGGGCATCGCCGAGCAGATCGGCACGCCGATGGATGTCTACGACAAGCCGGCCTCGGTGTTCGTCGCGGGCTTCATCGGCTCGCCGGCCATGAACTTCCTCGCCGCCAAGGTGGGTGGCGACGGCAAGTCGGTCGATCTCGCGGCCGCCGGCTCCAAGCCGGTGAGCCTGCCGCTCGCCGTGACGACCTCGGCGGCGCCCGGCACGCCGGTGGCGCTCGGCCTGCGCCCCGAGCACCTGCTGCCGTCGAGCGACGGGCCGCTCGAGCTCCAGGTCGAGCTGGCCGAGCCGCTCGGCGCCGATACCCTGCTGCACGGCCGGTTCGGCGATGCGCGCGAGCTGGTGACGGTGCGCCAGGGCGGCCATGTCACCGCCCGGCCCGGCGAACTGCGCCGCTTCTCGATCGGCGCGACGCGGCTGCATCTGTTCGATTCGCAGACCGGACGACGCATCGCCGACGCCTGAGGCGGCCGCGGGCTGCCGGACAGCCAGGCTACAGGGTAAACCACCGACATGACCCACGACGACGAGATCCTGCAGCGGATGATGGCCAACAACCGCGCCTGGAAAGCCGGCGTCGACAGGGACGATCCCGGCTTCTTCGAGCGCATGGCCAGGCATCACGCGCCGCGCGTGCTGTGGATCGGCTGTTCCGACAGCCGCGTCCCGGGCAACGAGAGCATCGGCCTGATGCCCGGTGAGATCTTCTATCACCGCAGCGTCGCCAATCAGCTGCAGATGGTCGATTTCAACGGCCTGTCGGCGCTGCAGTACGCCGTCGAACGGTTGCGCGTGCGCCACATCATCGTGTGCGGCCACTATGGCTGCGGCGGCGTCAAGACCGCGCTCAAGCGGAACGAGCTCGGCCTGCTGAACAACTGGCTCCATGGCGTGGCCGAGCTCAGCCGCAAGCACAAGGCGCGGCTCGACGAGCTGGCCGACCGCCAGCACCGCATCGACGCGCTGTGCGAGCTCAACGTCCTCGAGCAGGTGCGCAACGTCTGCCGCAGCCCGATCGTGCTGCAGGCCTGGCGGCGGGGCCAGGAGATCTCGGTGCACGCGTGGATCTACGATATCGCCAGCGGCCTGCTGCACGACCTCGAGGCGACGGTCGACGGCGATCGCCATGCCGAATCGACCATCGACACCGCGATCGCCGGACCGCGCCTCTTCTCGACCAGGGCGTGACCGGTGCTGTTCGCCACCTACAACATCCACTACGGCGTGGGTGCGGACGGCCGCTATGACGTCGCGCGCGTCGCCGACGTGCTGGGCGAGGCCGACATCGCCTGCCTGCAGGAGGCGGTGCGCGGCTGGCCGCAGAACGGCTACGCCGACCAGACCGCCGAGATCGGCCGCACGCTCAACCGCTACTACCGCTTCCACGGGCCGATGGAGGCCGATGCCAGCACGGTCGATGGCGAGGGCCGCATCACCAGCCGCCGGCGCAGCTTCGGCAATGCGATCGTCTCACGCTGGCCGATCGCCTGGTCGCGCGGCGTGATGCTGCCCAAGACGCGCCTTGCCGAGGGCTTCGACCTGCAGCGCGGCTACATCGAGGCGGTGGTGACGGCGCCCTCGGGACCGATCCGCATCTACTGCACGCACTTCAGTCACGTCGGCCCGGCGCAGCGCCTGCCGCAGGTCGAGGCGCTTCTGACTGCGGTGCGCGACGCCGCCGCCAGGGGCGCGACCTGGGACGGCGGCGGCCCGGCGGAATTCGTGTTCCAGGAGACCGCACCGGCGATGCCCGAGCCAGCGATCGTCGCCGGCGATTTCAACTTCACGCCCGACCATGTCGAATATCCGAAAATCGTCGCTGCGGGTCTCGTCGATGCCTGCGGCCGGATGGGCGGCGAGACCTTTCCCGGCGAGGGCCGCATCGATCACGTGTTCGTCACGCCCGACCTTGCGCCCAAGGTGATGCGTGCCTGGTCCGACACCGGCGTGCCGGCGTCGGACCACTGGCCGGTGTTCGTCGAACTCGCGCTGTAGCTCGAATCCCGAGCGGTTACCCACAGAGCGCCGTGGGCAACGGCCTCACGCACGGTCAGGTGTTGTTGCCGTACTTCAGCGTGCAGCCGTAGGGCCGGGTCGAGGCGTCGGTTACCGGCTTGCCGGCCAGCACCTCGTCGAGCGCGACGCGGACGTATTGCCTGGCCCTGGGGATGTCGTTGACGTCCGACGACGGGATCGAATCGATGCCGCCCTTGTAGACCAGCATACCCGCGGCATCGATGACGTACATGTGCGGCGTCACCGTCGCGCCATAGGCGCGCGCGATGCGGCTTTGCGGATCGAGCAGCACGGCGGCCGGCGCGGCATTGTTCTTGTTCACCGTGTCGTTGGCTTCGGCGGCGGTGACAAAGCCCTGCTCACCCGGCGCGGAGGCGGCGACGGTCAGCCAGACCACGCCCTTGGCGGCGGCCTCGCGCTGCTGCGCCTGCATGTTGCCGGCACGGTAGTGCTTGCCGACATAGGGGCAGTCGCGGTTCGTCGTCTCCAGCACCACGACCTTGCCCTTGAGTTCGGCGAGCGACCATGCCTTGCCGTTGGAATCGGCGGCGCTGAAGGCGGGCGCGGGCTTGCCGAGATCGCCGGCGGCGAATGTGCTGGCCGGCGCCAGGGCGAGCGCGGCGCCGCCAAGCAGGAGCAAACGGCGTGGGACGATGATCGTCGTGGCTGGGATCGTCGTGGCTGGGATCGTCGTGACTGGGATCGACATGGCCGGGATCGACATGCGGACCTCCTATCGCTTGGTTTGCAATTCGGCGATGACGGACGCTTCGGTCAGGACCTGCGGCAGGATCTTGGGGCGCTCAGCCTGCGGCGCCCAGTAAAGATACAGCGGCACGCCGGCGCGGCCCAGTTCCTTCAGCAACCCGGTGATCTCGGGATCGCGGTTGGTCCAGTCGCCCTTGAGCTTCACCGTGCCGGTCTGCTCGAACGCCTTGCGGGTGGCCGGCGTCTCCAGCGCCACGCGCTCGTTGACCAGGCAGGTGATGCACCAGGCGGCGGTGAAATCGACGAACACCGGCTTGCCGGCCGCGACGGCCTGGGTCATGCGATCGCGCGAGAAGCGCTCCCAACCCTCGAAGTTCACGCCCGGCGCCGGCCCGCCGGCGCTCGACGCGGCTGCCGGCCCGTCCTCGAGCTTGACCACGGCGGCGAAGGCGACCAGCACGGCGATGGCCGCCACGCCCCGGCGCAGCCAGCCGCCGATCGTGCCGGAGCTGCCGATGCGCATCAGCCAGATCGCGAAGGCGATCAGCACCATGCCGCCCAGCGCGTAGATCACACCGTCCGGTCCGGTCTGCTGCGTCAGCACCCAGATCATCCAGACCGCCGAGGCGAACATCGGAAACGCCAGGAACTGGCGCAGCCGCTCCATCCATAGGCCCGGCCGCGGCATCAGCCGCTGCAGGGCCGGCACCGTCGACAGCGCGAGGAAGGGCAGGGCGAGGCCGAGCCCCATCGCCAGCAGCACCGCCACGGTCTGGGGCGCGGGCTGGCTGAGCGCGAAGCCCAGTGCCGCCGCCATGAACGGCGCGGTGCAGGGCGTCGCCACCACGACCGCCAGCACGCCGGTGAAGAAGGCGCCGACCGGCCCGCCCTTCGCGGTCAGGCTCTGGCCGACGCCCGTGAAGCTGCCCTCGACCTCGAACATGCCGGCGAGGTTGAGCCCGATCACGAAGAACAGGTAGGCGACCAGCAGCGAGAAGATCGGCGACTGGAACTGGAAGCCCCAGCTCACGTCGCCGACGCTGGCGCGGATCGCCACCACGACGGCGGCCATCGCACCGAACGCCACCAGCACGCCGGCGGTGTAGGCGATGCCGTCGCGTCGCATCGCGCTGCGCGCGTGGCCGCCCAGCCGCGCGAGGGCGGCGGCCTTCATCGCCAGCACCGGGAACACGCACGGCATCAGGTTCAGGATCAACCCGCCCAGCAGCGCGAACAGCAGCGCCTGCGCGAGCGAGAGGGTTTCGCCGCCCAGCGCGGTGATCGGCGAGGCGGCCGCCACGGCCGGGTCGTTCCTGGCGACGAGATCGAACGCCTGGCGCTGCTCGCCGCCGTCGGTCTTCTCGGTCAGCACCAGGGTGCCGGCGATCTGCTGCGGCGCCGCGGCCTTCGCGTCGCCCTTCTTGAGCGGGATGCGGATGCCGTCGGCAGTCACGCTCACGCTCTGCTTGGCCATGTTGGCGACCGGGCCCCATTCGGCCGGGAAGAAATACGCCTCGCGGATGGTGTCGGCCTTCAGCCCCCTGGCATCGACGACCAGAGTCGGATCGCCGGCCTGCGACAGGCCGAAGCGGGCCGGCCACGGGCTCTCCGTCGGCACCGTGCGCCGCGCCTTGTCGAACAGTGCGCGCGTATCGGCATCGGAGGGCTTGGCGGCGGGGCCGACCGGCAGGCTGAGGCTGAACTTGCCTTCCTCCGGAATGCATACATCCTCGCATACCAGCCAGTTGGCATCGGCGCTGAGCACCAGCGGCCCCGAGGTATCGGCCGGCGGCGTGATCTTGGTCAGCAGCACGACGTCGTCGTGGTAGCCGTAGTTGATGACGCCGCCAATGTCGAAGACGGTCGGGGCCGGCCATACGATCGGATCGGCCTTGGCGCCGGCGGGCAGCTTCCAGTTGATCTCGGTGGGCAGGCCCGAATCGCCCGGATTCTTCCAATAGGTGTGCCACTTTGGCCGGATGGTGAAGTGCAGGCCGACCCAGAACGGCTCGCCGGCCTTCACCTCGGACACCTCGGACACCAGCTCGGCGCGGATGTTCTCCGTCTTCACCACGGATGGCTGCGCGAGCGCAGGTCCGGCGACGAGGATGGCGAGGAGAAAGGCGAGAAAACGGGCCATGGTCACCGCCTTAAGTGACCCCGCGGGTACGTTCTGGCAAGCCAAACCGGATCACAAGCAGCTTCACCCGTTGGTGAGGTGAGGGGGTGAGGTGAGGGGCGTGATAGGGTGGCGCGGCCATGACACCCAAGCTTTCCGACCGCCATCTTTTGGACACGCTGGACGAGCTCGCCCGGATCGGCGCGATCGAGGGGGGCGGCTGCGCGCGTCTGGCCCTCACCGACGAGGACAAGGCGGGCCGCGACCTGGTGGTCGGCTGGATGAAGGCGCTCGGCCTCGAGGTGCGCATCGACGCCATCGGCAACGTAGTCGGTTTGCGCGCCGGCCGCGAAAACCTCGCCCCGGTCATGACCGGCAGCCACATCGACACCGTCCGCACCGGCGGCCGCTACGACGGCAATTACGGCGTGCTCGCCGGCCTCGAGGTGGTCCGCGCGCTGAACGCGGCGAACGTCACGACCCGCCGGCCGATCGCCGTCGCCTTCTTCACCAACGAGGAGGGTGCGCGCTTCCAGCCCGACATGATGGGCAGCCTGGTCTATGCCGGGGGCATCGGTCTCAACGAAGCCTACGCCGCGGCCGACAAGGACGGCGTGGCGGTCGGCGACGAGTTGCGCCGCATCGGCTATCTCGGCCCGGCGAAGCCCGGCACGCTGAAGCCGCATGCCTTCCTCGAGCTGCACATCGAGCAGGGGCCGATCCTCGACGAGGAGAAGGTGCGGATCGGCGTGGTCGAGAGCGTGCAGGGTATCTCGTGGACCGAGTACACCGTGACCGGCGTCTCCAACCACGCCGGCACGACGCCGATGCGCCTGCGCCGCGACGCGGGTTATCTCGCCGCCTCGGTCAACCTGTTCGCGCGCAAGCTCGCATGGGAGATGGGCGGCCATCAGGTCGCGACCGTCGGCGCCCTGTCGCTCAGGCCGAACCTGATCAACGTCGTGCCCAACCGTGCGGTCTTCACCGTCGATCTGCGCAATACCGACGAGGCCAAGCTCAAGGAGGCCGAGGCCAGGGTCGCCGCGCACATCGCCGAGGTCGCCGCGGCCGAACGTGTCGAGGTCGAGGCCAAGGTGCTGGCGCGCTTCGAGCCGGTGATCTTCGACGCCGGCCTGGTCGACCGCGTGGAGCGTCACGCCAGGGCGTTGTCGCTCTCGACCCGTCGCATGCCGTCGGGCGCGGGCCACGACGCGCAGATGATGCAGCGCATCTGCCCGACCGCGATGATCTTCGTGCCCTCGGTCGCGGGCCTCAGCCACAACGTCAAGGAGCACACCGAGGCGGCCGATCTCGTTGCCGGCGCCGAACTGCTGCTCAACCTGCTGCTCGAGCTGGCCGAAGCCTGACGCCCCACTCTATGCCGCTTTGCACGACGCCCGCGCCCGCAGCTCGATCTTGAGGCGCCACAGCTCGCCCTGGCACCAGCGGTGGCCCGACCGTTCGATCTCCGCCAGCGCCTCGTCGAGCAGCTCGATGCCGGCGCGGGTCTCCCCAAGGGCGGCGGACAGCATGGCCATGCGGCCCAGGAACCACGGCCGCAGCCCGGTCGCGCCGAGGGCGGCGAAGGCGTCGGTGCCGTCGCGCAGCATGCGAAGCCCGCGCGGCGTGTCGCGCTCGGCCAGCACCCAGCCGCGATAGATGTCGGCCGCTGCCGCGTAGAACGGGAAGCGATGCTCGGCGGCCAGCACGGCGAGGTCGTCCGCCGCCCGACGCAGGGCCCGCACGTCGCCCAAAATCGACAGGTAGCGGCAGTAGAGCGCCATCGCGTGGGCGAGCGTGTGCGGATTGTCGAGCCGTCGTGCGGCGGCGAGACCGATGGCCGCGCGCTCGGCCGCCGCCCGGGGCTGCTCGAGCAGAAGCAGAGTCATGGCCAGCCACAGCGAGGCGATGGCGATGTTGTGGTCTGCTGCGAGGAACGTGCTGGTGCGGCCCGCCACGCCGCTCAACGACAAGGCGACCTCGAGCTCGACGCGTGCGACCCAGAACCGGCCGCGCGCGAAATGGCTCATGCCGGCCATCGCATGCGCTACGGCGCTCAGGCCCGCATCGCCGCCGCCCTGCGTCAGCTGAAGCGCCTGCTGGGCGAGGTCGTGCATGTCGGGCGCCCCGCGCGAGAGCGAGGTGGAAAACTGGCCGAACAGGACGGGGAACAGCGCCGCCGTCTCGCCGGAGCGTTCACAGAGCTCGCGGGCGCGCGTCCAGCACGGCTGCGTCTCGGCGGCGGTCCAGCCGCGGTCGGCGATCAGCGCCTCGGCCAGTGAAAGCTGCAGGGCAACCTCGGTGCGATCGCGCCCGGGTGATTCGGGCGAGCGGGTCAGCGCGTCGATGCCCTTGGTCAGCAGGGCGATCGCCTCACGGTTGGCGCCGCGGCGGATCGCCTGCTCTCCTGCGTCCTGCCAGAAGGCGGCGGCGCGCGCGGGCTCGCCCGCCTGTGCCCAATGCTCGGCCACCTGCTCGGACAGCGTCCCGGGAAAACGATCTTCGAGGACCGCGGCGACCCGTGCATGGAGCTGCTGGCGCACCGACCGCAGCAGGCTTTCATACGCGGTGTTCTGCACCAGCGCGTGCTTGAAGCGATAGGTGCGGTAGGGACCGGATCCTTCCGGAAAGATCAGCCCGGCGTCCACCAGCTGCCCGAGGCCGGCCGCGACCTCGGCCTCGCTGCGCTGGGCGATCGCGTCGAGCAGCGCCCAGGAGAAGCGGCGGCCGATCACCGAGGCGAGCTGCGCCAACTCCCTGGCGGGACCCAGCCGATCGAGGCGGCTCATCAACGAGGCCTGCAGCGTGGTCGGAATGCCGCCGGCCAAATCCTCCCTGCCGCCTTCGACGACGGCGCGGGTCAGCTCCTCGATGAACAGCGGCACCCCGTCCGTCTGGTCGCGAATCTCGCGCACCATGGCGTCGGACAGGTCCCTGCCGATCTGGCGGATCAGCTCGGCGGCTGCGGCGCGGCGGAGCCGATTGAGCGCGACCTCGGAGGCGTGCGGACGATGGGCCCACGGCGCCTCGAAGCCCGGCCGCGCCGTCACCACCAGCAGCACCGGCAGCCGTTGCAAGGCGACGATCGTGCGGTCGAGCAGCTCGAGGCTGGTCGGGTCGATCCAGTGCACGTCCTCGAAGACGGCGAGGATCGGCAGCCGGCTGGCCTGCGCCTCGATGCTGCGGCGGAGCGCGTCGAGCGTGCGCTGTTTGCGCTGCGGCGGCGCGAGATCGGGCGGCGGCCAGCGCGACCCGGAGCCTTCGATCGACAGCAGGTCGGCGATCAGCGCGGCGTCCTGCGGCGGCGTCGCGAGGTAGGTCAGCATTGCCTCCAGCTTGTCGAGCCGGATGGCGGGATCGTCGCCCCGTTCGAACCCGGCCGCCCGCTCCATCTGGCGGATCACGGGATGCAGCGTGCTCTCGCTGTGATGCGGCAGGCAGAAATAGCGCAGTCGCCGGTGCGGCTCGCGCTCGACGTTTTCCAACAAGGCGCGCGTCAGCCGCGACTTGCCGATGCCGGCCTCGCCCGTGAGCAGCACGACCCGGCCGGCGCCCTTTCGGGCCGCTTGCCAGTGGGCCTGCAGGAGGTCGAGCTCCTCCTCACGGCCGATCAACGCGCCGAGGTTCCTGCCGCGCAGCGCGTCGAACCGGCTGGCAGCCTTGCTCTCGCGCAAGACCTGCCAGGCCGGCACGGCCTCGCCGAAGCCCTTGAGCGATCGCGCACCGAGATCGCGATACTCGAACAGGCCACGCACGAGGCTGAGCGTCGCCTGCGCGATCACGACCGTGTTCGGCTCGGCCTGCGCTTGCAGTCGGGCGGCGAGGTTGGGCGTGTCGCCGGCGATGTCGCGCGATTCGACCAGGACGAGGCCGGTGGCGATGCCGACGCGGACCGCCAACTCGACACCGAGCGGCCAGGCGTGGCTGGCGACTCCATCGACCAGCGCCAGGCCCGTACGCACGGCCCGTTCGGCGTCGTGCTCGTTCGCTTGGGGCCAGCCGAAATACACCACGGCGCCGTCGCCGGTGTATTGCGCGACGAATCCACCGAAGCGGGCGACCACGTCGTTGACGAATTTCTGATAGGCCCGCATTACTTCGCGCAGATCCTCCGGATCGAGCCGGACCGAGAGCGCGGTCGAGTCCACGAGATCGCAGAACAGCACGGTGAGCTGGCGGCGCTCGGCGGGCGATGCGGCTTGGGGCACGAGCGTCGTGCCGCAACGGGCGCAAAAGCGTGCACCCTGCACGATTGCGGTCTGGCAGCGCGGACACAGCATGTCGAAGCTCCCCCGCCTTGGAACCGATCAGATGGGGCCGACACTTGGTGTCGGAAGAATGGCGAAACACGAGAACTCGCCGGCGGACCAAAGACGATTCGCGCGAACGCCGGATGTGGCCTTTCGCACAATCGGCGCGCGCATCGTATCGCGGATGCTCGAAGAAACTCCGTTATCCGCGAGACGTGGAGTGCAGATGACGGCGAAGCGGCACGCGTTTCACAGTACGCCGTGGAAGATTCGCTCGCCGCGCGCGCTGGTGCCGACCGCCTTCCAGCCGGCGCGCTGATAGAAGCGGTCGGCGCGGCTGCCGGGCTGGGTGGTGAGCGAGCCTTCGCGGTGGCCCGCCTCGCGCAGGCAGTCGAGCGCCCTGGCGAACAGCGCGCGGCCGATGCCGCGGCCCTCGTGCGCCGGATCGATGAACAGGGCGAAGATCGTGCCGTCGCGCGTGTCGGCGGCGGAGAAGCCCAGCACCTTGGCGTCCTCTTCCCACAGCCAGATGCCCGGGTTCTCGATGAACCAGGTGACCATGTCGTACGTCACCCGGCTGCGGTCGCGCAGGACGTTCTCCTTCACTGCGAAGCGGATTTCGCTGATGCGCGCGCGGTCGGCTTCGGTCGCGCGCCGGATCATGCCGGGCATGGCCGGCGCATATGCCTGAGAAGCCTCCGGGGAACAAGCCGAGCCCGCTCGGGCGTCATGCCTGTCGCGGCGCCGGCACCCGATCGCTCACGGGCGTGGGCGGCACGGCATCGCCCCATGGACCGGGCCGTTCGCTTTCCTCGTTGCGCTGGTGGATGAGCGCGGCGGCGCCCGTGAGGAACAACACAGCCCAGCATGTCGGCCCCACATAGGCGCCCGATGCCTGTCCGAGGATCGACCAGACGAACCAGCAGAATGCCGGACTTGGCACGCCGAGGACGCGCAGCCAGAGCGAAATCGCGGCGATCACCACGATGCCGAAGAAGGGACCGAGATAGATCCAATGGAGCCAGAAGTAGTTGATCAGGAGCTCGGTGGACGGATGCACCATCTCCCAGGCTGACGAGTAGGCGGGCGACTTGACGTACAGATCGACCACGTGCTGCGCGACATAGGGTTCGCCGGTCAGACCGGCGCCGACCGGCGCGTGCTCCAGGCTGTCGATCCCGGCAATCGCCGGTCCTCTCACCCGGTAGAAGAAGCTGGCATCGTCGCCGCTGGCGGCGCGGTTGAAGCGTTCCGGGAAGACCACCGCCACCAGCACCAGGAAGCTGCCGCAGAACAGGGCGGCGATGACGGCCACCTGCGCGAAGCGCAGGGAGTTGAACTTTCCATTACGGCGGCTGGCCAGGAACAGCATGTAGGGCAGGACCAGCAGCAGCATGAGGAGCAGGGTCGGGCCGGGCATGGCGAAGATGCCGGCGGCGATCAGCGCGACGTAGAGCGCCAGCTTCAGCCGCCACCGGCTGACCACGAACCAGATGAACGTGAACAGCGAATAGCAGAAGGTGACGCTGGCCGGCTCGGAGGCGAAGAATTTCGGCCGAACGCGCTTGTACATCAGCATGTCGCGCAGGTCGTTCTCGTAGAGGCCGCGCGGATAGAGGACCTGGCGGACGGAATCGCTGATCGGGCGCAGGCCGCCATAGGTCTCGAGCAGGCAACCGGTCAGGATGATGAGCGAGGCGCACAGGAACAGCCGGGCGATCTGTGAACGCGTGCCCTGGGCAACCGTCAGGAACAGCCCGTATCCGATCAGGATCGAATAGGTCAGCTGGATGAGGCCGTTGAAGCGCCGGGGCAGGAAGGCGAGGTCCGGCGCAACCAGGATCGAGACGACGTAGATCAGAAAGACCAGGAGCAGGCCGGCGAAGGATTTGCCGCCGATCGACTGGCGCCGCCGCCATAGCATGAGCAGTCCCGCCAGGCCGGCGGGTACGGACGGGAAGGGAACCTTGTCGGAGATCGGGATGGTGTAGTGGGTGTAGATGCCCAGCATGAAGATGCAGATCAGGGCGAGGTCGAAGCCGCTCAGGCCGTGGCGTGCGGCACCGGCGACCGGCGGCTCCGGCCAGCCATAGCCCTCCCAGTACGGGGAAGAGACGACGGTGCTCACGGTGGTGTGCTCTGCGCGTCGGATGGGCGCGCCAGCCAGTCGGTCCAAATCCCGGACAACGGCGGATCGAGCGCGATTGCTCTGGCAGAGCCCATGTCCTCTCAATGATGCGGCCGTGGTCTTGTTACGCCGGCCAGGACGAAGACACTGTTTTGTCCCCGGCGCATTCGCCGTTCGAACGGCATGATGCTGGTAGATCGAGCACCGATCGCGCCAGCATGGGTTGCGCAGGGCAACGTGAGGCCGACTTCCAAAGTTGTCCGACAATCTGTTGCCGCGCTACCATCGGCCTGATGGCCGAGAGACGTTCGAGCAATCTCGCCGAGAGGGTGTTGTCTCGGCTGAGCGCCCAGATTCGCGGCGGCAAGCTGGCGCCGGGTGACCGGCTGCCGACCGAGCAGGAGCTGACGTCGACCATGGGCGTGAGCCGCACCGTGGTGCGCGAGGCGGTCGCCGCGCTGCGCGCCGACGGGCTGGTGGTAACGCGCCGCGGCTCGGGCGCCTACGTCGCCGACAATCCCACGGCCTCGCCGTTCCGCATCGCTGCCGCGCAACTCGGCCGACTCCGCGACGTGCTCGATGTCATGGAGCTGCGCCTCGCCGTCGAGGTCGAAGCCGCGGGTTTCGCCGCCGAGCGCTGCAGCCGCCGGCACGTTGCCGCGGTGAAGGCGGC
>JAFEFF010000192.1 GCA_018240745.1 Pseudomonadota bacterium
AGGTGGCGTCGAGCACCTCGACGTTCTTGTCGATCAACGCCTGCTCGTAGCGCTCGAACAGCGACGTCACCTCGGCGACGACTTCAGGAATATTGGGTGTGAGATCCGTCACGCTGCACGCTCTTTCGCTGGGTTACCCACGACCGTAGCACCCTCGCGCACGTCGCGTGTCACGACGGCGCCGGCGCCGACGATGGCATCGTCGCCGACGGTCACGCCCGGCAGGATCATCGCCCCGCCGCCGATCCAGACATTGCGCCCGATCGTTACCGGCCGGCCGAATTCCAGGCCCAACCGGCGCTGCTCGGGGTCGCGCGGATGGTCGGCCGTCAGGATCTGCACCCCGGGACCGATTTGCGTGCCATCGCCGATCGTCACCTTCACGCCGTCGAGGATCACGCAGTTGAAGTTGAGGAAAACGCCGCGGCCCAGGCTGATGTTGTAGCCGTAGTCGCAATGGAACGGCGGGCGGATGTAGGCATCCTCGCCGACCTGCGCGAACAGCTCGCGCAGCATCGCCACATGGTCGCGCAAGGAGCGCGCGCGGGAGGCATTGTAGCGGTCCATCCACTCTGCGGCGCGCCGCGCATCGGCCGCCAGCTCCGGGCCGGTCGCCCTGTAGAGCTCGCCGGCCAGCATCTTCTGCTTCTCGGTCGCCAACACGCCTCCTCGCGTGGAACAGCGATCAGGCCGCCCGGGCCTCCAGCGCCCGCGCCACAGCCACCAGGCTGGCATCACTGCCCCGCGGGCCGATGATGGACAGACCGACCGGCAGGCCGTCAACGGTCGCGCCGGGAATGTTGACCTGCGGATGGCCGGCCAGTCCGCCTTGCGCACACAGGCAGGTGATGCGATCGCGCAGCGGATCGAGTACCGACAGCGGCTGGCCCGCGATCGGCGCCGGGAACGGTGTGGTCGGCAGGCAGAGAATGGCGCCCTGGGGCAGCAGGTGCGCCATCCGCGCGCGTACTTCCTGGCGCATCAGCGCGGCCCAGCTCTGCTCGGCGGCGGGAATCATCGAGCCCAGCACGAGGTTGCGCGCGACCGAGAAGGCGAAGCGCGGATTGCGCTCGTCGAGCCACGACTTGAAGGTGTTGTAGGCCTCGACCGGCTGCAAGCTGCGCTGCGCACGCGCCCATATCGACAGGCCCTGCGGCGCCATGATGTCCTCGCGGCAATGGCCGATCACCGTGGTGAGCCGGCTCACCAGCGGATGCAGTGCCTGGGCGACATCGGCATCGGCGAAACCGAACGTGTCGACCGCGACCACCAGGCTGGTCGGCAGAGCCTGCGGTATCGGCTCGGCCAGCATGACCGACGACACCCTGGCGAAGGTCCCGGCATCGCGCGCGAACCAGCCGGTCGTGTCCGAGGTCGGCGCCTGCGGCATCATGCCGGTGGTGTCGATCCGCCCGTGCGTCGGCCGGATGCCGTAGAGGCCGCAGAAGCTCGCCGGCACGCGCACCGAGCCGCCGGTGTCGGTGCCGAGCGCGGTGTCGCAAATGCCCGCGGCAACGGCGGCGGCCGAGCCCGACGACGAGCCGCCCGGCACGCGGCCGGGAGCGCGGACGTTCTTCGGCGTGCCGTCGAAGGCGTTCTCGCCCAGGATGCCGAGCGACACCTCGTCGGTGATGGTCTTGCCGATCAGCGTGGCGCCGGCATCGAGCAGCGTCTGCACCGCCCACGAATGGCGGGGCGGGATCGGCCGTCCGGTCGGCCAGTCGTGGTTGCCGCCGCCGGTCGGCACGCCCGCCACGTCGAACAGGTCCTTGGCGGCGAAGGTGAGGCCCGAGAGCGGCCCGCCCGGCCGGCCCTCGATGTGGATCCGCGGGCCGGGAACGAACGCCCCGATATCGTCACTCATGACTGGCCGCGCCCTTCTCCTGGCGGTGAACGGGGACATGAAGCGCCGTTGGCGCGGCGCGCTCGCGACGCACGATCATTCGGCGGGCTGGGCGGTGGACTTGTCGCGCCTGCGGCGGAAGAACCGGATCTCGCCGAACTTCATGCCGACCAGCCTATCGAACCAGACATAGACGACCGGCGTGATGAACAGCGTCAGGAGCTGGGACACCAGCAGGCCGCCGACCACCGTGACGCCGAGCGGCTGGCGCAACTCGGCGCCCGCGCCATGGCCGAGCGCGATCGGCAGCGCCCCGAGCAGGGCGCAGGTGGTCGTCATCATGATCGGCCGGAAGCGCAGCAGCGCGGCCTCGACGATCGCGTCGGCCGCCGCCGCGCCCTGGTTGCGACGCTCGATGGCGAAGTCGACCATCATGATGGCGTTCTTCTTGACGATGCCGATCAGCATGATGATGCCGATCATGGCGATGACGCTGAGATCCATGTCGAACAGCTGCAGTGTGATCAGCGCGCCGATGCCGGCCGACGGCAGACCCGACAGAATGGTCAGCGGATGGACGAAGTTCTCGTAGAGGATCCCGAGGATGATGTAGATGACCAGGACGGCGGCGAACAGCAGCATGCCCTGGTTCGCGACCGCCTGCTGGAACACCTGGGCGCTGCCCTCGAAGCTGGTGGTGATGCTGGCCGGCAGGCCGACCTCGGCGGCCACCGCCTGGATGTCGGCGACGGCCTGGCCGAGGGCGACGCCGCTCGCCAGATTGAACGAGATGATGACGGCCGGCAGCTGCGCGATGTGATTGACCGTGAGCGACGTCGGCTTGTCGATCTTCTTGGCGACGGTGTCGAGCGGCACGAGGCCCCCGGCCGGCGTCCGCACCTGCAGGCGGCGCAGCACATCGTTGACGTCGGCATATCTCGGATCGGCCTCGAGGATCACCTGATAGGTGTCGTCGGGCGCGTAGATCGTCGAGACCTGGCGCGTGCCGAAGGCGGAGTAGAGCAGTTGGCGGATCTGGTCGACCGACAGGTTGAGGCGCGAGGCGGTGTCGCGGTCGACGTCGATCACGGTCGAGCGGGCGCGCACCTGCAGGTCCGAGTTCGCGTCGACGATGCTCGGGATGCGGCGCATGCGCTGTTCCATCAGCGGCGCATACTCGCGCAGCGTGTCGAGATCGGACGAGCGCATGGCGAACTGATACTGGGCACGCGACTGGGTCGTGCCGATGTTGATCGACTGCACCGCCTGGAAATAGACGTTGATGCCCGGCACCGAGCCCGTGGCGTGGCGCAGCCTGGCGATCACCTCCAGCACCGTGGCCTGGCGCTCGGGCTTGTCGCGCAGGATGATGAACAGGCGGCCGGCGTTGACCGTGTTCGCGCCGCCGCCGCCGCCGACCGTCGAGACGACCGACGCCACGTCGGGATCGCGCTTGATCACCTCGGCCAGGGCCGACTGGCGCGCCACCATGGCGTCGAACGAGGCGTCGTCGGGCCCGACCGTCGAGGCGCCGATCTGGCCGATGTCCTCGATCGGGAAGAAGCCCTTCGGCGTCACCTGGAAGAGGATCGCCGTCAGCACGAAGGTGCCGATCGTGATGGCGAGCACCAGCCGGGGCATGGCCACCGTACGCCGCAACGCCCAGCCATAACCCTCGAGCGCCCGATTGAAGCACCATTCGAAGCTGCGCAGCAGCACATTGTGCCGCGCTTCGTGGTCGATCGGCTCGAGCACGCGCGAGCACAGCATCGGAGTGAGCGTCAGCGACACGGCGCCCGAGATCAGGATCGCGAAGCTGATGACCAGGCCGAATTCGTTGAACATGCGGCCGACCACGCCGCCCATGAACAGGACCGGAATGAAGACCGCGACCAGCGACAGGGTCATCGACATGATGGTGAAGCCGACCTCCTTGGAGCCCTTGAAGGCGGCTTCCATCGGCTTCTCGCCCGCCTCGATGTGGCGGACGATGTTCTCCAGCATGACGATGGCGTCGTCGACGACGAAGCCGACCGACAGCGTGAGCGCCAGCAGCGATATATTGTCGATCGAATGCCCGGCCAGGTACATGAAGGCGAAGGTGCCGATCACCGAGATCGGCAGGGCGATGGCGGGGATCAGGGTGGCCCGCGCGCTGCGCAGGAAGAAGTAGATCGCCACGATCACCATCATCGCCGCGAGGCCGAGCGTGAATTCCACGTCGTCCACCGCGGCCCGGATCGGCTTGGCCCGGTCGGCCAGCGCCGTGATATGCACGCCCGACGGCAATTCGGCCTGGATCGCCGGCAGCATCGCGGTCACGCGATCGACGACGTCGACCGTGTTGGCGTCGGGCTGGCGATAGACGCCCATCACGATCGCGCGCGTGCCGTCGAGCCAGCTTGCGATCTTGTCGTTCTCCACACTGTCGATCGCGGTCGCGACGTCGGAAATGCGGACCGGCGCCCCGTTCTGCCAGGCCACCACGATCGGCATGTAGTCGGCCGCCTTGTTGATCGGGCCGGTGGCGTCGAGGATCGAGTTCTGCCGGCGGTCCGAGATGGCGCCGACCGGCTTGGTCGAGTTGGCATTGACGACGGCGGTTTGCAGCTCCTGCAGCGTCAGGCCGCGCACCGCCAGCTGGTCGAGGTCGGCCTGGACGCGGACGGCGTATTTCTGCGAGCCGAAGATGATGACCTGCGCCACGCCGGGCAGGGTCGAGATGCGCGGCATCATCGAGCGGTTCACGAACGCATCGATGTCCGACAGCCGGACCTGCGAGGAACTGAGAGCGAGATAGATCACCGCCCAGTCGGCCGGATTGACCTTGCGGAAGCTCGGCGGCGTGGTCATTTCCGGCGGCAGCCGGCGCAGCGCCGAGGCGATCGCCGACTGCACGTCGAGCGCCGCGCCGTCGATGTTCCGGTTGAGGTCGAACTGCAGCACGATCGACGTGTTGCCGAGCGACGACGTCGAGGTCATCGTCGTCACGCCGGCGATGGTCGAGAACTGGCGCTCCAGGATCGAGGCGACCGAGGCGGCCATCGTCTCCGGGCTCGCGCCGGGAAGCTGGGCCGAAACCTGAATGGTCGGGAAATCGACCCGCGGGATGGCGGCAACCGGGAGCTGCTTGTATCCGAAGATGCCGGCGATGATGAACGACGCCATCACCAGGATGGTCATCACGGGACGACGGATGCACAGGGCGGAAAGCATGGGCCTCGGCGATCCTTCCGGCCGGCGTCAACCGCGCGGCGGCGGCGCGCCGGCGTTGCCCGCCGGCGGGCTGGGCGGGCGGACCGTGACGGCCGCCCCGTTGACCAGGCGGAGCTGGCCGTCGACGACGATCTCCTCGCCGGCAGCGACTCCCTTGCCGACGACCGCTTCGCCGCCCTGGGTACGCTTGATCACGATCGGCCTCAGCTCGGCGGTATGGCCGTCCTTGACGACGAAGACATAGGGTCCTTGCGGGCCGAGCTGCACGGCGGCGGAGGGAACGCCCAACGCATCGGTCTCGACCCCGAGGATGACCTCGGCCTTGACGAACTGGCCGGGCCACAGGCCCTCGTTGGCGTTGGGGATGCGCGCCTTGGCGGTGACGGTGCCGGTGGCGGGATCGACGGTATTCTCGATGAACGCCATCTCGCCCGACTGCTTGACGGTGTCGTTCACGATCGCATTGACCTTGACGCTTCCCTTGGCCATCGCGGCGCGCAGCTCGGGCAGGAAGACCTGCGGCAGGGCGAACGAGACGAAGATCGGATCGACCTGGTTTATGGTCGCGAGCACGGCGGTCGCGGTGTTGTCACCAACCCGAAGCGTCGTGCCGACCTTGTTGGGGATCGAGCCGATGCGGCCCGACACCGGGGCGTGGATCTCGGTGTAGCTGATCTGGGTCAGGATGTTCTGGCGCATCGCCTCGTCGGCCTCGAGCTGCGCCTCGGCGGCCTTCTGGGCCGTGTAGTAGGTGTCGCGGGCGACCGCGGTGCCGGCCCCCTTGGTCAACAGGCTGCCGGCCCGCGTCGTGTCGCGTTCGGCCTGTTCGAGCTGGGCCTGATCCTTGCGCGCCTGCGCCTCGATCTGGGCGAGCTGCGCGCGCAGCGTGCGCGAATCGAGCTCGAAGAGAAGGTCGCCCTCCTTGACGAGCGCGCCCTCCTCGACATTGACCTTCACGATCTGGCTGTCGATGCGCGTCTTGAGTTGCACCGAGGCGATCGATTGCACGGTGCCGACGGCCTCGATCAGGATCGGCATCGACTTGGCCGATACGACCGAGGTGACCACCGGGACCGGTCCGCCCGGATTGAGGCGGCCACGACGACCCTGCGGCTGGGCGGAGGCAGCCGGGCTCGGCGCGCTCTCGGCCGCGCTGGCCGGCGTATCGAAGCCAAGCTTCGCTGTCAGGTGGTCGCGGTACTGCCACGCCACGCCGCAGACGACCACCGCCACAGCGGTGAGGACCGCCCAACGGACCAAACGCATCTCCTGAAACTCCCGGAACCCCTCCCCTTATGGATCATAAACGGGCCGCCGGGAACCGCACAGTAACAACCCACTTCCTGCATCCCGGGTCGATGCAAAAAACCCGCCACGATGGGCGGGTTTCGGTGCGTTTGCCGGGAAACGTCCGGTCAGCGGCTGTAGTACTCGACCACCAGCGACGGCTCCATCTGGACCGGGTACGGCACGTCGGCAAGCTTGGGGCCGCGGACGAAGGTCCCCTTCATCTCCTTGTGGTCGACAGTGACGTACTCCGGCACGTCGCGCTCGGCCGACTGGGTCGACTCGATCACCCGGGCCATCTCCTTGGCCTTGGGCGTGAGCTCGATCACGTCGTTGTCGCGCACCAGATAGGACGCGATGTTGACCCGCCGGCCGTTGACCTTGACGTGGCCGTGGCTGACCAGCTGGCGGCTGGCAAACGGGGTGATCGCGAACTTCATGCGGTAGATCACCGCGTCCAGCCGGCGCTCCAGCAGCTCGACCAGGTTCTCGCCGGTGTCGCCCTTGCGGCGGACCGCCTCGAGATAGTAGCGGCGCAGTTGCCGTTCGGACACCGAACCGTAGTAGCCCTTGAGTCGCTGCTTGGCCATCAGCTGCAGGCGGTAGTCGGTCGGCTTGGTGCGGGCCTGGCCGTGCTGGCCGGGACCGTATTCGCGCTTGTTGATCGGGGACTTGGGACGGCCCCACAGGTTGACCCTGAGGCGGCGGTCGATCTTGTACTTCGAATTCTCGCGCTTGCTCACGCGATGCTCCTTCGCTGGTTATGTCCGGATAGGCCTTGGTCCGTTCCGCGCCTGATTACTGGCGCTTTCACGGGGCGGGATGAGGGCCCGATTGACCCGCAACCACGTTCTCCGGAAGAAGCGCGGAACATACTGGCGAAACCGCGCCAGTCAAGCAGCCGTTATTGCCGTAATTTCAATCGCTTAAGGATCCCTCGCTACGCTCGGGATGACAAACGAGCTGTCATCCCGAGCAGCACGACTGCGGTTGGAATCTCCGAGGCCTACGCTCGGGATGACAAACGAGCTGTCATCCCGAGGCGGAGCCGAGGGATCTTTCCCTCAAATCTCCACCAGCACGACCTCACGGGTGACTTTGGCCGTCTTCTTGAACATTGCGGTCGCCGAGCAGTATTTCTCGTCCGACAGCAAGACTGCCCGCTCGACCAGCGCCCGGTTCAGCTTCCGGCCGCGCACGGTGTAGACGAGCTTCACCTCGGTATAGACCATCGGGTGCTCGCCGGCGCGCTCGCCCGACAGCGCGACCTCGACGCCCTCGATGTCCTGGCGCTGCTTCTTCAGCATCGACACCACGTCGATCGCGGTGCAGCCGCCCATGCCCATCAGCATCACCTCCATCGGCCGCGAGGCGAGGTTGCGGCCGCCGATGTCGGCGGCGCCGTCCATGGTGATGGTGTGGCCGCTGCCGCCCTCGGCGACGAACAGCGCGCCGTCGACCCAGGAGACCCTGGCGGTGTTGGTCATGGTTATTCCTCGTGCTTGCTCTTGCTCAGAAACTTGATGACGCCATGGAAGGTCCGCACTTCCTGCTCGGTCATATAGGCCCGCTGCAGCAGCGCCCGGAGATTGTTGACCATCGCCGGCCGCATCGCCTTGTGGCGGAGGAAGCCCGACTGGTCGAGCGCGCGCTCGAGATGGTCGAACAGGTTCTGCAGCTCGTCCTTGGTCGCGGGCCGCGTCGCGTGCTCCGACATCCTCTCCTCGGGCGGGGCCTCTCCCGACGTCATCCATTCGTAGGAAACCAGCAGCACTGCCTGCGCGACGTTGAGCGAGGAGAATTGCGGATTGAGCGGGATGGTGAGCGCGGTATCGGCGTGCACCGCGTCGTCGTTCTCGAGCCCCGTGCGCTCGGGCCCGAACAGGATGCCGACCCGCTCGCCGGAAGCGATCCAGCCGCGCATGTCGGCGGCGGCACGGCGCGCGGTCACGATCCGCTGCACCAGCTCGCGCGTGCGCGCCGTGGTGGCGACCACGCGCTGCAGGCCGGCCACCGCCTCGGCCACGCTGCCGAACACCTGCGCCTTGTCGAGCACGACATCCGCACCCGATGCCGCCCGCTGCGCCTTGGGATTGGGCCAGCCGTCGCGCGGCGCGACGAGGCGCATCTCCGACAGCCCGCAATTCAGCATGGCACGCGCCGCCATGCCGATATTCTCGCCAAGCTGCGGCCGCACCAGGATGATCACCGGCGCCAGATCGCCGGTCGCCTTGCCTTTCGAAGACCTGCCCATTTTCCCGTCATCCCGAGCGCAGCGAGGGATCCTTGAAAGCGTCGCCCAGAGCAAAGAGGTCCGCCCAAGTCGGATTGACCGACTCAACCAGCGCATCCTTCTTCGAACGACGCCAGCCTTTGATCTCCTTTTCGCGCGCAATCGCGTCTTCGACTTGCTCGTGCTCCTCTGCATAAACCAGCGTGTGGACATTGTAGCGCCGGGTGAAGAGGCCACCCTCCCCCAGCCGATGCTGAGCCACGCGCTTCTCGAGATCGTTCGTCACGCCGACATACATAACGTTCCGCGCGACGTTCGTCAGGATGTAGGTCCAATAGCTGCGCATATCAGGCGACAATGTCGTCCGAACGTGGAGCCTTTGTCATCCCGAAGCGAAGCTGAGGGATCCTTACTGATCCGGAAGGATCCCTCGCTACGCTCGGGATGACAGCTATCGTTGCAACACCGCCGTGGCCGGGCAATCATGGCTGTCGTGATCGCCGAGCACTTCACGCGACGGTGGCAAGCGGCCGGCCTGATCGACGGCGACCTTGCCGCGCGCATCGTCGCCTGGGAAGCGGCCCATCGCCGTCCGGTCTTCCTCTGGGCCGTGGCGGGCATGGGGGCCCTCGCGCTGTCGCTCGGGATCATGGCGATCGTCGGCGCCAACTGGGAGGATATACCGGCCTGGCTGAAGCTCGCCGTCGATCTCGGCCTGAACGTTGCGTGCGCGGTTGCCGTATTCGTTTGCTGGCGACGGAACTGGCCGTGGCGGCGCGAGCTCGCGGCGCTGCTGCTGTTCGCGCTGGTCCTGAGCGGCATCGCGCTGATCGGCCAGGTGTACCAGCTGCAAAGCGCGCCCTGGCGCGCGCTCGTGCTGTGGCTGGCCATCACCACGCCCTTCCTTGCCCTGACCTCGTATTCGCGGCTGACCGGCGTGATCTGGGTCATCGCCGCCGTGACGACCTGGTTCGTCGCCGAGGAGGCTCTGAGGGATGTCTTCGCCTATCTGAGCGGCACGGCATGGATCTTCAGCCATCACCTGGCGCTGATGGGCTATCTGGCAGCCTGCGCGATGATCGTGATCGCGATCCTGCGTGGCCTTTGGCCGCCGGCTCGCGAGCAAGCCGGCCCGATGGAACGGTTGGCCTGGGCCGGCTTGATTGCCGCCTCGACCGTCACCGTCTCCATCGGGTGGATCGACTCACGGGAGGGCCCGCTGCTCGGGCCGATCCTCCTCGCGGCATTGGCCACCCTGCCGGCTGGCTTAGCCGTGTGGCTGGGCGACGAGCGCACCGAGCGCGCCCCGCTGCTCGCGCTGCTGATCGGCAGCCTGGTGATCTGGTCGCTCGGTCTGGCTGTCGCGCCCATGGGCGGGAAGAGCGGCGACCTGGTGCGCGCCCTGCTCTTCATCGTCTACTGGATCGGCATCGGTGCAGCGGCCGCGCGCGCCAGCCGGCGTGGACTGTTCGGCCTCGCCTTCACCATGGTCGGCCTGCGCCTCCTGATCCTCTATTTCGAGGCGATCGGCGGCCTCACGGCGACCGGCCTGGGCCTGATCGGCGGCGGCGTGCTGTGCCTGCTGCTGGCGGCGATCGGCTGGCGCCTGACCCGGGGCGTGGCGAGCAGGACCGGTGGAGCGGCCCCATGAGCCGCGCCTTCCTCGTCGCCGTCATTGCCGCGCTGGTGTTGCCGGTGCTCGCCCTCGCCGCGCTGGTCGGGCATCAGGAGCTGCTGCTGGCGAATGCCCGGATCCTGTCCGTGCCGCTCACCGGCTTCGACCCGCGCGATCTCCTGCGTGGACATTACATCCGGGCCCAGATGGACTGGGACTGGGAGCGCGCGCCGGCGATCAGCGAGTATGAGGCCGTCGACGGCGCGCTCTGCGTGCTGGCGGAGACGCCCAAGCCGCGCGTGCGCTTCCTGCCCGGCTGGAAGGCCGGCGACCGGATCGATGCCGACTGCAGGCTGGTCATCGCTGGCCAGGCCCGCGCCCCGTCGCGCTTTGCGCCCAGCCAGCTCGACAACGGCGACGGTGCGATCCAGCTCTATGTCCCGGAAGCGCGGGCCAGCGACCTCGAGAAGCTGATGCGAGAGCGGCCCGGTTCCCTGACCGTCGATCTCGCAGTCCGTGCCGACGGCGTCGCGGCGATCAAAGCGCTGCGCATCGACGGCCAGAAGCTCTGAGGCCCTCCGACCGGTTTCCGCGCAACCGTTCTCTCTCAATCGAACAAGGCGAGGTCGATCGCGTCGCCCATCCTGCAATAGCCGCTGTCGCTCGGGTGCAGGCCGTCGCCGCAATCGTCGACCGCCCGCATCTGGGTCGGAATCTCGGGATCGCGCAACGCGGCGTCGAAATCGGCGACGCCGTCGAAGGCCCCGCCGTCGCGTATCCAGTCATTCACCGCAACCCGGTGCCGTTCCCGCGTCGGATTCCAGGCGTTTGCCATGAAGGTCTCGTTGCCGAACGGGGTCAGGGTTACACCGATCAGCTTGATGCCGGCGCTGCGCGCACGGACCGTCATCTGCTGCAGCCCCGCGATCATCTGCTCGGCGGTGACCTCCTCCTCGGGCCTGGCCCAGCGGTTGCGCAGGTCGTTGGTGCCGAGCATGACGATGGCGTGCGTCACGCCGGGCTGCGCCAGCACGTCACGGTCGAAGCGTCGCAGACCGCTGTCGCCGCGAATGTCGTGCAGGATTCGGTTGCCGCCCAGGCCGTTGTTGGCGACGCCGATCGGCCTTCCGCCGCGGGCGACGAGGCGACGGGCCAACTGGTCGGGCCATCGGCAGTAGGCGTCGATCGTCGAGATGTTGCCGTCGGTCAGCGAGTCCCCAAGGGCCACCACCCCACCCGTCTCGCTCGACGCGAGCACATCGACGCCGCACAGGAAGAACCACTGGTCCGACAGGTTGCCGACCGGCATCACCCCTTCGGCAACGAAGTTGCCGGGAGGAGAGATGTAGCTGGTCTGTCGGGCATAGCGGCCGGTGATCGCGAAACTGGCCGGCACTTCGCCCGGCAGGTGCAAGCTGACCGCAAGATCGGCGAGCGGCGGAACGGACAGCTCGATCGGGTCGCTGAACAGCACCGCGCCGGCGGCGATGACGGCCGAATCGCTGCCGCCGAAGCGCACCGTGCGACCGCTGCCCGCCACGATCGCCGGCCCCTTGTCGCGCAACGCGACTTGGGCCGCGCCGATGATGAGGGGGCGGGTGCCGTAGGCGTTCGAGAGCCGCACCCGCAGCCGGTCGCCGCCGAGGCTGATGCGCGGATTGAGGCGCAGTGTGTGGTTGTTGAAACCGACGACGCCTTCCGCCGGAGCCGGCGCCGCCGCCCAGGTTCCGACCCAATGCCTGTTGCTCGGCAAGACCGCCTCCCCTCTTCTGCGCTTCGGTCCAATCCTGCTGCCGCCGTTGCCGTGGCGGCAACGAATTTCGCGGCAGTGGCGTCGGGCGGCTGGACTAGCGGCGGCTCGGTTTCGCCAGCAGCGCCTGCCGGCGCATGAAGAACAGCAGCGGGATGAAGACCATGCTGGCGACGGCGAGCACGCGGAAGTCGTTGAGGTAGGCGACGGTCGCGGCCTGGCGCGTGAGCTCCTCGGCCCACATGCCGATCACCTTGTTGGGATCGTCGGTCGGCACCGACCCGTAGGGAAAGCCGCCCATCAACGGCGTCCAGTAGTCGATCAGGCGGGAACGGTCGACCGGGATGCCGCCGTTGGCGATCGGCGTGGTCGCCAGCCGCCAGTAGGGGCTGAACACCGTCAGGCTCTCGGCCATCTGCGAGCGGTTGATCTGGACGTTGCGGTCGAGCAGCGCGACCAGCGCGGCGACGCCGATCGAGGCGCCGAGATTGCGCATCAGCGCGTTCATGGCGGCCGCCTCGGTGCGGATGCGGGCGGGCACGGTGGCGAAGGCGAGCGTGGTCAGCGGCGGGAAGATCAGCCCGAGCCCGACGCCCTGCAGGAAGCCGTTCCAGATGATGCGGCCCTCGTCGACGTCGAGCGTGAACAGGGTCATGTCATAGAGCGCGATGCCGCACAGGCCGAGCCCGATCGCAATCAGCCAGCGCGCATCGACCCGGCCGATCATGCGCGACACCACGAACATCGAGATCATCGTGCCAATGCCGCGCGGCGCCATGACGATGCCGGTGGTGAACACCGGATAGCCCTTGAGTTGCTGCAGGAACGGCGGCAGCAGGGTCGCCGTGACGATCATCAGCAGGCCGGTGACCGCCGTGAAGACGATGCCCAGCATCAGGTTGCGGTCCTTGAAGATGTCGCGCGGCAGGAACGGATGGTCGTCCGACAGCATGTGCAGCACGAACATGCCGGCGGCGACGCCGGCGACCACCGCCTCGACGACGATCTCCCTGGAGCCGAACCAGTCGACCGTCTCGCCGCGGTCGAGCATGAGCTGGAAGGTGCCGATGGCGATCGACAGCAGGGTGAATCCGAGCAGGTCGAACGGCCGCGGATTGTCGCTCGCCTTGTTCTTGATCAGAATCATCAGGCCGAGGGCGCACAGCACGCCGACCGGCAGGTTGATGTAGAACACCCAGCGCCAGGAATATTGGTCGGTCAGCCAGCCGCCGAGCGTCGGACCGGTGATCGGCCCGAGCATCGTGCCGACGCCCCACATCGCCATCGCCTTGCCCTGCTCCTCGCGGCTGTAGGCCTCCATCATCAGCGCCTGGCTGAGCGGCACCAGCGATGCACCGCAGACGCCCTGCATGACGCGGAACATCACCAGCTGCGGCAGCGTCTGCGCCGCACCGCACAGCATCGAGGCGATCGTAAAGCCGATGACCGAAGAGACCAGGATGCGCCGTACACCGAAGCGCACGGCGCAGAAGCCGGCGAGCGGCGTCGCGATCGCCGCCGACACGATATAGGAGGTGATCACCCAGGCGACCTGCTCCTGGGTCGCCGACAGCGAGCCCTGCATGTTGGGCAGCGCCACGTTGGCGATCGTGCCGTCGAGCGCCTGCATGATCGTGGCCATCATGACCACGACGGTAAGCCAGCGGCGGCGGCGGAGCTGGTCGGCAGTCATTTGCCTTCCTCCCTACGCCAAGCGTGGGGCCGCAGAGTCGTTGGCGCCCATGACCCCTCCGCCCCCGATTACGGGGGCACCTCCCCGCGCTGCGCGCAGGGAGGAAATCCCGGGAGTCATAGGCCGATGCTCTTCAGCAGATCGGCGATGGTGCGGTGGTGGCCGGTGTCGATCTCGATGGTCGTGCTCATGCCGACGCGCAGCGGTGGCGCGCCCTCGGGGCATTGCACCGAGCTGCGCAGCGGGATGCGCTGCACCACCTTGACCCAGTTGCCGGTCGCGTTCTGCGGCGGCAGCACGGCGAACTCCGCGCCGGTCGAGGAGGCGAGCGAGGTGACCTTCCCGGTGCACTTCACGTCGGGATAGGTGTCGATCCAGATGGTGACCGGCTGGCCGACCCGCACGCGGGTGAGCTCGGTCTCCTTGAAGTTGGCTTCGATCCAGAGGTCGCTGTCGGCGACCACGGCGATCGACGGCACGCCCATCACGGCATAGGCGCCCGGCACCAGGACCTTGGAGACGATGCCGTCCATTGGCGCCTCGATCGTGGTGCGCCGCAGATTGAGCAGCGCTTCCTCGCGGGCCGCCAGCATCTGCTTCACCTTGGGATGGTCGTCGACCTTGATCTTGGGATCGCCGGCGAGCTGCGCCTCGATGCGCTGCAGGTCCTCCTGCAGCGAGGCAATGCGCTGGCGCGCGACCTCCGCCGCCATGCGCGATTCGTCGAGTTTGGCGACCGGCGCGAACTTGCGCTCGGCGAGGTCCTTCTGACGTTCGAAGTCGGCCTGGGCATAGACCTGCTGGCTGAGGGCGGCCTTGATGTCCTCGCGCTTGGTGCGCCACTGCGCGCGCAAGGACCGGATTTCGGCGCGCTGGATATCGATGTCCGCTTCGATCTTGGCCAGCGCCAGGCGGTAGGGCGTGTCGTCGAGCCGGTAGAGCAGCTGGCCGCGCGAGACGTGCTGGTTCTCGTGCACGGCGACCTCGACGATCGGCCCGCTCAATTCGGAGGCGATGTAGACCTTGTCGCCCTTGACGTAGGCGTTGTCCGTTTCGACATACCGGCCGGACGTCATCCAGAAGAACAGCGCGGCGCCGCCCGCCAGAAAGGGCAGCGACCACATGAGCGCGCGCGCGAGTCGTCGTCCGCCGACACGTGGCCGACGCGGGATCGCAATCGGAGGAGGCTCAACCGCAAGAGGCGGAGCCTGAGGCGGGAGCTGTTCGCCGTCCATTGTCTATATATGGTCTGCTGAGCCGTCCGGACCGTCAACCAACGGCGGAACATGGCTGGCTAGGCCGGCCTAGCGGTACTGCCGACCGTACCGCTCCCCTGGCCGCCCGTCGCCGGTGCAGCACCGTCACGGAACAGCTTGTACGTGATCGCGTCGTAGAGGGCGTTGTACGAGGCATCGACGATGTTGGGCGACACGCCGATGGTCGACCAGCGGCGGCCCTTGGCGTCGGCGCTCTCGATCATGACGCGGGTCGTTGCCGCGGTTCCGCCGGCGGAGTCGAGGATGCGCACCTTGAAGTCGACCAGGCGCATGTCGGCCAGCTCGGGGTAGACCGGCACCAAGGCCTTTCGCAGCGCAGCATCGAGCGCGTTCACCGGGCCGTTGCCCTCGCCCACCTCCATCGCCCGGCGGCCGGCGACGTCGAGCTTCACCGTTGCCTCGGAGAGCGCGATCAGCTGGCCGCGCGCGTTGACGCGGCGCTCGGCCAGGACGCGGAAGCTCTGCAGGGCGAAGTAGTCGGGCACGGTGTGCAGCTCGTGGCGGGCCAGCAGCTCGAACGAGGCGTCGGCGCCATCGTAGGCATACCCCTCGGCCTCGCGCTCCTTGACGATCTCGAGCAGGCGGGCGACGCCCGGGTCCCTCGGATCGACCTCGAGCCCGATCTGGCGGAAGCGCGCCATGATGTTGGAGCGGCCGGCCTGGTCGCTGACCACGATGAGGCGCGAATTGCCGACCGTCTCGGGATCGACGTGCTCGTAGGTGCGCGGATCCTTCTCGACCGCCGAGACGTGCAACCCTCCCTTGTGGGCGAAGGCTCGGGTGCCGACGTAGGCGGCGCTGCGGTTGGTGCCGACGTTCAGCCGGTCGTCGAGCAGCCGCGACAGGTGGGTGAGCCTCGCCATCGCGCCATCCTTCAGCCCGGTGTCGAACCCCATCTTCAGCACGAGATTGGGGATCAGCGAGATCATGTTGGCATTGCCGCAGCGCTCGCCCAGCCCGTTGATCGTTCCCTGCACCTGGCGAACGCCGGCACGCACCGCGGCGAGCGAGTTGGCGACGGCATTCTCGGTGTCGTTGTGGGTGTGGATGCCCAGCCGCTCGCCCGGGATCTTCCGCGTCACCTCACCGACGATGCGCTCGATCTCGTGCGGCAGCGTGCCGCCATTGGTGTCGCACAGCACCAGCCAACGCGCGCCGTTCGCCTCGGCCGCCTCGAGGCAGGCCATCGCATAGTCGGGATTGGCCTTGTAGCCGTCGAAGAAATGCTCGGCGTCGAACATCACCTCGTCCATGCGGCTCTTCGCGTGGGCGATCGAATCGCCGATCATGTCGACATACTCGGCGCGATCGAGCTCGAGCGCCACGTCGACATGGAAATCCCAGGTCTTGCCGACCATGCAGACGTGGCGCGCCCTGGTCTGCAGGATGGCGTTCAGCCCCGGATCGTTGGCGGCGCTGCGGCCGGCGCGCCGGGTCATGCCGAAGGCCACGAACTTCGCGTTCTGGAAAGCCGGCGGATCGGCGAAGAAGCGGTCGTCGGTCGGGTTGGCGCCCGGCCAGCCGCCCTCGATGTAGTCGATGCCGAGCCGGTCGAGCTCGCGCGCAATCGCCGCCTTGTCCGCGACCGTGAAATCGACGCCCTGGGTCTGGGCGCCATCTCGCAGGGTGGTGTCGAACAGATAGACGCGGTTGGACGAGGTCATCGGGCGGGCATCATAGTGGGCGAAAGACGCGGGAGGTATGCCTGATGACCACGCCCACCACCATCACGCAAATGCGCTCGACCCTGCTGCAGGTGCCGTGGAAAGGCGCGCCGCCGGCCGCCGGCGTCGTGCCGCCCGGCCCGCGCGAGATCTACGTGCTGGAGATCGAGACCCAGGGCGGCCTCACGGGCATGAGCTACCTGCATCCGTTGCGCGGCGGCCTGCACACGATCGATGCCTGCATGAAGGAGCTGATCGCGCCGCATGTGCTGGGCCGCGACGCCACCGAGGTCGAGGCGATCTGGCAGACGCTCTACAGGAACAACTTCTGGCTGGGCCGCATGGGGGTGACGGTGTTTGCCCAGAGCGCCGTCGACATGGCGCTGTGGGACCTCGTCGGCAAGCGCGCCGGCCTGCCGCTGTTCCGGTTGTGGGGCGCCGCGCGCAGCGAGGTGCCGGCCTACGGCTCGGGCGTTTTCCGCGGCCTCGGCCGCGACGGCATGATCGCCCGGGCGAAGGAGTTCACGGCGATGGGGCTGAAGGCGATCAAGATGCAGGTCGCCCACATCCGGCCGTGGCGGGAGGACGTCCTCAACGTCGAGGCGATGCGCGAGGCAATGGGTGGCGGCGTCGAGATCATGATCGACGTCAACATGGGCTGGGATGCCGACACCGCGATCCAGGCCGGGCATCGCATCGACGAGTTCGATCCCTACTGGCTCGAGGAGCCGGTGGTGGCCGAGGACTTCACGGGCTACCGCCGCATCGCCGCCGCCCTGAAGACCCGCATCGTCGGCGGCGAGAGCCACTTCGGCCGCAACGATCTCAGGCCGTTCCTCGAGGCGCCCCATCCGGTGCCGATCCTGCAGCCCGACCCGATGCGCGGCGGCTATACCGAGCTGCGCAAGATCGCGGCGGCGGCCGAGCCGTGGGGCATCCGGATCGCGCCGCACCTGTTCCACGAGCACATGGTCCACCTGCTCGCCTCGATCCCGAACGCGAGCTGGCTCGAGTACATGACCTGGAACGACGATCTCTGGATCGAGCCGATCTTGCCCAACAGGAACGGCATGATGACCCCGCCCGAGCGGCCCGGCCACGGCTTGGCGTTTCGTCCCGAAGTGCTAAAGGATCACCGAATCGGCGGCCAGACAATGAAGGCATGAAAGCAATTCGTAGCTTCCTCCTCGCGGCACTCGTCGTCGCGTTCGCGACGTCCGTCCAGGCCCAGTCGCTCAAGCTGGCCGACCGCCAGCACGGCAGGACGGTCACCGCCCATCAGCTCCTCAGCAACCTCCAGACGCGCACCATCACGGTGCGCGATCCGGCCTACGGGCGCTCCATGACCTACCGGGCGCTGCCACTGGCCGAGTTGCTGAAGGAACTCGCGGTCGGGCCGGAGGACTACGTCGACTTCGTCGCCACCGACAAATTCTCGATCGGCATCCCGGTTCGGCTGCTGCGCGGCGGCGCGCCGCAGCCGTTCCTGGCCATCGAAAGCGAGGGTGCCCCGTGGCCTGCCCTGCCCGAAAAGGGCCGGGAGACTGCGGCGCCGTTCTATCTCGTCTGGCAGGACGCCAAGCCCGGCGAGATCAGCCCGGAATACTGGGTCTACAAGCTTGCGGCCGTGCAGGTCGCCGACAGCCCCTACAAACGCTGGCCCGATCTCCGGGTCGGTGGCGAGTTGCCGGCGACCGATCCGGCACACCGCGGTCTCGATCGCTTCGTCGCACTTTGCATCTCCTGCCACCGCTTCAAGGGCGCCGGCGACGGTGAGCAAGGCCCGGACCTGGGCCAGCCGATGAATCCGGTCGAGTATTTCCAACCGGGAGCGTTGCGCAAGTTCCTGCGCAGTTCCAAGCAGGTGCGCGACTGGCCGCAGCGCCGGATGCCGAGCTTCAACGAGGAGATGCTGAGCGACGAGGACCTGGAGGCCATCATCGCCTGGCTGACCTACAAGGCCCGGCGATAGGCTTCAGTAGGTCTGGCCCTCGAGCCAGGCGCGCGCCTCGCCGACCGTCTCGACGATCTTCACCGGACGGTCGGCGGCAGCGAGGTTGATGTAGCGCCGCACATAGCCGTGGATCTCGGGCGTGGTCACCACGAACACCAGCGGGCCGCCCTTCAGGATCGAGGCGTAGGCCCGCATGCGGGCGCCGAGCCGCATCATCTCGTCGTCGCTCGCATGGGTGACCATGGTCGTGCAGTCGAGCAGCTTGGCGTAGGGCATCGCATCGGCCAGCACCAGCGCGTCGAGATACTCCTCGGCCTCGGGCAGGGTGACCTCGCCGTCGACCTGCACCGTCACCATCCGGTCGGGGTGGGAAATGGTCCATTTGATCGGCATGGCCAGGAATATGGTCAACGCACCGACTGCAAGGGAAGTGGTTTTTGCAGTGCAGTGTGAGAGAAATGGGAATGGAACGAGCTGCAACGCGAAACATTTTATGCTGCGACGCAATATCGTTCGGTGTACCCAGTTCAACCATGAGCAAACCGACCCGCGACAAGCCCTGGCTCATCCGCACCTACGCCGGCCATTCGACGGCCGCCAGGTCCAACGAGCTCTATCGCACGAACCTCGCGCGCGGTCAGACCGGCCTGTCGGTGGCCTTCGATCTGCCGACCCAGACCGGCTACGACAGCGATCATCCGCTGGCCAAGGGCGAGGTCGGCAAGGTCGGCGTGCCGATCAGCCATCTCGGCGACATGCGCACCCTGTTCGACGGCATCCCGCTCGACCGCATGAACACGTCGATGACCATCAACGCGCCGGCGGCGTGGCTGCTCTCTCTTTATATAGCGACCGCCGAGGCGCAGGGCGTCGAGCGCGCCAGACTCCAGGGCACGACCCAGAACGACATCATCAAGGAGTATCTCAGCCGCGGGACCTACATCTTCCCGCCCGAGCCCTCGCTGCGCCTCACCGCCGACACGATCGGCTTCACCTATCGCGAGGTTCCGAAGTGGAACCCGATGAACGTCTGCAGCTATCACCTGCAGGAGGCGGGCGCGACGCCGATGCAGGAGCTCGCCTTCGCGCTGGCCAATGCGATCGCCGTGCTCGACGCGGTGCGGGCGCGCGGCCAGGTGCCGGAAGCCGATTTCCCGCAGGTGGTGGGCCGCATCTCCTTCTTCGTCAACGCCGGCATCCGCTTCGTCACCGAGATCTGCAAGATGCGCGCCTTCGCCGAGCTGTGGGACGACATCACGAAAAACCGATACGGCGTCGCCGACCCCAAGCAGCGGCTGTTCCGCTACGGCGTGCAGGTGAACTCGCTCGGCCTCACCGAGCAGCAGCCGGAGAACAACGTCTACCGCATCCTGCTCGAGATGCTCGCGGTGGTGATGAGCAAGAACGCGCGCGCCCGCTCGGTGCAGCTACCGGCGTGGAACGAGGCGCTCGGCCTGCCGCGTCCGTGGGACCAGCAATGGTCGCTGCGGCTGCAGCAGATCGTGGCATTCGAGACCGACCTGCTGGAATACGGCGACATCTTCGACGGCAGCCGGGAGATCGCCAACAAGGTCGAGGCGCTGAAGGCCGAGGCGCTGGCCGAGATGCAGCGCATCGCCGACATGGGCGGCGCGGTCGCCGCGATCGACTCGGCCTACATGAAGCAGCGGCTGGTCGAATCGAACCTCAAGCGCCTCGCCGCCATCGAGGCCGGCGAGCAGACGGTGGTCGGCGTCAACGCCTTCACCGAGGGCGAGCCCTCCCCGCTCAGCGGCGGCGAGGGGGCGATCCTGACCGTCGACGACTCGGTCGAGCGCGAGCAGGTCGAGCGCCTCGACGCCTGGCGCGCGCAACGCGACGGTACCGCCGTGAAGGCGGCGCTCGCCGAGCTGACAGCCGCCGCCAGGGAAGACCGCAACGTCATGCCGGCCTCGATCGCCTGCGCCAAGGCGGGCGTCACGACCGGTGAATGGACCGAGACCCTGCGCGCGGTGTTCGGCGAGTACCGCGCGCCGACCGGCGTCGCCCGCGCGATCGGCGTCACCGACGGCCGCCTCGAAGCGGCGCGCCGCGAGGTCGAGACCGTATCGCGGCGGCTCGGTCGGCGCATCAAGATCCTGGTCGGCAAGCCCGGGCTCGACGGCCATTCCAACGGCGCCGAGCAGATCGCCGTGCGCGCCCGCGACTGCGGCATGGAAGTGGTCTACGAGGGCATCCGCCTGACGCCCGAGCGTATCGTCAACGCCGCGCTCGAGGAGAGCGTGCATGTCGTCGGGCTGTCGATCCTGTCGGGCGGCCACGTCTCGCTGGTGCGCGAGGTGCTCGACGGCCTCGCCAGGGCCGGCATCGCCGACGCGCCGGTCGTCGTCGGCGGCATCATCCCGCCGGCCGACGCCGAGCTGCTGCTGAAGGCGGGTGTCGCGCGCGTCTACACGCCGAAGGACTTCGACCTGACCCAGATCATGCGCGACATCGTCGGCGTCGTGGACAGCGCCTGGAAGGAAGCGGCCTGACCGCTTTCTCCATTTCCGTTCATTTTTCTCCATTCCCGGCGATCGTGACCTTCCACCCCCGGCCGTCGTGCGACATCCGGGTCCGGCTGAGCGGCGGCACGTCGATGCGCCAGAAGGAATCGACCGGTGCCTGGAGGGCATGGACGATCGCCGCACGGACGATCGCGGGATGCGACACGGCGATGAGGCGTGCGCCCTCGCGCGCGTGCCGGTCGAGCCAGGCCGCCGCGCGCCGCACCGTCTCGACCAGCGATTCGCCGCCATGCGGCGCGACCCGCGGGTCGGCGAGCCAGAGCGCCAGCCCCTCGGGTTCCGTCTCGCCAAGCTCGCTCAGCGAGCGGCCCGTCCAGCGTCCGTAGTGGCCGTCCCTGAGCTCGGGATCGACTGCGGCCTGCAGGCCGAGGCATTCCGCGGTTTGAAGCGCCCGCCGTTCCGGGGCGACGAGCACCTTGTCGTACGCGCCGATTTGGCCGGCGATCGCCCGGGCTGCAGCGCGTCCCTTGTCGTCGATCGCCTCGTCGGCTGGAAAGGCCGCGCGGCGTGTCGCCGCCGTGGCGGCGTGGCAGATCCACGTCAGGCGCGTTGGTGCGACCACTGCCCTCGCTGCCCGCGCCGCAGGACGGCTTCGGCCAGGGGGCCGAACGCCAATCCGATCGTCGCCCACAGCACCGCCTCGATGCCGATGGATGCGATCCGGAACTGCCAGAGGACGGCGGCCGGGAATTGCTCCGGCACCTCGTCGACCGCCGGCAGGAGCAGTTGCGCGGCGATGACCAGCAGGAGGAAGACGCCGCCGCCCGCGAGGCTCGCATTCCAGAGGCCGAGTTGCGGCAGCAGCCGGCGCCCGGCCGCCAGGGCGATCATCATCGCCGCGATCGAGACGACGATCATGCCGACGAACAGCGCCGTTCGATCGCCGATCGTGTCCGGCGCGCCGACCGCCGGCGGGTTGGGCGGATACTTGATGTCTGGCACGACGACCAGCGCCACGAACGTCGCCGCCGCGAGCAGCGCCGATGTCGCGCGCGGCGACAGCTTGCCGATCCGGCCGTAGGCAAAAGCGAACACCAGGGCGAACAGGCCGCCGAATGCCGTGGCGTAGACCACGACCCCGGTGAACAGGCCGATCCCGCGCTGGGTGTCGCGGCTGACCAGCTCGGGCTCGTCCTGGTGCTCATGGCCGGGATGGGCCGCCTTCATGAGCCGTTCCTCGAAGGCGATGGCGCGGTCGACCGGCGGCTCGCCCAGGATGCGCGCCACGCCGAAGACCAGCAGGCCCGCCAGGAATCCGGCGAGCATGCCGCGTATCAGCAGCGACCGCACCACCCCGTACGTCCTACCCTAGTGGCAGGGGAAGCCGAGCAGATGCCGTCCGTCGTGGACGAACTCGTGGATGTACATGCCGGGAATGAGCGACGTCGCGCCTTCCTCGGCGCCGACGAAGTAGAGCGCCAGCATCATCACGAATCCGAACAGCAGCCAGGGCAGGACCTCGCGCACCGGAATCGCGACCGGTATGACAACGGGAAGGACAGCGGTATTGCTCATCGTCACGCACTCCCTTGAAGCTGCAGGAGATTTCTTGGGTGGCGGAGCTTGCTGCATTGCCCCTTGGGATGCAATAGAGCCCTCCAGGAGGGGACGGGTCCGCGAAGCGGCCTGACCATTGCCGCAAAATGGCCCTTAAGCTGGTAGGTGATCCGGCTTTCGCGCGCCAACGCAACGCAAGGCTTTCGGATTTGCCCGGTATTGACGCAGCAGCGACGGATGAGGATGTTCACCGAGCCGTGGTCTTCGCTGCAGGCCCAGAGCGAATCCGGGGGGTGCCGGAGGCGCCTCTGCCCCGTTCGGCAAATGTTGGGAATTGCGACGCGCCGATGTCAGAGTCCGGGGCCACCCCCTATGTCAGCTTCGTCACCTGGGGCCGCAACGACGGTTACACCGACGACTACCTCCCGCGCATGGAGAAGGCGCTCGGCTGCCTGATCCGGCAGCTCGAGGCGGCCGGCCTCGACTCCGAGATCGTCATTTCGGAATGGAATCCGCCGCCGGAGCGTCCCCTTCTCGTCGACTCGCTCGACCTGCCGCAAGCGTCGCCGCATGTCTCGATTCGCGGCGTCGTCAGCGATCCCTGCCATCACGAGCGGTTCAAGGGCGCGGCCGAGCACGGCATGCACAACGGCGAGGCGTGGAATGTCGGCATTCGCCGCGCGCGCGGCCGCTACGTCATGCCGAAGGCGAGCGACACCTTCCTGTCGGGCGCGACCATCGAGCGGATCGCCCGCCGCGATCTCGCGCCCGACACGCTGTACCGCGTCGACCGCTATGACGTGGTCGTCCCGCCGGAGTTGTGGCGGCTCGATGGCCCGGCGTTCCTCGCCGCCCTGGAGAAGCTGCCGGCCCAGGCCAACGCATACATCGAGCAGTCGCCGCACTGGCGGCTGCGCGACCTGCACACCAACGCCAGCGGCGATTTCCTGCTGATGCCCTCGTCGTGGTGGCACAGGCTGCGCGGCCATCCGGCCGACGACACGATCTTCAGCCTCGACGGCGATTCGCTGGTCATGCATGCGGCGGCGGCGCTCGGCGTGAAGCAATGCCGGTGGCCGGCGCCGTGCAAGGTCTACAAGCCACGGCACGGCCATCTCAACAACGCCCGCATCACCTTCGTCTGGCGGCCGTGGCAACGCTGGCTCGAGGCGGTCCTGACCCGTCTCGGCGGCATCGGGCTTGCCCACAAGGCGCGCATGGCCTTCGACTATCCGCGGCGGCGCGTCCACAACATCCATTCGATCCTCGCCTCGTCGGTCGAACGTCAGTTCGTCCGCCCCGCCAGCCGCTGGGCGCGCGGCGTCCGTCCCGTGGCCACCCAGCCCGAGAGCTGGGGCCTGGCAGACCAGGCGCTCACGACCCGGGTCCTGTGCCGCGCGGCCTGGGAAGAAGCGGCTTAGTCAGACGCTATTCGGACCGCCGGCCGCCAGATCGCCCGCCTTTCGATCGGCACGAAGAGTGGCGGTCGCATGCAGCAACGCCTCGACGACGGCGTGGCCGAATAGCCAACATTCGGCATGGACCATGTCACGCTCGCGCCGCAACGCCCGGGAGAGCGCGATCACGTCGGACTGCTGCGCGCCGCGCAGCATGGTGACATTGAGGTGCGTCACCGACGCCTCGACGCCCGCCGCGGCGCGCAGCGCGGTGTCGATCACGGCGAGCAGCGCCGCCGTCGACCAGCCTTCGGCCGGCGGCGAGAAGCGGACGCGCACATCCTGGTCCTGCGCCTCCTCCACGAACAGCTCGTAGCGGTCGCGTTCGGGCGTGGTCCGCTCCAGCGCGGCCTGCAGTTCGTCCTCGGTCATCGCCGGCAAAAGAACCATGACCAGGCCGCCGACGCCACAATCCCCGGCACGGCGAGATCCACCGCCGCAATGCGCAGCGCCGTGGGAAACACCGAGAGCAGCGCCATCGGATGGACCAGCGCACCGTTTTCCCGCGCCTGCAACAGGTAGAGGAGAGTGACCAGCGCGGCCGCCGACAGGACCAGCAGGCCGGGGACGAGGACCGTCAGCAGCAGCATCCGAGCGCGGCTTCGGCCGCCACGCCAGGTGCAGAGGAATGCGACCGCGCCGATCGCGAAGGAGGCCGAGGCCACGAATGCATAGAAGAATGCCGTGACATCGTTGAACAGAAAGCCCGTGTAGGACCGGCCGTCCTTGTAGCTCCAGTACGCGAGCAGCCGCACGATCTCCGAGGCGGCGACGGCGGCCGACGTCCACACCGACAGGCCAGCAGCATACAGCGCCGTGCGGCGAAGCATTGCGAAGCGCACGGCCGCCGTGTAGCAGGGACGCCGCCCAATCGCAAAACATGGGCGCAAGATCACCCCCAAGATCACCCCCATGTCCTTCCTCGACCGCATCGCCGCCTGCAACAATGCCGACCTCAGCCAGTTCGAACCCTGGTATGTCGGGTCGGTGCGTGCAGGCTTCCTGCATCGCGACTTCCTGCCGATGGTCGCCGTGCGACCCGACCTGTTCAGCCATCGCGACGGCGGCTGGCACCTCGAGCCGTCGCTCGACACGCCGGCCAAACGCACCGCGGCAATGCATGCCTTCCTGCTGACCCTGCGCGAGCGCGGCCTGTTCGGCCGATCGTGGCGCGACGAGCCGTACAAGGTCGCGACGCACTTCAACGATCCGACGCTGCTCGAGATGGAGCGCGCGGCGGTGCCCTGGTTCGGCGTGCGCGCCTACGGCCCGCACATGACGGGCTACGTGAGGAAGAGCGACGGGCTGCACATCTGGGTGCCGCGCCGCTCCTACGAGAAGCCGACCTATCCCGGCGAGCTCGACAACACCGTGGCCGGCGGGCAGCCGGCGAACATCGGCATCTTCGACAACCTCGTCAAGGAGTGCGCGGAGGAGGCATCGATCCCGCGCAGCCTAGCCGAACAGGCCAAGGCTGTCGGGGTCGTCGCCTACTGGAATCAGTCGGGCCGGCAGCTCAAGCCCGACGTCATGACCTGCTTCGATCTCGAGCTCCCGGCGGAATTCGTGCCGCAGGCGCACGACGGCGAAGTGCATGCGTTCGAGTTGTGGCCGGTGCAGCGGGTGTACGAGACGGTACGCGACACTAACCAGTTCAAATACAACTGCAATCTGGTGCTGATCGATTTCTTCGTGCGGCACGGGCTGTTGCGCGCCGACGACAGCGACTACTTCGCGATCGTAGAGGGCCTGCGCCGGACGCAACCGAGACCGTCATGACACGTTGACGCGACTGAGGAGGTTGGCCTCATGCGCGTCGTTCCCCTCTCGATCGCGGCTTCGGTAATGTTCGCCGCCACTGCAACTGCCCAAGACTTCGCCACCCACCAGCACGACTATGACGGCACCCGCAACGTCGGACATGCCGAGAATCACGACTGGTACAAGGACCTCAAGCAGCCCGGTACCGGCTATTCCTGCTGCAACGGCACGACGAACGGAATCGACGGCGACTGCCGGCCGACCCGCGCCTACCTTCAGGACGACGGAACGTGGAAGGCGATGGTCAACGGCCGCTGGATGCCGGTGCCGCCGCGGGTGGTGCTGCAGCGCCTGGCGCCCGACGGCAATTCACACATCTGCGCCGGAAAGAGCGGCATGATCTACTGCTTCATCGGCGGCTCCCCGAAGAGTTGATCGCGATCCACAGCGACTCGCGTTAACATCGGCGGAACGGATTCAGTCGGGCGCAATGGCGCGTCGCTCCGAATACGTGACCGGCCCGGCTGGCGGCGCAAGGCAACCCTCAATGTCCTTTCGCAGTCGGTCTGTTGTTTCGAGCCTCGCTCTTGGCATCATCGCATCGACGGCGGTGGCCCAGGATGGCCAACGCGGCCGGGGCCATGCCGAGAACCATGACTGGTACCAGGAGCTGAAGCAGCCTGGCACCGGCTACTCCTGCTGCAACGGCACCACCGGCGGCATCGAAGGCGACTGCCGTCCGACGCGCGCCTATCTCACCGACGAAGGCCAGTGGCGCGCCCTGGTCGACGGCAAGTGGGTGCTCGTGCCGCCGCGCGCCGTGCTGAAGCAGCTCGCGCCCGACGGCCGCAGCCATGTCTGCGCCAGCCGCACGGGCGTGATCTACTGCTTCCTCGGCGGCAGCCCGAAGAGCTGAGGCGCGAAGCCGCCTGCCGAGAGTCGTCGCCGCGTCGTCGGCCTTCACGACTTGGCCGCCTCGGCAGCGGACGGTCTTTCCGCTGGTCCTGCGTCGCCGCGACGTGACATGATCGCCCGATAAAACGCGGGGCCATGTGAAGGACGGTCAAGGGCTGGACGTCGCCGACGCCGATGCGAATGCCATCGAGGCGCTCGACTTCCTGCGCGACGAATGGCTGGTATTCGGCAAGCGCTTCGAGCGCTTCATGTCGGCGGCCGACAAGGAAGAAAGGTGCGCGCTGCTGCCGGCGCTGGCGGCCAATCTCGCGCTGTCGATGAACTCCGTCGAGGGCCGCACGCTCGGTGCGAAATACCTCAAGCGGGCGCAGGCGATGAGCAAGGGCGTCGGCCCGCGCGAACGGGCCTGGCTCGATGCCACGCAGGCCTGGGTCGACGGCGACACCGACAAGAGCCTGGCGATCCACGAGAAGATGGTCGCGCAATGGCCGCGCGACCTGCTCGCCGGCAAGCTCGGGCAGCTCCATGCCTTCAACATGGGCGACTCCGAAGCGCTGCTGCGGATCGGCGAGGATCTGTTCGCCGCGAACCAGGACAATCACTTCGTCCGGGGCATGTTTGCCTTCGCCCTCGAGGAGTGCAATCGAGTCGACGAGGCGGAGGCGCACGCCCGGCGCGCAATCGAGATGCAGCGCAAGGATCCGTGGGCCCACCACGCGCTGGCACACTGTCTGGAAGCACGCGGCCGTCTGCTGGACGGCGTCGCTTTCCTGCAGTCGGTGGCCGACACGTGGGCGGACTGCAACTCCTTCATGTACACCCACAACTGGTGGCACCTTGCGCTGTTCCTGATCGACCTCGACCGCTTCGACGAAGCGCTGGCGCTGTTCGACGAGCGCGTATGGGGCGTGTGGAAGGAGTTCTCCGAGGACCAGATCAACGCCATCTCGCTGCTGGCGAGGCTCGAACTGCGCGGCGTCGATGTCGGCCCCCGCTGGGACGATGTCGCGTCCTATCTCGAAGGCCGGCTGCACGATCACTTCGTGCCGTTCCTCGACCTGCAGTATCTCTACGCCCTGGCACGCGCCGGCAGGCAGAGCGCCGTCACCGAGATGCTGGCGAGCATCGAGGATCGCGCCGAGCAGGCGAAGCCGTTCGAGCGCGAGGCCTGGGCCGACTGCGCCGTGCCGGCCGCGCACGGGCTGGCGGCGCAGGCCCGTGGCGAACACGCCGAGGCCGCGCGCCTGCTCGGCCAGGCAATGCCGCATGTCGGGCCGATCGGCGGCAGCATCGCCCAGCGCGCCCTGTTCGGCGCATTCCATCTCGATGCGCTGATCCGCTCCGGTTGGAACGATGCGGCGGTGAAGATCCTGCAGGCTGACGAGCGCGAGCGTCCGACAGTGCCTTCGACCAAGCGCGCGCTGGCCGATCTCTACCGCAAGCTCGGCCGCGCCGAGCAGGCGATGACCGCCGACTACCAGGCCGAGCAGCTCGTGAGGCAGTATGCCAATCCGTAGGCTCTCTTTGCTGGGAGCGCGCCACTCCAGTGGCGCATCTTCTCGTGCTCATGTGGACCGCGGGGCTCCCGGCCCGCTCATGAGCGGAGCTGGAGCTCCGCGGCCCGAAGACATGAGCGCCACTGGAGTGGCGCGCTCCCAGCCATGAGGCCCACGACGTGAAGCACGATCTCACGCAGATGACCGCGCATGAGCTCGGCAAGCTCTACGCCAGGGGCAAGGCTTCGCCGGTCGAGACGATGAGGGCGGTGCTGGCCCGGGCCGACAAGGTCAACGCGGCGATCAATGCGCTCTGCCTGATCGATGCCGAGCCGGCGCTCGCCGCCGCCAGGTCCTCCGAGCGGCGCTGGAAGAAGGGCAAGCCGCTGTCGCCGATCGACGGCGTGCCGGTGTCGATCAAGGAGCTCGTGCGGGTGAAGGGCTGGCCCGCTTCGATGGGCAGCAAGCTCACCGACAAGGGTCCGGCCGATGCCGATGCGCCGGCAGTGGCCCGGCTGCGCGAGGCCGGCGCAATCGTGTTCGCGCAAAGCACCAGCTCGGAGTTCGGGCACAAGGGCGTGACCGACACGCCGCTGCATGGCGTGACCCGCAATCCGTGGAACACCGAGATGACGCCGGGCGGCTCGTCGGGTGGCGCGGGCGCTGCCGTCGCCGCCGGCCTCGGGCCGCTCGCGATCGGCACCGACGGCGGCGGCTCGGTGCGCATCCCCTCGAGCTTCAACGGCCTGGTCGGAATCAAGACCACCTACGGCCGCGTGCCCAACTGGCCGCCGACCCTGAACGGCGACTTCTCCAACACCGGCCCGATGTGCCGCACCGCGCAGGACTGCGCCCTGATGCTGAACGCCATCACGCAGCCCGACGTGCGCGATCCCACGCAGCTTCCGGCCGACGACACCGACTACCTAAAGGCACTGAAGCACAAGCCGAAGAAGCCGAAGGTCGCCTTCCTGCTGCGCATGAGCGAGCATCCGCTCGACATCGAGGTCGCCGCGATGGTCACCAGGGCGGCCAGGCAGGTCGAGAAGCTCGGCTGCGCCGTCGAGGCGATCGAGGCGCCGCCCTTCCCGCACGCCGCGGCCGGCAAGAGCTTCATCACGCAATGGCTGACCAACAGCGCGCGCCTGCTCGAGATCTACCCCGAGGCACGGCACGGCGAGTTCGATCCCAACCTGCTGGCCGGCGCCAGGGCGGCGCGCGAACGCTACAAGGTGTCGGACGTGGTGAACGCGCTCGCGATCCGCCGCGAGATGGGAGTCGCCTGGAATTTGTTCTTCGAGGACTACGACTTCCTGCTGACGCCGACCGTCGCGGTGCAGCCCTTCCCGGTGCTGAAGAATGCACCCGACGGGCTCGACGGCAAGCCGAACATGATGTGGTCGCCCTACACCGCGACCTTCAACCTGACGCGCCAGCCCGCGGCGACCGTGCCGTGTGGGCTGAGCAGCCGGGGCCTGCCGGTCGGCCTGCAGATCGTCGCCGGCCATTTCAAGGATGCTGCCGTACTGGCGCTCGCCGGCGCCTATGCCGACGCCCATCCACTCTCTCACCCGGCCCTCCCCCTGAAGGAGAGGATTGGGGAGGGGGTCAACCCGGAGACCCAGTAAGATGACCGCCGATCTCGCCCTGATGCCTGCCTGGCAACTCGCCAAGCTCTACAAGGCGCGCAAGGCCTCACCGGTCGAGGCGGTGAAGGCGGCGATCGCCCGCATCGAGGCGTTCAATCCCAGGCTCAACGCCTTCCAGCATCTCGACCCCGACGGCGCGCTGCGTGCCGCGCGCGCCTCGGAGAAGCGCTGGAAGAAAGGCGGCAAGCGGCTGAGCGACCTCGACGGTGTGCCGATCACCATCAAGGACATGGTGCTGACCAAGGGCCTGCCGACGCGCATGGGCAGTTTGGCGACCGACGAGAACGGCCCGTGGACGGTCGATGCGCCGGTCGCGGCGCGCCTGCGCGAAGCGGGCACGGTGCTGCTCGGCAAGACGACGTCGCCGGAGTACGGCTGGAAGGGCGTCACCGATTCGCGACTGTTCGGCGCGACCCACAATCCATGGAAGATCGGCTGCACGCCGGGCGGCTCGTCGGGCGGCGGCGTGGCGGCCGAGGCGGTCGGCATGGGCAGCCTCGCGGTCGGCACCGACGGCGCCGGCTCGGTGCGCATCCCCTGCTCGTTCACCGGCCTGTTCGGACTCAAACCGACGCAGGGCCGCGTGCCGCTTTATCCGCCTTCATCGCAAGGCACGCTCTCGCACATCGGCCCCATGACACGCACGGTGCGCGATGCCGCGATGATGATGAACATCGTGGCGCGGCCCGATCCGCGCGATCCCTACGGCCGGCCCGACGACGCGGAGGACTACACCAAGGGCTTCGACAAGGGCGTGAAGGGCCTGCGCATCGCCGTCTCGCCCAACCTCGGCTTCGTCGAGAAGGAGAAGATCGACCGCGACGTCGCCGTGGCGGTCGAGGCGGCGGCCAAGGTGTTCAGGACTCTGGGAGCCAAGGTGGTCGAGGACTCGCCCGACCTGCAGGGCCTCGATCCGCGCGCCATCCTGAACGCGCACTGGCAGTCGAACGTCGCGGTGCTGTTCAAGAGCTACAGCGCCGAGAAGCAGGCGCTGATGGATCCAGGTCTGGTGAAGGCCGCCGAAGTCGGCGCCAATCTGAGCCAGGCGACGGTAGTGACGGCGATCCATCAGCGCCAGCAGCTCGCGGTGATCATGAACCAGTTCATCGCGAAGTACGATTTGCTGCTGACGCCGACCATGCCGATGACGGCGTTCGAGGTGAATCAGAACGCCGCGTGGGGCGGCGACGGCGTCGACATCGGCTGGACGCCCTTCACCCTGACCTTCAACCTGACGCGCCAGCCGGCAGCGACGATCCCGTGCGGGCTCGATCGCGAGGGATTGCCGATCGGGCTGCAGATCGTCGGCGGCCATGCGCGTGATGCGCTGGTGCTGCGGGCGGCGGCGGCGTACGAGCGGGTGCGGCCGATTCCAGCACCGCCGATGGCGCACCAGATATGAGCCACGCGCAGCGTGGCTCATATCTGGGGCGGGCCCGTAGCGGTAGGCGCGCCCCGTCGCGCCGGTCGGCCGAAGGCCGAACCGCAGGGCTCGCATCGCGCCCATTCAGGGCGGACTTGAGCTCAGGTTCGTGCGCAATAGGCACGGTGCGAGCCCTGCACTTCGCCGCTGCGCGGCGACCGGCGCGCAGGGCGCGCCTAGTGCTACGGGCCCGCCCGCGCCGCGCAAGCGCGGCGCGCGCATGACAGTTGGCCATCTCTTCGTCATCTACGGCCTCGACCTGCTGATCGTCCTGCTGGCGATCGGCTCGGCGGCAACGGCCAATGTCGAGCGTTCGCGCGAGCCCTTCCCGCGCCTTCAGCTGCTGATGCCCGGCCTGCTCGCCTTCGCCGGCGCGATCATCCTGCTGTCCTATCCCGACATCCGCGACCTTGCCGACCCCGAGGTCTGGCTGGTGTCGACGGTCGGCCTGGTGACCGGCGGGTCGCGCGGCGCGCTGATGCGCATCGAGTCCGACCACAGCTTCCGCGTCGTCCGCCTCTGGCACGGCCGCGACGCGGCGTGGGCGGCCTGGCTGATGGTGCTGTTCGCGACCGTGCAGGGCTCGCTCGAGACGGCGTTGCGCGCCGAGAATCCGTACGAGACCACCGCCGAGGCCGGAATGCTGCTGGCGGGCGGCTACCTGCTCGGCCGCTCGATCGTGGGCTGGCTGCGCGCGCAGACCATGGCGCATCACGACCTGAAGGACTGACGACCGCCCTCTCCCCGCGCGGACCAAAACTGTATCGCGTGTTGCTGAAAGGTTTCGCGCGTTTCAGCCATGATATAAATCAACGCGGCAGTCCGGCCGCAATGGCAATTCCCCAACGTTCGACGACGAACAGTGCGTATTTCGCACTTACTTCGCGGTCGCGGCAGGCGACCGCACAGGAGGGGGATCATGCTCGGAAGAATTTCAGTTTTGATCGTTGCAGCGTGCGCGTTGGGTGCCTGCGAAAGCCAGAGCGGCGCGGTCGTGGCGCCGCCGATCGCCAAGACCGGAACGGCGATGCCGGAGCAGGCACCGGTTTCCTATCAAGTGTTCTTCCCGCTGGGCAGCACCCAGCTCGGCGAACAGGACCGGACCACGCTGGCCGCAGCCGCCGGGGTCTACAAGACGAAGGCCAACGCGAGGGTCACGGTAACCGGCTACACCGACACGGTCGGCTCGCCGGCCCTGAACATGCAACTGGCGCAGGCGCGCGCCGGCGCGGTGAAGAACGTGCTGGTCCAGAACGGCGTGCCCGCCGGCTCGATCACGACGTCCGCCAGCGGCGAGGGCGACCCGCTCGTACCGACGGCCGCGCAGACCAACGAATCGCGCAACCGTCGCGTCGTCGTCGTCATCCAGTAAGGGGGGGAATCACCATGTTGAAAGCCAATCGTCGTTCGACTCTCAAGCTGCTGGGCGGCGCCGCGTTGACAGCGGGCGTTCTGCCGTCGCTGGTGCTGCCGGCCGCAGCCCAGCAGGACCCGTATGTCGCCTCGACCTACCAGAACTTCAAGCGCGGCAAGATCAACAGCATGCACCCGGAGGTGCGCAGCTTCACCATCATCTGGGACGACCTCGGCCGCGTGAAGCTCAAGGCTTCGGACCTCGTCGCCAACGAGGGCAGCTCCGGAGTCGGCAACGCCTACGCCCAGCTCAAGCCCGGCCAGACGGTCGACGTGCAGTGGTACGACTATGTCGACTTCCTGATCGCTCCGAAGACCGACGCGAGCATGGCGCAGGCGAAGGCGCTGGTGAACCAGGGCGCCCGGATCGAGGGCATCCCGGGCGCCAAGACGCGGATCAAGCTGTGGGAAATGGACGGCATGGTCACCAAGGTCGATCCGGCGAACAGCCAGATCTTCCTGATCTACAAGTCCGGCGGCGAGCCGGAGCACCCGTCGCCCAACGCCGGCGAGGTCATCCAGATGCCGCGCATCGTCTCGCCCGCGGGCAAGGCCGCGATGGCGTCGCTCAAGCCGGGCGACGAAGTCGTCACCGTGTACAGCCAGCAGACCGCTCTCAACGTCAAGATCATCCGCTAGGGCGCGAGCGGCCGACGATAGGGAGACGACTCCGGGACCCTTGTGGTCCCGGAGTGCGTTCGTGCGTTCGCTGCCCCGGCCGTGTCGCCGGGCGTCCTCCGCTCCCGCACCCGCGCTGCCGGTTCAAGGCGCGCCGCCGCGTTCCAGCCTGGAGACCGGATTCTGCCGCTCGGCAGTCGACGTGCCGTCGGAGACGATCACCAGGTCGGCGAAGCCGACGAACAGGCCGGTCTCGATCACGCCCGGAATCGCCCTCAGCGTGCGTTCGAGGCGGGCCGGCTCCGCGACCGTGCCGACCCGGCCGTCGGCGAGGTAGTTGCCGTTGTCGGAGCGCAACGGCGCACCATCCTGCTCGCGCACGCGCACCTCGGCACCGATCGTGCGCCGGATCGCCGCGACGGTGAAACGCCAGCCGTAGGGCAGCAGCTCGACCGGCAGCCAGGTGTTGCCCAACACCGGCACCTGTTTCTCCGAGTCGATCGCATAGATCCTGTGCCCGGCGATCGAGGCCAGCTTCTTCTCGCGCGTGAGCGCGCCGCCACGGCCCTTGATCATGGCGAGGTCGGGCGCGACCTGGTCGGCGCCGTCGACCAGCATGTCGACCCGCTCGATCGTGTCGAGATCGACCAGCGGCAGGCCGAGCGACGCGGCCATGCGCACCGTGCGCTCCGACGACGAGACGCAGGTGATGCGCAAGCCTTCGCGCACGCGCGCGGCGAGCCGCGGCAGCCCGGCCTCCACGGTCGAGCCGGTGCCGAGCGCCAGGTACATGCCGTCGGTCACCCGGTCGAAGGCCGCCTCGGCCGCGAGCCGCTTGGCGCGCTCGGCGTCGATCACGGCACTGTCTCGAGCAGGAAAGGAGGAATGGCCACCATCGTCAATCTGCGCAGCCTAATTGTGTGCGACGACCGCTCGCAAGCGCTCCATGAAAGCGGCAACGTCCCGCATCGTGAGCGGGCTGGAAGCCCGCGGTCCGGAAGATCAGGCTCCCGTCAGCGGCGCGGTGAGGGAGTAGTGGACGCCGTCGGGTGCGAAGTCGAGGTGCGCCGAGCCGCCGATCACGGCCTGCTTCAGCAACGTGCTGCCGAAGCCGCGGCGGGCCGGCATCACGACCGCCGGTCCGCCGGTCTCGCGCCATGTCAGGACAAGCCGATCCTCGTGGGCCGCCCAACGCACGACGATCCGGCCTTCGGGTCGCGACAGGGCGCCGTATTTCGCGGCGTTGGTCGCAAGCTCGTGCAGCGCCAGCGTGAGCGCGAGCGCAAGCTTCGGCGAGACATCGAGCGAAGGCCCTTCGCAGGTGATCTGCGCCGCGGCGAACGGCGCCGTGGCGCGCGCCACGATCTCGGTGAGATCCGCCCCCGACCAGCGGCGTGCGGTGAGCACATCGTGCGCGCGGGCAAGCGAAAGAATGCGCGCGTCGAGGGCAATGCCCGCCTGCTTCACATCGGTCGCACCCTGCAGGGTCAGGTAGGTGATCGACTGCACGGTCGCGAGGGTGTTCTTGACGCGATGGTTCAGCTCGTTGATGAGCAGGCGCTGCACCTCTTCCGATCGCTTCAGCTCGGTGAGATCGCGGCTCGCGCCGGCGATGGCGACGGGCTTGCGCGCCGCGCCCCGGCCCTCGAACTCCACCAGGCCCCAGGCGCTCAGCCAGCGCCAGCTGCCGTCGGGCTGCCTGACGCGGTATTCGACGTCGTAGCGGCCGTCGCCCGCGGGATCGAGCGCCCTGGCCACGCGCGCCCACATCCGCTCCGTGTCGTCCGGGTGAAACTTGTCCTTCACTCCCTCCTCGTCATGGAGGAAACGGGCCTGCGTCAGGCCGTAGAGGCGCTGCGCGTTCTCGTCGTAGACACAGACGTTGTCGGCCAGGGTGTAGCGCCACGTTCCCATCCGCGAGGCGATCATGGCGAGCTCGAAGGTGCGCTGGTGCCGCTCCAGCGCGCGACGCATGTCGTGCTCGCGCGAGACGTCCTGGAAGCAGTTGATGGCGCCCACCACCGCGCCGTCGGCGTCGCGCAGCGCCGCGATGTTCAGGCGGGCGACCCAGCGCTTGCCGTCGGGGTTGAAGACCACCGCCTCGGCGCCGTCGAAGGTCTCGCGATTGCGCACCGCCCGCGCCATCGGCGTCTCCTCGGGCGGCATGGGCCGGCCATCGAGGCTCTCGAGCCGGAACGCGCCGCAGAAGCGCTGGGTCGGGTCGAGCAGCCGTGGGGCCCGGCCCCACAGCCGTATCGCCTCGCGGTTGACGCGCAGGATGTGACCGGCATTGTCGCAGGCGTAGACGCCGATCGGCAGGGCGTCGAGCACGGCCTGGTCGAGGTCGAGGAAGGATTCCAGCAGCGGGGGGAGCGGCGGCGCGTCGAGCTCGAAGGAAACAGACACAGCGGGCATCCCCAATCCGTTCACCAAAGCGACCAGGGCGCAGAGCGACAGACGCACCTACCCATGGAACAAACTCGCAAGGGTCCAGAAAGTTCCTGGCAGAACCCGTACAGCACGAAAGTTCGCCATGGAACGCCTGGGTTCTTCGAGACCCTCCGGCATCTGCGAGTCGCTTGCACTTTTCATCGATCGTTTTCCCGATCATGAATAGCGCCTGCCCTGTACGGGTGGCCGTCGATTCGGTGGAGCGGCGGGTCTCCCAGGTCGGGTGTGGACATGGCTTCGGGGCCTTTCACTTTAGCCCAGTTGGCTCGGGCCGCGGGCATGAGTATCGAGGACGTGCGCTCCTACAGGGACCAGGGGCTGTTGCAGCGGCCTCGCCGGCAACGCAGCCGTACGGACGACTTTGCTTTTCAGGCCGAGCATGTCGAGCGGCTGCAATTCATCAAGCGCGCGCTCCAGCACGGCCTGACCGTCAGCGACATTGCGCGCATCGTCGATCCCGGCGCCCTGGTGACGTGCGGCGACGTCTACACCGTCACGGCCCGGCGACTCGAACAGGTTCGCCAATCCGGCGGGGGCGATACGCCGGTGGCGGCGGCGTTGGCGAAGCTTCTCGACGTGTGCCGCCGCGTCGGCTCGCGGCAGGAGTGCGAGATCCTCGTGGCGCTGTCCAAGCCCGGCGCGCCTTCGTCCAGCTCCGGGTGCTGCGGCTGACGCGGTGAAGGAGCCTTTGCGTACCGCTGGCTGCCGCCTGGAAAAAGCGGCGGGCGTAGTCACTGCGCAAGCGCGTAGGCGATGATCGAATCGCGGCCGGAACGTGCCGTCCCGCGTCCCACCGGCGCGGGACGGCTCCGACGCCGATGGCACAAGGCTTTTGGCCGATTCGTCCCGGATCCTGCGCCCCCTGCCCGTTGGGACGATGGTCGAATGGCGGGACGCGGGACGACTTATCCACATTGCGGTCCATCGGTTGATTTACTAAGTAAAGTCACCCATGATGGACGACGACCTGATCTTCCTGTCCGGCACCGAGCTGGCCGCGGCGACGCTGCCGGCCGAGACGCCGATCCTCGCCCCGATCCTGTCGACCAAGAGCCTCGCCCTGCTCTACGGGCCGCGCGGCCTGGGCAAGACCTTCCTGGCGCTGGGCATTGCCCGCGCCGCGGCGGCGGGCGAGAGCTTCCTCGGCTGGCGCGCGGCGCGGCCGCACCGCGTGCTCTACATCGATGGCGAGATGGCGGCGGGGCAGATGCAGCAGCGGTTGCGGCGCTTCGGCGCCGTGCCCGACAGCCTCCGCTTCCTGCTGGCCGACCTCAACCGCGGGCCCGTGCTCGATCTCGCGCACGGCGACAGCCAGTACCGGCTGGCGGCGCGCTGGGGCGATCCCGAGCTGGTCGTGCTGGACAACCTCGCGAGCCTCGCGGGCCTGCGTCGCGGTGATCCCGACCGCTGGCACGAGCTGCATCGCTTCCTGATGGTGCAGCGGCAATGGGGGCGCGGCACGCTGATGGTCCATCACGCCAACAAGCGCGGCCTGCAGCGCGGTACCGGCCGGCGCGAGGACATCCTCGACCTGGTGATGGCGATCCGCCGGCCGACCGGCTGGCATCCGGGCGACGGCACCGAATTCGAGATCCATTTCGAGAAGGCGCGCAGCCTGCATGGCGCCGCGATCCAGCCGATGCGCGTCGGCCTCGAGGACCGTCCCGAAGGCCTCGCCTGGCGCCACCAGCCGATCGACGAGGGGCTGTTCGATCGGGCGGTCGCCCTGCTCAATTGCGGCCGCAACGCGGCATACGTCGCCGCGGCCCTCAACCTGTCGCGCAGCGCCGCCTACCGGCTGCGCGACCGCGCCATCGCGCTCGGCCGACTGCAAGGCGGCGCCGTGCAGGAGGAAAGCACACCATGAGCGAGAGCCCGTCCGACGCGCCGCGCCTGCCCGCGGTGGTCGAGCTCGTCGACCCGCTGGACCCGATCGACGCCGGCGACCTTCGCGACATCTGGCGCGCCCTCGCCCAGGCGGCGAAGAACGGAGACGTGCGCGCGGCCGAGGTCGTCCGCCGCTGGCTGCGCGTGCGGCGGCGCCGGCTGCGCCTCGACCTGGCGCCGATCCACGATCTTGCCGGCGCGGCGCGCGCGCAGGCCGAGTTGTTCGCCCTGGCCGCGGCCGGCGAGATCACTGCCCGCGAGGCGCGCGATTTTTCCGCCATGGTCGAGAACCGCCGCAGGGCGATCGAGATCCTGGAATGGGAACCGCAGCTCCATGCGCTGAACGCGGCCAATGCCGAGAACGAGCGCCAGAAGAGGAACCGACCGCCGCGATGAAGCCGTCGACCGTACACTCCCTGCAGAAGCTGGCGCGGACGGCGCAGCCCGAGCCCGAGCCCGACATGACGGGCTGGACTTTCATGGAGCGCGTCGCCTGGGAGATCCAGCGCCGCGGCCTGCAGGCGATCGTGCGCGAAGCCGACGAGAGCGACGAGCCGATCCTGACCGAGGTGTTGGACGCCTGGGACGCGGCGGACGCGGCGATCCTCGCCGAGCGCGCGGCGAAGGCGGCGGCCGAGCGACTGGCCCAGTACCCCGGCAGCGCCGTGGCGCAGGTCAATGCGCGGGCGACGCGCGAGGCGGCGGACAAGGCGGCGCGCGCGGCGGAGGAAGCGAAGCGCATCGCCGAGGAGGCGAAGCTGCGGCCCCCTCCGCCGCCGAAACCGGAGCCGGCGGCCGAGGAGAAACCGCCGACGGAAACGCCGGCGCCTGCGCCTGCTTCTGCGTCTGCGCCTGCGTCTGCGTCTGCGTCTGCGTCAGAGGCCAAGCCGAAGCCGAAACGCCCGCGCAAGCGGCGCGATCCGGGCATGCCGAAGCCGGAGAAGCAGTGGTGGGAGGAACGCGCCCGATGGCGGACGCGCTCGCCGCTGGAGGAAGAGGACGCCCGCCGCGGCCGGCCGATGTACCAGTGCCTCGTCGACTACGACCCGATCGCCCGATTCTACGACGAGCAGCAAGAGGACGACTACGATCCGTTCGGGTAGCCTGCAATCCGGTGACATCCACTCGGTTCGTCAGGGAAGGTCGGCACTGCAGCGTGTGACCCGTCACTACTTGAGTTGTTGGGTCAATTCGCCAATCCGGTTCTCAAGACTCTTCACCCGTCCCTCCAGCTCGCCCTTCCTCTCCTCCGCCTTCGCACGCTTGCTCAAGGACTCGGACTCGTCGCCGAGCTTCTGCCCGGACGGATCTTCGAAGGCGACCAATCTCAATGTAAGAACGGCGGTCCCGACCACGTCCTTGGGCACCTTCCCCCATTCGCCGAACCTGTTCGGCGCAAGATCGAACTTGTGCTTCTCACCGGGCTCAATCCCGCCGGGGACTTCGGAGTTGAACGTTTCCTTCAACCAGGGCACCGAACGTCCGGGTGTCTGCAACGTACCCTCCATGAAGATGCGCTTGATAGCGATCTTCCCCTTGTTCTCCAGCGTGAACGAAATGACTGGCTCGTCGGACCCGAACCGCTGCGCGCTATACCAGAAGCGAGCATTGGCGACAGTGATTTGCTCCGTTAGCACCCGTTTCTCTGCGAGGCTTCGGTCCGCTGCCTGAAGCTCGTCCTGTGCCTGCTGCAGCGCCGCCTGTGCCCCGACGAGTTGCTTCTGGCTGGTCAGCAGGTCAGCCGCCAGCTTTGTCCGCGCCTCGGCCTTCTCATCGAAGGGCGCCAGCGGTGCCTTGGCCTGCGCCGGCGGCGGGCTTGAAGTGCCGCCCAGGCCGACGCTCTCCAATAACCGGTCGAACCAACTCTGGTTGTCGTAGATAATGTCGGCCCGAATCTCCTGCCTGAAGCCGACTGGCGGGCTCATGAGCATCGTGATCGGCAGCTTCCAGGTGACCGTCCGAGCCTCGTTGCTGAGTTCGCCCGTCGTGTTCTCGATGCGATCGGCGGTCATCGACACGGTGATGTAGTGCCCGGCCATGGCTGCGAGGAATCCGGCCATGAACGGGTTCTGGTCATTTGCCGGGTCGTTTCGGGTGGGGCTGGCCTCAAGGTCAGCGGCCAAGCGATAGGCTTTCGGGCTCAATTGCTCGAAGCTGAACCGAGAGATCTTGAGCCCTTCATCCCGATCGGCCGGAGGCTTCCACGCAGCGGCCGCCTTCACGGGATCATCCACGACAAAGCGCGCGGTGCAGGTCATCATTTCCCCGCGCGTCCCCCTGCTGATGCTTACGGAGCGGATGCCCACGGGAAGATTGTCCTTCGCCCAGGCTTGTTGGCAGCCGTCGAGAAGATCGCCCTTGGTGTTGTCACTCTGATTCAATCCCGAAGCGAGTGCCGCAAGCTGCATTGAAACCGCCAGCTCGACATCCACCTGAGCCTTGCCGTCCCTTTGAAATTTGGAATTGGCAGTGAAGTCGAAACAGCCAGTCACAACAAAAGACATGGCCACAATACAAAGCAACCTCGTAAGCATCGCTCCCTTACCCCGCTATCGGCCACAATCACCTTATCTCAGTTGTGTTGCGCGATTCAAATGAGCGCAACAGGGGGTGTCGCTTTTGGCCGGCGCCGAGGAACCTCCAGCCGAGCAGTGCGGCGACAATTGCCGGTTGTGTGCGATTTCCCGTCCGTGGAGGCACTAGCGCGCCTTCCACTTGGACGTCATCGAAGTGTCTTGACGCTCTTGTGCTGGGAGCCCGCCACTCCAGTGGGGCGTTTTCTCATACCAGCAGCCCATGACGCGCCACTGGAGTGGCGCGCCCCCAGCAAAAGACTTGAGCTCGTCGAAACCGAACGCGCTACAATTCGTGCTCTCGCCAAGTCTCGTAGAATCCTGTCGCGCTGCCCAACCTGTGTCGTGGCAGCCGCCAATGAATAGAGAGCGACTATTCATTTGACGGAATCTCCCAATTGGGCGAGGGCTCGTCCGCGCCTTGGGCGACGGAAACCGGATGGACGATGGCCAGCCTCGACAAGCATCAAACCGACGGCGACGGCGCTCGATCCCGCGACCAGCCGGCCAAGCGATGGCCCCTGCTGCGCTGGTTCATCTCGTCCGCGGCCCTGGGTGTGCCGCAGGCGGGAGGGCCGATCGCCTTCTCGTTCGTCGCGCTGGGCCTGACCGGGGAGACCAGGGGCGGCGCGGCCATGATGCTGGCGATGATGCTCGCCCAGGTGGCCGGCGCCATCCCGATCGCCCGGCTCGGCCGGACGCTGCCGCTGGCGACGGTCCTGCGGGTGCTGGTGATCGTCCGGGCGTCGGCTCTGGCGTCGATTGCCCTGCTCGCCGCATACGAGGCGTCCTTCGTGTGGCTGATCGCGCTCGCGGCCGTCGCCGGATCGGTCAACGGCGCGGCCTACGGCTATCTGCGGGCCGTGCTCAATCACCTCGCGCCGGCTTCGCGGTTTCCAAGGGCCCTCGGCATCGCGGCCGCGCTCAACGAAGCGACCTTCGTGCTGGCTCCGGTGCTCGCGTCGGGACTGGGCACCCTCTCGCCGGCGTTCGCCGTCCTGGCGCTCGCCCTCCTCGGCGCCGCGCCCGCGCTGCTGGTCCCGGGCACCGGCCCGGCGCACATCGCCGGCGCGCAGGGTCCCGCGGGTTCGATGCTGGGCGCGTCCGTCCTGTTGTGGCTGGCGTGCGCCATGGCGGGCGGCTCGGTGGTCGCGTCGATCGAGATCGGGGCCGTCGCGCTGGCCTTGAGCTTCGGCTACGAGCCGGCCCTCGCCATCCTGTTCACGGTTCCGCTGTGCCTGGCCTCGGTCACGGGCGGCCTGTGGGTCAGCGTGCGCAACCGCATGGCCACGCGGAAGACGGTGGTGGCCCAGCTTTCCGTCATGGCACTGGGATCGGCCCTCGCCGCTCTCGAGCTCTCCGTCGCGACCACCATCGCCGGTGCGGTCCTCATCGGCCTGGTCCTGGCCCCGTTGGGCACGTACTACTCGCTCGTCCTCGACACGCTGGCGGCGCCACAGCGACGCGCGGAGCTGTTCGCCCTGCTGCGCACCGCAAACGCCGTCGGCGTGATCTTCGCCAGCACCGCCCTCACCGTGGTCTCCCTGTCGGCGGCGTTGATCGTCGTCACCGGA
>JAFEFF010000193.1 GCA_018240745.1 Pseudomonadota bacterium
CAGCCACCAGGCTGCCGCGCGGCCGGGGTCAAGGCCGAAGCCGCCGAAGGCGGGGGCGCGCAGCGCCAGCCTTGACGCCGGACGAGCGGCAGCCTACCCGCTGCAACACGGTTGCTCCGTCGCGGATAGAGCATTTCACGCGAAGCGTGAAATGCTCTGACGCGCCACCTCCCCAGAAGACTGGGGAGGGAAGCTTGTAGAGGGAGCTAGCAAATGGCGAAAATCGCCTTCATCGGTCTCGGTAACATGGGCGGCCCGATGGCCGCCAATCTCTGCAAGGCACAGCATCACGTGACGGCCTTCGATCTCTCCGCGCCGGCAGTCGCGGCGGCGGTCGAGAAGGGCGCCCACAGGGCGGCGAGCGCCGCCGAGGCGGTGAAGGACGCCGAGATCGTCGTCACCATGCTGCCGGCCGGCAAGCATGTGCGCGAGGTTTACGAGAAGGACGTGCTGCCCAACGTCGCCAGGGGCGCGCTGCTGATCGACTGCTCGACGATCGACGTCGAGAGCGCACGCCATGTCGCGTCGGCGGCCAAGGCGAAGGGCTTCGAGATGATCGACGCGCCGGTGTCGGGCGGCGTCCGTGGCGCCACGGCGGGAACGCTCACCTTCATGGTCGGCGGACCGGAGGCGGCCTTCGCCAAGGCCAGGCCGATCCTCGACAAGATGGGCAAGAACATCGTCCATGCCGGCGAGAGCGGCAGCGGGCAGGCGGCCAAGATCTGCAACAACATGATCCTCGGCATCTCCATGCTGGGCGTGTGCGAGGGCTTCATGCTGGGCAAGCGGCTGGGGCTCGATGCGCAGAAGCTGTTCAACGTGGTGTCGACCGCCTCCGGCTCGTGCTGGTCGCTGGTCAACTACTGCCCGGTGCCGGGCCCGGTGCCGACGTCGCCGGCCAATCGCGACTACCAGGCGGGCTTCACCGCGGCGATGATGCTGAAGGACCTGCTGCTCGCGCAGCAGGCGTCGGCCGCGTCCGGCGCCGCGACGCCGATGGGTGCGGAGGCGGCGCAGCTCTTCAGCCTGTTCGTCAACGCCGGCAACGCGGCCAAGGACTTTTCCGGCATCATCAAGATGATCGACGGGAAATGATTACGCTGTACGACCTCGTCTTCGACAAGGACCTGCGCCCGAGCCCGTTCTGCTGGCGGACCAAGCTGGCGCTGAAGCACAAGGGCCTGACCTGGCGGGACGAGCCGTGCGGTTTCACCGACAAGCAGAAGATCGCTTTCGCCAACTCGCAGACCTATCCGGTGATCCATGACGCGACCAAGGTGGTGAAGGACAGCTGGACGATCGCCCAGCACCTCGACGCGGCCTATCCCGACAAGCCGCTGCTGGCCGATCGCGCCTACGCCCACTTCGTGAACGGCTGGGCGGACACGGCGGTGAACGCCGCGATCTTTCCGGTGATCGTCGCCGACCTGGTCGATCGCGTGCGGCCGCAGGACAAGGCCTACATCGTCGAATCGCACGGCAAGCGGCTGGGCACGACCGACTTCGCGAGCTTCCAGGCCAAGGCGCGGGAGAAGGGCGGCGTGGCCGCGTTCCGTGCCGCGCTCGAGCCGGCGCGCCGCGTGCTGAAGGACCAGAAGTTCCTGTCCGGCGACGCGCCGGCCTATCCCGACTACATTCTGTTCGGCAGCTTCCTGTGGCCGCGCACCTTGAGCCCGCTCGAGCTGCTGGAGAAGGACGACGTCGTCCACGCCTGGCGCGAGCGCATGCTCGATCAGTTCGACGGCTTCGCCCGCAAGGCCCCGTCGGCGGCGTGAAACCGACGGGGTGAAAGCCAAACGGTCCGCTGGTAAGCTCCTTGCAACAAGCAAGCAAGAAGCAGGGAGAACAAGAATGGCGGAAGCCCCATTTGACCCGGGCGCGCACCGTCTCGGGCCGACGCACTGGTTCGAGGACCTGCGGGTCGGGCAAAGGTTCTACATAAATTCGCGGACCCAGACCGAAGCGCTGTTCGCGGCCTTCCAGCTCGCGAGCGGCGACAATCACCCGATCCACTACGACCGCGAATACTGCAAGGCGCACGGCCATCGCGACCTGCTGGCGCACGGCCTGCAGGTGGCGATCCAGGGCGCGGCCGGCGCCGGGATATTCCCGCACATCATCGGTGACGCGCTGATCGGCTTCCTCGAGCAGTCGTCGCGGTTCCTGAAGCCGGTCTATTGTGGCGACACGCTCTATCCGATGCTGGAAGTCAGCGAGGTGAAGGAGGGGCGGACCACCGGCACCGTCACCCTCCGGCTCACGATCCATAACCAGGAGGGCGTGCTGGTGTGCGATGGGCAACACAAGTACCTTCTGAGGAAGCGGCCGATCTAGGGAGACTTTGCATGCTCGGCGTCATCGCCAAACTCACCATCAAGCCCGGCACGAATGCCGATTTCGAAGCGACCATGAAGGCACTCCAGGCCAAGGTGCGGGCCGACGAGCCGGGCAACAAGCTCTATGCGCTGCACAAGACGGCCGACCCCACCGTTTACGTCATGTTGGAGCGATATGACGACCAGGCCGCGCTCGACGCGCACCGGGCGGCGCCGCACTTCAAGGAGATTGGCCGCAAGCTCGGCGACTACCTCGCGGGGCGGCCCGACGTGCAGGTGATGCAGGAAGTCTGACGAGACGATCCATGGATGGAGTCGTTCATCGCCATACCAAGCCCGGCACCGCGCCGGGCACCCTGGCCGGGCGGGCGCCCGTGCCGGACGAGGCGCTCGACTTCACCCTGGTCGAGTACACGCAGGAGGACGTCGTAATCCTGCACAATGTCGAGGTCGACGAGTGCCGCTTCCATCTGGGCACGCCCGGCCGTACCTGGATCGACGTCGCCGGGCGGCCGTCTTCGGAGATGCTGCGCGACCTCGGCATGGCCTTCAACCTGCATCCGCTGGCGCTCGAGGACGTGTTCCACAGCAACCAGCGGGCCAAGCTCGATCTCTACGAGGGCCAGGGCTTCATCGTTCTGAACGATCCGTCCTACGAGGATGGCGAGATCGCTCTCCGCCAGGTCAGCATCTTCTTCGGCGAGAACTACGTCATCTCCTTCCACGACCAAAAGCACGACATCTTCAAGCCGGTCCGCGACCGGGTGCAGACTGCCGGCAGCCGGCTCCGGATGTTCGGCATCGACTATCTCGTGTACGCCCTGATCGATCTGGTCGTGGACCGCAAGTTCCCGCTGATCGAGACCCTGGCCAGCCATCTCGAGGAGCTGGAGGACGAGGCGCTCGGCCATCCGACCAACGACACGCTCGGCCACATCCACCAGGCGCGGCGGGCGCTGGTGACCTTCCATCGCCTCGAATGGGCGGAGCGCGAGGCCATCCTGCTGGTGATGCGGCCGGAGACGCCGTTCATCATGCCCGAGACGCGCACCTACCTGCGCGACTGCTTCGACCATTCGGTCGGCCTGCTCGACCTGGTCGAGAGCTACCGCGAAATGTGCAACGGCCTGATGGAAATCTACCTGCTGCAGGCCTCGAACCGCATGTCCGAAGTGATGAAGACCATGGCCGTGATCACGGTCTTCTTCCTGCCGCTCACCTTCCTCACCGGGCTCTACGGCATGAACTTCGACCGGGACAAGGGCAACATGCCCGAGCTCGGCTGGCAGTTCGGCTACGTGTTCTTCTGGTGCATCGCCCTCTCGGTCGTGGTCGGCCTCTACGTCTGGGTGAAGCGGAAGCGCTGGCTGTGAGCGTCCATCGCATCTTCGGCTCGGAGCTCTCACCCTATTCGGTGAAGGTCCGGTCGTACTTCCGCTACAAGGGCCTGGCGCACGAATGGCTGCTGCGCTCGCCTGCCAACCAGGCCGAGTTCCAGAAATTCGCCAAGCTGCCGCTGGTCCCCCTGGTCGTGACGCCGGACGGCGTCGGCATCCAGGACTCCACGCCGATCATCGAGACGTTCGAGGCGTCGTCGCCGGTGCTGCGGCCGGACGATCAGGCGCTCGCCTTCCTCTCGGCACTGATCGAGGAGTACGGCGACGAGTGGGGCAACAAGTGGATGTTCAGCTATCGCTGGGCCTACGTCCCCGACGCCTGGGCGACCGCCGAGCGCATCGCCCAGCAGATGGTGGGCGCCCAGGGCACGCTTGGCGTCGCGCAGGCCCGCGCCGCGGTCGCCGAGCGCATGACCGGGCGGCTGGGCTTCGTCGGCTCGAATGCGACCACGCGGCCGCTGATCGAGGCATCGTTCAAGCGGGCGCTCGAGATTCTCGACAAGCACTTGGCGTCCCGGCCGTACCTGTTGGGGGGCCGGCCGGCGATGGCCGACCTGGGCCTGTGGGCGCAGTTCTACGAAGCTGCGACCGATCCGACGCCCGGCGCGATCATGCGGGCCGCGGCCCCCAACGTCATGGCCTGGGTCCAGCGCATGCTGTCGCCCAACGCGGAAGGGCCGTTCGAGGGCTGGTCGTCGCTGTCGGCGGGCTTGATGCCGCTGCTGACCGAAGAGGTCGGCCGGCTGTTCCTGCCCTGGTCGACCGCGAACGCCAAGGCGATTGCCGGGAACGAGAAGACCTTGACCGTGACTCTCGCGGGCGCCGAGGGGACGCAGGAGCCGCAGAAATACCACGCGCGCTCGCTGCAGGAGATCCGCCGCAAGTACGCCGCCGCCAGGAGCGCGGCGCTCGACGGGATTCTCGAGAAGGCAGGCTGCCTCAGCGTCCTGCGCAGTGGGGTTTAGGCCGGGCTTTCAGGAACGCCGCGACGTCCCACGCTCCCTGGAGCGAGAGCTGCGGTTGCGTCGGATGGATTCTGCAGAAGCTGTAGGCTCATCCGAGCGAGGAGGCGATCAGGGTCAGGCCCGAGAGGCCGAGCAACACCAGGATGATGCGACGGAACTGCATCTCGTCGACGCGCCGAAAGAGACGCAGCCCGGTCTGCGCGCCGATCACCGTCACCGGCAGGACGATCGCGGCCCACAGGAAGAAGGTGCGGTCGAGGAAGCCGGCGACGGCGGCGGTGACGACCGAGAAGGCAAGGACGCTCATGTTGAAGGGTTGGGTGATGCCGCGCTGCGCCAGCATCGTCCAGCCGCGCAACTGGGTCCAGATCACGGGGATCGGGCCGCTGAGGCTCGCCATGCCGCCGAGCACGCCGCCGCCCAGTCCGGCGATGCCGTCGGCCAGACGGCCGCCGGACAGGATCACCGGCGGGCGCCGGACGAACGCCATCCACGAGCAGTAGAGGATCAGCAGCAGGCCGACGGCCGTCTTCAGCGGCTTGATCTCGACATGGCCGAGCAGGGCGGTACCGAGCGGCACGCCGATCAGGCCGCCGACGAGGAACGGCCATAGCCGCGACCAGATCAGGCCCTTCCAGATCCGGGGCAGCGACTGCACATGGCCGCACACCGAGCAGAGGGCGACGAGAGGAGCGGCGGTGGTCGGCGGCATGGCGTGCAGCCAGAAGCCGAGCGATACCAGTCCGTAACCGGTGCCGCTCAAGCCGTTGACGAAGCCTGCCGCCGCCGCGCCGGCGACGACCAGCGCCATGTCGCCGAGCGGCGGCACCTCCACGCGTTTACGCCTTCGCGTCAGCCTTGGGCGGTGAACGCCTGGATGCCGGTGATGGCGCGGCCGAGGATCAGGGCGTGCACGTCGTGCGTGCCCTCGTAGGTGTTGACCGCCTCGAGGTTCATGGCGTGACGGATCACGTGGTATTCGTCCGACACGCCGTTGCCGCCGTGCATGTCGCGGGCGACGCGGGCGATATCGAGCGCCTTGCCGCAGTTGTTGCGCTTGATGATCGAGATCATTTCCGGCTGGGCATGGCCCTGGTCCTTGAGCCGGCCGACGCGCAGGCAGGCCTGCAGGCCGAGCGCGATCTCGGTCTGCATGTCGGCGAGCTTCTTCTGTATGAGCTGGTTGGCGGCGAGCGGCCGGCCGAACTGCTTGCGGTCGAGCGTATAGTTGCGCGCGCGCTTCCAGCAGAACTCCGCCGCGCCCATCGCGCCCCAGGCGATGCCGTAGCGGGCATTGTTGAGGCAGCCGAACGGTCCGCCGAGGCCCGAGACGTTGGGCAGCATGTTCTCGGCCGGCACGAACACGTCGTCGAGCATGATCGCGCCGGTCACCGAGGCGCGCAGCGAGAACTTGCCCTCGATCTTGGGCGTCTCGATGCCCTTCCAGGCGCGCTCGAGGATGAAGCCGCGGATCGCACCGCCGTCGAGCTTGGCCCAGATCACCAGCACGTCGGCGATCGGCGAGTTGGTGATCCACATCTTCGAGCCCGAGACTTTGTAGCCGCCGGGCGCGGTGACGGCGCGGGTCTTCATGCTGCCGGGGTCGGAGCCGTGGTCGGGCTCGGTCAGCCCGAAGCAGCCCACCCATTCGCCGGTAGCGAGCTTGGGCAGGTACTTCATGCGCTGCTCTTCCGAGCCGTAGGCGTAGATCGGGTGCATGACCAGCGAGGACTGCACGCTCATCGCCGAGCGGTAACCCGAGTCGACGGCCTCGACCTCGCGTGCAACCAGGCCGTAGGTCGTGTAGTTGGCGGCGGCGCAGCCGTACTTCTCCGGCAGCGTCGAGCCGAGGAGGCCGAGCGCGCCCATCTCGTTCATGATCTCGCGGTCGAACTTCTCGTGGCGATTGGCCTCGATCACCCGCGGCATCAGCTTGTCCTGGCAGTAGTCGCGCGCGGCGTCGCGGATCGCGATCTCCTCCTCGGTGAGCTGGTCGTCGAGGAAGAACGGGTCCTCCCAGTCGAACGGCTTGGCGTCGGCGGCGATGCCGCGCGCGGCGCTCTTCATCGGGGTGGCGGTTGCCATGGCTGCTCCTGTTGCGTCCTTCGGCGCGTCTTATCAGGCAGCGCCGATCCCGCCAACCCGCACTCCGACGGGGTTAGACGCCCGTGTCCGCTCCTGCACGGCCCGTCAGGGTTCGGAAGATCTCCAGGCTGAGCTGGCCGAAGGGCTCCGAGGCGCGCAATTCGACGGTGCGCGGGCGGGGCAGCTCGATCCGCAGGTCGGCCGCAACACGGCCAGGGCGGGGCGACATCACGATCACCCGGTCGGACAGGAAGACCGCCTCGGGAATGGAATGGGTCACGAACAGCACCGTCTTGCGCTGCTCGCGAGCGAGGTCGCGCTCGCCCCAGATGCGCAACAGCTCGAGCGCCATGTCATCGCGCGTCATGGCATCGAGCGCGCCGAACGGCTCGTCCATCAGCAGGAGCGGCGGGTCGAGGAGCAGGGCGCGGCACAGCGAGGCACGCTGCTGCATGCCGCCCGACAGCTCGCGCGGCAGCTTGTCGGCGAAGCCGTGCAGACCGGCCATCTCCAGGAGCTCATGGGCGCGTGCCCAGTAGGCGCGCTTCTCCTTTCCGGCCAGTTCGGCCGGCAGGAGGATGTTGTCCAGGATGGTACGCCACTTCAGCAGGATCGGCGCCTGGAAGACCATGCCGACATCGGCAATCGGCTCGGTCACGCGCTGCCCTTCGACGACGACGTCACCGACCGTCGCCGGCCGCAGGCCCGCCACGATGCGCAGCAAGGTGGACTTGCCGCAGCCGCTCGGGCCGACCAGCGACACGAACTCGCCCGCGCCGACGGTGAGCGAGATGCCGGCGAGCGCCTCGACCGGGCCGCTCGCCGCCTCGTAGGTCATGCCGACCCGGGAGAGGTCGATCAGGGACTCCGCCACGATTACTTCGGCACGTCGATCTTGGTGTAGAAGTCCTTGGTGTAGACGTCCTTGCACTCGACCTTCTTGGGCAGGCCCATGTAAGTGTTCACCAGGTCGACCGAGGCGCACATGCGCTTGTCGTCGATCGAGCCGATGCCGCCCTCCGCGTACTGCCTGGTCTTCATCAGGTCGAGGCCCATCATCATGTTGGCGGTCAGTGCGTCGACGTCGATCTCGGGCACGCGCTTCTTGAAGATCACCATCGCCGCCTTCGGATCGGCCATGACGTCCCGCCAGCCCATGTAGGAGGCTTCGAGGAAGGCCTTCAGCTGCTTGGGCTTCTCCTTCATGGTCTTTTCGCTCGCCATGATCGACATCGAGTAGAGGTCGAAGCCGAAATCGGCCCACGGCATCATCTGGATGTTGCCCTTGCCGCCGGCCTTCTCGTAGAGCGGCAGGCCGGTCGTGTAGTCGCTGACGCCATCCATGCGCTTCTCGACGACAGCGGCGATCTTGGCGGCGGGCTCGATGTTGACCCACTTGACCTTGCTGGCGTCGACGCCGTTGGCCTTGGCGAAGGCCGGGAACATCTGGCGCTGCGCGTCGCCCGGCGGAGAGCCGAGCGTGGCGCCTTCGAGGTCCTTGGGCTTGACGAGCGGCTTGCTCTTGAGGCTGAAGATGTTGAGCGGCGTCTTGTCGAACACCATGCCGATGGTCTTCACGGTCGTGCCGCGCGCCTTCGAGGCGATCAGCACGGCGGCGTCGGCGAGGCCCGCGTCGGCGCGGCCGGTGTCGACCTTGGCGATGGAGTCGCCCGAGCCCTTGGAGTTCTCGAGGACCACGTCGAGGCCCTTGGCCTTGTAGTAGCCCTTGTCGAGCGCGACCCAGTAGGCGGCGTGGTCGCCGACCGGAAACCAGTTCAGCGCGAAGGTCCACTTCTCCTGCGCCGAGGCGCTGCCGGTCGCCGCGAGCAGCGCGGCGAGTGCGATCGATATTGTCCGATTCATTTCCAGTTCCTCCCTTTAGTCGATTCCTTCCGCCCACGGCGCCCACAGATGGGCCAGCAGCACGACCAGGCCGTAGAGAACCAGGCCCACGACCGAGATCCAGATCAGGGCCGCGAAGGCGAGGCCGGTGTTCATGCTGCTCTGGGTCGTGACGATGACGTAGCCCAGGCCCTTTTGCGAGGCCACGAACTCGCCGACGATCGCGCCGACCACGGCGGCGGTCGCGGTGATCTTGAGTGCGCTCAGGATGTAGGGCAGGGCGTTGGGGATGCGGATCTTGGCGAAGATCTTCCATTTCGGCGCATTGAACACGCGGCCGAGGTCGAGCATGTCCTGCTCGACCTGGCTCAGGCCGACGGCGGTGTTGATCACGACCGGGAAAAAGCCGATCAGCGCGCCCATCAGCATGTTGGGAAAGATGCCGTAGCCCATCCAGATCAGGAACAGCGGCGCGACTGCAACCTTCGGCAGGGTGTTCACGAATACCAGAAACGGCACGAGCGCGTTGGCGAGCAGCGGCGACCACGCAATCGCGACGCCAAGCAGTACGCCGACGACGCCGGCCATCAAGAACGCACCGACGATCTCCCAGCTGGTGGTCCACAGGTGTTCCGCCCAGGCGACTTCGGGGTACCACAGCGCGTTCCAGACCGAGGCCGGCGCGGGCAGGAGATATTCGCGGATGCCGCCGATCGACACGGCGATCTGCCACAGCCCGAGCAATGCGACGAACAGCGCGACAGTGGGCGCGTACTGCCGGACCAATGCCTTGATTTTCATGATAACTTGCGCCCCATTTCAGTCAGACTGGCGCAGCACCCGTTGCGCCGTCAAGGCGAGGACCGACGGTGAAGCTTTCCCTGTGCAACGAGGTGGTTCGGGAGCTCCCCTTCGCTCGACAATGTACGCTCGCGGCAAGCCTCGGCTACGGCGGCCTCGAGGTCGCGCCCTTCACCTTCGGCGATGATGGCTGGCGCATGCCGGCGCATCAGCGTGCCGAAATCCGGAACGCGTGCCGCGATAGCGGCCTCTCGGTGAGCGGCCTGCATTGGCTGCTCGCGGCGCCGGCGGGACTCTCCATCACGACCGCAGACCGCACGGTCTGGCAGAAGAGCGTCGATGTGATGCTGGCATCGATCGATCTCTGCGCCGAGCTCGGCGGCGCCTATCTCGTGCACGGCTCGCCAGCCCAGAGACGCGTGGACGCTGCCTCCGACGCGAAGCGCGCGGAGGCAGCGTGGGGATTGGCGGCGGAACGGGCCCAGAAGGCGGGCGTCGTCTATTGCCTCGAAGCGCTCGCGGCGCCCGATTGCAACTTCGTGAACACGCTCGCGGAAGCGGTCGCGATCGTGAGGCGGATCGGCAACCCCGCGTTCCGGACGATGGTCGATACCCTGGCAGCGAGCCTGATGGAGCGCGAGCCGGTCGCTGATGCGATCGTCCGGCTCATGGCGACGGGCTTCATGGCGCACATCCAGCTCAACGACCGCAACAAGCGTGGGCCGGGGCAGGGTGACGACAGGTTCGCACCGGTCATGCGGGCTCTGCGCGAAACGAGATATGACGGCTGGATCGCGATGGAGCCTTTTGTCTATGAGCCTGACGGCGCGACCTGTGCGGCGCGGATGATCGGCTACGTTGCGGGACTTCTGGAGCAGGGATGAAGGTCAGACTCGAAGAGGTCGAGCGTTACGAACGGCCGATGAAGAATCGGCTCGCGTTCCGATTCGGCGTGATCACGGTGACGGGCGGGACGCAGGCGGTGATCCGCGTGCGCATTTCGCTGCCCGACGGCCGTTCGAGCCAGGGCGTGGCCGCGGAGGCGTTGGCCGCCAAGTGGTTCGAGAAGAGCCCGGAGTTCACCGACGAGCAGAACCTCGACCAGCTTCGCCAGTCGTTGGACCTCGCGATCGAGCACTACAAGGCCTACGGCGCGGCGACGCCCTTCGGTCTGTTCATCGGCACCTACCGCGAGCAGCAGAAGAAAGGCGCGGCGCTGCGGCTCAATCCCCTGGTCGCCTCGTACGGCCCCGCGCTGCTCGATCGGGCGATCCTCGATGCGCTGGGCAAGGTCACCGGGAATTCCTTCGCCCAGATGATCACCCAGAACCTGCCGGGCATCGCGACGAGCGACCTCACGCCCGACATCGAGCAGGTGCCGTTGCAGCGTTTCCTCGCCGGGCTGAAGCCGCAGCCGTCGATCGAGCTGCGGCACACGGTCGGGCTGGTCGATCCGCTGACAGCAGGCGACCGCACGCCGATGGAGCGCATCAACGATGGCCTGCCGGAGACACTGGAGGAGGTGGTGTCCTACTATCGCGGCCGTTACTACAAGCTGAAGGTCGGCGGCGACATCGAGGCCGACCTCGAGCGGCTGAGCAGGATCGCCTTCGTCCTCGACCACCGGCTGCCGGAGTACCGGACCACGCTCGACGGCAACGAGCAGTACGACGACGTCGAAGGCATCGTCGAGCTGTGGCGCAAGGTGACCGAGACGCCGGCCCTCAAGCGGCTCGCCGAATCGATCCTGTTCATCGAGCAGCCGATCAAGCGCCAGGTGGCGCTCAGCCGTTCGGTCGAGCCGCTGGCCAAACTGCGGCCGGTCATCATCGACGAATCGGACGGCGAGCTCTCGTCCTTCCCGACCGCGCTCGAGCTCGGCTACACCGGCGTCTCGAGCAAGAACTGCAAGGGCTTCTACAAGTCGATCCTCAACGCTTCGCGCGTGTCGCGGCTGAGCCCGGGCTACTTCATGTCGGCCGAGGATCTCACGACCCTGCCGGGCGTCAGCGTGCAGCAGGATCTCGCCCTGGTGTCGCTGCTCGGCATGACCCATGTCGAGCGCAACGCCCATCACTTCGTCGACGGCATGTCTTTTGCGTCGGATGCCGAGCAGAAGGCGTTCGTCCGCGTGCACCGCGATCTCTACGAGCGCAAGGCCGGTCATCCGGCGCGGCTGAAGGCGCCTGGCGGACGGATCGCGCTCGGCTCGCTGAACGTGCCGGGCTTTGCCGTCGGCGCGGAGATGGACTTCCGGGCGATGACGCTCCGGACAACGGGAGTAGCGATATGAAGCTGCCCGACCGCTTCGAGAGCGTGGCTGCGCTCGAGGACTTCATGACCACGCCACCGCCCGAGTTGATCACCGACATGAAGACGGTGAAGGGCGACATCCTGGTGCTGGGCGTCGGCGGCAAGATGGGCCCGACGCTTGCGCGCATGGCCAAGCGGGCGACGGCGCTCGGTCAGCGGGTGATCGGCGTGGCGCGCTTCAGCGAGCCCGGCCTGCGCGACACTCTCGCCAAGTACGGCATCGAGGCGATCATGGCCGATCTGCTGGACCGTGCGGCACTCGAACGGCTGCCCAAGGCGCCCAACGTGATCTTCATGGCCGGGCGCAAGTTCGGTGCGACCGGTGATGTGCCGCTCACCTGGGCAATGAACGTGCATGTGCCGGCGATGGTGGCCGAGGTGTTCAGGGGCTCGCGTATCGTCGCCTTCTCGACCGGCTGCGTTTATCCCTTCGTGCCGGTCGACAGCGGCGGTGCGACCGAGGACATCCCGCCGGTGCCGCCGCCGGGCGACTACGCCGCGTCCTGTGCTGGCCGCGAGCGCATGTTTGAGTATTTCTCGGCGCGCCACGGCACCCCGGGCCGGCTGTTCCGCCTGAACTACGCGATCGACATGCGCTACGGTGTGCTGCACGACGTCGGCCGCAAGGTGCGCGACGGCGAGACGATCGATCTTGCGATGGGCCATGTGAACGTGATCTGGCAGGGCGATGCCAACGCAGTTGCGCTGCGCTGCCTCGCCCACGTCACGACGCCGACCACGCCAATCAATGTCACCGGCCCGGAGACGATCGAGGTGCAATGGCTGGCGCGCGAGTTCGGCAAGCTGCTGGGCAAGACGCCCAAGTTCAGCGGCAGGCCGGCGCCGACGGGTTGGCTCAACGATTCGAGTCGCATGATGAAGGAATTCGGTGCGCCGAACGTACCGCTCGCGAAGATGATCGAATGGACGGCCGACTGGCTCTCTCGCGACATGGCCAGCCTCAACAAGCCGACGCACTACGAGGTGCGTGATGGCAAATACTGAGCTCGCCATCACGCCGATCGACGCCGGAGAGAGCGCGGCGGTGTGGCCGCTCTCGATCGAGGCCGGCTGGAACCAGAATATCGCCGACTGGCGCTTCATGCTGGCCGCCGGCCGGGGCTTCGGCTTGCGCGCCGGCGACGGCAGATGGGAAGCGAGCTCGCTGGTCCTGCCGCTCGGCGACAGGCTCGCCTGGATCAGCATGGTCCTGGTCACCAGGGCGCGTCGGCGCGGCGGCGTCGGAACCGGCCTGCTGAAGCGCTGCATCGCCGAGGTCCAGGCAAATGGTGCGGTGGCCGGGCTGGATGCGACGGAACAGGGACGGCCGATCTACCTGCCGCTCGGGTTCCGCGATCTCTATAGGATCTCGCGCTGGCACCTCGACAGAGCCAAGGAGGCGTCGCCGAGCGAAGCCGTCCGGCCAATGACGGCAACCGACCTCCCGGCGGTGCTGGCCTACGACCGAGAGCTCAGTCGCATGGATCGTCCGGCGCTGCTGACCCACCTCGCGGCCCGTCAGCCCGCGATGGCGTTCGTGGCTTATGCCGGCGGCCGGCTCGCCGGGTTCGTGCTCGGCCGGGAAGGCCGTACCGCCTATTCGATCGGACCGGTCATCGCCGACGACGAGACGACCGGGCTGGCGCTGATCGCCAGGGCAGCGTCGTCGGCGCCCGGACCGTTCATCATTGACGTCCCGGACGCGCACGCCGACGTTCGGCAATGGCTTGAACGGCAGGGGGCGGTGAGCCCGCGCGGCTATGTGCGCATGACGCTGGGCTCGGCACCGGGCCTCGAAGATCCGAGCCATGTCTTTGCCCTCGCCGGGCCCGAACTGGGATAGACTGACGCCATGCAATGGAACGACCTTCCCGCAGCGGTTCTCGCCCAGCTTCGCCAGGGTACCGTGATCCCCGCCCATCCGCTCGCGCTGGGGCCTGACCGTCGGTTCGACAAACAGTCCCAGCGCGCGATCAGCCGCTACTACGTCGATGCCGGCTCGGGTGGACTGGCGGTCGGCGTGCACTCGACCCAGTTCGCGATCCGCGAGGTCGGCCTCTACAAGCCGGTGCTTGAGCTCGCGATCGAGACGGCGCGAGACTGGACCGACCGTCCGCTGGTCATGATCGCCGGCGCCGTCGGCAACACCGCGCAGGCGGTCGAGGAAGCGCGGACCGCCCGGGCGATGGGCTATCACGCGGTCCTGCTGTCGCTCGCGGCGATGAAGGGCGCGAGCGAGGACGAGCTGATCGAGCATTGCACCGCCATCGCGAAGGAGATGCCGCTGATCGGCTTCTACCTGCAGACGGCGGTCGGCGGCATTCCGCTGTCGCGCGGCTTCTGGGGCCGGTTCGCGGCGATCGACAACGTGGTCGCCATCAAGGTTGCGCCGTTCAATCGCTACCGCACGCTCGACGTCGCCTTCGGCATCGCTTCGGCGCACGCCGAGGATCGCATCACGCTGTACACCGGCAACGACGACCACATCGTCGCCGACCTCGTGATGCCGCTCACCGTGCGCACCGGCAACCGCGAGGTGACGCTGCGCTTCCAGGGTGGCCTGCTCGGCCACTGGAGCGTGTGGACGCGCGGCGCGGTCAAGCTGCTCGAGCGGCTGAAGCTCTCGGTCTCGGCCGGGGCCATTCCGCCGGAGGTGCTGGCGCTCGATTCGTTCGTCACGGATTGCAACTCGGTGGTGTTCGACGTCGACAACAACTTCGCGGGCTGCATCCCGGGCTGCCACGAGATCCTGCGCCGGCAGGGGCTGATGAGCTCGATCGAATGCCTCGACCCGCACGAGAAGCTGAGCCCGGGCCAAAGCGACGGCATCGACCGGCTCTACGCGACCTATCCGGAGCTGCACGACGACGCCTTCGTCGCCGCCAATCTCGACCGCTGGCGGAACTAGGCGACGTGGACGAGCTGTTCGCGACGCACGACGGGCTTGCCGTCGCCAACCTCGTGCGGACGCGCAAGCTCGGCGCCAGGGAGGTTCTCGACGGCACGCTCGCCCGCCTGCGCCGGCTCAACGCCTCGCTGAATGCGATCACGGATTTCTACGACGACGCGCCGCCCGCAGCCGATGGGCCGTTTCACGGCGTGCCCTACGTCATCAAGCAGCTGATGGCCGATTGCGCCGGCCATCCGACGACGGTCGGCTCGAAGTTCTTCGCCCAACAGCCAGTCGCGGCGGTCGACAGCGCTGCCGTCGCGCGCATGCGCCGCGTCGGCCTGGTCATCGTCGGCCGCACCAACACCAGCGAGTTCGGCCTGGCGCCGACGACCGAGCCGGCGTTCGGCGGTCCGACCATCAATCCGTGGCGCAAGGACCTCTCGCCGGGCGGCTCGTCCGGCGGTTCTGCGGCGATCGTCGCAGCGCGCGGTCTGCCGATGGGACATGCGACCGACGGCGGTGGCTCGATCCGCATCCCGGCGACCCTGTGCGGTCTCTTCGGGCTGAAGCCGTCGCGTGGCCGCATCAGCCTGGCGCCGATCGGCGAGACCCTGGCCGGAGCCGGAGCGCAGCACTGCGTCTCGATCTCGGTGCGCGACAGCGCCGCGCTGCTCGATGCTCTGGCGGGCAGCGAGCCGGGCGATCCCTATAGCGCGCCGCCGGCGTCCAGCACGTTCCTCGCCGCCACCGAGCGGTCGCCCGGCAAGCTGCGCGTCGCCTTCGTGCGCAAACCGGTGGGCGGCGAGGGCCTCGATCCGGTGCTGGTGCGAGCGATCGAGCGCACGGCGAAGCTGCTCGAAGAGCTCGGCCACCGGGTAGAGGAGGCATCGCCTCAGTACGATGCCGCAAGCCTCGATGCCGCGTTTTGGCGGATCATGAGCGCCAACACCTGGAGCAACATCCAGCTTCGCGCCGCCGGCCGCGTGCCAGGGCCGGACGATCTCGAGCCGGTAACCCGGCTCACGGCCGAGCGCGGCCGCGCGGTCACGGCCGACGAATACATCCGCAGCGTCCAGACCTTCCATCGCACCGGCCGGCAACTCGGCGCGTTCTTCGAAAAGCACGACGTGCTCCTCTCGAGCACGATCGCGCGCACCCATCTGCCGCTCGGGACAGTGCGCATGGACGGCACGCTGGAAGCTTTCGAGGGACAAGTGGCGCCTATGACGGCGTTCACCGCCGTCTGCAATGCGACCGGCGTGCCGGCCATGTCGGTGCCGATCGAATGGACCGATGACGGCCTGCCGATCGGCATGCATTTCGTTGCGCGCTATGGGGCGGAGGAGACGCTCTATTCGCTCGCAGCCCAACTCGAACGAGCACGCCCCTGGAGGAACCGCCGGCCATGATGATCTGTGACGCACAGGTCCATATCTGGGCGGCCAACACGCCGGAGCGGCCGTGGCCTGCGCGCGCCGAGCCGCACCGCGCGCCGCTCGGCAAGGAGGAGCTGCTGGCCGAGATGGACAGTGCGGGCGTCGACCGGGTCGTGATCGTGCCGCCGTCCTGGGAGGGCGACCGCAACGACCTCGCGATCGACGCGGCCACGAGCCACCCCCGCCGCTTCGCCGCCATGGGACGCTTCGACCCCGACGCCCCCCATGCGCGCGAGACGATCAAGGGCTGGAAGAAGCAGTCGGGCATGCTCGGCATGCGCTTCACCTTCCATACGCCCGTACTGCGTCAGCCCCTGCTCGACGGCAAGTTCGACTGGGTGTGGGGCGAGATGGAGAAGCTCGGCATCCCGGCGATGGTGCTGTTCCATCACGAGTACATGCATCTCGCCGACAAGGTGGCGGAGCGCTACCCGGGCCTGCGGCTGGTGCTCGACCATCTCGGCCTGAAGAGCGGCAAGGAGAAGCGCGAGGTCGAGAATTTCGGCTCGCTCGACAAGGTGCTGGCGCTGGCCAAGCGCCCCAACGTGGCGGCCAAGGTCACGGCGATGCCGTGCTACGCCGACGATAAGACCTATCCCTTCAAGTCGGTCCATCGGCACATCAGGCGGGTGTTCGATGCCTTCGGGCCCAAGCGCACCTTCTGGGGCACCGACTGGTCGCGGCTACCCTGCAGCTATCGGCAGGGCGTCACCATGTTCACCGAGGAGCTGCCCTGGCTGAAGGGCGAAGACCTCGACTGGGTGATGGGCCGCGGCGTCTGCGAATGGATCGGCTGGAAACTTTGAGCCGTTGATAATAGTTATTGGGAGGGATACAAAAGCGATCCAATCGCGGAGCGATCCATGGCCAGTAGTGTCGATCTGGGCCGTCAGCTCGAGAAGTTCGTCTCTTCGCTTGTTGCCAGCGGCCGATACAACTCGAAGAGTGAAGTGCTGCGTGAAGGCCTTCGCCTCCTGGAGGAGCGTGAGAAGCGCATGGCCGCGCTCGACGCGGCCATCGCCCGCGGGCGCGCCGACATCGGGGCAGGCCGTGCGAAGCCTGCAGAGGAAGTCTTCGATCGGCTGGAGGCAAAATATCGGGCGATGGCGAAGCAGCGGCTGTGAAGGTCGTTCTTTCGCGTAACGCCGAACGCGATCTTGAGGAGATTGGCGACTGGATCGCACAGGACAGCCCCGGTCGTGCGGTTTCATTTGTCGCTGAATTGAGAGAGGCCTGTCGGGCGCTTGGATCGAACTCGCGCGGTCATCCGTTGGTCGATCAAGCACGCGATCCAATGCTGCGACGCAAAGTCTTTGGGAACTACCTGATCTTTTACGACGTTGGCGCCGATGCCGTCGAAATCCTGCATATCCTTCACGGCGCGAGGGACTATGCGCAAATTATCTTTCCTGGCGAACCCGAGTAATTGATGGAAACCCTGAGGACCCCCAGATCGTAGAGTCCGGAGGACCAAGGAGGAATGATGATGCTTGGAGAGAAGAAGACGTTGCCGTTCTGGCGCCGGCGCAAGCCGAACTTCCTCGAGCTCGAGCGCGCCCTCGCGCCCGAAGGCCCACGCCGCGACCGACAGACCGACGCCGAGCACGCCGTGATCGAGCGCAAGATCGCGCGAGACCGCTTCGAGGTCTCGAAAGGCAGGATCCATCCGTCGGCCTGACGATCGTCAGAGCTTGCGCATCACCGTTTGCGAGCCGCCGCCCCAGATCGGCAGGTAGCTCATTTTGTAACCGGCGCCGCCGGTGACGATCGGATGGATCGCCTCCGGGGCGCGCGCGATTCCGTCGCCCGTCTCGAAGACGTAGCGCTGGACACGGGCGATATCCCAGTCGTGCCTGGCGATCTTCTCCGCCATCTCGAGCGGCAGCAGGAAGACCTGCTCGCCGCGCTCGTTGCGGCGACTCATGCTCGACATCACCAATGCCGCCTTCATGCCGGCGACGACCGGCGACAGGATAGCTTCGGGGGTCGCGCCTTCGCCGTCGCCCGGCAGCACCTCGGCGGTGCCGGAGATGCCCATCACGGTGATCGCGCTCGCATCCTTTCCCAGGCCGCGGCGCTGGGTGAGGGTGGGGAAGGGGCCATCGTTGCGCTCGGCGAAGCACAGCGAGTACTTGCCCGGCTGCCCCATGGTCGCCATGTCGCCGGTGTCCGGACGCGCGCCGCCGATGTTGCGGATGCAGAGCTGCAGGGCGCGGCCGATCGTGGCATTGGCCCGGTTCCCCGGCCCCAGGCAATTGGTGCCTGAATTGATTCCGAGCTGCCGGGCGATCGGGCCATGCACGCAGAGCGCCACGCAGGCCGTGCCGGTGGTCGTCGCGATGCCCAGCAGATTGAAATCGGGTTCGAGCGTGGCTTCGGCTGCAGTCAGCACGACCGCCAGCTCGGACGGGCGCGCGCCGGCGATGACGCACTGATAGGCAACGGCATCGGGCGTGATGTCGCCGAACATTGGCGGCATCATGCCCCGCGAGTCGCCGCGATTGTCGAGGCCGGCGACCATAGCCTCTAGGCGACGCCGTGTCGGCGGCACCAGCGGCAGACCGTCGCTCAGCTCGGCGTCGGTCAGGATCTGCTGCGCGGTCTCCCAGGTCGTCGCCTCGTCGACGACCGGCCAGCCGCACCATTCCGTCATGAACGCCCGCTCATCGTGCGATGCGCACCGAGGCGACGGTCGTGCCGCCGAACGACGGGATGAAGGCCGAGTGCTTGCCTGGTCCGCCGGCAACGGTGATGTGGATGTCCTGCGGCGAGCGGCCGATGTGCAGGTAGTCCCCGTCCGGCTTGTGGCCGGTGCTGCTGTACGTCTCGAGGTTCTCCTTCGAGATTCGCGACAGATGCACCTTCGAGCGCTTCCACAGTTCCTCGCGGATGCTGTTGATCGTGTAGCCGTCACGCTTCAAGGTTGCCGCGTGCTCGGGTCCGATGATCACGAACATCGGCCCCTTGCCGTAGATCGTGTTGGCGCCGGGGTTCGACATGCCGCCCGCGAAGGTCGTCAGCAGGCCATCGCCCGTGGTCGAGCCGTGGTCGTTCAGATTGTGCGGGCCTTCAGCCGACATCACCGTCACCACGTTGTCGGTCGGCGCGAAGCCGCGCTGCACGTGATACGGCGTCCAGGGATTTTCCTCCTCGTTCTCGCCGAAGCAGAAGGTGAACTTGGCGGGATTGCCCTGTGTCGAACGGTCCATCTCGCCGGGCTTGGCGCCGGCGATGTTGAGCAGCATCAGCCCGAGCGCGCGGCCAATGGTGGCATTGGCCTGCCAGCCCTGGCCGAAGCAGTTCGAGCCGCAGTTGATGTTGAGCTCCTTGCGGATCGGCCCGCTCACCATGACCATCGGTGCGCAGGAGTGCGTCGTGGCCAGGCTGCCGTGCAGATTGTACTCGGGGTCGAGCACGCCGCGCAGCGCGGCAATCGCCACCGGGAAGTACTCCGGCCTGCAGCCCGCCATCACGGCATTGGCCGCGAGCGCCTGCACCGTCGGGACGACCTGGCGCGGCGGCACCGGCACATAGGGGCGGTTGTCCCCGCGCACCGTCTGGACGAACTTCGCGACCTTCTCCTCGGTCGGAATGAAGAGCGGCATGCCGTCGCTCCAGCCCTGCTCGCGGGCGAAGTCGTTGAATGCCTCGACGTCCATCTTGTCGTCGAGCTCGATCACTTCCTGTTCGGCGATGTCCGTCATTTCGCTGTCGCCTCGGTCAGTCCCTTGGTGGCCGCTTCGATGCGTTCCCGCAACTCGTCGGCATTGAGGCCGCCGACGGGATGCTTGACCACGATGAGCCGGGGCTCGACCTTGCGGGCTTTCGCCTGGGCCAGGACCAGCGGCTTGAAAGTCTCAGTGGCGATCACGTAGGCCGTGACGCCGAGCTTCTCGAGTTCGAGGCTGTCGTGGAAACTCCACGATGAGCAGCTTCCTCAATCACCCAGGGCCAGCAGCGCCGCCTTGTAGTTTGCCGCGACTTCCTGGAGCAGTTCCTTCGGTGCCGGCTGGCTGGCGCTGTTCTTGGCCAGGAACTTGATGTTCTCGACCTGGCGGTGCGCGCTGAGCTTGTCGCGAACGCCCCATAGCAGCTCGCGGGCATTCGGCTTGGAGTTCGAGATCAGGGCGATGGCGTCGGTCTTCCAGTTGACCGGCTTCAATGCCACCTTTTCGGCAGTCGCCGCCGAGTGGCCGAAGGTTGGATTGTAGATGCGCATGGAGCTTCCTCCTCAACTCTCACTCTTCTTGAGCATCGCCACGACCGACTTTGCCACACGCTGGCCGTCGGCGATCGCGTCGGACAAATAATAGCGTGCCCCGGCGCGCACGTCGCCTGCTGCGAACAGCGTCGGTATCGATGTGCGGCCCTCGGCATCCACCACGACATGCCCCGAGGCATCGCGTGCGACGGATGCCGGCAGGCACCCTGTGGCCGGGCGCTGGTCGAGGTAGACGAAGACCGCGCTGGCCGGAATGTTCTTTCGCTGGCCGCCGGTCTCGATCGTTACCGATTGCAGCCCGTCGCTACCCTCGAGGCCGACGATGCGGCCCTGTATGTGGTTCACGTCGGCGAGGGCGCTTCGGGCGGCGGCATCGACCATGGTGATCTCGCTCGCGACGCCGATCAGCTCCTTGGCCTCATAGTCGGCCCAGCCGCCGGCGCCCGCGACGATCACGGGCAGGCCGGCATAAAGCGGGGCGTCGCAGTGCGCGCAGTGCGAGATGCCGCGGCCTTCGTAGTCGTCCTCGTTCGGCAGGCCCAGGCGGCCCTTGTCGAGTCCGGTAGCGAGAACGACGGCACGTGCGGTGTGCTTGTCGCCCTCGGCGGTCTCGACAGTCCAGGGGCCGGTGCCGGAGAGGGCAGTCACTTCGCCGAAGCCGATCTCGACGCCGGCGACCGCGGCATCGTCGGTGAGGCGCGAGGCCATGTCGGGCCCGCTCCAGATCTCGTCGAAGTCGTGCAGTTCGCCGAGGTTGATCAGAACGCCACCCGGAGCGAGCTTGTCGAGGCAGTAGGCCTTGAGGCCGGCACGGGCGACTTCCGTGGCAGCGGTGAGGCCGGCCGGCCCGGCGCCGATAACGATGACGTCGTATGCGGGGTTATCCATCGACATCTCCATAGCACAGGCGCGGCAATCTGGTCCGCGATTTGCAGCCCGTCCGTCGTCAGGTACTGTCGTAGGATAAGAAATGAAAAGGGGGCGGGCGACCGGATGGCGTATTTCACGCAGCAGCTCATCAACGCCGTCACGCTCGGCGCCATCTACGGCCTGATCGCCATCGGCTACACGATGGTCTACGGCATCATCGGCATGATCAATTTCGCCCACGGCGATATTTTCATGATCGGTGCCTTCATCTCCCTGATCGGCTTCATGATCTGCGCCCTGCTGGGCATCAGCTCGGCCCCGGCCGCCATCCTGTTCGTGCTGCTGCTGTCGATGGTGTTCACCGCCGTCTATGGCTGGACGATCGAGCGCACTGCCTACCGGCCGTTGCGCGGGTCGTTCAAATTGGCGCCCCTGATCTCGGCGATCGGCGTGTCGATTCTGCTCGAGAACTACGTCCAGCTCGCCCAGGGCGCGCGGCCAAAGCCGGCCGGCTCGGTGGTCCAGGGCGGCTACAACCTGTTCCGCGCCGACGGCTTCGACGTTCGCGTCACCTGGCTGCAGATCATCATCGTCGTGGTGACGGTGGTGCTGATGGCCGGCTTCTCCTGGGTCATCGCCGCCACGTCGCTCGGCCGCCAGCAGCGCGCGTGTGAACAGGACATGAAGATGGCGGCGCTGCTCGGCGTCGACGTCGACCGCACCATCTCGCTGACCTTCGTCATGGGCTCGGCACTGGCCGCCGTCGCCGGCATGCTGTTCCTGATGTACTACGGCGTCGTCGACTTCTTCATCGGCTTCCTCGCCGGCATCAAGGCGTTCACCGCCGCGGTGCTGGGCGGCATCGGCTCCCTGCCGGGAGCCATGCTCGGCGGCCTCCTGATCGGCCTGATCGAGGTCTTCTGGGCCGGCTACTTTTCGAGCGAGTACAAGGACGTCGCGGTCTTTGCCATCCTGGTCCTGGTGCTGATCTTCCGGCCGAGCGGCCTGCTCGGCAAGCCGGAGATCGAGAAGGTCTGATGGGCGATCGTCTCCCTGCGCTGTTGAAGGACTCCGCACTGACTGCCCTGATGGCGGCCGCGCTCGGCCTCTTCATCGTCGGCTTCCAGACCCGGGACATCGGCCAGGGCCTGTTCTTCGACTACCAGTTCGTCGACCTCGGCATTGCCGTCGTGACGATCTTCTTCGGCCGGCTCGGCCTGCACCTTGCGGCGATGGGCCTGAAGTGGCCTTCCTTTGCGCTCGGCACGGTGCTCGGCGCGGTCGGAGCCTCGCCGCTCAAGATGCCGTCGACCTTCCTGCATTGGTTCGTGGTGATCGCCGGCGTGCTGATCATCCTGCGCACCATCTGGCCGTGGGCCAATGCGGCGCTGGCAAAGGCACGCCATTCCGAGCGCGGCAGGGCGATGGGCCAGCGGGGCGCGAAGTGGTTCGGGGCGATCCTGCTGATCGCGGCCGTGCTGCTGCCGTTCACGCCGTTCGCCGATCAGAAGAACATGGACCTCGCCGTCCTGATCCTGACCTACGTCATGCTGGGTTGGGGGCTCAACATCGTGGTCGGCCTGGCCGGCCTGCTCGACCTGGGCTATGTCGCCTTCTATGCCGTCGGCGCCTATTCCTATGCGCTCCTCAGCACGCAGTTCGGCCTCAACTTCTGGACGGTGCTGCCGCTCGCCGGCATGTTCGCCGCGACCTTCGGCCTGCTGCTCGGCTTCCCGGTGCTGCGTCTGCGCGGCGACTACCTCGCCATCGTCACCATGGGGTTCGGCGAGATCATCCGGCTCGTCCTGCTGAACTGGGTCGATCTCAGCAACGGCCCGGCCGGCATCGGCGGCATCCCGGGCCCGACCCTGTTCGGCGCGGTATTCGCCGAGACCGCCCCGCCGGGTCAGCAGACCTTCGCGCAGATGATGAATATCCCGTTCAGCAGCAATCAGCGCCTGATCTACCTCTATTACATCATCCTGCTGCTGGCGCTGGTGACCAACTTCTTCACCCAGCGCATCCGCCGCCTGCCGGTCGGCCGCGCCTGGGAGGCGCTGCGCGAGGACGAGACGGCGTGCAAGGCGCTCGGCATCAACCCGACCAACACCAAGCTCACCGCCTTCGCGGTCGGCGCCATGTTCGCGGGCTTCGCCGGCTCGTTCTTCGCCGCCAAGCAGCGCTTCATCAGCCCGGAGAGCTTCACCTTCATCGAATCGGCGATCATCCTGTCGATCGTCGTGCTGGGCGGCATGGGCAGCCAGATCGGCGTGGTGCTGGCGGCGGTGCTGCTGATCGGCCTGCCGGAATGGTTCCGCGACCTCGGCGCCTACCGCATGATCGTGTTCGGTCTCGCCATGGTGCTGATCATGGTCTTCCGGCCACGCGGCCTGATCGCCCATCGCGAGCCGTCGGTGCGATTGCACCCGGTGCGGGCCGGCCCATGAGCGCCGCCCATCCGGAGCCGTTGATCGAGGTCGAGCATCTCACCATGCGTTTCGGCGGCCTGGTGGCCGTCGACGATGTGTCGTTCAGCGCAGGCCCGCGCCAAATCACGGCGATCATTGGCCCGAACGGCGCAGGCAAGACCACTGTCTTCAACTGCATCACCGGCTTCTACAAGCCGACGGTCGGCCGGCTCACGCTGCGCGCCGACCAGGAGTATCTGCTCGAGCGCATGCTGGGTCACGAGGTCGGGCAGAAGGCGAGGGTGGCGCGCACCTTCCAGAACATCCGCCTGTTCCCGGGCATGACGGTACTGGAGAACCTGCTGGTGGCGCAGCACAACAAGCTGATGCGCGCCTCGGGCATGAGCATCTTCGGCCTGCTCGGCCTGCAGCGCTATCGTACCGCCGAGGCCGCTGCGATCGAGAAGGCGCGCGGCTGGCTCGAGCGCATCCAGCTCCTGCCCGACGCCGACCGGCCGGCCGGCGAGCTGCCGTATGGCGCGCAGCGCCGGCTCGAGATTGCGCGGGCAATGTGCACCGATCCGCAGCTTCTCTGCCTCGACGAGCCGGCGGCAGGATTGAACCCGCGCGAATCGGCCGAGCTCAACGAGCTGCTGGTGTCGATCCGCGACCGGGACGGCATCGGCGTGCTGCTGATCGAGCACGACATGAGCGTGGTCATGCGCATCTCCAACCACATCGTCGTGCTCGATTACGGCCGCAAGATCGCCGAGGGCGCTCCGGACATGGTGCGCAACGATCCGGCGGTGATCCGCGCATATCTCGGCACGGCCGAGGATGGGCCCGATGCCTGAGGCCCCTCATGCTTGAAGTAAGGGGAGTCGCCACGTTCTATGGCGCCATCCAGGCGCTGCACGGCGTTGACCTCGACGTCGCCAAAGGCGAGATCGTTACGCTGATCGGCGCCAATGGCGCCGGCAAGTCGACCCTGCTGATGACGGTCTGCGGCAACCCCCGCGCGCGCTCGGGGACCATCAAGCTCGATGGCCAGGACATCACCCACCTGCCGACCCACCAGATCGTCCGCCGCGGCGTCGCCCAGGTGCCGGAAGGCCGGCGCATCTTTCCGCGCATGACGGTGTTCGAGAACCTGCAGATGGGCGCGACGCTGGGCGACCCCGCGCACTTCCAGCACGACCTCGACCGCGTGCTCGAGATGTTCCCGCGGCTCGCCGAGCGGCGCGATCAGCGCGGCGGCACGTTGTCCGGCGGCGAGCAGCAGATGCTGGCGATCGGCCGCGCGTTGATGAGCCGGCCGCGGCTCCTGCTGCTCGACGAGCCGTCGCTCGGGCTTGCGCCGCTGATCGTTCGGCAGATCTTCGAAGCGATCCGGCGTATCGCCCGCGAAGAGGGCGTCACCATCTTCCTGGTCGAGCAGAATGCCTTCCATGCGCTGCGCCTCGCCGATCGCGGCTACGTGCTGGTCAACGGCCGCGTGCGGCTTTCCGGAACCGGGCGCGAGCTGCTGGCCAACCAGGAGGTGCGCGCAGCCTATCTCGAAGGTGGGCACGCATGACCTTGAGCCCGCTCGACATGTTCATGTTCGACTGGTTCGGCGACACGCTGGCGATGGTGCTGCTGTTCAACCTGGTGCTGGTCGGAGCGGCTTCCTACGCGACGGGGCAGGGCGTTGCCTCGACCTGGCGGCCGTGGCGGCAAGTCGTCGTTTATGCGGCGCTTCTTTCGGCAGGGCTGCGCTTCTTCGACTACGCGCTGGCCGACGGCGAGTTGTGGTCGGTCGGCGGGTTCATGCTCGGCTGGCTCGTGCAGCTGGCGATCGCCACCCTTGCCTACCGTGTGACTCGCGCACGCCAGATGGTCCGGCAATATCCGTGGCTCTACCAGCGCAAAGGCTTGCTGGGCTGGGAGCAGCGGCACTAAGCTTCGCTCAATCTCCACGTTCGTGGAGGCCCAATAAGGGAGACGTCGATGAGAAGGTTCTACGGCAGCCTGGCGGTCGCGGCGCTGGCGCTCGCAGCCACGCCCGCAGTCGCGCAGATCAAGATCGCTTCGGTCGGCCCGATGACCGGCCAGTACGCCGCGTTCGGCGAGCAGCTGAAGAAGGGCGCCGAGATGGCGGTCAAGGACATCAATGCCGCCGGCGGCGTCAACGGCCAGAAGGTCGAGTTGCAGATCGGCGACGATGCCTGCGATCCCAAGCAGGCGACCGCTGTCGCCAACAAGCTCGCAGCCGACAAGGTCGTGTTCGTGGCCGGCCACTACTGCTCGGGCAGCTCGATTCCGGCGTCGGATATCTACCATGAGGCCAAGATCCTGCAGATCACGCCAGCCTCGACGAACGTCAAGCTGACCGACGACGCCTTCAAGAAGGGCAACACCACGGTCTTCCGCACCTGCGGCCGCGACGACGTGCAGGGAACGACCGTCGGCAACTACCTCATCAAGTATCACAAGGGCAAGCGCATCGCGATCCTCAACGACAAGTCGCCGTACGGCAAAGGCGTCGCCGACGAGACCAAGAAGGCTCTGAACAAGGGCGGTATTCGCGAGGCGATGTACGAGTCGTACAACGATACCGACAAGGACTTCACTGCACTGATCAACAAGATGAAGCAGGCCAAGATCGACATCATCGTGCTCGGCGGCTACCACACGGCGGGTGCGCTGCTGATCAAGCAGTCGCGCGAGCAGGGCTTCGGCGCACAGATGGTCGGCTTCGATGCGCTCGAGGATGCCGAGTTCGGCAAGCTGGGCGGCGCCGCCACCGACGGTGTGCTGATGTCCTTCCCGCCGAAGGCCGAGGACGACCCGAAGAATGCCGCCCTGGTGAAGAAGTTCCGCGACTCCGGTTACGAGCCGGCCGGCTACACGCTGTTCACCTACGCCGCCGTGAAGGTGTGGGCCGACGCTGCGACCAAGGCGAAGTCGGTCGAGGCCGACAAGGTCGCCGCCGCGCTGCGGTCCGGCACCTTCGACTCCGCGGTTGGCCCGCTGACCTATGACCAGAAGGGCGACATCAAGGATCCGGTCTATGACATCTACGTCTGGAAGGGCGGCAAGTCGTACCCGGCGACCAAGTAAGATCGTCTCCCCGACGCGAAAGGGCCCGGTGCGCCGGGCCCTTTTTCTTTTGCGTTATCAAGGTCTTGTGTCGCGCCTCCATGATCTGGGGGCCAAGGTGACACCGGTCCCCCCGATGTGGTATCGGGGGACTCAATCTGTAGAGGGGCATTTCATCGGATGGCGGGGGCCACCATCGCGGTCGCGGCGGATCACGCCGGCTTCGACCTGAAGGAGATTCTCAAGGGCGACCTGCAGGCTGCAGGATACGCCGTGCTTGACCTCGGCACCAACTCGACCGTCTCGGTCGACTATCCGGACTATGGCGCCGCCATGGGCGAGGCGATCGCTGCCGGCAAGGCCGAGCGTGGTGTCCTCGTCTGCGGGTCGGGCATCGGCATCTCGATCGCCGCAAATCGCAATCCCAAGGTCCGCGCCGTGCTGGCGCACGATACGACCTCGGCCCGCCTGTCACGCGAGCACAACGACGCGAACGTCGTGGCATTCGGTCAGCGTCTGATCGGCGTCGAGGTGGCGCGCGAGGCGCTCAAGGTGTTCCTCAACACGCCGTTCGAAGGCGGCCGTCATGCCGGGCGCGTCGCCAAGCTTTCCGGAGTAACGAAATCATGAGCCAGGCCGCCGCGAAGCACGACACGCCGCTGGCGATGTTCACCACGAGCCTCGCCGAGTCCGATCCGGTGATCGAGGAGGTTCTGAAGGGCGAGTTGCACCGCCAGCAGGAGCAGATCGAGCTGATCGCGTCGGAGAACATCGTCTCGCGCGCCGTGCTCGAAGCGGCCGGCTCGGTGCTGACCAACAAATACGCCGAGGGTTATCCCGGGCGGCGCTATTACGGCGGCTGCGAGGAGGTCGACAAGGCCGAGCAGCTTGCGATCGATCGTGCCTGCAAGCTCTTCGATTGCGGCTTCGCCAACGTCCAGCCGCACTCGGGTGCGCAGGCGAACCAGGCCGTGTTCATGGCGCTGCTGAAGCCGGGCGACACCTTCCTCGGCATGGCGCTCGACCAGGGCGGCCATCTCACGCACGGCTCGCCCGCCAACCAGTCGGGCAAGTGGTTCAGGGTCGTATCCTACGGCGTCAAGCCCGACACGCACCTGATCGACTACGAGCAGATGGAAGAGGTGGCGCGGCGGGAGAGGCCGAAGCTGATCATCGCCGGCGCTTCGGCCTATTCGCGACGGATCGACTGGGCGCGCTTCCGCAAGGTCGCGGACGAGGTCGGCGCCTTTTTCATGGTCGACATGGCGCATTATGCCGGCCTGATTGCCGCCGGCGTCTATCCCAGCCCGCTGCCGCATGCGCATGTCGTGACGACGACCACGCACAAGACGCTGCGCGGCCCGCGCGGCGGCATGATCCTTTCGACCGACGCCGAGCTCGGCAAGAAGATCAACTCGGCGGTATTCCCCGGCCTGCAGGGTGGGCCGCTGATGCACATCATCGCCGCCAAGGCGGTCGCGCTCGGCGAGGCGCTGCGGCCGGACTTCAAGGCTTATGCGCGGCAGGTCGTCGACAATGCGCAGGCGCTCGCCGCCGCGCTCACCGAGCGCGGGCTCAAGATCATCTCGGGCGGCACCGATAGCCACGTCATGCTGGTCGACCTGCGGCCGAAGAAGGCAACCGGTATCGCGGCGGAGAAGGTGCTCGATCGCGCCGGCATCACCGTCAACAAGAACAGCATCCCGGGAGATCCGGAGAAGTTCACCGTCACGTCGGGCGTGCGCCTGGGGTCGCCGGCCGGCACGACACGCGGTTTCACGGTCGCCGAGTTCCGCCAGATCGGCAACCTGATTGCCGACGTGCTCGACGGAATCGCCAGGAACGGCCCGGACGGCGACGCCCAGGTCGAGGCGCAGGTGCGCGGCAAGGTTCGCGATCTGTGCGCCCGCTTCCCGATATACCGCGACTGAAGAAGCGCAACGATAAACAGGGGGAACCACTAGATGCGCTGTCCATTCTGCGGTCACGAGGATACCCAGGTTAAGGACTCGCGACCGACCGACGACAATTCGGCGATCCGCCGGCGGCGCTACTGCCCGTCGTGCGGCTCGCGCTTCACCACGTTCGAGCGCGTGCAGCTGCGCGAGCTCACCGTGGTCAAGAAGAATGGCCAGCGTGTCGCCTTCGATCGCGACAAGCTCGCGCGTTCGATCTCGGTCGCCTGCCGCAAGCGCCCGGTCGATCCCGAGCGGGTCGAGCGCGTGGTGAACGGCATCGTGCGCCGCCTCGAAAGCTCCGGCGAGAGCGAGATCCCCTCGACGCAGATCGGCGAGCTGGTGATGGACGCGCTGCGCGCGCTCGATCCCGTGGCCTATGTGCGCTTCGCCTCGGTCTATCGCAATTTCCGCGAGGCCCGGGACTTCGAGGAGTTCATCTCCGATCTCGCCGAGACCCAGAGCCTGAAGGACTGACGCATGATGCGCGCGGCGCTCGCGCTGGCGCGCCGATCGCTCGGCCGCACCTGGCCCAACCCCGCCGTGGGTTGCTTGATCGTGAAGGAAGGAGTCGTCGTCGGCCGCGGCCGCACCCAGGATGGCGGTCGCCCGCACGCCGAGGTCGATGCGCTCGACCAGGCGGGCGAGGCGGCGCGAGGCGCCACGGCCTACGTTACGCTCGAGCCCTGCTCGCACTTCGGCAAGTCGCCGCCCTGTGCCGATGCCCTGATCGAGGCGGGCGTGGTGAAGGTCGTGTCGGCGATGGAGGACCCCAATCCGCAGGTGAACGGGCAGGGGCATGCCCGCCTGCGCTCGGCCGGCATCGAGGTCGAGGTCGGCGTGGGCGCGAAAGAGGCGGCCGAGATCAATGCCGGCTTCCTGCTGCAAGTGCGCGAGCGTCGGCCGCTTTTCCATCTCAAGGTGGCGTCCTCCCTCGATGGCCGGATCGCGACGGCTTCGGGCGAGAGCAAGTGGATCACCGGTGCCACGGCCCGTGCCCACGGCCAGCGGCTGCGTGCGACGCATGACGCGATCCTGGTTGGCGCCAACACTGTCGCAGCCGACGATCCCGAGCTGACGTGCCGGCTGCCGGGATTGGACGGCTACTCGCCGGTGAGGATCGTGCTCGATTCGAACGCGCGGACATCTCCCGGTTCGAAGCTGGCCCTGACGGCCAACCAGACTCCGGTGTGGATTGTGTGCACGCGCGATGCTCCGATGTCGGCGCGCGAGGCATTGCAGGCGAGGGGCGTCCAGGTGATCGAGGTTGCGTCCAATGCGCAAGGGCGGGTCGACATCCTGTCGGCCGCCCGCGCTCTTGCCGAACGCCGGCTGACCCGTGTCCTGATCGAAGGCGGGGGCGAGGTGGCCGCGACCTTTCTCAAGGCCAACCTCGTCGACCGCCTGACCTCTTATCGGGCCGGCCTGCTGCTGGGGGCGGACAGCCGCTCTGCGGTTGCGCCCCTGGGGCTCGAAAAGCTCGATTTCGCGCCCCGGTTCACCCTGGTTTCCTCCCGGCCGCTCGGCGGCGACGTGGTGGAAACCTGGCATCGAGCGCCTTAAGTAGGCGGCCATGTTCACGGGGATCGTCACCGACATCGGTGAAATCGCCGCCCTCACGCCGGGCGGCCAGAAGGGCGACCGCCGCTTCGTCATCCGCACGAAACACGACATGGGGCCGGTGCCGATGGGCGCTTCGATCGCCTGTTCGGGCTGCTGCCTGACGCTGATCGAGAAGGGGCCCGACTGGTTTGCGGTCGAGGCCTCCGTCGAGACCCTCGACAAGACCCATCTGGGCGACTGGAAGCAGGGCGACCGCATCAACCTCGAGCTCTCGCTCAAGCTCGGCGACGAGCTGGGCGGCCATCTGGTCTATGGGCATGTCGACGGCGTCGGAAGGATCGTCTCGATGACGCCGGAAGGCGGCAGCGTGCGCTTCGTGTTCGAAGCGCCGGGCGATCTCGCCCGCTTCGTTGCCTCCAAAGGCTCGATCGCGGTGGATGGGGTCTCGCTCACCGTGAACGAGGTCGACGGCAATCGCTTCGGCGTGAACATCATTTCTCACACCCAGGCGGTGACGACTCTGGGAAAGGCCAAAGTCGGCCAGCGGGTCAACCTTGAGGTCGATATGCTCGCGCGATACGTTCAGCGACTGTTGGAGCACAGACCATGAGTGCGCTCGAAAAGGACGCCTGGCGGATCACCTTCGGTGAGGTGAAGGCCGCGGCCGAGGACATCATCGAGGAGGCCCGCAAGGGCCGGATGTTCATCCTGGTCGATGACGAAGACCGGGAAAACGAAGGCGACCTGGTCATCCCGGCGCAGTGGGCGACCGCCGAGGCGATCAACTTCATGGCCAAGCATGCACGCGGGCTGATTTGCCTCGCCCTGACCCGCGAGCGTGTCGAGCAGCTCGGCCTCAAGCTGATGGCGCAGAACAACGGCACCCGCCACCAGACCGCCTTCACCGTGTCGATCGAGGCGCGCGAGGGCGTCACCACCGGCATCTCCGCCGCCGACCGTGCGCGCACCGTCTCGGTCGCGATCGACCCGTCGTGTGGTCCGCAGGACATCGTCACGCCGGGCCACGTCTTCCCGCTGGTCGCCAAGGACGGCGGCACCCTGGAGCGTACGGGCCACACCGAAGCGGCGGTCGACCTGGCGCGGCTCGCGGGCCTGACGCCGGCCGGTGTGATCTGCGAGATCATGAACGACGACGGCACGATGGCCCGCCGCAACGACCTGATCAGCTTCGCCCAGCGCCACAACCTCAAGATCGGCACCATCGCCGATCTGATCGCCTACCGCCGGCGCTACGATTCCATCATCAAGCGCATCAGCGAGACCAAGCTCGACAGCATCTATGGCGGCGACTTCCGTTGCGTCGTCTACATCAACAAGGTGACGATGGCCCAGCACGTGGCGCTGGTGAAGGGCGATCCGGCTGCGCCCGGCCCGATCACCGTGCGCATGCACGCGGTCAACCTGTTCACCGACGCGCTGGGGCAGAGGAGCGGCGGTCGCGGGGGCGAGATCGAGGCATCGATGCGCTACATCGCGGAGCAGGGGCGCGGCGTGATCGTGCTGATCCGCGAGCCGCTCACCGTCGTGCTGGCCGAGCAGCGCCGGCGCGCCGGCGAGCCGATCCCGCCGGCAGGCGTCGAATTGCGCGACTACGGCGTCGGCGCCCAGATCCTGATCGACCTCGGGGTCAAGGAAATGGTCCTGCTGACCAACAGCAGGAAGAGCATCGTCGGCATCGAGGGATTCGGCTTGAAGGTCGTCGGCCAGAAGCCGGTGCCCGGTCGTCCGTCGCGGGCCTGATCATGTTGCGGGAAGCTCACGTCTTCCGGACCGCGCGCATCCCGCGCGCTCATGATCATGAGCGCGCAGGATGCGCGCGGTCCAAAAGACCATGAGCACACGTACCGAAAATCCTACTGCGCGACCCCCCGTCGGAGGGGTCGACGGCGCGCGCATCCTGATCGTCGAATCGCGCTACTATCCCGAGATCGCCGACGCGCTGATCTCCGGTGCCGACGCCGAGATCAGGAAGAACGGCGCGATTTACGAGCGCGTGGTCGTGCCGGGCGCGTTCGAGATACCAGGGGCGATCGCCCTCGCCGCCGACCGCTACGACGGCTTCCTGGCATTGGGCTGCGTCATTCGCGGCGAGACCACGCATTATGACTATGTCTGCGGCGAGAGCGCGCGCGGGCTGATGGACCTGTCGGTCCACAGGAAGCTCGCCATCGGCTACGGCATCGTCACGGTCAACACCATGGAGCAGGCCAAGGCGCGCGCCGAGACGCATCGCGGCGACAAGGGTGGCGACGCGGCCCACGCCTGTCTCGCCATGGTGGCGCTGCGGCGCCGTTGGCGCAATTCGTGAGCACCCAGCCGAAGCCTCCGAGTCGCCGTCAGGCCGCGCGCCTTGCGGCCGTGCAGGCGCTCTACCAGTGGCAGGAAGGCCAGGACGAGCCGGGCGACATCGTCGCGCAGTTCCTGAACGTGCGTGCCGGCGAAGCGGGCGAGGGCGGCATGCGCCGGGACGCCGACAAGCCATTGTTCAAGGACGTGGTCGAGGGCACGGCCAGCCACAAGGACGAGCTCGAGAAGACGGTGTCCTCGGCGCTGGCCGAGAACTGGACCTGGGGCCGCATCGACCGGCTGGTGCGCGCGATCTTGCTGGCCGGTGCCTACGAGCTGGTCCATCGCCGCGACGTGCCCCCCAAGGTGGCGATCAACGAGTATGTCGAGATCGCCCACGCCTTCTACGACCAGGGCGAAGCGACCTTCGTGAACTCCGTGCTCGATCGCGTGGCGCGCCAGGAGCGCGCGGCCGATCTCGCGGGATAAGCTCTCCATGGCGAAGCGGCGGATCGGTGAGTTCGAGCTGATCGCCCGCTACTTCGCGCCGCTCGCCAGGGGCTTCGCCGGCGCGCGCGGGCTCAAGAGCGACAATGCGTTTCTGGCAGCGGATGCCAGGCACGATCTGGTCGTGAAGACGGACACCATCGTCGCCGGCGTTCACTTCCTCGCCGACGAAAAGCCCGAGCTCGTGGCTGCGCGGGCACTGCGCGTCTGTCTGTCCGATCTCGCGGCGGGCGGGGCCACGCCCTATGCCTATCAACTGTCGCTGTCGCTGACGCTCGACTGGACCGAGCGTTGGGTAGCGGGCTTTGCGCGCGGACTCGCGGCCGACCAGCGCCGCTTCGGCATTGCGCTGAGTGGTGGCGACACGACCGGCACGCCGGGGCCGACGACGGTGACCATCGCCGCCTTCGGGCGCGTGGCTCGTGGCAAGGGCTTGGGCCGCGACGGTGCTCGGGCAGGGGACGAGCTCTGGGTAACCGGCACGATCGGCGATGCCGCGCTCGGCCTGCTCGCGGCGCGCGGCGAGCTGAAGGCGCCGGCGCTCGAGAAGCGTTATCGCCTGCCGCAGCCTCGCACGGCGTTCGGGCCGCGTCTGGTCGGCATTGCGAGCGCGACGGCGGACATATCGGACGGTCTGCTGGCTGACGCCGGACACATCGCCGATGCCTCGCGGCTGTCGGTCCACATCGAGCGGGATCTCGTGCCGCTGTCGGCTGAGGCCCGACGCATACTCGCTGCGAAGCCCGCGCTGTGGAGCAATGTCCTTGGTGGCGGCGACGATTACGAGCTCGCGATCGCCGTTCCGCCGCGAAAGGGCGCGCGGCTGCTGGCGGCGTCGCGTGCGACAGGTGTGAAGGTCACCCGCATCGGTGGCTTCGCAAAGGGCAGGGGAGTCGTCCTGACCGTTGCGGGGCATGCGCGGCGCGCAGCCCAGACCGGCTACGTCCACTTCTGAAGTTAATTCGCTTTGGGGCTGCGGCACCCGCCAGTATGGTGCGCGCCCTATGGACGGTTCGGGCAAAATCGAGGCCGCGCCTGCGATCGCGGCAGGCATGCCGGCGCGGTCCGCGCGCAACATCGCGCTGCTTGCGATGTGCCAGGCGCTGACGCAGAGCGGCAACACCCTGATGTTCGCCTCGTCGGCGCTTGCGGTGCTGACCATCGTCGGCGCCGACTTGCGCATGTGGGCCAATCTTCCGGTCACCATGCAGCACCTCGGTGTCATGCTGTCGGTCTTCCCGGCCTCGCTGCTGATGATGAAGCGGGGCCGCAAATTCGGCTTCCGCATGGGTTCGCTGTTTGGCATGGCGGGGGCGTCCTGCTCGGCGATCGGGCTGCAGCTCGCGAGCTTCCCCATCATGTGCCTGGGCGGCATGCTGCTGGGCAATGCCGTGGCCAACATGCAGCTTTATCGCTTCGCGGCGGTCGAGCTCGCGCCGCCGTCGTTCCGTGCCAAGGCGATCTCCTACGTCACCTCCGGCGGCGTGATCGCGGGCGTCGTCGGGCCGACCCTGGCGCGCTGGACCCCGGATCTCTGGCAGCCGCTGTTCCAGGCGAGCTTCGTCGGCGTGATCATCCTGCATGCCATCGTGTTCACCATCCTGGGATTCATCGAATTTCCGGTAGTGAAAACCGACGACACGAGCGGGCCGCAGCGGCCGTTGCTCCAGATCGTCACCCAGCCGGCCTACATGGTGGCCGCCGCGGGCGCGATGATCGCCTTCGGCGTGATGTCCTTCGTCATGGCGGCTTCCCCGCTCGCCATCGTGCAGTGCGGCCTCGACAAGAGCGAGGCGCCGGTCACGATCTTCGTCCATGTCATGGGCATGTTCCTGCCGGCCTTCTTCACCGGCCACCTGATCCAGCGCTTCGGCGTGTTCAACATGATGCTGACCGGCATCGCGCTGCTGATCTGCGGTGTCGCGATCGCGCTGCTCGGCACGACCGAGTGGCACTTCCGCATCGCGCTCGGCCTCAACGGCTCGGGCTGGAACTTCCTGTTCGTCGGCGCCACGACGCTGCTCACCACGACCTATCGGCCGGCCGAGCGCGGCAAGGCTCAGGCGTTCAACGACTTCATGGTGTTCGGCACCACGGCGACGGCGAGCCTGATGGCGTCGGTCGTGCTCGAGCTGAAGGGCTGGGCCTTCCTCAACTACCTTGCCTTCGCGCTGGTCTTCATCGCGCTGGTGGTGATCGGTGCCTTCCGGTTACGTCATCCCGCTCGCGCGTAAGCCCCGTCTGGATGACATGGTACGGACCCTCAACCCCTTGAGGGGACGGGGAATTCTTCCTCTACCCGCTGTTGCGCGTTTGGGGCCGTTCTGTCATTTTCCGCCCGCCTCGCGCCGAGGGGAGAGTGGTTTCATCGGCGCAAACGGGTTGAGAACACCTTAAGAAACAACAGGTTACCCATTATGTCATCTGTCCTCTGGGCCGTCGTAGCGTGCGGCGTGATCGCCGTGCTGTACGGCATCATTACCGCGGCGCGGGTCATGGCCGCCGATGCCGGCACGCCGCGCATGCAGGAGATTGCGCAGGCCGTGCAGGAAGGTGCGGCTGCCTACCTCCGCCGCCAGTACACGACCATCGCCATCGTCGGCGTCGTCGTGCTGGTGCTGCTGTTCATCTTCCTCGGCAAGTTCGCCGCGGGCGGCTTCCTGATCGGCGCCGTGCTGTCGGGCGCCACGGGCTTCATCGGCATGAACGTGTCGGTGCGCGCCAACGTGCGCACTGCCGTCGCCGCGCAGAAGAGCCTGGGACAGGGCCTCGACCTCGCCTTCAAGTCGGGCGCCATCACCGGCATGTTGGTCGCCGGCCTCGCGCTGCTGGGCGTGGCCGGCTACTACATGTTCCTAGGCAGCATCGGAATTGCCGCGGGCAGCCGCGACATGATCGACGCGCTGGTCGCGCTCGGCTTCGGCGCCTCGCTGATCTCGATCTTCGCCCGTCTCGGCGGCGGCATCTTCACCAAGGGTGCGGACGTCGGGGGCGACATGGTCGGCAAGGTCGAAGCCGGTATCCCGGAAGATGACCCGCGCAACCCGGCCACCATCGCCGACAACGTCGGTGACAATGTCGGCGACTGCGCCGGCATGGCGGCCGACCTGTTCGAGACCTACGCGGTGACCACCGTCGCCACCATGGTGCTCGCCTCGATCTTCTTTGCCGGCAATGCGGACCTGGTCGCCAAGCTGATGACCTATCCGCTGACGATCGGCGCCGCCTGCATCATCACCTCGATCATCGGCACCTACTTCGTGAGGCTCGGCGAAAACGGCCACATCATGTGGGCGATGTACAAGGGCGTGATTGCCGCCGCCGTGCTGTCGATCCCGGCCATCTGGCTGGTCACCAGCAACATCGTCGGCATGGATACCGTCCTGACGGTGGGAGACCGCAGCTTCACCGGCATGTCGTTGTTCTGGTGCTCGCTGGTCGGCATCGCCATCACCGGCCTGATCGTCTGGATCACCGAGTACTACACCGGCACCGACTATCGTCCGGTCAAGGCGGTGGCGCAGGCTTCGGTCACCGGTCACGGCACGAACGTCATCGCCGGTCTGGCGATGTCGATGGAAGCGACCGCCATGCCCGCGCTGCTGATCTGCGCCGGCATCGTGATCTGCTACGTGCTGGCGGGTCTGTTCGGCATCGCCGTCGCCACGACAGCGATGCTGGCGCTGGCCGGCATGGTGGTGGCGCTCGACGCCTACGGTCCGGTCACCGACAACGCCGGCGGCATCGCCGAGATGTCGGGCCTGCCGAAGGACGTGCGCAAGAACACCGACGCGCTCGACGCGGTCGGCAACACCACCAAGGCGGTCACCAAGGGCTACGCCATTGCCTCGGCCGGCCTCGGTGCGCTGGTGCTGTTCGCGGCCTACACCTCGGACATTCATTACTTCATCAGCCAGGGCAAGCTCGGCGTGAAGGAAGTGGTGTTCGAACTCCAGAACCCGTACGTCGTGGTCGGCCTGCTGATCGGCGGCCTGCTGCCGTACCTGTTCGGCGGCATGTCGATGCTCGCCGTCGGCCGCGCCGCGCAGTCGGTGGTCGAGGAGGTGCGCCGTCAGTTCAAGGAGAAACCCGGCATCATGCAGGGCACGGACCGGCCCGACTACGGCCGGGCCGTCGACATGCTGACCCGCGCTGCGATCAAGGAGATGATGATCCCGTCGCTCTTGCCGGTGCTGTCGCCGATCGTCGTCTTCTTCGTGATCAGCGCCATTGCCGGCCGGGCCAACGCCTTCGCCGCGGTCGGCGCCATGCTGCTGGGCGTGATCGTCACCGGCATCTTCGTCGCCATCTCGATGACGGCCGGCGGCGGGGCCTGGGACAATGCCAAGAAGTACATCGAGGAAGGCCACTTCGGCGGCAAGGGCTCGGAAGCCCACAAGGCCGCGGTGACCGGCGACACGGTCGGCGATCCGTACAAGGACACGGCGGGGCCGGCCGTGAACCCGATGATCAAGATCACCAACATCGTGGCCTTGCTGCTGCTGGCCGTGCTGGCGCACGGCTGATCGCAACGGACCCCGACAAGACGAAAGCCCCGGCCGAATGGCCGGGGCTTTTTCTTTGGCGGACGCGGGGGAGTGGCCGGGACAGGGACACGAAAATCTCTGAGCCATCGGCATCGGGCGTTTCCCATCGAAGTGGGAAACGCGCTCGGCCTCTCAGGCTAGATGCCCCCGCCACCGGGGACCGGTGCGCCCGGGTTGGTTTCCTGGCGCGGACCGCTGAAGCGGCCGACGTTGCCCATGATCTGCTCGAGCACCGTCAGCTCCTTGCCGGCAGTCGGGGTGATGCGCGAGACCATATCGATGTCGCGACCGTCGCTCAGGTCGTACTTCTTGATCGCCTGCAGGCGGCCGGAGTCGTTGAACGACAACTGCATCACGTTCTGCTCCAGCATCACCGGCTTGAGGAAAGCCCAGGTTTCCTGCTTCTGGCTGATGTAATACCAGACGTTCGGATTGAAGGTGGCGACGGCCGACGGCGAGCCGATCAGGCGGACCACGTCCTCGCGGCTCTGGGTGCCGACCTCGAGCTTCTCGACCGATCCGGGCGTCGGAGCAAAGCCGCGCTGGTCGACGATCGTCGCGCATGAGGCGAGCAGGGGCACGAGGGCGCCAACGAGGAGGAGCGGGGCGGTGCGACGCATGGACGGTTTCTTCGATCCGATGGAGAGAGGGCGCCCAACATGTCGTGGCGCCGTTCGGGGGTCAATCGCCCGATGCCGAGAAGGAGTCGATCGTGTTTCGCCGTCGCCAGCCCGCTGAGGAGTTCGCCGCCGCGCTCTATGTGCGGACAGCCGAGCGGGCGCGCGCGCCCGAATTGTTCGGGTCCTGCGGCATCCCCGACACGCTCGACGGGCGGTTCGATGCGCTCGCCCTGCACGCCGCCCTGATGATCGGTCGCCTGCAACGGGAGTCGGATGGCGAGGCGCTGGCGCAGGCCTATTTCGACGCCATGTTCCGCCATCTCGACCTCACCCTGCGCGAGATCGGTGTCCAGGATCTGGGCGTCGGGCGGCGCATCAAGATCATGGCCGAGGGTTTCCATGGCCGGGCCCTCGCGTACCGCGAGGCCTTGGTCAGCGGCCAGCCGCTCGCCGCGGTCTTGCGGCGCAACGCCTACGGCGGTAGTCCCCCTGCGGACGCCGAGCCGGTCATTCGCCTCGAGGCGTATGTCCGCGACGAGGTCGACCGGCTCGCCCGAACGACGCGGGAAGACTTGATAAAATAGATTAGGAAAATGCCTCAACCTACTAAAACAGAACAAAAATCAGAGATAGAGCGTATCGTCGATATCGACCGCATGGGTCCGAATGGCACGGCCTTGGAGATCGCGGCCAGCGACACCGAACGGGCGGCCCTAGCCAAGCGATTCGGTTTCCTCGGCCTGCGGGCCTTTTCGGCCCGTGTGACCGCGGATCGCCGGCCGGGCGGACAGGTCGTGGTCGAGGGCCGGCTGCGCGGGCGGATCGTGCAGGCCTGCATCCTGACGCTGGATCCGGTGACCCAGGACCTCGACGAGACGTTCCGCATCGTCTTCAAGCAGGACTTGGCCGAGGAGCGCGATCCCGAGAGCGGCGAGGCGCTGGTGAGCGCCCAGGCCGAGGCGCCCGAGCCCCTGACCGGGAACCTTCTCGACGTCGGCGAAATCGTCGCAGAGCAACTGTCGCTCGCCGCGGATCCCTATCCCCGCAAGCCCGGCGTCAAGCTGGATGATGTCCTGCCCAAGCCGCGCAAGGAGGGCCGGCAGGGCAGGCACGAGCAGCGCCGCCATCCCTTCGCCGGACTGGCAGCCTTGCGCGACAAGCCGCGCCGCGGCCGCTAAATTGTTGCGGTGGCGTAACGTTTTGGCTAGAGAAGTCGGCCCGCCGCGCCTAGGAAGCGCGGCCTAGCTATTTTGGGGACAGGCATTGCCGCCCCGTTGGAGATCGTCATGGCTGTACCCAAGAAGAAGGTTTCGAAGTCGCGCCGCAACATGCGCCGGGCCCATCACAGCATTCCGTCGATGGCCCATGTCGAGTGCAAGAACTGCGGTGAGCTGAAGCGCCCGCACATGGTGTGCTCGCATTGCGGCTACTATCGCGAGGACATGCCGGTGCTGGCTGACGCATCGGCCGAGAAGTAGTCGCAAGCAACGCCGGCGATGCGCTGGCTGCGGGTGGGACCGGTTCCTCGATGAAGTCGGGTAAAGTCGTCCTGGCGCTCGACGGGATGGGCGGCGATCGCGCGCCGGACGTCGTCGTGAACGGCGCCGACATCGCCCGCGAGCGCTATCCCGACACCAGCTACCTGCTGTTCGGCGATCCGGCGCGCCTGAAGCCGCTGGTCGACAAGCGCAAGGGTCTGGCGCCTGCGGTCGAGATCGTGCCGGCGGCCGATGCCGTCACCGCGGACGACAAGCCGTCCTTTGCGCTGCGCCGCCGCCGCCAGTCGAGCATGTGGCTGGCCTGCCAGGCCGCCGCCGAGGGCCGTGCCGATTCGGTCGTCTCGGCCGGCAATACCGGGGCGCTGCTGGCGATCTCGATGTTTGCCATGCGCATGCTCGAGGGCGCGCACCGGCCGGCGCTGGCGTCGTTCCTGCCGACCTCGCGCGGCGAGACGGTCATGCTCGATCTCGGCGCCAACATCGAATGCGATGCCGACAACCTCGCCGAGTTCGCGGTGATGGGCAGCGTGTTCGCCCAGGTGCTGCTGGGCCTCGATGCGCCCAAGGTCGGCCTGCTGAACGTCGGGTCGGAGGAACTCAAGGGCCATGAGGAAGTGCGCCAGGCGGCGGCCTGGCTGCGCCGCGACGGCTCGCCGGTGAACTTCCACGGCTTCGTCGAGGGTAACGATATCGGCGCAGGCGTCGTCGACGTCGTCGCGACCGACGGCTTCACCGGCAACGTCGCGCTCAAGGCCATCGAAGGCACGGCCAAGCTCTACACCGGCTTCGTGCGCGATGCCTTCCGGACTTCCACCTTCGCCAAGATCGGCTACCTGTTCGCCTCTGGCGCCTGGGTCAAGCTGCGCAAGCGGGTCGATCCGCGGCGCTACAATGGCGGCGTCTTCCTGGGACTCGACGGCATCTGCGTGAAGAGCCACGGCGGCACCGACCAGCTCGGTTTCGCCTACGCCATCGGCGTGGCGCGCGACCTGGTACGCTACGAATACAAGAGCAAGCTCGTCGAGGGCCTGGCCAGGCTGCGTCAGGTCACCTCGGCGCCTGACTCGCCCGAAGAGGCGCTGCAGGCAAGCGGAGGGACTGCGTGATCCGTTCGGTCGTCCAGGGCTGCGGCGCCTATCTGCCCGAGAAGATCGTCACCAACGCCGACCTGGCCAAGCGGATGGACACCTCGGACGAGTGGATCCAGCAGCGCACCGGCATCCGCCAGCGCCATATCGCTGCCGACGGCGAGTTCACCTCCCACCTTGCCACGAGGGCCGCGCAGCGCGCGCTCGACCGCGCCGGCATGAGGGCGGGCGACCTCGATCTGATCGTGCTCGCCACCGCCACGCCCGACGAGACCTTCCCCGCGACCGCGACCCGCGTGCAGGCGGCGCTCGGCATGACGCGCGGCTCGGCGTTCGACGTCCAGGCAGTGTGCGCAGGCTTCATCTACGGGCTGTCGGTTGCCGACAGCATGATCAAGAGCGGGATCGCGTCGACCGCCCTGGTGATCGGCGCCGAGACCTTCTCGCGGATCCTCGACTGGAGCGACCGCGGCACCTGCGTGCTGTTCGGCGACGGCGCCGGCGCGATCGTGCTGAGAGGCGAGCAGGAGGAGGGAACGTCGCACGATCGCGGCGTGCTCGCCCATGCGCTGCACTCCGACGGCCGCCAGCACGACATCCTGTACGTCGACGGCGGCCCGTCCTCGACCCGCACCACCGGCCTGTTGCGCATGGAAGGCAAGGAGGTCTTCAAGCACGCGGTGGTCAACATGGCGACCGTGGTGGGCGAGGTCCTGGAGAAGGCGGGCCTGACGGCCAAGGACATCGACTGGCTGGTGCCGCACCAGGCCAACAAGCGCATCATCGACGGGACTGGACGGAAGCTCGGCCTGCCGCCCGAACGGGTCGTCGTGACTGTGGATAAGCACGCCAATACCTCGGCCGCCTCGATCCCGCTGGCCCTCGAAACGGCGGTCAGCGACGGCCGGATCAAGCGCGGCGACTTGCTCCTTTTGGAAGGAATCGGCGGCGGATTGGCCTGGGGAGCCTCACTCGTCCGCTGGTAGCAGGGCTTTCCTGATACAAAATTTAGGGAAGTCCGCTATCCCCCTGATATTGACCGCTTTCCCCGCGCGGGGTAAGCATGAAGTCGGGGGAAGGAAGGGTGCCGGATGGAAGGCCGGACAATTACGCGAGCTGATCTCAGCGAGTCGGTGTTCCAGGAAGTGGGCCTGTCTCGCAACGAGTCCAGCGACCTTGTGGAGACGATTCTCGCCGAAGTCGTCGAGGCTTTGGCGCGTGGAGAATCCGTAAAGATCTCGTCGTTCGGGAGCTTCACGGTCCGCGACAAGGGGCAGCGTATCGGCCGAAATCCAAAGACGGGACAGGAAGTGCCAATCCTGCCCCGCCGCGTCCTTGTCTTCCGTGCGTCGAACGTCCTGAAGTCCTTGATCAACGGGACGCCGGCGGAATCTGGCAAGGGGTCGTTGGGGTAATGTGGGGGGACAGGATATGGCGGTAGCAGCTCAAGCCGTTGAACGGCGTGTAGAGAAATCAGCCCAGGCATTCCGCACCATCAGCGAGGTCGCGGCGGAATTGGACGTGCCGCAGCACGTCCTGCGCTTCTGGGAAAGCAAGTTCAGCCAGGTACGCCCGCTCAAGCGCGGCGGTGGCCGGCGCTACTATCGGCCGGAGGACATCGATCTTCTGCGCCGCATCCGTTCGCTGCTCTACGAAGACGGTTACACCATCAAGGGCGTCCAGCGTCTCCTGAAGGAGGGCCGGGGCCGTCTGCCGTCGCAGCGCCTCGACAACGTCGCCGAGAGTGCGCTCGAGAGCCTGCGCATCGTGTCGGCCCGCGCCGAGGCGATGGCGGCGGGCCAGCGGCCGATGCCGCGCACCGGCCCGCAGCCGCCGACCAGCGCACCGCGCGCCGCAACGCTCGACCTGCACAAGCGGCGCGAGATCGAAACCGTGCTCGAGGATCTCGAACAGGCGCTGACCCAGCTGCGCTCGACCTTGAAGCAGCAGAACTAGACACCGGCAAAATTCCTCCCGCTCAACGAGTGGGAGTCCGCGACTCGACGCGACACCAGATCAGGTGGTTATTGGGAGAACAATCCAATAATCGCCTGATTTTTCTTGGGTTTCTGGCAAATCGGCGTATCCTGTTTTTGAGGGGTAATTGCAACTAGGCAACGTCAAGGGGGACGCCGCCGTGCTTGCCGATCAGGAAAAGGCCGTTGGGCCTGCCGTCGCGCTTTGCGCGACGAACGACAACGATGTCTGCGAGATCCAGCCGTCGCTGCCGGAGCTGTTCTACCTGCGGCGCGGGCTCGCTCAGCCGGGCGGCAAGCTGCCGCTGTTCGATCTCGACGGCCAGGCGATCGCGCCCGAAGTGGTGCGGGCCTGCCTCGATCGCGGCTGGGCCGAGCCGTGGTTCAACAATCCGCTGAAGCCGGATTGGCTGGTCTGCAAACTCACGGAGGCCGGGCGGCGGCTGGCTTCCGCGTAGCCCACAATGGCGAAGGTGGCGAGCAGCACGAGTGCCGAGCAGATGCCGACGAAGGCCAGGGTCAGGCCGATAGCGGTTTCGCCCCAACCGTAGCGGTAGCCTCGGCATAGAGCACGAAGGCGGCGGCCGGCACCTGATGGGCGACCTGGCGGAAGGTCGAGCGCCGCGTCGCTCAGGCGGCAGGGCGCGCCGCTGATCCATCGCCTGGCTTATGGCAGGGGAGAGAAATGGTCGGGGCGGCCGGATTTGAACCGACGACCCCCAGTCCCCCAGACTGATGCGCTACCAGACTGCGCTACGCCCCGACCGGATAGGCGCGTGTAGCGCGAATGGCAGCGATACCGCAAGCCGCCTTGGCGGTGCATCCGAGGGGAGCCTATACACGCGCCATGAAAAGCGCCGCCGACCGCGTCCTGTTGTTTTCCTCGATCGGCCACGGGCTGATGCACCTGATGACGGCGTTCTACGCCGTGATCGTGCTGACTCTGGCAGCGGTGTGGCAGTTGCCGGTGGAGACGCTGCTCGAGCTCTATGCGCCGGCGACCGTGCTGCTGGGCATCATGTCGCTGCCGGCCGGCTGGGCGTCCGACAAGTTCGGCGCGCCGGTCATGATGGTCGTGATGTTCCTCGGCATGGGCCTGTCGTCGATCGCCTGCGGCCTCGTGCCGACCGGCGACACGCTCGCTTTGTCGATCGGCCTGTGCGGTATCGGCGCGTTCGGCGCGATCTACCATTCGGTCGGCATTGGCTGGGTGATCCGAACCGCCCGGGAGCAGGGCCATGCGATGGGCGTGAATGGCCTGTGGGGCAGCGCGGGTCTGGCGCTCTACGGCGTCGTGCCCGGCGTGCTGATCACGCTTGCCTCGTGGCGCGCGGCCTTCATCGTTCCCGGCGTCATCTGCCTGGCGATGGGCGCAATCGTCGCCTGGCAGGCCGCGGCCGGCCGCATCGGCGACCGCCCGATGCCGGCGACGCCGGGCGTGAAGGCGGGCCGCACCGAGTTCTGGCGGGTCTTCTCCGTGCTCTCGGTCACGATGGCGCTGGAAGGCGTGATCTGGCAGTCGGTGATGTTCGGCGCCGCGCTCGTGTTCGAGACGCGCTTTCAGGCGACGTCCGTGCTGTGGGTCGGCCTCGCCACCTCGATGATCTACGTCATCTCGGGCTTCGCGCAGTACGCACTGGGCCGGCGCATCATCGACCGCTATCCACTCAAGAACACCTACGTCGCGGCGTCGGGCCTGCAGGTCGTGGCGATGCTGGGCCTCGCCGTCGGGAACGGCTACGTCGCACTGCTGGGCGCGATCTTCTCCGCGGTGCTGAGCGCCGCCGCTGGGCCGGTCGAGAACATCCTGATCGCGCGCTATACGCCGAGCCGCTATCACGGCCTCGGCTTCGGCGCCAAGTTCGTGGTGGCGTTCGGCGCCAGCCCTCTTGCGATCCTGCTGATCGCCTGGGTGCGCAAGACGACCGGAAGCCTCGACCTGATGTTCCTCGGTCTCGCGGTCACATCGGTCGTGATTACGGCGGTGGCGCTGCTGCTGCCGAACGAGCGGGCCGTGTCGATCGCCGTGCCGCAGCCCGCGCCGGCCGAGTAGCGCCTACTTGGTGGCCTTCGCGGCCTTGTAGGAGGATCGCGCCAGGCAGCGGTCGAGCCAGGCTCCGGCGTTCGGGTACGGCTTGAAGTCGTACTTGATCGGGCGCGACCAGCTCAGGATCGAAGCGAGGTTCAAATCCGCCACGGTGAAGGTCGGTCCGAGCAGGTACTCGCGCCCCTCGAGCGCGGTATTCAGCACGGCAAGCGGCTTGGGCAGCGCCTTCTGCGCCTCGGCGACCGCCTCCGGCTTCCGCTTGTCGGGCGCGGTCATGAACATGTCGATCAGGATGGTGAGCAAGGGCTTCTCGACCTCGGTCATTCCCCAGAAGCTCCACTGGTAGCAGCGCGCCTGGTCCTCGGGCGTCGCCGGCCAGAAGCCGTCCTTGTTGAAGCGCTTGGCGAGATAGAGGTTGATCGCCATCGATTCGAACAGCTTGAAATCGCCGTCGACCAGGGCCGGCACCTTGCCGTTGGGATTGATCTTCAAGTACTCCGGCGTCTTCAGGTCCTTCATTTCCATGGCCATGTGCTCGAACGGGATGCCGAGCTCATGAACGATCCAGAGCGCGCGCGCGGCGCGCGAAGCGGTAGGTCCGTAGATCTGTATGGTCACGCCAATTCTCCCAAGCCCTTAGTCGGCGAGCCCGTGCTCGTTGCCGACATAACCGTGGCGATGGCCGAACCGTTCGGTCATCACCGTTGCGAAATCCTTGTCCGGCCCGGCGATCCAGCCGCCGGCGCGTACAGCATAGCGCGCGGCCGAGCCGGCCGCCTTGGGCACCTCGCCGCTGGCCAGGGCCCGCGCCGCGCCCATGATCAGCTTGCGGAACTCGACGATGCCGAAATCGGTCGGGCCGAGATGCTCGCGCGTGCGGTCCTGGATAGGGCCCTGGCTGTCCTGGATGGCGGCGTCCTGCTCGCTCACGCCCATGATGCCGGTGAAGCTCTCGGTCTTCTGCTTCTCGCGGTCGAGCATGTAGTCGTTGCGGATATTGCGTACCGGCACGTAGTCGGCGTCGACCTCGGCATGCAGGCTGAGACCGCTGGCGTACTTCTCGCGTTCGGAGTTCGTGAACGGCCGGTCGGGCAGCCAGCTGTAGGTGTAGATCCAGCACGTGACGTCATCGACCGGCACCCAGCACTGGCCGTGATAGACGTCGCCCGGAAAGGCGACCGGCACCAGCGCATGGTTGGGCATCAGGAACTGCGAGATGCGCCAGTACTTGTCGGCTGAATCGGTCTGGCGCGCCGCGCCGATCGCAAGCCCGGTATCGTGACCGAGGATCGCGAACCTGGGCCGCGGATCGTCCATCACCCAGCGGATGCGGTCCTGCAGCTCCTGTCCCGCACCGATCGCCGAGGTGGTCCGGAAGATCTCCAGCTTGGCCTTCTCGTCCCTGGTCGGCACCCTGTGCAGGAACGAGAAGTGCGCCGTGTCGATCGCGCCTTCGAGGCTCTGCACCCAGTTGCAATCCTGCCATTTCTTGGAGACGTAGCGATGCGATGCCGGCACGAGCCCGAGCTCGAGTTGCGGCAGCTCCGGCACCTGCTCTCGCGGGCCCATGTATACCCAAACGATGTCGGCCCACTCGCGCACCGGATAGGCGTGCAGCTTGATGGTATTCTTGTACGAAGACTCGGGCGGGGACGTCGGCAGGTCGACGCAGTTGCCCTGGACGTCGAACTTCCAGCCGTGGAAGGCGCAGCGCAGGCCGCACTCCTCGTTGCGGCCGTAGTACAGATTGGCGCCGCGATGCGGGCAGTGCGGCTCGACGATGCCGATGCGGCCTTCTGTGTCTCGGAAGGCGAGCAGGTCTTCGCCCAGAATCCTGATCTTCTTCGGGGGGCCGTCGCGCCCGGGCAGTTCCTCGCTCAGCAGGGCCGGCATCCAGAACCGGCGCAGCAGCGCGCCCATCGGCGTGTCCTTGCCGCTTCTCGTGAGGAACTCGTTGTCGGCCCTGCTGAGCATCAGTCCCCCAGACCGTATTGCTGGCCGACGTAGCCGCGCGTGTGGCCGAAGCGCGCCGTCATCACGGCATCGAGATTCTTGTCCGGTGCGGCGACGGCGCCGCCGGCGCGCACGGCATAGCGGCTCGACGAGCCGGCGGCCTTCGGTTCTGCGCCGGTCTGCAGGGCACGCGCCGAGCTCATCAGCAGCTTGCGGAACTCGACGATGGCGACGTCGGTCGGGCCGAGATGCTCCTTCGTGCGATCCTGGATCGGACCCATGCTGTCCTGGATCGCGGCATCCTGCTCGCTGACGCCGACGATGCCGGTGAAGCTCTCGTCCTTCTGGGCCTGGCGATCGAGCAGGTAGTCGTTGCGCGGGTTGCGCAGCGGCACGTAGTGGTCGTCGATCTCGGCATGCACGTTGAAGCCTGAATCGAACTTGGCACGTTCTGTATTGCTGAACGGCCGGTCGGGCTGCCAGCAGTAGGTGTAGATCCAGCACGACTTGTCATCGACCGGCACCCAGCACTGGCCGTAGTAGATCTCGCCGGGAAAGGCGGTCGGCGTGTAGGCGTGATTGGGCATCAGGAACTGGGAGATGCGCCAGTAGAGGTCGGCACCATCGGTCTTGCGCGCCGCGCCGATCAGCAGGCCGGCATCGTGGCCGTGGACGGTGAACTTCGGCCGCGGGTCGTTGTGAATCCAGCGGATGCGGTCGTCGGGCGTCGACTGGTCGGCGATCGCGGCCTTGGCGAGCGCCGCGCGCGCCTTGGCATCATCCTTGGCCAGCACGGCATGCAGGAAGGAGAAGTGCGCGGTATCGAGCGCGCCTTCGACGCTCTGCACCCAGTTGCAGTCCTGCCATTTCTTGGTGACGTAGCGGCTCGACGCCGGCACGAGACCAAGCTCGAGCTGGGGCAGCTCGGGCATCTTGTCCCTGGGGCCCATATAGACCCAGACGATGTCGGCCCATTCGCGCACCGGATAGGCGAGCAGCTTGATGGTGTCCTTGTAGGAGGATTCGGGTGGCGAGGTCGGCAGGTCGACGCAGTTGCCATCGACATCGAACTTCCAGCCGTGGAAGGCGCAGCGGATGCCGCACTCCTCGTTGCGGCCGTAGTAGAGACCGGCGCCGCGATGTGGGCAGTGCGGCTCGACGATGCCGATACGGCCGTTGGTGTCGCGAAAGGCCAGCAGGTCCTCGCCGAGTACCTTGATCTTCTTGGGCGGCCCGTCACGTTCCGGCAGCTCCTCGCTGAGCAGCGCCGGCATCCAGAACCGGCGCAGCAGGTCGCCCATCGGCGTGCCCGGGCCGGTGTGGGTGAGGAAGTCGTTGTCCGCCTTGCTCAGCATCGTCTCCTCATTCCATTCTTTCCTCCCTGGCGAAGCCGGGGAGGTGCGCCGAAGAGGCGGAGGGGTCATGGGCCGCAGTCATGCTGTCACCCATGACCCCTCCGTCGCGCACTACCGCGCCACCTCCCCGCGCTTCGCGCAGGGAGGAATTATGCGCCCGTCGCCTTCTCCAAAGCTTGCGCCAAGTCGGCGATGATGTCCTCAACCGTTTCGATGCCTATCGACAGGCGAATAACGTCCGGTCCGGCGCCGGCGGCGGTCCGCTGCTCATCGGTGAGCTGGCGATGCGTGGTCGAGGCGGGATGGATGATCAGGCTCTTGGCATCGCCGATGTTGGCAACGTGGGAAAACAGATCGACGCTGTCGACCACCTTCATGCCGACCTCGTAGCCGCCCTTGACGCCGAAGGTGAAGATCGAGCCGGCGCCTTTCGGCAGGTATTTTCGGGCGAGCGCATTGTACTTGTTCGACGGCAGGCCGGCGTAGTTGACCCACGCCACGGCCGGATGCCTCTCCAGCCACTGCGCGACCTCGAGGGCATTGGCGCAGTGCCGTTCCATGCGCAGTCCCAGCGTCTCCATGCCGAGCATGGTGAGCCAGGCATTCATCGGCGCCTGGGTCGGACCGAGATCGCGCAGGCCGACGGCGTGGCTGTGGAAGGTGTAGGCCATGTCGCCGAACGTCTCGAAGAAGTTGAGGCCGTGATAGGCAGGCTCCGGCCCGGCAAGGCTCGGGAACTTGCCGCTCTTCGCCCAGTCGAATTTGCCGGAGTCCACGACAGCGCCGCCCATCGCCGTGCCGGTGCCGCTCAGGAACTTGGTGGTCGAATGGATGACCAGCGTCGCGCCGTAGTCGATCGGCTTGCACAGCCACGGCGTCGCCATGGTGTTGTCGACGACCAGCGGGATGCCCGCGTCGTCGGCGATCCTGGCGATCGCCTCGAGATCGCTGATCACACCACCGGGATTGGCGAGGCTCTCGATGAAGAAGGCCTTGGTCGTGTCGGTGAGCGCGCGCTTGAAGTTGTCGGGTGTGTCGGCATCGACGATGTGCGCCTTCCAGCCGAACTTCGGATAGGTGTTCTTCATCTGCTGCAGCGAGCCGCCGTAGAGGCGGGACGAGGCGACGACCTCGTCGCCCGGCTGCATCAGCGGGAACAGCGCCAGCACCTGCGCCGAGTGACCCGACGCGGTGACGGTGCAGCCGCGGCCGCCCTCCAGCGTCGCCAGGCGAGTCTCGAGTGCCGCATTGGTTGGATTGGTCAGGCGCGAATAGATGAAGCCCACGGTCTGCAGGTTGAACAGCGCGGCGGCGTGGTCGGCGTCGTCGAAGGCATAGGCCGTAGTCTGGTAGATCGGCAGGGCGCGCGCGCCCGTCGCCGGGTCGGGACCGGCGCCGGCATGGATCGACAGCGTTTCGAAGCCGTAGGTCTTGCTCATCAGGACGCTCCACTGAAGATGATGCAGGCAGGGCTCGGCACCTTCACCCTGATCGAGGTCGGTGACAGTTTGCCGTCGCGCTCGACCTTGTAACCGACAATCGAATGGCCGCCCTGGTTGGCGACATAGAGGAACCGCTGCCGGGGCTCGAAGCAGAAGAAGCGCGGCACGCCGCCCTTGGTCGGCACCCATTGCCGCGACGTCAGAGTGCCTTTGGCCGGATCGATGCCGAATACGCCGATGCTGTCGTGGCCGCGGTTGGAGACGTAGACGTTGCGGCCGGCACGATCGACCCAGATCTCGGCGCCGGTGCTGTAACCGGTGAAGTCCGAGGGCGTCGACGGTATGCGCTGGATCGGCGTGAGCTGGCCGCTCTTGCGGTCCTGGCGATAGGTCGTCACGGTCGAATCGAGCTCGTTGATCACGTAGGCGAGCGCCTTCCTGGGATGGAAGTCGATGTGGCGTGGCGCGGCGCCCGGGCGTGCGGCGACCTCGTTGACGTAGACGGCGACGCAGCGCCTGGGATCGATCCGGTAGGTCATGACGCTGTCCGCGCCCTTGTTCGGCACGTAGAAGAAACGGCCCTGGCGATCGAGCGGATTGTGGTGCGGCCGGATGTTCTTTTGCTCGGTGCGATGCGGACCCAAGGCGCCCCTGAGCGTCGTCAGCGTCGGGTAGGGGCCGAGCGCCCCGTCCTCCTTCACCGGAAACACCGCGATCGAATCGGTGCCGTAGTTGGTGACGAACAGGAACTTGCCGCTCGCGTCGAGGGCGAGATGGATGGGGTTGTAGCCGCCGGTCGGTTGGCGGCCGATCACGGCGAGATGACCGGTCCTGCGGTCGATGGCGTAGGCGGTCACGTCACTGCGATCGCCATGCACCGAGTAGAGGAAGCGACCGGTCTTGTCGATGGCCAGGAACGAGGGGTTCTCGAGTCCACCGAGCAGCTGCACGTGCCTGAAGGCGCCGGTGCGCGGGTCGACGCGATAGACGTTGATGCCTTTGCCCTGGCCGTTGCGTTCGGGCGTGGTGTAGCAGCCGACGTAAGCGAAGAGTGTCATGGCGTCAGCATGCCGTCCGGTGACGGTGGCGACAATCGCGCTTATCGGGTGAGAAGCACCGCCAGGCCCGGATGGTGGTCTTCGAGCTTGAGCGTGATGCCGTGCAGGGTTGCGATCGCCTTGACGAGGGCGAGGCCGAGGCCGCTGCCCCTGGTGGTGCGGCTGCGGTCGAGGCGATAGAAGCGATCGAACACCTTCTCGCGTTCCTCAGCGGGAATACCGGGGCCATTGTCGGCGACCTCGGCCTCGAAGCCGTTTGCTTTGGGATACAGGGCGAGGCGCACCGTGCTGCCGTCCGGCGTATGGGTCAGCGCGTTCTCGACCAGATTGGAAAAGAGCTGCGCCAGCAGCTGGCGGTCGCCGGTCATCGTCACGCCGGGCGCGACGTCGACCTCGAGCTTGTGCCGGGAATCCTCGGCCGACGGCTCGTAGGCCTCGGCGATGCTGCGCATCAGGTCGGAGAGATTGACGTCGGTGAAGGCGCTCTTCTGCGCGCCGGCCTCGATCTGGGCGATGCGCAGCAGGGCGGAGAAGATCTCGAGCAGGCTGTCGGCCTCGGCCAGCGCCGCCTCGGTGGCCGCGTGATACTCCGCGGTGGTCGAGGCGTGCTCGCGCGCATCCTCGAGCTTCTGGCGCAGCCGGCCGAGCGGCGTGCGCAAGTCGTGGGCGATGTCGCTGCTCACCTGGCGCAGGCCGTCGAGCAGCTGCTGGATGCGGTCCAGCATGGCGTTGAGGCCGATGACCAGCTGGTCGATCTCGTCGTTGTTGCCGCGCACCGGGATGCGGGCGCTGAGGTCGCCCTCCATGATGGCGCGACTGGTGCGGCCGATCGTGTCGATGCGGCGCACGAAGTTGCCACCCAGCAGTACGCCGCCGCCGATCGCCAGCAGCAGGGTGAGCCCGCCCGCCCAGATGAAGGCACGCACGATGGCATGCTGCATGTCGATCAGCCGGCTCGCATCCTGCGCCACCAGCACGAAGGTGCCGTCGGGCAGGGTGAGGCCGAAGCCGGTCAGCTTGGCGCGCGCATCGTTGGGCTCGCCGCTGTCGCGGTCGTGCACGAAGTCGACCACGCCCTCGACCGGCGGCATGCCCGGCAGGTTGCCGACCACGACCTGTTGGGTCGGCGCCTGCACGAGGTAGTAGATCGGCCCGCGCGTGCGATAGCTCATGCGCCGCGTGACCTGCTCGGCGAGGCCGAGCAGGCCGTAGCGGCGATCGATCTCGGCAAGCTGCAGGGCCTCGGTGCGCAATACCTCCTGCATGTCGTTCTGCATCGCCGCGGTGGCGATCACGAACACCGTCGCGAACAGCACGCAGGCCGACACCACGAACAGACCGGCATAGATCAGGGTCAGCCGAAAGGTGGCCGACCGCAGAATCCGGGCAAGCGGTCTAATCCTGTGTCCGGATGACATAGCCTGCACCTCGAACGGTGTGCAGCAGCGGCTTGTCGAAGCCCTTGTCGATCTTGGAGCGCAGGCGCGAGATGTGTGTCTCGACGATGTTGGTCTTGGGATCGAAGTGGAAATCCCAGACTTTCTCCAGGAGCATCGTCCGGGTGACGATCTCGCCGGCGTGCCGCATCAGGTACTCGAGAATCTTGAACTCCTGGGCGAGCAGGTCGATGCGCTTTCCGCCGCGCGTCACGGCGCGCGACAGCAGGTCGACCTCGAGATCGCCGACCTTGAGCGACGTGGTGGCCACGATCGGCGGGCGGCGGGCGAGGGCGCCGACGCGTGCCAGCAGTTCCGCGAAGGCGAACGGCTTGACCAGATAGTCGTCGCCACCGGCCTCCAACCCGGCCACCCGGTCGTCGACGCCCGCCATGGTGGTCAGGAACAGGACCGGGGTTCGCGTCCCGGACGCGCGAGCGGCCTTGACCAGGCTCAGTCCGTCCATCTTCGGCAGGTTTCGGTCGACGATCATCACGTCATACGGCTCGCCGGTCGCCATGTAGAGGCCGTCCCGGCCATTGTCGGTCTTGTCCACCACGTGGCCATGCTCGCGCAGGCCCTTGGCGATGTAATCGGCCGTTTGGCTATCGTCTTCAATCAAAAGGATTTTCACCGGCCCAACTATACAAACATTCAATGTTGCGGCCATGGGGGCGCCATGGGTCGGGACCCATATTCCTCCTGCGAGCAGACAGGAGGCTCACCCCAATGACCAAGAAGACCACATCCCGCGTCCTTGCCGCCCTTGCGCTGACCACCGCGCTGACGGCCCCGGCAATCATCGTTCCCCTGGTGACGGCGCCCCCCGCCATCGCCGGAGAGGCCATCCCGCACGACTTCTCCGACCTCGCCGCCAAGGTGACGCCGGCCGTGGTGAACGTGCAGGTGACCATGAAGCTCGGGTCCTCGGACGACGACATGCAGATGTCCGACCGCGACCGCTCCGCCCAGCAGCAACTCGAGGAGTTCATGCGCCAGTTCGCCGAGCGCTTCGGCCAGCAGGGCCAGCATCAGCAGCGCGTCCATCCCAAGGCCCAGGCGGTCGGCACCGGTTTCATCATCGATCCTTCGGGCATCATCGTGACCAACTTCCATGTCGCCGGTAAGGCGGACTCGATCACGGTCACCCTGCAGGACGGCCGCAAGCTGACGGCCAAGCTGCTGGGCGGCGACGAGAAGACCGATCTCGCCGTGCTCAAGGTCAAGAGCGACAAGCCGCTGCCCTACGTCGAGTTCGAGGAAGCGAACAAGGTCAAGGTCGGCCAGCCGGTGATGGCGGTTGGCAACCCGTTCGGCCTCGGCGGCACCGTGACGACCGGCATCGTGTCGGCGCGCGGCCGCGACATCCAGTCCGGCCCGTTCGACGACTACATCCAGACCGACGCGGCAATCAACCGCGGGAACTCCGGCGGCCCGCTGTTCGACATGGACGGCAAGGTCATCGGCATCAACACCGCGATCTTCTCGCCGACCGGCGGCTCGATCGGGTTGGGCTTCGCCATCCCGTCCAGCATTGCCCAGCCGGTGGTGAACCAGCTCCGCGATCATGGGCGGGTCGAGCGCGGGCTGTTGGGCGTCCAGATCCAGCCGGTGACGGACGATATCGCCAGCAGCCTGTCGCTCGGCTCGACCAAGGGCGCCCTGGTGGCCCAGGTCGAACCGAACAGCTCGGCCTCCAAGGCGGGCGTTCAGTCGGGCGACATCATCAAGAGCGTCGACGGCAAGGATATCCCGACCGTCCGCGACCTGACCCGAACGATCGCCAGCTTCACGCCGGGCAGCACGGTCAAGCTCGGCCTGGTTCGCGACGGCAAGGACATGACGGTGAGCGCCAAGCTCGGCGACTACGCCAACATGAACAAGCAGGCCAAGGCCGACGAGGACAACGACAAGAGCCAGGACAGCAAGGTCTCGCCGGGCTCGTTCGGGTTCTCGCTGGCGCCCATCTCCCCCGAGGCGCGCCAGCAGCTCGGCATCAAGGACGGCGTCAAGGGTGCCCTGATCGCCTCCGTCGAGTCGGGCAGCCCGGCTGAAGACCAGGGCCTGCGCGCCGGCGACATCATCCAGCAGGTCGGCCAGCACCCGGTCGACGGACCGAAGGATGCCGCGGCCAAGCTGAAAGAGGCCAAGGAAACCAAGAAGCCTGTGCTCATGAAAGTCTATCGGGAGGGCTCAACCCGCTTCGTCGCTGTATCTCCCCGGGCGAGCTAAGCGGACGACCTTCCGACGGAGCCGGCGATGGCCCCACCATCGCCGGCTTTGCCGTGTCTGGGGGCTGGAGGTGGGGCCTGCGGACCCTGGGTCTGGGAGTGGGGCTCCCAGACTTCCCGCCTCGGTGGGAAGCCTCCGAAGCTGTTCAGTTGGCGCTTCTCCACGCTTCTCCGCGCGCACCGTGGACGATGGTAGAATACCGCCCCAATGGCCGAGCAAACCAGGATCGAGTGGGTCGACCACACCTTCAATCCGTGGATCGGCTGCACGCGGGTCAGTCCCGCCTGCGACAACTGCTATGCCGCCGCGATGTCCCACCGGCGCAAATGGGCGCGCTTCGAGCCGCGGGCGCCACGCCGGCGCACGGCGGCGACGACCTGGCAGCAGCCGCTGCGCTGGAACCGCAAGGCTGCGGCCGCAGGGCGGCGCGCCCGCGTGTTCGGGCCGAGCCTGGCCGATCCATTCGATGCCGAGGTTCCGGCGGAATGGCGTGACGACTATCTGCGGCTGATCGAGGCCACGCCTCATCTCGACTGGATCCTGCTGACCAAGCGGCCGCTGGTGGCGCGCAAATTCTTCGCCAACCGCAAGGTGCCTGACAATCTCTGGCCCGGCATCACCGCCGAGAACCAGACGATGCTCGACCTGCGCGCGCCACATCTCCTGGCGATCGAAGCCAAAGTTCATGTCGTTTCGGCCGAGCCATTGCTGGGACCGCTCGACCTCGGCCGCTATCTGCCGGGCATCGGCTGGGTCATCGCCGGCGGCGAGAGCGGGCCGCGGGCGCGGCCGTCCGATCCCGACTGGTTCCGCTCGCTGCGCATGCAGTGCTCCGCGGCGCGGCTGCCCTTGTTCTTCAAGCAATGGGGTGAGCACGGCCAGGATATGAAAAAGGTGGGCCGACGAGTCGCAGGCAGGCTGCTCGACGGCCACGACCATCGCGCGGCGCCGACGCCTCAGGCCATGAGCCCGGCCATCTGAGTCAAGCCCATCGCGACGGACAGGAGATCGGAGCCGCCGGCCGGGCGGGCCGCTGGCGCCGCCCGGCCGATCGCGGTGCGCACCGCCGGCACGCGGCTCGATCCGCCGGTGAGGAAGATCGTGTCGATGGCGGCAGGACGCAGTCCCGCCGCGGCGATGCAATCGCTTGCCGTCCTGTACAACCGATCCATCCTCGCTTCGATGGCATGATGGAGCTCGGCGCGTCTCGTCGTGACGGCGAGGCCGGCCTCGAGGAACGCCAGAGGCACCGTCGCATGGTCTTCGGCGCTGAGCGTGATCTTGGCGTCCTCGACGGCAAACGCGAGGCGATGGCCGAGCCGCCGGCGCACGACTGTCAGGAGACGCTCCACCTTCCCGGGCTCGCAGGCGAGCGCGACAAGGTCGGCGATCTCGCGCTCGTTGGTGTAGGTGTAGGCGAAGTTGATCGTCACCCAGGTGGCGAGCTCGTGATAGAGCGCGTTCGGCATCGGCAGGTTCTTCTCGACGAGCTCCGAGCCGAGGCCGAGCAGCGGCATCACCGCGGCGAGGCTGAGCGCGGTGTCGAAGTCGGTGCCGCCGATGCGCACGCCGGCGGTCGCGAGCACGTCCTGGCTGCGGTCGGCGCGCCCACGGTGTTGCGGGCCGAGGCGGATGACGGAGAAGTCGCTGGTGCCGCCGCCGATATCGGCGACCAGGACCAACTCTTCGCGCTGGATCGTCTGCTCGTAGTGATGGGCGGCCGCGATCGGTTCGTACACGAAAACGATCTCACGGAAGCCCGCCCGTCGGGCAATGGTTTCGAGCACCGACTGCGCCCGCATATCGGCGGCGGCATCGTCGTCGACGAAGCGCACCGGCCGGCCATGCACCACGGCAGCGATTTCCTGGCCGGCGAATGCCTCGGCCTTGTGTTTGAGATGCCGCACGAAGACTTCGACCACTTGGGTGAGCGGCACCTTGCGGCTGCCCAGCACGGTCTCTTCCTCGATCAGGGGTGATCCCAGGATCGTCTTGAGCGCGCGCATCAGCCGGCCTTCGGTCTGGCCGATATAGGCGGAGATGGCGTCGTTGCCGAACAGCACCCGCCCTTTGGCTTCATAATCGAAGAACACCGCGCTCGGCATCAGCGTGCTGTCCGCTTCGATCGGCGCGAGCGCCGCCATGTTGTCGTGAGCCACGCCGATCGCCGAGTTCGACGTTCCGAAATCCAGTCCGCAGGCGATCATCTTGTCCCCTTTCGAAGCGCGAAGGGGTTCTCATTTATTGAGATATGCCGCGTGTTGCCAGTCTGTTTCTTTTCGCTTAGCCTATGCGCGATACAGGGATGTCCGCTGCGCCGGCCATCTTTTTTATTGTGCGCGTGCCTACAGCGCCGGCATCACTTCCTTGGCGAACAGCTCCAGGGAGCGCTTGGACTCCTCGAACGACAGGTCGCCGAAGGCGAGACGACAGAGGCAGTAGTTGATGCCGGCAATGTCGTTATCGCGTTTCATGCGCTCGCGCACGGTGGAGGGCGAGCCGGCGATGATGTAGCCCTGTGCCAGCGCGTCCTCGAACTTCTCGGGGATCAACTGGCGCGGCAGGCCGACACCGTGCGCGCGCCAGAGATGGATCAGCGCGTCGTACCACAGGAGGAAGGCACGCTTCGCCGCGCTCTGCGCTTCCTTGTCGGTATCGCCGACCAGGACGTGGCGGCTCAATCCGACGAACGGCATCTGCGTCTCGTCCCGGCCGAGCGCCTTCCAGGCGGCGCGGTACCGCGCGGTGAAGGCGCCGACGCCCTCGGCCTTCATGCCGACCACGGTGTTGTATCCCTGCTTGGCGAGGCGGTCGGCGCTGTCCAGCGAATTGGCGCCGTACCACAGCGGCGGGTAGGGCCGCTGCACCGGCTGCATCTCCATCGGTACGTCCGTGAAGGTGAAGTACTTGCCGTGATGGTCGAGGCGCTTCTGCGTCAGGCCCTTCAGGATCACCTCGGACGCCTCGGCGAAGCGCTCCGGACCGGTCGCCGGATCGACGCCGTAGTAGCCGACCTCGTACGGCGAGATGCCACGGCCGAGCCCGAGCTCGAGGCGGCCGCCGCTCAACTGGTCGAGCATGCAGATCTCGTCGATCAGGCGCAGCGGGTGATAGAGATTCACCGTGTAGACCAGCGGTCCGAAGCGGAGCGTCGTGGTGCGCTGCGCGACGGCGGCGAGGAACACGCTGGGCGAGGGCGCCATGCCGAGCGGCGTCGCATGGTGCTCGGCGATGTGATAGGCGTGGAAGCCCGCGCGCTCATAGAGCTCGATCAGCTTCAGCCGGTCGCCGAACTGCCGGTGCAGGTCGCCGCCCGAGCGGTCCATGTGGTCGAAGACACCGAATCTCATGAGGACCGCGGGCTTCCAGCCCGCTCTTCCGCATGAGCGCGCAGGATGCGCGCGGTCCACTGAGTCATAACGCCCTCTTCTTGCTGCTGATCACGCCGCTGGCGATGCCGTGCCATTCGATGGTGCCGCTGAGCCGCGAGTGCTCGATCTTGGGGCAGCGGTTCATCACCACCTTGATGCCTGCGTCCTCGGCGCGCTTGGCGGCTTCGTCGTTGCGCACGCCGAGCTGCATCCACACCACCTTTGCGCCGTGCTCGATGGCGTCGTCGGTGATCGGGCCGGCCGCCTCGGAGTTGCGGAAGATGTCGACCATGTCGGCTTTCTGCGGCAGCTCGGCCAGCGAGCCGTAGACCTTCTGGCCGAGGATCTCCTGGCCGGCCGCGGCCGGGTTGACCGGGATCACCTTGTAGCCGCGGTCGAGCAGGTACTTCGCTGCGAAATAGCTCGGTCGATTCCAGTTGGCGGAGAGCCCGACCATGGCGATGGTCTTGGTATTCCGCAGAATTTTGCGAAGATAGGCGTCGTCGTAACGGTCGTGATTCACAGCGGCCATGGGAGGCAACTATACAATGACGCAGCCGCTGCTGTTCCAGCCGATTTCGATCCGCGACGTCACCTTGAAGAACCGGGTCGTGGTGGCGCCGATGCACCAGTACGCCGCCGACAAGGGCTTCGCGACTGACTGGCACCTGATGAACGCCGGGCGCTATGCCGCGGGCGGGGCAGGGCTGGTCATCATGGAATCGACCAAGGTCGAGCGGCGCGGCTGCGGCACGGTCGGCGACCTCGGCATCTGGGATGATGCTTTCGTGGCCGGGCTCAAGCGCTGCGCCGACTTCATCCGCCAGCAGGGCGCGGTGCCGGGCATCCAGCTCGGGCATTCGGGGCGCAAGGCGCGACGTTTCCGGCCATGGGAGGGCGGGGCGCCGCTGAAGAATGGACCCGGTGTCTGGGACTGGGAGGGGTGGGAGCTGGTCTCCTCGAGCGGCATCAACTCGCCCGAGACCGACCCGACGCCGCGCGCCCTCACGCGCGCCGAGATCCCGCAAGTGATCGAGCGCTGGGGCCAGGCGGCGCGGCGGGCGCATGAGGCCGGCTTCGATGTGCTCGATATCCATGGCGCGCACGGCTACCTGATCCATCAGTTCCTCTCGCCGTCCTCCAACGTGCGCAATGACGAGTATGGCGGCAGCGAGCTCAATCGCATGCGCTTCTGCATCGAGGTGGTCGAAAGCGTACGCGCGCACTGGCCGGCCTCGAAGCCATTGTTCCTGCGACTGTCGGTCGAGGACGATTCGGGCTGGGGCCCCGACCAGAGCGTGGCGCTCGCCAGGATCGTGAAGCCCAAGGGCATCGACGTCATCGACTGCAGCTCGGGCGGCATGCGCGGCTCGCCCGTGGTGAGCGCCGGACCGGTGACCTACGGCTATCAGGTGCCTTATGCAGAACGGTTGCGACGCGACGCGGGCATCATGAGCATGGCGGTCGGCCTGATCGTGCACGCCGACCAGGCCGAGCAGATCCTCCAGGAGGGCCGCGCCGACCTGATCGCCCTGGCGCGTGAGCTTCTCTACAACCCGAATTGGCCGATGGACGCGGCGCAGAAGCTCGGCATCGATGCCCAGTTCGGTTCCGTACCGCCGCCGCAGGCCTACTGGCTGGCCAAGCGTGCACAATCGGTCAAGAGCGTCGTGCCGTCGACTTACATGAAAGGCATCAACGCCCGATAACGGTCACCGGGTCGTGACGCGCATGCGAACACGCCCGCGCCTATGATCGCCGCCGATTTCAATTCGGTGTGGAGAACATCATGAAGCGATTTCTTGCGACGGCGCTGCTGCTCGGAACGCTCGCCATGCCGGCTCATGCGAGCATGAAGGTGGGCGACACCGCTCCGACCTTCACCGTGCAGGCGACGGTGGGCGGCGACCAGTTCACCTTCTCGCTGGCCGACGCCCTGAAGAAGGGTCCGGTGGTGCTCTACTTCTTCCCGAAGGCTTTCACCAAGGGCTGCACGGCCGAGGCGCACGAGTTCGCCGAAGCGGCGGCGCAATTCAAGGCGGCGGGCGCCACTCTTATCGGCATGTCGGCCGACGACATCGGCACCCTGCACAGGTTCTCGACCCAGGAATGCTCGTCCAGGTTCCCGGTCGCGGCCGATCCCGACCTCAAGGTGATCAAGGCGTTCGACTCGGTGATGGTGAGCACCTCGTCCAAGGCGTTGAATCTCGCCGACCGCGTGTCCTACGTGATCGCGCCGAACGGCAAGATCGCCTACGCGTTCGCTGATCGAAATCCCGACAAGCACGTCGAGAACACGCTGACGGCCGTCAAGGCGCTGACCGGGAAGTAGGGCAGTCGCGCCGGCCCTCGAACTGACTTAGTATCCGCCCCTCGCGGGCGTGACGCAGCACGAGGAGCGGACGATGGACACGATGGTGAGCGGTCGAGCCGGAATGAGCGAGGCCGAGTGGCAGGCGCGTTGCGACCTCGCCGCGCTTTACCGGATTACCGAGCTGTTCGGCTGGACCGACACGATCGACACCCACATGACGGTGCGCATCCCGGGCGAGCCCGACTGCTTCCTGATCAACAACTACGGCGACCTGTTCAACGAGATCACCGCCTCGAGCCTCGTGAAGCTCGGGATCGACGGCAAGGTCTACAGCACCGATGGCCGCTTCAACGCCGCCGGCTTCACCATCCATAGCGGCGTCTACAAGGCCAGGCCCGACGCCAACTGCGTCATGCACACCCATACCCGCGCCGGCACCGGCGTCTCGGTGCTGAAGAAGGGATTGCGCCCGATCAGCCAGGACGTGCTCGCGGTGTGGGATGAACTCGTCTACCACGAGTACGGCATGCCGACATCGGACGAGGAATGCGAGGCGCTCGGCGTCACCTGCCAGGGCGGCAACTCGGTCGTGCTGCGCAACCACGGCCTGCTGACGGTGGGCGAATCGATTCAGGGCGCGCTGCGCCGCATGTACATGCTGGAGCGTGCCTGCGAGGTCGAGGTCATCGCCCGCGGCATGAACGAGGAGCCGGCGCCGATCGAGCCGGACGTCATCCGCCAGTACGGCGAGCGCGCGCGCCAGCAGCGGGCGCATCCGGAGTACGGCATGGCCTACTGGAGGGCCGCCCTTCGCCAGATCGAGGGCAAGGGCACCGACTGGCGGCAGTAAGGCGCCCGGTCGCGGAATCCGGAATGACATGGGCCTGTCGCAACGCGCCAGGCTTTATCGCCGTTACCTGACAGGTCTATCCGGGACGTAGCGATGACCCGTCGTCTTTCCTTCGCTGTATGGCTGGCGGGCGCATCGGTGGCGGCAGCGACAGCCTTGGCTGTGGCGGTCGCCGTCGCGCAGACCCAGCAGGCCTTCACGACTCCGGTCGTCGCCGATGCGACCAGGCTGCCTGATCAGCAGATCGGCCGGCATTTCTCGGTGAGGCCGAGGGACCTGCCGCCGCCCTATAGCGGACCCGTCGCCGCCAACCGACCGGTGACCATCCCCTATGCCGGTCAGGTGCCGCGGGTGCCACCGGGTTTCACCGTCACCGCCTTCGTCACGGGTCTGGCGCATCCGCGACGCCTGCTGGTCCTGCCCAACGGCGATGTGCTCGTTGCCGAGCAGAAGGCCGGCTATCTGACGCTGCTGAGCGACCACGACGGCGACGGCAAGGCCGAGAAGGTCGAGCGCTACGCCGAGGGCTTCAATGGTCCTTACGGTCTGGCCTGGCGCGACGGCGACGTTCTGGTCGCCGACCAGGACGGCATCTGGAAGGCGCCTCGCAAACCGGCACCGCACGTTGACGCCCGGGACATGATCACCCGGAAAGGCGTGTTCGGGGTTGCACGGGGCCATGCCAACCGCCATCTCACGATCGATCCCAGGAATGGCGCGCTGCTCGTCGGCGTCGGCTCGATCGGCAATATCGACGTCGAGCCCGAGGTGAAGGCGACCATCCAGCGCTTCGAGCGCGACGGATCGGGACAGAGCACCTACGCCTCGGGCATGCGCAATCCGACCGCGCTCGCCTTTGAGCCCGGCACCGGCGATCTCTACGCCCTGGTGCAGGAGCGCGACGGGCTGGGCGACAACCTCGTCCCCGACTACATGACGCGGGTCGAGAAGGGCGCCTTCTACGGCTGGCCTTACTCCTACATCGGCAAGAATCCGCAGCCGGGCTTTGCGCAGATGCGACCCGACAAGGTCCAGTCGGCCGTCGTGCCGGACCTATTGTTCCAGGCGCACTCGTCGCTGCTCGATCTGGTCTTCTATACCGGCGATCAGTTTCCGTCGGAATATCGCGGCGGCGCCTTCGTCGCGCTCAAGGGCTCGTGGAACCGCTCCGAGCCGACCGGCTACAAGGTCGTATACGTGCCGTTCAAGGCCAGCCGGCCGCAGGGCGACTACATCAACTTCATGACCGGCTTCTGGGCCAGCGGCGGCCGCCGCGCCGAGGTCTGGGGCCGACCGGCGGCGCTGGCGGTCACCAAGGACGGTGCGCTGCTGGTCGCCGACGACACCGGCGGCACGATCTGGCGCGTCGCCTACACCGGCGCCGGTCGGTAGCGCAGTGCGATCCAGAACGAGAGCTGGCCGATCACGCCGGCTGTCGCCAGGATGATCGCGGCGGTGAGCGCAGGGTCGCTGCCGAAGCCGACCAGTGCCGTGCACAGCGCGCCGACGCCCATCTGCGAGAAGCCGTAGAGGCCCGAAGCCGAGCCGATCACGCGCGGGTTGACGCTGATCGCCTGGGTGAGCGCCGCGGGCGAGGCGATGCCGGCTCCCATGCCGAACACGAACATCGGGCCGATCGCCAGCAGCACCGTGAGATGGTGCGTCAGGACCGCGCCGAGGAGGACGAGCGCGCCGGCGACGCTCACCAGGTTCGCCCACACCGCCAGCCGGTTGATCGGCAGGTGGGGGATCAGGCGCGTGGCGAGCATGCTGCCGATCCACACACCGGCCATCAGGATCGCGGGATAGATGCCGATCTCGTAGTCGGGCCGGCCGAGCTGGTGGGCGAAGATGAACGGCGAGACGCTGATGAAGGCGTACATCGAGGTGGTGGCGCAGCCGCCGCCGATCGCGAAGCCGAGAAACGCCCGCGAGGTCAGGAGCTTGCCGTAGTTGCGGGCGAGCCCTCCGGCTTTCGCACCGCTTTTGGAGCCGTGGCTCTCCGGCAGCAGCCACAGCGCAAACAGAACGTTGACGATGCCGAGCAGCGACAGGACGTAGAAGATCGAGCGCCAGCCGAACGCCGTTGCCAGCGCGCCGCCCAGCAGTGGCGCCAGGCCGGGGCCGAGCACGACCATCAGGTTCATGGTGGCGAGCCGTCGCGCCGAGTCCTGGGCCCCTGCCGTGTCGCGCACCATGGCCCGGCCGATCACCATCCCGGCGGAGCCGCCCAGCGCCTGCAGGAGCCGCGCCACGATCAGGTGATGCACGTCGCCGATGAAGCAGGCGGCGAGGCCGGCCAGGGTGTAGACCGCGAGCCCCGCGACCAGCACGGGCCGGCGGCCATAGCGGTCCGACAGCGGGCCGTAGGCGAGCTGCCCGACCGCGAGGCCGAGGATGTAGACGCTCATGGTGAGCTGCATCTCGCCGATGCTGGCGCCCAGCGCGCGCGCCGCCTCCGGGAGCGCCGGCACGAAGATGTGCATGGCGAGCGTGCCGCTGAAGGTGATCAGCGTGAGAAGCCAGAGCGGTGCGGTCACGCCGCGGTCTCCGGCTGCGGATCGAGGGCACGGCAGACGTGGTCCAACACGCGGATCGCGGTCTCGACGTCCTTGTCGCTGAGGCCGGCCAGGGCGTCGGTACGGACCTTGCGGGCGATGGCCTCGACCTTGTCGGCGATCGCCCGCCCGCGCGGCGTCAGCACGATGATCCTGGCGCGGCGGTCCTCGCCTTCGCGCCGCTCGACCAGGCCGGCCGCCTCGAGATTGTCGAGCAGCCGCACCACCGAAGAATTGTCGACGAACAGCGAGGCGGCGAGGTCCTTCTGCCGCGGCGGCTCGGGCGCACGGGCGATGCGGATCAACGGCAGCCAGGTCGCCTCGGTGAGATCGTAGGGCTGCAGCCGGAGATCGGCGGCGCGCCGCCATTGTCGGTAGGCGCGGGACAGGAGGGCGCCAAAGGCGGCGCGATTGGATGATCTGGACGAGGGCATTGTGTGCATTAGATGATCGATCAATAAATGATACGTCATTTAATTTGACGAATGACCGGTCTTTCCTTCGCTGGCAGCCCTGCGCTCAGCGAATGGCTACCGGGAGACCTCAGTGGGACCGGCAGTACCGCCGGCGCCCTGTTGCGCCCGTATCCTCGGCGGATCTGCAGACATGGAATATCGCTGTCGTGACAAGGGTGGGTGACAGAATGACAAAAACGGCCTGAAATGCACGCCGGCTTGCATCAGGCGATTGTTGCCTCCCGAGGTCAGCGGCCCTTCCACTCCGGCTTCGGCTTCTTGTTCACGAAGGCGTCGATGCCGGCCTTGGCGTCCTCGCTCTGCAGCGCGCCGGCCATGAACTTGGTCGCGTAGTTGTAGGCCTGCGGCAGGTCGAGCTCCATGTGGTGGTAGAACATCGCCTTGCCGGTGGCGATCTGCTGCGGCGGCTGGTCGGCGATGTGGCGGGCGAGCGCCATCGTCTCCTCGTCGAGCTTCTCGGGCGGCACGACGCGGCTCACCAGACCGTCGCGAAGGGCGGCCTCGGCGTCGATCGCCTGGCCGGTGAACAGCATGTCGAGCGCGCGCTTGGTGCCGACGTTGCGGCCGACCGTCACCGACGGCGTGCCGCAGAACAGCCCGTTGTTGATGCCCGAGGTGGCGAAGGTCGCTGTGTCGGCGGCGACCGCGAGATCGCACGCCGCCACGAGTTGGCAGCCGGCGGCGGTCGCCAGCGCCTGGACCTTGGCGATCACCGGCTGCGGCAGGCGGTTGATCGACAGCATCATTGCCGAACAGCGCATCAGCAGGTCGTGGTGGAAATTGTACGAGTGGCTCGACGCCACCTCGCGCAGGTCGTGGCCGGTCGAGAAGGCGCGGCCGGTCGCCTCGATGATCACCACGCGGATGCTCTGATCGGCCGACAGCCTGTCGAATTCCGCCTGCAGCGCGTCTATAAGCTCGCCCGACAGAGCGTTCATCGCGCGCGGGCGGTTCAGGGTCAGGATGGCGACGGGCCCGTCGTCGCGGCGCAGCAGGACCGGTTCGTTGGGGGTGGCAGTCATGGCGTCAGTCTACGCGGGCAAGAGGAGGGCGTCATGCCGCTGATGACGCCCGAGGATCTGCACCGGTTCCTCGAGACGGAGTTCCCTCAGGCACCGCCCGGCATCATGGTCGCAACCGTCGACGACACCACGATCCGCGTGCGGCAGAAGACCGAGGATCGGCATTTGCGTCCCGGCGGCACGATCTCCGGCCCGACCCTGATGGCGATGGTCGATTGCGGCTTTTACCTGCTGCTGTTGAGCCGGCTGGGGCCGGTGGCGATGGCGGTCACGACCAACCTCAACATCAACTTCTTGCGCAAGCCCGATCCCGGCCATCTGGTGGGCGAGGGACGGCTGCTGAAGCTCGGCAAGACCCTGGCGGTCGGCGACTTCACGATCTGGAACGAGGGCGAGACGGAGCCGGTGGCGCATGCCACGGTGACCTACGCGATTCCGCCGAAACGCCAGTGACCTGGCACTCTGTCATTATCATCCTGAGCGCTGACAATAGGTTAGTACGCGGTATTATAATACCTCCTCCTTAACCCTTTGTAATTCCGCCATAATTTCCGGCGATTTGACATCGGCGCGCGACACCCCTAGAAGCGCCGCCTCACGGAAGAAAGAGCCATGAAAACCCTGAGCCTCAAGACTGCCGACGTGCAGAAGAAGTGGGTGCTGATCGACGCCGACGGGCTGGTCCTCGGCCGCCTCGCCTCGATCATCGCCATGCGCCTGCGCGGCAAGCACAAGCCGACCTTCACCCCCCACATCGACTGCGGCGACAACATCGTCGTGATCAACGCCGAAAAGGTGCGCCTGACCGGCCGCAAGGCGGAGCGGGAGTATTTCTACTACCACACCGGCCATCCGGGCGGCATCAAGGGCGAGACCCTGGGCAAGCGCCTCGAGGGCCGCTTCCCCGAGCGCGTCATCGAGAAGGCCGTCGAGCGCATGATCACCCGCGGGCCGCTCGGCCGTCAGCAGATGAAGAACCTGCGCGTCTACAAGGGCCCCAAGCACGATCAGGAAGCGCAGCAGCCCGAGAAGCTGGATGTCGCCGCGATGAACCGCAAGAACTCGAGGATCGGCTGATATGGCTACCGAACTTTCGTCGTTTGCCGAGCTGAAGAAGGCGCCAGTCGCCGGCATGGCCGCGCCGGCCGCGCCGCGCGAGAAGGAAGTCGACGCGCAGGGCCGCGCCTACGCCACCGGCCGCCGCAAGAACGCCGTCGCCCGGGTCTGGGTGAAGCTCGGCACCGGCAAGATCACCATCAACGGCCGCGACCAGAAGATCTACTTCGCGCGTCCGACCCAGCAGATGGTCATCCAGCAGCCGTTCGACGTCAGCCAGCGCAACGGCCAGTTCGACGTGATCGCCACCGTTTCCGGCGGCGGCCTGTCGGGCCAGGCGGGCGCGGTGCGCCACGGCATCGCCCAGGCGCTGTCGAAGTTCGAGCCGGCGCTGCGCGGCGCGATGAAGACCAACGGCTTCCTGACCCGCGACAGCCGCGTGGTCGAGCGCAAGAAGTATGGCCGCGCCGGTGCGCGCCGCCGCTTCCAGTTCTCGAAGCGTTAAGTCGAGACGCTTTCACAAATGTGTTGGAAGGGCGCCCGCGAGGCGCCCTTCTCTTGTCGCGTAACGTTCGTGAGGGTCTTCGATGTCCGGCCTGATCGTCCCGCACAAGGGCTTCACCCCGAGGGTCGACCCGACCGCCTTCATCGCCGCCAACGCGACGCTGGTCGGCGACGTCGAGATCGCGGCCAACGCCAGCATCTGGTTCGGCTGCATTCTGCGCGGTGATGGGCCGGGCATCCGGATTGGCGAGAACTCCAACCTGCAGGACGGCACGGTCGTCCATATCGCCGCGCGCGGCCTCATGACCACGGTCGGCAAGAACGTCACCGTCGGTCACATGGTGCTGCTGCACGCCTGCGAGGTGCAGGACGATGCCTTCGTCGGCATGCATTCGACGGTGCTCGACGGCGCGGTGATCGAGAGCGAGGCCATGGTCGCGGCCGGCGCGCTGGTGGCGCCGGGCAAGATCGTGCGGCGCGGTGAGCTGTGGGCCGGCAACCCGGCGCGCAAGCTCCGTGACCTCACCGAGAAGGACTATGCCGAGTTCAAGCGCGTCGTCGATGGCTACGTGAAGCTCTCCAGGAGCTACGACGGGCAGGCCTGAGGCGATGCCGTCGCTCTAACGGGCGCCCTTCCATTGCGCCGCTCGCGCAACGAGCCGCCGCGCGCGCTCGACCACCGGCAGATCGACCATGCTGCCCTCGAACGCGACCGCGCCGGCGCCGCTCGCCTCGAAGGCAGCGATCAGGCGGTGCGCGCGATCGATCTCCTCGGCCGAGGCGCCGTACTCCTCGTTGATGATCGGCACATGGTTGGGATGGATGCACGACGCCGTGGTGAAGCCCAGCGCCCGGCCGCGCTTCAGGCCGGCGCGGTAGGACTCGAGGTCGTCGATCCTGGCGAGCTGGCCCATCGAGCCCATCGGCAGGATGCCGGCGGTGCGACAGGCCGCGAGGCCCATCATGGCGTAGACGTACATGCTGTCGGCCGAGGGGAGTGCGCCGAGTTCGGTCGCCATGTCCTCGCCGCCGACCGACATGCCGGCCATCCGCGGTTCAGCGGCAATGGCATAGAGATGCGGCAATGCCGCGGGCGATTCGATCAGCGCCAGGAAGCGGGTATGGCCGACTTCCATGCCCAGCGCCTCCTCGCGCGCCGTCACCAGCTCGGCCAGCAGCCGGACATGCTCGGGTCCCATGACCTTGGGCAGCATCAGCGCCGCGACGCCCGGCATCACGGCGGCGGCGATGTCGGGCACCGCAAGCTCGAGCGGCCGGTTGATCCGCACGACCACATCGGCGCCCCGCTGGGAGACGCGCGGCACTGCGGCGGCAATGGCAGCCCGCGCCTCGGCCTTGTGCACCGGCAGGATGGAGTCCTCGAGATCGAGGATGATTGCATCGGCGCCGCGCTCATGCGCCTTCGCCAGGAAGCGTTCGGAGGTCACCGGCACGAACATCAGCGAGCGCCAGGACGGCAAAGGGCCAGGGAGGGGTCGGGTCATGTCGTTCATCCGTCGAGATTCATCGCCCGCAGGATATCGCGAAAGCACGGGTTGTCGTGCAGCGGCCGTAGGCTCGGCGTCTGCGCGGCGAAATACAGGTGGGCGGATCGAGAATAGGATGGAACCTGTGCTCCAATGAGGTTGCCGCGAGAGTCGGCAAGGAGACGTTCTATGACCACGCGTGCTTCCCTCAGACAACAGGGCGAGGCCATGCGGCGGCGCCTGTTCGGCGACGATGACGGCGCGCCGGCCGCCCTGCGGACGATCAACACCGAAGCAAGCTACGGCGCAATCTGGAGTCGGCCGGGGCTCGCGCTGCAAGACCGCATGATCTGCGCGCTGGCAGCGCTCGCCGCCGTGCAGCGCCTGCCGAAGCTGCGCCGCCATGTCGGCGCGGCGCTCGAGCTCGGCTTGACGCCGCGCGCCATTGTCGAGGTGCTGATCCAGATCGGCATCTACGCCGGCTTCGCCGCGTCGGAAGAGGCGGTCGACGTGGCCGCGGCCGAGTTCGCTGCGCGCCAGGTCGCCATGCCGGAGGAACCGGAGCGCACCGACACGCTCGACGCCTTGAGCGAGCGCGGCCGCAAGCTGATGGAGCAGCTGCACGGCGATCGTGCGCGGCAGGGCTATGCCGCACCCGGCAACGCGGTGACCGGCGCGCTCTATCCGCTCGCGATCCAGTACGGCTACGGCGAGATCTGGTTCCGGCCCGGCCTCGATCTCCGTCAACGCGCTCTGGTGGCGGTCGCCGCGTTCACGGCACTGAAGCTCGACCAGGTCAGGAAGTTCGGCGAGTCGGCGCTCAACATGGGCCTCAGCCGCACCGAGGTGATCGAAGCCGTGATCCAGACCGCGCCCTATTCGGGTTTCGCGCCCGCTCTCAATGCGCTCGGCGCGTTGTGCGAAGCCCTGGCCGAGTGAAGGGACGATCAGTATCCCCGCGTGACGTCGACCTGTTGCAGGAGCTTTCCATTGGCCTCGAGGCTGCGGATGTTCGCGGCGACTTCGGTTACGAGCTGGCCGACCGTCGGCCGCCGCGCCACGTGCGGCATCACCGTAACCCTGGGGTGAAGCCAAAGCGGGCTTTCCGGCGGCAACGGCTCGGGCCAGAGCGCGTCCAATGCGGCATACGACAACTGTCCCGAATCGAGCGCGGCGATCAGATCGTCGTTCACCACATGCCTGCCACGCCCGACGTTCACCAGCATGGCGCCCCTCGGCATCATGGCGAAGGTGCGGGCACAGAAGATGCCCTCCGTTTCCGCCGTCAGCGGCAACAGGCAGACGGCGACATCCGTCTGGCCGAGAAAGGACGCGAGCCGATCGCGGCCATGGAAGAGGGGGACCTCTGCGGCCGGTCGCGGCGAGCGGACCCACGCCGAGACCTTGAAGCCCAGCGACTGCAGGACCAGCGCCGGTGCTTTGGCCATCATCCCGAAACCCAGGAAGCCGATGCGCCTTTGCTCGGGCCGGACGATCGGTACTCTGCGCCATTCGCGCTTCGCCTGGGCGGCCTGATAGCCAGGCATGTCGCGATGCAGGCGCAGGACATGCATCACGACGTATTCCGTCATCATCGGATCGCCGCCCGGCGGTTCCACCTTGCCGAGCGGGACCTTTGGCAGCTTCGGATGCCGCACGATGTCCTCTACGCCGGCGGCACGGCTGAACATGGCTTTCAAATTGGGAAAGGCGGGAAGCCGATCGAAGTCCGGATGCATGAAAGCGAGGTATTCGATGTCCTTCAGTTCGCCCACGTCGGGCCAGAAGCGGATCGGCAGATCGGGGAGCTGCGCCGCGAACGTGTCGCGCCACGCGTCGGCACTGCCGATGATCCTGTCCAGATTGATGACGAGCAGCGCCATGCGCCTCCCGGCGGCGCCAAAGGCGGCGCGTCGAACGTCCGGGATGATAGGGCACAACAATGCCCGCCCCAAGCCGGAGCGCCGGTTCTCCGAAACGTCTCAAGGGCAGCCGCTCGCCGCTTTCCTCGGCGCGGGCGTTCATGAGCCTGATCCGCAAGCGCCTGCCGCAAGCGGTCCCCTGATCCGCGATGTCCGGCAGCATGCGGCCCGGGAGCGAGTTCAGGCTTTGCCGCCGTGCGTCACAGATAGTTAACTGGTTGACCCTCGCGATCAGGGCATGGAGCGACTTGCACTCGGTGCGCAACGAGATCACCCTGCCAACGGGTGGGTCCAGCGTTGGCCGCGAACGCCGATGTCGGTGCCTGTCCTTCGATACGACGCCCAGCTAGCCGGAGGCGAGCCATGAGGCGACGCAATGTGCTCACCGGCGGTGGCGTGCTGGCATCCGGCGCGGCTGCGAACTTTCCCGCTCCAGCGATCGCGCAGGGCTTGCTGAAGCTCAAGATGGTGACGGACTGGGCCAAGGGATCGAAGGGGTTCCAGTCGAGCGCGGAGCGCATGGCGCAGGCAATCCGCGCCGCCTCGGATGGGCGGATCGCCATCGAGGTCTTCCCCGCCAACACGTTCGTGAAGGCCCTCGAAACGTTCGATGCCGTAAGCGCCGGCGTCGCCGACATGTATCACTCGGCTGAGTATTACTGGGAAAACAGGTCGCCGGCGTTCAGCTTCTTCGCGACGGTCCCTTTCGGTCTCAGTGCGGACGAGTTGTTTGCGTGGGTTCACTACGGCGGCGGTCAGGAACTGTGGGATATCTTGAGTGGGCAATTCAACATCAAGCCTCTGCTTTGTTTGAACTCGGGCGTCCAGATGGGGGGCTGGTTCAATGGTGCCCTGACATCGCTCGGCGACTTCAAGGGTCTGCGCTATCGGATGCCCGGGCAGGGCGGCGAGGTGCTGCGCCGGCTGGGCGCAACAGTCGTAACTCTGCCAGGGGGCGACATCGTTCAGGCACTCAAATCCGGTGCCATTGACGCCAGCGAATGGGTCGGTCCGTGGATGGACATGGACCTCGGGCTGCACCGGGTCGCGAGTCATTACTACTATCCCGGCTTTCACGAGCCCGGCACGGGTATCACCGTCGGAATCAACCGAGCGGTCTGGGAGAGCTTTGTCCCGAGCGACCGGCGTCTCATCGAAGACGCGGCGGCGGCCGAGTATGCGCGCGGTGTCGCCGAGTTCAGCGCCAACAACGCGTGGTCCCTGCTCAAGCTGCGCGAAGAAGGCGCAGTCAAGATCGCGAAGTTCGATGACTCCATGATCCGGGCGTTTTTGGCCAACAGCAGGGATGTCGTGGCTCAGACGGGTGCCGGCGATGAACTCTCCAGAAAGATCTACGCCAGCTACGAAGTCTTCCGAACGGCGATCATCGGCTGGAGCGACATCGCCGAGCGGGCCTACTTGAACAGTCGTGGGCTCGAGTGAGGCTGGTGTCGAAGCCCTGATCCGCGATGTCCGGCCGCATGCCACAAAGCGCAAGATCGATGCCGAAGCTGCATCGTCATTTGCATTGTCTTGCATCGCCCGCCGCCCAATCCTCGTCCGGCGCTCGCCGATGAGCGCTGAAAACCAGGAGCCTTCAATGACCACGACAATGCGGGGCAGTCTTCTCACCGCAGCTCTCGCGGCCTTTCTTGCCCTACCCGCCGCGGCGCAAACGGATACCGTTCAATTTCGCCTGGCTCCGGCCAAGACCAACCCGATGACCTGCACCAATCTCGATGCCGCGCTGTCGCGCGTGCACAACGTGACGCTGGCCGGCGAGAAGGCGACCATCAAGTCGGCCGGCGGCATCAACGACCAGATGAAGCAGACCTCACCGAAGATCTACAAGACGAACTTCAGCCTGTCCGGTGTCACCCTGCAGGTCACGGCCGACGCCGCGTCGACGCCGCGCAGCTTGCATGTCGTCGAGCCCAAACTCGGCTGCAAATGGGACGCCATCGCGCCCTGAGCGAGCGCGGCCGCTGAACTCGGTCGGCTGCTCCAGGCAGCCAAAAGCTGTGGATAACGCCTTCTGACGACAGCGCGTCTTGGGCAATGGCCCGACATATTCGCGGGCTCTTGCCGTGAAATTCGTGCGGCCAATGCCCATAATAGGTGCGCGCGGCACCTGAGCGTAGACTCCCGGTCTTTGGTTTTCCTTACCGGGAGTTCACTCGATGTCCGACGATCCCTTCCTCGATTCGCTATGCCGATGGCCGCCGTCAAGGGCGCCGTTTTGGTCCGTTTCGACACCGTTTTCGACCGTTTATCGACCTACGTGACATCGGAGGAATGCCGCTTTCCCGAGCCCTTCGGCGCGGCGGCCCTTCAAGACCCCAACCCCTGAACAAGGTGTTTTTTCGGAGGTGTGGTGTCGGTGGACTCGTGGACTCCTGGCCCAAAACCCTTGTGCCATCGGCATCCAACCGGTCCACACCCGAGTGGACTCCTGTGGACTCCCGCCAAGGACGATTCGACGAAAAGCAACTTCGCGCTAGTCGATCAGGCGGACCTTCACGTAGGAGCCCGGTGCGTCCTCGATCGCGGGCAGGCCGCCGCTGCCTGGCACGCGCGCCGGAACCTTGGCGCCGGACTTGGCCGACAGCCACTTGTCCCAGTCGTTCCACCACGAGCCGGGGAACTCGGTCGCGCCGGCGCGCCATTCGTCGAGGGTCGGCGGATTCTTCGCCGTCTCGTTCAGCCAGTGCTGGTACTTCTTCGCCGCCGGCGGATTGACCACGCCGGCGATATGGCCCGAACCCGCCAGCATGAAGCGCACCGGGCCCGAGAAGAGCTGCGTCGCCTTGTAGACCGACTTCGCGGGCGCGATATGGTCGTCCTTGCCGGCCTGCAGGTAGACCGGGATCGCGATCTTGCGCACGTCGATCGGCACGTTGTCGATCACCAGCCCGCCCGGCTTCGCCAGCAGGTTCTTCTGGTACATGTTGCGCAGGTAGTAGCTGTGCATCGCCGCCGGCATGCGCGTCGCATCGGCGTTCCAGAACAGCAGGTCGAACGGGAAGGGGTCCTTGCCCATCAGGTAGTTGTTCACCACGAACGACCAGATCAGGTCGTTGGCGCGCAGCATGTTGAAGGTGGTCGCCATCTCGGTGCCTTCGAGATAGCCCTTCTTGCTCATCACCTGCTCGACGCCGGCGAGCTGGTCCTCGTCGATGAACACGCCGAGCTCGCCCGGCTCGGTGAAGTCGACCTGGGCGGTGAAGAAGGTGCAGGCGGCGATGCGGTCGTCGCCCCGCGCGGCCATGTAGGCGAGGGTGGTCGCCATCAGCGTGCCGCCGATGCAGTAGCCGATCGCCGAGACCTTCTTCTCTCCGGTCGCCTTCTCGATCGCGTCGAGCGCGGCGAGGGGACCGCGCTTCATGTAATCCTCGAAGGACAGGTGGATCAGGTCCTCGCCAGGGTTGACCCAGGAGATCACGAACACCGTGTAGCCGTGTTCGACCGCCCACCTGATGAACGAGTTCTGCGGCTTGAGGTCGAGGATGTAGAACTTGTTGATCCAGGGCGGCACGATCAGCAGCGGCATCTGCCAGACCTGCTCGGTCGCCGGCGCGTACTGGATGAGCTGCATCAGCTCGTTCTGGTAGACGACCTTGCCGGGCGAGGTGGCGACGTTGCTGCCGACCTTGAAGGCGTTCATGTCGGTCTGCCGGATCGCGAGGTTGCCCTTGCCGCGTTCGAGGTCGGTCAGCAGGTTCTGCAGGCCCTTGACCAGGTTCTCGCCCCGGCTCTCGATCGTCGCCTTCACGACCTGCGGATTGGTCATGGCGAAGTTGCTGGGCGACATCGCGTCGATGAACTGGCGTGTGTAGAACTCCACCTTCTGCGCCGTCTTGTCGTCGACGCCCTCGACTTCCTTGATGGTGCCTTGCAGCCAGCGCGCGGTCAGCAGGTAGGATTGCTTGAGGTAGTCGAACACGACCTCGTCGCGCCACGCCGGATCGGCAAAGCGCTTGTCGCCCTTGGCCGGCTCGGCGACCGGGTCGACCTTCTGGCCCATCATGCGCTGCGCCGTGACCTGCCACAGCTTCATGTACTGGCCCCACAGCTCCATCTGCGCCTGCAGCAGCCGATTGGGATCGGCCAGCATCCTGGCGGTGAAGTCGGTGAAGGTCTGGGTGAGCTTGAGCGGGTCGACAGGCTGAGGCCCCTCGGCCTTGTAGCGCTCGGCGAACTCGGCCAGCAGCTTCTGGCTGCGCTCGGCGATGTCCGTGAAAGCCGCCTGCATCTTCTCGGCCTCGGCGGCGGAGAGGACCGGAGGGACCTCGGGGGAAGGCCTGTCTGTCATGTGTTTCCCCTGTCAAATCAGTGGCTTTGCGCCATTTCTTGCGGTACTTTTGACCACGCGAAACAATACCTTGTACCCCCTCTATGTAAGCTGCAATACCACAGGGTTCAAACAACGAAGGTGACAATGCGTACGTCTCTGGCGGTGGGTGTGGCCGCCCTCATTCTGCTCAGCGGGTGCGACTGGTTGGGGATCGGCAGCAGCACGCCGACCTCGAGCGAGAACGCGCGTCCCGGTGCCGAGCGCCAGATCGGCGCCACGAACAGCCTGCCGGCCGCCCGCGCCGCCGGTGGCTACGACGCGTCGTTCGCCCCGGTCGACGAGACCCGCGATGCCCCCAGGATCGGCTCGGTCGTGCAGGGCAAGGGCGGGCAGAAGGCGCAGAAGGAAGCCGCGGAGAAGGACTCGATCGAGCGCGAGGCCCGCGAGCGCGAGGAGCGCGCGCGCCAGCAGCGCGAGGCCGATCTCAAGAAGGCCCAGGCGGACAAATCGGCGGACAAGTCGGCCGGCAAGCCGACGAAGCCGGGCGACACGATGACTCCTGCGGCGCCGTCGACCGACGCGGTCCCGCCACCGCCCGTACCGCCGCCGCCCGCTCCCGTGACGGCCGCGCCATTGTCACCGCCGCCGGCGTCGACTCCGCCGGCCGCCCCGGCCGCGCCTTCCTCCGACACCAAGCAATAAGACCCCGACCATGGACGATTCGGAATTCCACCGGCTGAAGCGCCTGCCGCCGTACGTCTTCGCGGAAGTGAACGCGATGAAGGCCCGGGCGCGGGGCGCCGGCCAGGACGTGATCGATCTCGGCATGGGCAATCCCGACCTGCCGACCGCGCCGCACATCGTCGCCAAGCTTGCCGAGGCCGCTGCCAATCCGCGCGCGCACGGTTACTCGGCCTCGCGCGGCATTCCGGGCCTGCGCAGGGCTCAGGCCGCGTACTATGCGCGCCGCTTCAACGTCGAGCTCGACCCCGAGAGCGAGGTCATCGTCACGCTCGGCTCCAAGGAGGGGCTCGCGAACCTCGCGCAGGCGATCACCTCGCCGGGCGACATCGTGCTGGTGCCCAATCCCAGCTACCCGATCCATCCCTACGGCTTCATCATCGCCGGCGGCTCGGTGCGCCACATCCCGGTGCCGGGCGCACATTCGACCGCCGATTTCCTGGCCGCGCTGGAGCGGGCGGTCCGCCATACCGTGCCGAAGCCGATCGCGCTGGTGCTGAACTATCCGTCTAACCCGACGGCGCAGGTGGTCGACCTCGATTTCTATGCAGCGGTCGTCGACTTCTGCAAACGCCAGGGCATCTGGATCCTGAGCGATCTCGCCTACGCCGAGATCTACTTCGACGGCAATCCGCCGCCATCGGTCCTGCAGGTGCCGGGGGCGCGCGACATCGCCGTCGAGTTCACCTCGATGAGCAAGACCTATTCGATGGCGGGCTGGCGCATCGGCTTCGCGGCCGGCAACAGGACATTGATCACCGCGCTCACCCGCATCAAGTCGTACCTCGACTACGGCGCCTTCACGCCGATCCAGGTCGCGGCGACCGCGGCGCTGAACGGGCCGCAGGACTGCATCGTCGAGGCGCGCAACACCTACAAGGAGCGGCGCGACGTACTGATCGAGGGCCTGACCGCGGCGGGCTGGCAGCTTCCGGCGCCGTCCGCCTCGATGTTTGCTTGGGCGCCGATCCCCAAGGCGTTCGAGGAGCTAGGCTCGCTCGCCTTCTCCAAGCTGCTGCTGACGCAGGCCAACGTCGCGGTATCCCCGGGCATCGGCTTCGGCGAGCATGGCGACGCCCATGTCCGCATCGCCATGGTCGAGAACAAGCATCGCATCCGGCAGGCGATTCGCAACATCCGCCAGGTGATGGCCGATCCCTCGCGGTCGATCGATCTCTACCTGCGCGGCGTCGGCGACAATATCACGCCGCTCAAGGCGCGCGCCTGAACCAGACGACCATGACTGGACCACTGAAGATCGGCATCGCCGGCCTCGGCACCGTAGGCGCGGGCGTCGTCAAGCTGCTCGCCGAGCACAATCGCCTGCTGTCGTTGCGCGGCGGCCGGCGGCTCAAGCTGGTGGCGGTGAGCGCGCGCTCGAGGACCAGGAAGCGGGACATCGATCTCGCCGGGGTGCGCTGGGAGAAGGACCCGTTGGCGCTTGCTACCGCTCCGGACATCGACGTCGTCGTCGAGTTGATCGGCGGATCGGGCGGCGTCGCCAGGCGGCTGGTCGAGCGCGCGCTGCGCTCGGGCAAGCATGTCGTCACCGCCAACAAGGCGCTGCTCGCCATGCACGGCGCCGAGCTCGCGGCGCTCGCCGAGAAGCGCGGCGGGATCCTCGCCTTCGAGGCGGCGGTGGCGGGCGGCATCCCGATCATCAAGGCGCTGCGCGAGGGACTGGTCGGCAACCGGGTGACGCGCCTCTACGGCATCCTCAACGGCACCTGCAACTACATCCTGACGACCATGCGCGAGACCGGCCGCGACTTCGAGGTCGTGCTCGCCGAGGCGCAGGCGGCCGGCTACGCCGAGGCCGATCCGTCGTTCGACGTCGACGGCATCGACGCCGCGCACAAGCTCGCGGTGCTGACCGGGGCGGCGTTCGGTGCCAAGGTCAATTTCGCCGGCGTGCACGTCGAGGGCATCCGGCGCGTCACCTCGATGGACATCGGCTTCGCCGAGGAGCTCGACCATCGCATCAAGCTGCTGGGCCTTGCGCGCGAGACGCCGTACGGGATCGAACAGCGCGTCCATCCCTGCCTGGTGCCGCTCACCGCGCCGATTGCCCATATCGAGGGCGTGTTCAACGCCGTGGCGATCGAGGGCGACTTCGTCGGCAAGACCATGTTCCAGGGCCGCGGCGCGGGGCAGGGGCCGACTGCCTCGGCGGTGGTGGCCGACATCATCGACGTGGCGCGCGGGCGGCACATGCCGGCCTTCGTCGTGCCGGCCGACAGGCTCGCCGACAAGAAGGCGGCGCCGATGGCCCGCCATGTCGGCGCCTATTACATCCGCCTGATGGTACAGGATCGTCCCGGCGTCATTGCCGCGGTCTCCAGGGCGCTGGCCCAGGAGCGCATTTCGCTCGAGTCGATGATACAACGGGGACGGTCGGAGACGGGCGAGGTGCCGGTGGTGCTGACCACGCACGAGACGGAGGAGGCGCGCATGCAGCGCGCGCTGTCGCGCATTGCGAAGCTCAAGGCGGTGGCCGAGGAGCCCTGCCTGATCCGCATCGAGTCGTTCTAGGAGAGGGCGCCGGGAAGGCGCCGATGGGAGGAAGCTATGGCCGATGTTGGCAAGATGGACCGCAACCTGGCCCTCGAGGCCGTGCGCGTGACCGAGGCCGCGGCACTCGCGGCATCCAAGCTGATGGGCCGCGGCGACGAGAAGGCGGCCGACCAGGCCGCCGTCGATGCGATGCGCTCGGCGCTCAACACACTATCGATCGACGGAACTGTTGTCATCGGCGAGGGCGAGCGCGACGAGGCGCCGATGCTCTATATCGGCGAGAAGGTCGGCTCGGGCGGCCCGAAGATCGACATCGCGCTCGATCCGCTCGAAGGTACGACCATCACCGCCAAGGGCCTGCCCAATGGCCTCGCCGTGCTGGCGATGGCGGAGGACGGCAACTTCCTGAATGCGCCCGACGTCTACATGGACAAGATCGCGGTCGGCGGCGGTCTTCCCGACGGCGTGGTCGACCTCGACAAGGCGCCCAAGGAGAACCTCGCCGACCTCGCCAAGGCCAAGAAGGTGCAGGTGTCGGATCTCGTGGTTTGCATCCTCGACCGGCCGCGCCACTCCGAGCTGATCGCCAGGGTGCGCGAGGCGGGCGCCCGCATCATGCTGATCGGCGACGGCGACGTGTCGGGAGTGATCGCCACCTCGACCGGCGATTCGGGCATCGACATCTACATGGGCTCGGGCGGCGCGCCGGAGGGCGTGCTGGCGGCGGCGGCGCTGCGTGCGATCGGCGGCCAGATGCAGGGCCGGCTGCTGTTCCGCAACGACGACGAGAAGGCGCGGGCCAAGAAGTGGGGCATCAGCGACCTCAACCGCAAATACTCGATGCTCGACATGGCGAAGGGCGACGTGATGTTCGCGGCTACCGGCGTGACCTCGGGCTCGATGCTGAAGGGCGTCCGCCGCTTCGGCCAGGGCGCCGAGACCCATTCGATCGTCATGCGCTCGAAGACCGGGACGGTGCGGTGGATTTCCGCCGTTCACAATTTCTCGATAAAGACTGGCCTGCCAAGCTGGGCCTGATCATGATGGAGGCATGCGGACAGCGCTGATCGCCAGGATCCTGTTCGTCCTCTTCCTTCTGACGGGCGCGGCCGGAGCTGCGGCGCAGGACGAGAACTGCCGCAATTTCTCCTGGTCGGTCGGCCGCACGATCGACCTGTTCGACGAGCCGCTGCCGACGGTGCAGAGCGCGCAGTCGCTGCCCAAGGAGGGCGTGTTTGCGCTGCAGCTGAAGCCGGTCGCCGACGTGATCTACATGATGACGCCCGAGCGCGGCAGTGACGGCTCGTGGGGCGCGACGATCACCCTGGAGAACGTGCCGGCGGGGCGCTACCAGATCGCCCTGTCGGACGACGCCTGGGTCGAGGCGATCCAGGACAACAAGCGGCTCGTCACCTTCGCCTCGAAGCGGTCCAGGGAGTGCCGGGGCGTGCGCCACAGTGTCGATGTCGACGTCCAGGGCGAGCCGCTCACCCTGCAGATCGGCGGCGCCCATGTCGGCCGCCTCAACATCGCCGTGGTCCGCGTCTGGCCGTTCGAATGGCGGTGGTGATCAGTCCATCGCATCGGCGATGATTACGTCCGCCGCTTTCTCCGCCGCCATATAGACGGCGCTGGCGATGAAGTAGCCGGGGATGCGCGGGAAGATCGAGGCATCGACCACGCGCAGGCCTGCCGTGCCGTGCACCCTGAAATCGCTCGCCAGCACGAAGCCGTCGTCGCGCGCGCCGATGGCACAGGTGCCGCAAGCATGATGCCCCCAGGCGTGGTCGCGCACGAACTGCTCCAACTCGGCGTCCGTCTGGCAGGCCGGGCCGGGGACTTCCTCGGCGGCGAGAATGCCGCATTTGAAAAGCGGCTGGGCCAGCCGGCGCGCACGATGGATGCCCTCGACGACCGCCTTGAGATCCCGTTCTGCCGGATCGTCGGCCGGGTCGAAGTAACGGAAGTCGATCAGCGGCGGCTCGGTCGGGTCCTTCGAACGCAGGCTGACCCGGCCCGCGCGGTTGCGCGTGTGCGCCTTCAGGATGGCCCATGTCAGGCGGTTGCGATGCTCGGCGATCGCGCGGGAATAGCCGGGGTAGTAACCGGTGAACGGCGCCAGCAGCGACATCACGAAGAGGTCGGGCAGGCCGTCGTGGACCTGGGCGGACTTCGCCGCGACGCAAAGCGCCGCCCCGTTGGAGCTGTACATGCCTCCACCCCAGCGCTTCCACTGGCGCCACGGCTTGTCGCCGCGTTCGAAGGTGGCGTCGCGCAGCGACGGCCAGGTCGGTGCATCGATGCGGTTGACGACACCGATCTCGTAGCGGTCCTGGAGATTGCGGCCGACACCCGGCAGGTCGACGCGCGGCCCGATGTCGAGGTGCCTGAGCTCCTCCGCCGGCCCGATGCCCGACAGCATCAGCAGTTGAGGCGTGTTGAAGGTGCCGCCGGACAGGATGACCTCGCGACGCGCCCGCACCTGGCGCACTTCGTGCTGCGTCTCGGGATGCCGGTGCGCGCGATATTGATTGACGCCTTCACGATACTCGACGCCGGTCGCGCGATTGTTCTCATCGAGCAGGACACGCGTCGCCAGGCAATTCAGCCTGATGTCCAGGTGGTGGGGATGTCGATCGGCGACCTCGCACAGGCGTTCGCGCGTACCGTTGCGCACATGGCGGCGCGTGGAGAGCGGCGTATAGAAGAGTCCTTCGGCGGCGGAGGCCAGCACCGACCGGTCGTTCGGGTCGCCGAAGGAGCGCAGCAGCACCTTGAGGCGTTGCCACCAGCCGCGCTTGGCGCCGAGCGCCGCCAGGGCGGAATTGGCCATGGCGGAGACCAGCTCGCCGTCGTCCAGGGACTCGCGTGGCAGCGCCTTCTCCGTCTGCAGCCAGCCCCGCCAGCCGTGGCCGGTCCTGGCGATGCCGATCATCGCCAGCAACGCCCATAGCCAGCGATGGCGGCAGCGCTCCACCTGGGCGAGGTAGCGCGCCATGCGTGCGGCGCACCACGACTTGTCGCCGGTCGAGCGCGCGAGATCGTCCCAATCGGCGTCGGGCGGAGCGATGAAGATCAGCGCGTTGTGCGCCGAGCAGCCGCCGAGGCAGGAGGAGCGGGGATAGAGAACGCCGTCCACCTTCCGCCCGTCCCATTCGGCGCGGTAGGCGGGATCGCGCTCGCGCTGGGCGAGTTGCGGATAGTGGTGGACGAAGAAGTGCCACGACAGCGCGTCGTTCTCGCTGGCGAAGGGGTGGAAGCCCGGCACATCGTAATCGTCCGGCAGCCGGTTGCCGCCGGGCACCGGCGCGTCGCGGCCGGCGAGCTCGCGAGGGTCGCCGCCGGCCTCGAGCAGGACGACATGCCAGCCGGCCTCCGCCAGCCGGGCGGCGACGGTGCCGCCGCCGGGACCCGAGCCGACGACGAGGTAGTCGCAGACGTCATCGCCGGGAGGGGAGCTGGCCATGTGAGACCGCCTAGAATGTCTTCAGGAACTCGATCAGGGCGTGCTTGTCCGAATCGGTCAGGCCGGCCTCCTGGCCAAAGCGGTCTGTGCCGAAATAGTGGCCCCGGTTGACGACGTAGTCGGGGCAGATGCTGAGGTCGTAGAGCTCGCGCCCAAGCGGCGTGAGGATCGTGTAGCTGGCGTCGGGGGTCTTGTGCATTGCGGCGAGGTCGTGCCGCAGGCGCAGGGCCATGCTCACGACCCGCCAGGTCCGGCGGATGTCGGCGAGCACGCCCGACTCCTGGGGCAGCGGATCGAAGTTGCCGATGAAGCCCACCGGCATTCCCTTCGGAATGGGTCCGAGGACCAGGTCGCCCTTGTCGCTGAAGCCGCCCGGCAAGAGCCAGTTCAGCACCCCCTTCAGTGCGACCAGCGTATCGGGCAGGAAACCGTGCGGCACCTTGAGCCAGCTCGCCTCGGTCGTGCGAGCGATCTCGCCGACGCCGAGGTCGCCCATCACCTCGTCACGCTTGCGCTTGTCCGGCCACAGCATCTGCTCGATGCCGGTCTGGAAAAGCCTCATGCGTGTCTCGATCGACGGATCGGGGGAGAAGTCGCCGACGGAGTTGTTGAGCAGGTAGGGCGCTGTCGACCACAGGCTGATCAGGGATGGCGGGCGGGTATAGCCGCGCCCGCCGGCCGGCATCGTGTACTTGTGTTCCGAACCGTCGATCGGATCGGTCACCGAGATCTCGCCGACCGACGGCAGGTCCTTGTAGCTCTCCGACGAGAAGTTGTCCCAGATGTTGTCGCGCAGCGCGTTGCGGGCGAGGGGGCTGCAGGCATTGGTCTGCAGCAGCGTCAACGGCACGCGGAACTCCGTCGAGAGATAGTTGTCCTTGAGGAAATCGGGCGCGCGCACGATCGCCTTCATGCGCGTCTTGAAGTCCTCGGTCTTGGTCCAGCTCCAGTACTTGTTCCAGCAGTCGAGATAGTTCGGACCGTTGCAGCGTTCCGTACCGGGCCCTTCCATGCCGACGATCGGCCGCGGCATATGGTTGAGGCCGGAATGGCACCGCGCACAATTCTCGGCGAACACGTCCTTGCCGCGATCGAGCGTGGCGGCATCGGCGGAGAGGTACTTGTCGCGCACGGCCGGCGGCAGGGCCTCGAGCCTGTCGGGCTGGCCGGCAGCCAGCAGGTACTTGGCCATGTAGATCGTCTGCCGTTCGGTGACCTGCCAGTAGACGGAGTTGCGTTTGGCATCGGCGATCTTGATCGGGCTCATCGGCTTGACGCTGACGAAGGGCCGGAAGTGCGTCAGCCATTCCTCGCCGAACAGACCGATATTGAGGTAGACACGGTTGAGGGCGCCCAATCCACCGACCGAGTCGGAAGCATCCTTGAGCACGCGCGGCGTGAACACGTCGGGCTTTTCGTAGAGCTGGGCCAGCGGCCCCGAGGGCATGAAGTCGTTGAACTGCTTGTTGTCGAGCTGGCCACCCTTCAGCAGCTCGCGGCCGATCGGACGCGCCTGCATCAGCCGCGGGCCGACCGCGTAGATCGCGTTCATGGTCCGCGGGTTGACCACGCTGTCGGACGAGACCAGCGAGGTATCGAGCGTGCCCGGCTTGTAGGCGTGCAGCAGCTGGAAGATGAAGTTCGACTGGTCGGCGTTCCACACGAACACGCGGTCGAACCAGAAGTACTGCGCACCGACCGTGCCGTTGAGGTTGTCCCACTTCGGGTTCTCCGGGTCGGCCGGCGGTTTGATCGGGCTGGGGCCGACATGGCAGAAGGCGCACGACATTCCGACGCGATAGGGCCGGACCAGGTCCTTGTTCTGGTAATACTCCGGATCGTTGTAGTAGCGATTCGGATCCCACTTGCGGCGTGCCTCAGCGTCGAACGCGGGATTGGTGAACAGCCGCAATCCGACGATGCCAGTCGGCTCGCCGTAGTAGGAGCCGACCGGGACCCCATTGGTGCCGCGCGCTCCCAGCGCCACACCGGGATACTTTTTGGCATCGGCGAAGGGATCGGGGGCGCAGTCGGCCCGCCGCTTGTCGAGCCACAGGCCGAACCGCTTGGGATCGGGCTCGGTCGGCTTGTCGAAGCACGGTTCGTTGACGACGCCGAAATACTTCCAGCGCGTATCGCGGCTGTAGGGCAGGCCGGGCGCCGACGAGATCGTCTTCAAGAGATCGAACGTGCCGAACGAGTCCTTGACGAGTTCGTCCCAGAAGCGATCGTTGCCGCCGCTCCAGACGAGCCACATGTCGCGGCCCTTGACCTCGTCGGCATCGAGCTTGGCGCCGTTGTCCATGGCGGCGAAGTAATCTTCGTCCGCCGCCGGGAACGAACTGGCGTCCCGCTTGGCGAGCATCGCCTCGTCCTTGATCTCGCCCGACTTCGGCCCGCTTGCCCCGAGCGTGACAAAAGTCACGACCCCGAGCACCAGCAGGATCACAAGCACCGATATGTTCCGTCGCATGATCGTGCCCCGAACAAAGCTCTCGTCAAGGTAGTGGTGCTGCCTTGCGATTGTCAAAACGAATGGCGTGGAGGCGGTGCGCGTATAGGTTGCTTCGCAATTCGGTCGGCCTCATACTCTTCAGGATGGCAGCGGGGAGATTGCACAAGCACCCGCCGGTACCTCGTCCGGTATCGACGCTTGCCGGGGCATTGTGGGACGAGTATTCCGCGATCCACGGCAAGCCACGCATCGACAGCGGCGCCCATGGTCCGCAATCGGCGTTGGATGCCTACTACCAGGCGGCGAGTGCGGAAAATCAGACGGCACTCTGCCTGTCCGGCGGAGGGATCCGTAGCGCTGCCTTTTCATTGGGGGTGCTTCAGGGACTGGCCCGCAAAGGCCTGCTCGCCCGCTTCGACTATCTTTCGACCGTGTCGGGCGGCGGCTATATCGGCGGCTGGCTGTCGATGCTCCTGCACGAGCGCAACGGCGACGCGAAGGCCGTACAGGCGGACCTCGCGAGCCCGGTGGCGCCGCCGGAGCTCAGAAATCTCCGCAACTACACCAACTATCTGACACCCAAACCGGGACTCGCATCGCGTGACACATGGGCGGGCGTCACGCTGTGGGCGCGCAACCTATTATTGAATTGGTCGGTCTTCGGGACAGCCCTGTTCGCCGCTGCCCTGGTGCCGATTTTGTACGCCGGGTTGATCGACGAGATCGGCGTCGTGGTGTCCGGTCCACTCCTTATAGTTGCATTGCTCTGCCTCGGCGTCGGAGTGTTCAACGGCGCCCGGCACATGCCGAGCCATAGCTATACCGAACGCGCCAGCGGCAGCCGTGACAATTTTGTGCCCCTGTTCGTGGTGGTGCCGTTGCTGATCTGGTCGTTCCTGGCGCCGCTCGCCGCCGCGCCCTGGCTGCGACCGGCGATGCCGCTGGGGGCGATCGTCGGTGACGTCATTCCCTGGTTGAGTTTTGTCATGATGGAGGCCGCCTACATCGCGGCGGCCATCGCGATGAAGGGCGACGACCGCAGGGTGTTCTGGCGCAACTTGGGCTGGTGGACTTTGGCGGCGCTGGTGGCGACGGCGGTGCTGTGGATGTCGCTCGCCGCCGGCATTGCCGAGGGAGCCATCGTGATCGCGATCCTCGGGCCGCTCGTCGTCACGGTGGCACATCTTGCCCAGTCGCTGGTCTACATTGCTCTGCGGACCGAGGCGTTTCGCGGCGAGCTCGACCGCGAATGGCTCGCCCGTCTCAATGCCGAGAAGGTCCTGCCGACCCTGCTTTGGGCGATCTTCGCGACGGTCTGCCTGGTGCTGCCGCATCAGGTCTTCGACAACTGGCAAGCGGTGATTGCGCTGGCGACCGGGCCGGTTTCGGCTCTGATCGGCAAGTATTCGCCGGCGGTGCGGCCGCCGCCCGGCGCTCCCGGGGCACGCATCGCCTTGTCGTTCCGTGTGCTGGCCAATCTCACCGCGGCGATCTTCGCTGTGGCGCTGTTCACCGTCCTGGCGCGCGTAGGCCAGCAGCTCACGAACGGCAGTGTAGCAGGGGCGGCCGTGCTCATCGTCATCGCCGGCGGGCTCGCCGGGTGGCTGGGCCGCCATATCAACGTCAACCGCTTCTCGCTGCACGCAGTCTATCGCAATCGGCTGGTGCGGGCATTCCTTGGATCGGCGCGGCCCGAGCGGACACCGGATCCGTTCACCGGCTTCGACCCGCAGGACAATCCGCGCATGGTGGACCTCGGCAACATCGCGAGCCCCCGCAAGCTGTTCCCGGTGATCAACATCACCCTCAACGTGACGGAAGGCGAGCGCAACGCGTGGAGCGAGCGCAAGGGCGAAAGCTTCACGATCACACCCAAGGCCTGCGGAGCAGCCTACCTGCTGCGGCGGGAAGATGCCGATGCCGGCTACGAGGCTCGCGGTGCCTACGTACAGACCCGTGCCTATGCCGGCAGCGAGCGGGAGACGGGACCCAAGGACGTGCCGCGCGGCATCTCTCTCGGCACGGCGATCGCCTTGTCGGGTGCCGCGGCCAGCCCCAACATGGGCTATCACACCTCGCCGGCGACGGCGTTCCTGATGACCCTGTTCAACGTGCGGCTCGGCGCCTGGCTCCCCAACCCGGCGATCGCCAACACCTTGCACCTCAGCCGGGCGAAGCCGCCGAACGCGCTGGTGACCTTGTTTCGCGAGCTGGCCGGCCTGTCGAGCGATCAGGGCAAAGCGGTCTACCTCAGCGACGGCGGGCATTTCGAGAACCTCGGACTTTACGAGATGGTGCGCCGGCGCTGCCGCCACATCGTGGTCGTCGACGCTGGCGCCGATCCCGATTCCGACTTCAGCGATCTCGGCAATGCGGTTCACAAGATCCGAATCGACCACAATATCGAGATCGAGTTCCAGCCGACGCTCGAGATCGGCTCGCGGCTGAAACCGCTCACGCCGTTCTACTGGTTCGCCTATGCGAAGATCGTCTATCCGGAAGGGGGGCCCGGGGGCGAGCTGATCTACATCAAGCCTTGCGACCTGCCCGACATGCCGATGGACGTGCGGGCCTATCGCAACACCAACGAGAGCTTCCCGCACCAGCCGACATACGACCAGTTCTTCGGCGAGACGCAGTTCGAGAGCTACCGCCAGCTCGGCCTGTCGGAGATGACGGAGCTCGCTGGCGACGCGACCTCGTTCGCCGATCTGTTCGCGCTCGTGCAAACGAAGCTCGCCAGGACCAGGCCGACACCAGCAGGATCGTAGGAGCGCTCACCCAACACTTCACCAGGGGGATGCCGTGGCTACCGACGCAATCTTCAGGGAGCTGAAGCTCAGCCAGAACCTGACGATCAAGAATCGCATCCTGCGCTCGAACATCTCCGGGCGCTGGGACAACGAGGACGGATCGGGCACCGATACCCGGATCAACTGGGAAACCAAGTTCGCCCGCGGCGGCATCGGCGGCATCATCTCATCCTACGTCCCGGTCATGATGCAGGGCCGCATCCTGCCCAACTACGCCACGATCCACACCGACGACTTCATTCCGTTCTGGCGGAAGCTCGGCGAGGCGGTGCATCGCTACGATTGCAAGTACCTCGTCCAGCTCAGCCACTCCGGCCGCCAGCAGGACATGCCGGGCGTCACCAACGAGAACCGGACCGTGCTGAGCTCGACCAGCCGGCGCGAATCGTTGCACGGCTTTCCCTGCCGGGCGATGACGCGCGGGGAGATCAAGGAGACCGTGCTGGCCTTCGCCGCCGGTGCGCGGCGGGCACGCGAAGCCGGGCTCGACGGCGTCGAGCTGCACGGCGCCAACGGCTATCTCATCACGCAGTTCCTGAGCTCGGGCATCAACGACCGCAAGGACGAGTACGGCGGCAGCCTCGAGAACCGGGCGCGCTTCGTGCTCGAGATCGTCCATGCCATCCGCAAGGAGGTCGGTCGCGACTTCCATCTGCAGATGAAGATCAGCGCGATCGACTACAACAACGTCATTCCCTGGGAAGGGCCGGGCAACACGCTCAGCGACAGCATCCAGGTATGCAAGTGGCTCGAGGCCGCCGGCGTCGACGCACTGCACGTCTCGCTGGGCAGCCTGTTTCCCCATCCGCTCAATCCGCCGGGCGGCTTCGCCTTCGAGACGATCACACGCAACTACGATGCGATGCTCTCGAGCGGCACCTACACGCTGCGCAACTATTTCCTGTTCCGGTATCGGCTGTTGCGGCCGATCTTCTACTGGGTCTGGTTCCGCCAGAAGTGGGGCAAGCCGGTCGAGGGAGTCGGGGCCGACAGCGCGCGCGCCATCAAGCAGTCGGTCAACATCCCGGTGATCTGCACCGGCGGCTGGCAGACAGGCAGCGTGATCAACGGGCACATCGAGCGCGGCGACTTCGACGCCGTTTCGATCGCCCGCGCCCTCGTGGCGAACCACGATCTGCTGAGATACTGGCGCGACGGCTACGACCTGCCGCAACGCCCGTGCACGCACTGCAACAAGTGCCTGCTGAGTGCGCCCAAGCATCCGCTCGGTTGCTACGAGCAGAGTCGTTTCGACAGCTACCAGGCGATGGTGGACGAGATCTGCTCGGTCTACCGGCCGACGCCGTTCCCGTGAGTCAGCCGATGGGGGAGACCAGGATGACCGAGCCATCGAACGATCTCACAGCCGTCGATCGGGTCAATCGCGCGGACTGGCGCCGGCGCCTGATCGTGATCGGCCTGATCCTGATCCTGCCCGTGATCGCCTTGTCGTTCGTGCTGCAGATCATGCGGATCAACCGTCCGGTCGATCAGCCGACCGACGAGATGTACTTCCGCTACGGCTCGATCGGCAGCGACGTCGAGGGCGTGCCGTATTGGGTGTTCCGCGTCCTGCCCGACGTCTGCCCCACGCAGTTGCCCGGCGGCTACGCCAGCCTCGGCGTGATCCAGGAGCCGGGCATGCCGACGCCGATCGGCTTCTCGCGCCGGCAGATCGGCCCGGTCGAGATCGTCGGCCCGAACTGCGGGCTCTGCCACACCGCGTCCGTGCGGGCGACGCCGTCGTCGCAGCCGATGATCATCACCACGGCGCCGGCGCACCAGCTCAACCTGATGGCCTATTTCAGGTTCCTGTTCGCCTGCGGCCGCAGCGAGAACTTCACCGCCGACAAGGTCATCCCGGCGATCGAGAAGTACAAGCCGCTCAGCCTGTTCGAGCGAATCACCTATCGCTACGTGGTGATGCCGCGGCTGCAGAAGGCGCTCACGGACAAGGGCAAGAAGTTCGACTCCATCATCGCCGGGCGGCCGGAATGGGGCTACGGCCGGGTCGACACCTTCAATCCCTACAAGGTGCTGGTGTTCAACCTCGACATGTCGAACGACAAGTCGATCGGCACCGCGCGCTTCATGTCGATCTGGAACCAGGCCGAGCAGCAGGGCGCGTGGCATCACTGGGACGGCAACAACGATTCGCTCGAGGAGCGCAATCTCAGCGCCGCGATCGGCGCGGGGGTCGTGATCGATCCTGCGAGCTTCGACTGGGACGGGCTCGAGCGCATCAAAGACTGGCTGTGGAACAAGCAGGCGCCGAAGTACCCGTTCCCGATCGATCTCGCTTTGGCGAACACCGGGAAGCCCCTCTACGACAGGCTCTGCAAGTCCTGCCACGATCCGTCGGGCGAGCATTTCGGCTCGGTGACGCCGCTCGACCGGATCGGCACCGATCCCGACCGCAGCCTGGCGTTCGACAAGGCGATGGCCGATCGCATGAACACCATCGGCCAGGGCCAGCCGTGGGCCTTCCATCGCTTCCGGTCGACCGGCGGCTACGGCAACCATTCGCTCGAGGGCATCTGGGTGCGCGCACCATATCTGCACAACGGCTCGGTGCCGACGCTCGACGACCTGCTGAAGGCGCCCGACAAGCGGCCGGTCAAGTTCTACACCGGCTACGACGTCTACGATCCCAAGCACGTGGGCTTCGTCGGCAACGTGCCGAGCGAGGGCAGCCGCAGCTTCCTCGAGTTCGACACCACGCTGCCCGGGAACCACAACAGCGGCCACGTCTACGGCGCCGAGATGTCCGACGCCGACCGGGCCGCGCTGCTCGAATACCTCAAGACCCTGTAACGCGACGAGCGGAGAGACACGTCATGTCCATCAATCTCCGGCTGTTCACCATCGTGGTCTGGCTCGGCGTGCTGGCGAACTGGGCGTTCGGGGTATGGGCCATCTTCTTCAACACCGCGAGCCTGCTCGATACCTTCGGGCTGGGCGCGGTGCCATCGACGATCTGGATCTACAACTACTCGGTCCTGCTGATCATCCTGAGCTGCTTCTACATCCCGGCGGCCCACGACCCGTTCCGCTACGAGGCCAACGCCTGGCTGCTGATCGTCTGCCGGCTGGTCCCGGCCAGCACGTTCTTCATCGGCGTGTGGCTGGGCTTCATGCCCGAAGGCTTCATTCGGCTGGGCATCGGCGATTCGACCTTTGGCATCCTCGAATTGATCCTGCTGATCCGCCTGAGGCGCGAAGCGGCAGCGATGGCGCCTGCACCACCTGTGCTGGCCTGACCTGATGAAGCGCCTCGGCATGCGGGGCCGCCTCTGGGTCGCGGTGGCCCTGGTCCTGGTGCTGCTCGGCGGGGTGGCCTGGTACCGGCTGCTGCGCGAGGAGCCGCTGCCGTACACCTCCGATGTCGACTACTTCAAGTACGGCTCGGTCGGCGTCGAGGCCAACAGCGGCCTGCCGTTCGCCGTGTGGCGCGTCCTGCCGGAGGTGTTCGGCGACCTGATCGACCGGAAAGGAGGCTACGCTGCGTTCGGCTTCGTCCGGGAGCCGGGCCAGCCTCAGCCGATCGGCCTCCCGGTCGAGACGGTGGGGTTCCCGCGCGTCGGCCTGAATTGCGGCCTCTGCCATGTCGGCAGCGTGCGCGAGCAGCCGACGGCGCCGCGCCGCATCGTGCTGGGCGCACCGAACAGCACGCTCGATCTGCAGCGCTATTTTCGCTTCCTGTTCGCCGCAGCGAGCGACGAGCGCTTCCGGCCGGACGTGCTGATCCCGGCCATCGAGGTCGGCCAGCCGCTGTCGTTCCTCGACCGGCTGCAGCTCAGGTTCCTGGTCATCCCGCAGTTCCGTTCAGGGCTGCTCGACCAGAAGCGGCAGCTCTGGTGGATGGACACGGCGCCCGACTGGGGACCGGGCCGGGTCGATCCGTTTAACCCGGCCAAGGTGCAACTGGTCCATCTGCCGCCGGACGGCACCATCGGAGCGGCCCGCATGCTGCCGCTGTGGAACTGGAACGCGCGCAGCAACTTCGGACTGCATCGCGACGGGCTCAACACCTCGCTCACCGAGATCTTCCTCAATTCCGGCATCGGCAACGGCGCCAGCAACCGCTCGATCAATCGCGTCGCCCTGGGGCGCCTGCAAAAATGGGTCAGCGAGCTGAAGCCGCCGGCCTATCCGTTCGCCATCGACGAGGCGCTCGCGGCGCGTGGCGAGGCGACGTGGCGGCAGCACTGCGCCGATTGCCACGCCTTCGGCGGCGCCAAGACCGGCCAGCCGATCCCGATCGACGAGGTCGGCACCGACCGCCATCGCTTCGACTCCTGGACGACCCAGGCGCGCGATGGCTTCAATGGGCTCGACGACTACGACTGGCGCTACACGCACTTCCGCAAGACCGCCGGTTACGTGGCCCAGGCGCTGGACGGGCTGTGGGCGCGAGCACCGTATCTTCATAACGGATCGGTGCCGAACCTGGCCGACCTGCTGCAGTCGCCGGACAAGCGGCCGGCGACCTTCGTGGCCGGCTACGACGTCTACGACCAGCAGCGCGTCGGCTTCGTGAGCGACGGCGCCGACGCGCGGGCGCAGGGCCGCCTGTTCGACACGCGGCTGCCGGGCAACGGTAATGGCGGCCATCTCTACGGCACCGGCTTGCCGGAGCCCGACAAGCGGGCGCTGCTCGAGTACCTGAAGACGCTGTGACCGTGCATCGATCGGCGTTGGGCAGGGGAAACGCTCCCCAGGCGTTTGCGCTATAGAGACGCCATGTCCTCCGAAACGCGGCACCCGCGCTCGGCCTTTCTCGGCATCGAGCGCTCCCTGACGGGGCGGCGCTGGGCCGAGCGGCTCGCCGACGAGCGCATCGCCCTCGCGATGGCGCAGCGCCACGGCCTGCCTGACGCGATCTGCCGCCTGCTCGCTGCCCGCGAGGTCGATCTCGAGGGCGTGCCGGATTTCCTCGAGCCGACCTTGCGCAAGTTCCTGCCCGATCCGTCGCACCTCAAGGACATGGATCTCGCGGTCGAGCGCCTCGTCAGGGCGGTGCAGCAAGGCGAGCGGATCGTCGTGTTCGGCGACTACGACGTCGATGGCGCCACCTCCTCGGCCCTGCTGCTGCGTTTCTTCCGCTCGATCGGCGGCAATATCGGCGTCTATATCCCCGACCGTCGCAGGGAGGGTTACGGCCCCAACGCGCCGGCGCTGCTCAAGCTGCGCGAAGAAGGGGCGGCAGTCGTGGTCACGGTCGATTGCGGCGTCACCGCCTACGAGCCGCTGGCCGAAGCGCGCAAGGCCGGGCTCGACGTCGTGGTGATCGACCATCACCAGGCCGAAATAGTGCTGCCCGAGGCGCTGGCAGTGGTCGATCCCAACCGGATCGACGACCAGAGCCCGCACAAGCAACTCGCGGCGGTCGGCGTCGCCTTCCTGCTGTGCGTCGGCGTCAACCGGGCGCTGCGTGCGGCCGGCTGGTACGGCGAGCCGCGCCCCGAACCCGATTTGCGCCAGTGGCTCGATCTCGTGGCGCTCGGCACCGTCGCCGACGTCGTGCCGCTGACCGGCGTCAACCGCGCCCTGGTGCGGCAGGGGCTGGCGGTGATGCAGCAACGCCGCAATCCGGGCCTCGCCGCGCTCGCCGACGTCGCCCGTCTGCGCGAGCCGCCGGGCGCCTATCACCTGGGCTTCATGCTGGGACCGCGGGTCAATGCCGGCGGCCGCGTCGGGCAGGCCGATCTCGGCGCGCGCCTTCTGGCAAGCGAAGATCCCCACGAGGTGAGCGCGCTCGCCGTGCGCCTCGACGAGTTCAACGCCGAACGCCGCGCCATCGAGCGCGAGGTGCTCGACCAGGCGATCGCCCGCATCGAGGGCCTGTACGGCCCCGACCGCAAAGGCCTGCCCGCCGCGCTGATCGTCGAGAGCGAGGGCTGGCACATCGGCGTGATCGGCATCGTCGCCAGTCGCCTGGTCGAACGCTACGGCCGGCCGGCCTTCGTGATCGGTATGGACGGCGAGCTTGGCAAGGGATCGGGTCGTTCGGTTCGCGGCGTCGATCTCGGCGCCGCGGTCCTGGCCGCACGCCAGTCGGGCCTGCTGATCAACGGCGGCGGCCACGCCATGGCGGCTGGCCTGACCGTCGCGCGCGAACAGTTGCCGCATCTCGCGCGCTTCCTCGACGAGCGGCTGGCCCCGCAGCTCGGGGCCGCGCCAGCCGTTCGCGAGCTCGGCATCGACGCCGCGCTGGCGCCGGGCGCAGCGACGCAGGAGTTGGTCGGCATGATCGAGCGTGCAGGTCCGTTTGGCGCCGGCAACGCGCTGCCGCGCTTCGCGCTGACCGGCGTGCGGGTCGACTATGCGCAGCCGGTGGGCGAGGGGCATGTCCGCTGCACCCTGGTCGGCCATCAGCGAGGCCGTGTCGAGGCGATTGCCTTCCGCGCCGGCCAGAGCGAGCTCGGCCGCGCGCTGCTCGATCCGGCCAAGCCGATCCTGCATGTCGCGGGCGCTCTGCGGCTGGATCGCTACAACGGCCGCGAAAGCGTGCGCCTGCAGATCGACGACGCGGCCTCGGCCGCCGGATCGATGCTTTCCTAGTTCGCGCGCGCCAGCGAGCCGGTGAGCGCCGGCTGGCTTCCGGTCTTGTGGCTGAACGCCATGCTCCTGCCGTCGGCCGACAAGACGAGGGTGATCGTCCGATTGCCGCCACGATCGATGACGATGGAATTGCCCGAGAGCTTGCCGCTGGTGTAGCGGTCGTAGCCCATGGACAGATCCTTCCCCGGTCCGGCGCCGGGACTGTAGACCACGGTCGCCGTGTCTCCTGCCACCGCCTCGACCACCACCATCAGATCGCGGTGATAGTTGCCGCCGTTGCCGTACGTTCCCTCCCAGAGTCCCAGCCAGCGCGACGCGCCTTCGGTGCCGGGCGCCGGCCGCTTGAGGTCCGCCGGCAGCACGAAGCGGGGCAGGGGATCGGGCGGCTTGCACACGGTCTCGCCGGGGGCGGCCGGCTGCGCCGGATCGAGGAACTTCACGAGGCACGCGCCGAACCACGCCGAGAATTGGCTGGTTTCGCCCGCACCGTGGCCGTGGATTGGCCCGGTCTCGTCGAACACCACGAAGGGCCGCCCGCTGCTCGCCAATGCGGTGCGCATCTGGGCGCCGAAGCCGCTGCCGACCGAGCGATCGGGATGCAGGCGATCGTCCGGCGCGACCAGGACGACGACGCGTCCGCCCTTCTGCGCCGACAGCGCTTCGAGCAGGTAGCGGTTGAGGTTGCGGTAGCGATCGCCGTAGCCGGTGGCGCCGGATGCCGCGTCGCTTCCGTGGCCCGGCGACAGGGCCATCACGCCGTCGATGCCGGTGGCCCTGGCATTCGCCTCGAGCGAGATCGCGCCGCCGTAGGACTGGCCGGCGAGGATCACGTTCTTGTAGCCGCTGGCCTTCGCGGCACGGGCGCGTTCGATCGCGTCGTCGCGGTGACGCACGCCGGAGCTGCTCCAGCCGTGCTCGTAGAGATTGTTGCGGTTGATCTTGACGATGTCCCATCCGGCGCCCTCGAACCGGCGCATGATCGGCGGTGGCGGAGTCCTGTACTGCTCGTTGTCGCCGCTCACGCCGTGGCTCCACAACACCAGGCCTTTGGCCCGGGCGGGACCTCGGACCGGCAGGTCGCAGAAGCCGTATTCGACCCAGTATGCCCGCCCATTGGGCGTTTGCTTGCACACCAGCGCCGGATCGCCTCCCGGCGGTACGATCGCCGCGTCGTGTTGCGCCCGGGCGGCCACCGTCACCAGGCTCAGGCAAGCGGCCAGGAGCAGGACCTTTCTGCAGGCGGTCGGCATCGTCATCTCCCCTGTCCATTGTGACGCGTGGCGGCGAGGGAGGCGAGCGCAACCGGCGAGGCAAGGACGCCCCGCCCCGGCGATTGCGGCGCCGTGATCGCTTGATTTGACGGCGCGAGGCCGGTACATCGACGCGCCGCTTCGGAGTCCCCTTCGTCTAGAGGCCTAGGACATCGCCCTTTCACGGCGGTAACACGGGTTCGAATCCCGTAGGGGACGCCAATACTTGGCTGGTTTCGCAGCATTACTTGTCCAACGAATGTCCAATAGGCGTTGCTGGGCGCACACTTCGCCAGCGCGAGCCGTTCGATGGCTGGACCTCGGTGCGCCCCCTCCAAACAAAAGGCCCCTCTGGGAAGGCGGGGCCTTTGTTGTGCCGCAGAAAACGCGCTGCTTGCGAGCCAGCGAAAGGATAGCAGCGACAACTAAGTGGCGCGCAGCCATCGAGCCGCGGCATCGGCGCTATCTTCAGGTCGTGTATTGAACGCGATGGCAGCCGCTGGGGCAGCTTTGTGAATTGCGTTAATGACCGCTTCGAGGAGGAGAAGGCTTTTTGGAGGCAACCGAACTCCCGCACCAATAACGACGCAATCGTAGGGTTTGTCTCGTAGCTGACGCTGGACAGTTGAAACGGCCGTCTGGTCGGGGTGGATATAGCAGTGATCTGCCACCCATCCACGATCGGCCATGTTCTTCAAAGCGATCTGTACGCCCGCTTGAATCTTCCCTGCGGTCATACCCGGCGGCAGTGCAGGACCGAAA
>JAFEFF010000194.1 GCA_018240745.1 Pseudomonadota bacterium
CCGGCGCGGGCTTCAGGCTGCGCGTGTTCGATCTCTCGCAGAAGGCGGTGTCGGATTTCGTCGGCACGTATCCGACGGCGCTCGCCACCGCGTCGGCCGGGGCCGCGGGGCAGGGCGCCGACGCGTTGATCACCATGCTGCCCGACGGCAAGGCAGTGCGCGCCGCCGTGCTGGAAGGCCGCGACGCCGCGGTCGAGGGCCTCGGTGCCGGCGCGCTGGTGATGGACATGAGCTCGTCCAATCCGGTCGACACCCAGAAGCTCGCGCGCGATCTCGCCGCCAGGGGCCTGGCGCTGCTCGACGCGCCGGTGTCGGGCGGCGTGAAGCGCGCGGTCGACGGCTCGCTCTCGATCATGGTCGGCGGCGCGGCGGCCGACCTCGAGCGCGCGCGGCCGGTGTTCGGGGCGATGGGGAAGACCATCACGCTCTGCGGTCCGGCTGGCGCGGGCCATGCGCTGAAGGCGCTGAACAACTATCTCTCCGCGGCAGGCGTGGTGGCGATGTGCGAGGCGCTGATCGTCGGCGAGGCGTTCGGCCTCGATCCCGGCACGATGGTCGACGTGTTCAACAGCTCGACCGGCAAGAGCAACGCGACCGAGGTGAAGGGCCGCCAGTTCGTCGTGCCGCGCAACTTCGCCGCCGGCTTCTCGATGGCGCTGATGGCCAAGGACCTGCGCACCGCCGGCGACGTCGCCTCCCACCTCGAGCTCAAGATGCCCAACCTCGAACAGGCGGTCGCCTACTGGACCGCCGCCGACGGCAAGCTCGGCAAGGGTGCCGACCACACCGAGATCTTCCGCTATGCCGAGATGCTGGCGGAGGAGGAGTGATGGCCTGTCCGGCTTTGACAGTCTTCGACCGCGCAATTATATAAGCCTCACCCAGGGCCTCTGGCGCCGCCGCCCGGCGGTGATCGACGGGGTCCACATCGTACGACACAGCACTCATTTCATGGTTGGCCGCCCTGGCTGATCGAGCGCGTGCGTCATTCCCAACTTGTTGAAAAGACTTATGAATCTCCAAGAACTCAAGATCAAGAAGCCGCCCGAGCTGCTGGCGTTCGCCGAGGAGCAGGGCGTGGAAGGCGCCGCACAGATGCGACGTCAGGAGCTGCTGTTCGCCATCCTCCAGAAGCTCGCCGCGGCCGACCAGGCGATCAGCGGCAGCGGCACCATCGAGGTGATCCCCGACGGCTTCGGCTACCTGCGCTCGATGGAAGCCAACTACCTGCCCGGCGCCGACGACATCTATGTGAGCCCGCAGCAGGTCCGTAAGTTCGGCCTGCGCACCGGCGACACCGTGGAAGGCGAGATCCGCGCGCCCAAGGACGGCGAGCGCTACTTCGCCATGGTGCAGATCAACAAGATCAACTTCGACGACCCCGAGGCGCTGCGCCATCGCATCGGCTTCGACTCGCTGACGCCGCTCTATCCCGACGAGAAGCTGAAGCTCGAGATGGAGGGGGCGGGCGTGATGGCGCCGACCATCTCCGAGGAGCAGAGCTCGGCGCGCGCCACCGCGTCGGGCCGCGTCTCGACCGGCCGGCGCACCACCGGCACGCTGACCAAGAAGGCGTCGACCTCGGCGCCGCAGCAGCAGCTCGACATCTCGACCCGCGTGATCGACCTGATCGCGCCGATCGGCAAGGGCCAGCGCGCCCTGATCGTCTCGCCGCCGCGCACCGGCAAGACCGTGCTGATGCAGAACATCGCCCACGCCATCACCGCCAACAACCCCGAGGTCTACCTCATGGTGTTGCTCGTCGACGAGCGGCCGGAGGAAGTGACCGACATGCAGCGTACCGTGAAGGGCGAGGTCGTGAGCTCGACCTTCGACGAGCCGGCAAGCCGCCACGTCGCCGTCGCCGAGATGGTGATCGAGAAGGCCAAGCGCCTGGTCGAGCACAAGCGCGACGTCGTGATCCTGCTCGATTCGATCACCCGCCTCGGCCGCGCCTACAACACCGTGGTGCCGAGCTCGGGCAAGGTGCTGACCGGCGGTGTCGACGCCAACGCGCTGCAGCGGCCGAAGCGCTTCTTCGGCGCCGCGCGCAACATCGAGGAGGGCGGCTCGCTCACCATCATCGCCACGGCGCTGATCGACACCGGCAGCCGCATGGACGAGGTGATCTTCGAGGAGTTCAAGGGCACCGGTAACTCCGAAATCATCCTCGACCGCAAGGTTGCCGACAAGCGCACCTTTCCGGCGATCGACATCACCAAGTCGGGCACCCGCAAGGAAGAGCTGCTGGTCGACCGCGCGACGCTGTCGAAGATGTGGGTGCTGCGCCGCATCCTCATGCCGATGGGCGCGGTGGACGCGATCGAGTTCCTGCTCGACAAGCTCCGTACGGCGAAGACGAATTCGGACTTCTTCAGCTCGATGAATCAATAACTCTTGCCGGACCGCGGGCGTCCCGCCCGCTCATGATCATGAGGCGGGCCAGAGGCCCGCGGTCCGGCAAGACGAAGACGTCAGGCGGCCAGCACCGCCTGACGCTGCTCCTCGGTCACCTCGACGTCGTGGCCGAACCAGGCCTCGAAGCCCATGCGGCCCTGGTGGAGCAGCATGCCGAGACCGTCGATGCAGGTGTTGCCGCGGGCCCGGGCTGACGCGAGCAGCGCCGTCTCGAGCGGCACGGAGACGATGTCGTCGACCACGGCGCTGATCGGCAGGCGCGCGAGGTCCAGCTCGAGCGGCGGCTGGCCCTTCATGCCGAGCGAGGTGGTGTTCACCAGCAGGGTCGCGTCGTCGAGCATCTGCGAACGCTCGTCCCAGCGCTCGATCATGATCTGGCGGCCGTCGTTGGGCGTGAAGGCGACGCCGAGATTGACCGCCGCCTCCTGCGTACGGTTGATCAGGCGCAACTCCGGAACGCCGGCGTCGATCAGGCTCGCCACCACCGCGCGCGCCGCGCCGCCCGCGCCCAGCACCACCACGGGTCCCGCCGCGGCGGCCCATTGCGGCGCGCCCTGCTTCAGCGCGGCGAGGAAGCCGAAGGCGTCGCTGTTGCGGCCCTCGAGGCTGCCGTCGGGCTGCTTGATCACCGTGTTGACTGCGCCGATCCGCTCGGCATCGGGATGGATGCGGTCGAGCAACGGCATGATGTCGACCTTGTGCGGCAGGGTGAGGTTGCAGCCGCGCGCGTTGGCTGTCGCCTTCAGGAACGCGACCAGCGCTTTCAGCGCCTCCGGCTTCGGCTCGACCGGCAGGCGGCCGTAGTAGCCGTCGATATCGTGTTTCTTCAGCCAGTAGCCGTGCAGCGCCGGCGAGCGCGAATGCTCGACCGGCCAGCCGACGATCGCCGCGAACGGCCGTCCGTCAGCCTCTGCCAGCAGGGTCTCGAACGGGCTCATGCCGCCTTCTCGAGGCCGATGCCATGGCCCGCCAGGAAGGAGAGCAGCGGCAGCAGCGGCAGGCCGAGGATGGTGAAGTAGTCGCCGTCGACCCGGGTGAAGAGATGCGCGCCCAGGCCCTCGAGCTGGTAGGCGCCGACCGAGCTCAGCACGTCGTTGCCGGCGCGAGAGAGATAGGCGTCGACGAACGCCTCGTTGAACGAGCGCATGGTGAGCCGGGCCCGCTCGGTCCAGTGCCAGATGCGCGCGCCGCCGCGCGCCACGACCACGGAGGAGAAGAGCTCGTGCGTCTGGCCGCGCAGCGCCATCAGCTGCTTGCGCGCGGCCTCCATCGTCGCCGGCTTGTCGAACAGCCGGCCGTTGCAGGCGAGCGTCGAATCGGCGCCGATCACGAACGCCTCGGGATGCTTCGAGGAGACGCGTACTGCCTTCATCTCGGCCAGCGTCGAGGCGAGTTCCTGCGGTGCCGCCCTGCTGCCGAGGCTGCGCGTGATCTCCTCCTCGTCGACTCCGGAGGGCTCGATGTCGAAGGATAGACCGGCACTGGCGAGCAGCTTGCGGCGGGAGGGGCTGGCGGAGGCCAAGATCAGGGACGGGGGGATCAGGGACGCGGGCATGGTACCGACGGGAGACTCTTACGCGGGTTCGAGGCGGAACAGGCCGCCACCGTCGCTGTGGGTGACGAGGTAGAGCAGCCCGTCGGGCCCCGGCGCACGTCGCGGATATAGGGAAGCCGTCCTTCGATCAACCGTTCCTCGCCCACATGGCGCTCGCCGTCGACCTCGATCCGGAACAGGGCGCCGGCCGACCGCGCGCCGGCGAACAGCGAGCCTTTCCGGGCCGCGAACCTGTCGCCAGTGCAAAAAGTGAGGCCGCAGCGCGAGATCGACGGCACCCAGGCGCGGTTCGGCTTGCCGACGAACGGACTGCCCGGCGGGATCGAGCCGTCGTCCTCGAGCCAGGGCGATGGCCGGCGCAGCGAGTCCGACCGTTGTAGCCGTCAGGAAATGACGGCGATTCATCGACCTTCCCATGCTCGCTCACTATACTCGCCCGCGAAGAAACTCATGGGGAGAGCCCAATGTCGAAGTCCATCCTGATCCACGAGAATGGCGGCCCCGAGAAGATGAAGCTCGAGGACGTCGAGGTCGGCTCGCCCGGCCCGGGCCAGGTCAAGATTCGCCACACCGCGATCGGTCTCAACTTCATCGATGTCTATACCCGATCGGGCCTTTACAAGACCCCGATGCCGAACGCTGTCGGCCGCGAGGGAGCCGGGGTGATCCTCGAGGTCGGCCCCAGGGTGAAGGGCTTCAAGAAGGGCGACCGCGTCGCCTATTGCGGCGAGCTCGGCGCCTACTGCCAGGAGCGCCTGATCGGCACCGGCCAGCTGGTCAAGGTGCCGAAGGGCGTGAGCGACGAGCAGGCGGCGGCGATCATGCTGAAGGGCATGACGACCGAATACCTGGTCGACCGCACCATCAAGCCGTGGGTCAAGAAGGGCGACACCATCCTGTTCCATGCCGCGGCCGGCGGCGTCGGCCTGCTGTTCGGCCAATGGGCCAAGGCGCGCGGCTACAAGGTGATCGGCACCGTGTCGTCGCCGGAGAAGGCGGCGCTCGCCAAGAAGCACGGCTACAAGTGGGTGATCGACTACACCAAGCAGAACATCGTCGAGGAGGTGATGAAGATCACCAAGGGCAAGAAGGTGCCGGCGGTGGTCGACGGCGTCGGCAAGGACACCTGGGAAGCCTCGCTCGACTGCCTGCAGCCGCGCGGCATCATGGCCTCGTTCGGCAACGCCTCGGGCCCGGTGCCGCCGCAGTCGATCGCCATCCTGAACACCAAGGGCTCATTGTACCTGACGCGCCCGAGCCTCGGCGCCTACACCGCGACCCGCAAGGAACTCGAGGCGTCCGCCAATTCGCTGTTCAAGATGGTCAAGAGCGGCAAGGTGAAGATCGCCATCGACCAGCGCTATCCGCTGGCCGAAGCGGCGCAGGCACACATCGATCTCGAGAGCCGCAAGACCACCGGGCAGACCATCCTGGTGCCGTGAAGCGATGATCGACGACAGCGGCTCCTTTGGAACGAGGGCCGCGCGGTGAAGACCGCGCGGTCGTGATCGTGCTGGTGCCGGGCGGCGCGCCGGCCTGCGGCGCCTTCGACTGGGCTCGCGCCCGCAAGGCCGCACGCGCGGCGCCGAAGGCGGCCGCCGCAGCCTGATGGTGGTCGCTCCATGGTGATTCTGGGGCTCACCGGCTCGATCGGAATGGGAAAGTCGACCGCTGCGAAGATGCTGCGGCAGATGGGGGTTCCGGTGTACGACGCCGATGCCGCGGTCCATCGCCTGCAGGCCCGCGGCGGCATCGCGCTGCCGCCGATCGAGGCGGCGTTCCCGGGCGTGGTGAAGGACGGCGTGCTCGACCGCCAGGCGCTGGGCGCGCGGGTGTTCGGCAACAAGGACGCGCTGCGCAAGCTCGAGGCGATCGTTCACCCGCTGGTCGCCCGCGAGCAGCGCCGGTTCGTCCGGCGCGCAGCGATGAACCGCGAGCCGCTGGTGGTGCTCGACATTCCGCTGCTGTTCGAAGGCCTGGGCGAGCGGCGCGTCGACGGTGTGCTGGTGGTGAGTGCGCCGGCCTTCCTGCAGCGCCAGCGCGTGATGGCGCGGCCCGGCATGACGAGCGAGAAATTTGCCGGCATCCTGAAGCAGCAGGTTCCCGATTGGCTGAAGCGCCGCAAGGCGACGGTCGTGATCCCGACCGGCCTCGGCCTGGCGCCGACGCGCGCCGCGCTCAGCAAGGCCGTGCGGGAACTCACGAAGAAGCAGGGCCGCTCCTGGCCGTCGAATCCGTGGCGCGATCGATTCACAGCCCAGCTCGCGCGGGCGAAGCGGAAGTGAGGTAAAACGGTCGCGAAGCCCTCCCCCGTCTTTCGGGGGAGGGCGAAGAAGAGAAAGTTCCCGAATGCGCGAGATCGTCCTCGACACCGAAACCACCGGCCTCGATCCCCTGGCCGGCCATCGCGTCGTCGAGCTGGGCTGCATCGAGCTCGAGAACATGGTGGCGACCGGCCGCACGTTCCACGTCTACTTCAATCCCGAGATGGCGATGCCGGCCGGTGCGCAGGACATCCACGGCCTCTCCGACGAGTTCCTGGCCGACAAGCCGCGCTTCGCCGAGAAGGTCGAGGAGTTCCTGGAGTTCGTCGGCGACGCACAGCTGGTCATCCACAACGCGCAGTTCGACATCGGCTTCCTGAATGCCGAGCTGGAGCGCTGCGGCAAGGCCAGGCTGATCAACGCCTATGTCGACACCGTGTCGGTGGCGCGCAGGAAGTTCCCCGGCCAGCGGGTCAGCCTCGACGCGCTGTGCGAGCGCTTCAGCATCGACAATTCCAACCGCGTCAAGCACGGCGCGCTGCTCGATTCCGAGTTGCTGGCCGAGGTCTATCTCGAGCTGAGCGGCGGCCGGCAGCGCGACCTTGGCCTGGCGCCGGAACTCGCTGCGCGCGCGGTCGCCGGACTGGCGCTGGCGGCCGGCGCGGTCGTCCGCGCGGCCCGCCCGCATGTGCCGAACGCGGCCGAGCTTGCCGCGCACGCAGCGTTCCTCGCCAAGCTCAGCGACCCGCTCTGGCTGAAGGCCTGAGCCATGCGGCGCCGGATCCTTGTCGCTCCGGTCTTCTGCCTTCTGGCCGCCTGCCAGCCGCAGCAGCCGCCCGGCACCGCCGCCCCGGCCGCGCCGCAAGGCAGCATCGGCCTGCCGGCATCCGGGACCGCGCATCGCTACGACGCCGCGATCAAGCCGGGCGACGAGACCCGCACGCCGCGCACGCCCACGGCCGTCCGCGCCGCTGCGCCGGCGCGGCCGCCGGCCAACGCGCTGACCGAGCGCGAGAAGCAGGCGATCGCGCGCTGGGATCGCGAGGAGGCGGCGCTGAAGTACGACACGCCGCCGCTCGGCGTGCGGCCTCCGCCCAGGACCGGCGTCAAGCTGGCGATGCCGGCCGACGCCGCACTGCCGCGGCCATCGCCGGAGCGGGCGACGCCGGTGACGCGCGGCGACACGGTGTTGCCGCCGCCGGTCGAACGCCCCGGCCCGGCGGCGCCGGCCGAGCCGGTGAAAGCGAGCGCTGCAGCCTCGCTGCCACCCGCAGCGCCGGCACCGGCCGCCCGCCCGGAGCCTCCGGTCGTGGCCGCGCCCGCAGCGCCGACCGCCGCGAGCGCACCGCCGCAGCAGTCGGCCGCGGCCGCGCTGCCGATCATGGCACCGCCTCCCGCCAGGCCGCGCGCCGCGGCGCTGCCCGACACGCCGATCCCGCGCCCCACCGGTGAGCCGGCGGCCACGGTGACGTTCGAGCCGCGATCGGCCGACCTCTCCGACGGCGATCGCCTCCTGCTCGAGCGCTTTGCGCGCAGCACCAACACGCGCCGCCTGCGCCTCGTCCTGCTGTACGGCTATGCCGGCGCCGGCGATCCGGTCGCGGCGCGCAAGCTCGCGCTCGTCCGCGTGCTCGCGGTGCATGCCGCCCTGATCGACCTCGGCCTGAAGGCCGACGTCGAGATCGGCGATTTCTCCCAGGCCAGCGAGGGAGCGACGCCCGACCGGGTCGACGTGATGCTGCGCTACTGACCGGCGTCGTCGACGGCTGAAGAGCGCGGGCGCGCACGCGTCTCCATTTTCGTTGCGATCTCGCCGGTCAGAGCGGACGATGGGTGGTGCGGGTGAAGCGGACCAGCACCGCCAGCGCGCGACAGCCGAGATAGCCGGCGCACAAGGCCGACACCGAGGCGACATGAGCCGGCGCGACGACCGGCTGGCCGCTGGCGGCCGAGATGAAATCGACGATGGCCATGGCGACGATGGCTGCCGCGACCACCAGCCCGTCCCAGGCGGCATGCAGCCGGATCACGTCGCCGGTCGGCGCGACCTCGACCGACAGGCTCCAGCCGCGCATCCGGCCGAAGGCGGCGCCCAGCGCCAGCGCGCCAACCCACTCGGCATCGCTGATCCACGTCGCCTCGAACACGCCGCCCAGCAGCACGACGGCGACCACGCCGCCGAACGCCGCGGGCACCGCCAGCGCCCACAGCCGGATCGCCGCGCCGCGCGCCTGCGGCGAGATCGCCCACAGGCAGGCGAGTGCACACAGCACGGTCAGGACGTTGCAAAGGCCAAGTGGGGCGTCGAGCGGAGAGGTAAGAGGAGCCACGGTGCGCTCTGAGGTTTGGCGGAGTCTACACAGGCCGTGGACCTCTGCCCATGCACAGCAAAGGCACGCTTGGCCTTCTGTGCGGAATCGTCTCAGCGGTCGAGGTAGCGCGCCGTGAGCCAGGCCAGCAGGGCGCCCACCATCTGCGCGGCGATGAACGCGGGTGCGTCGCCGGGCGCGATTCCCGCGAACGTGTTGGACGGCGCCCGCGCGACACGGTCACTGCCGGATTGGCGAACGAGGTCGAGGCGGTGAACCAGTAGGCGCCGACGATGTACACTGAGACTGCAGTTGGCAGCCGCTCGGGCGCCTTGCGCAGGCCGATCAGGATCAGCAACACCAGGCCGAAGGTGGCGGTGGCTTCCGCCGCCCATTGTCCGGCGCCGGTGCGCACCTTGGTCGACGCCTGCAGGATCGGCAGGTCGAACATCAGGTGCGTCAACCACACGCCCAGGCCTTCGGCGTGGAAGCGGCCGACCCATTTGCGCACCGTGCGAGGGCAAACGCCTACGGCTTCACTGACGACCTTCGGCGTTTGCCCACTGAGAACCATGTTGACCATGTGCTCTCGACCGTACGGCGTCAGGCGGGCATTGTGATGGATGTCCATTCGGCTCCTCCAAGGACAGGTGACGTCTCGACAACATCAGCTTCCTCGGCCGGGCCGGATGGACAACCTATTGAAAGTTCACAGCTACCAGACGCGTGGTATCGTTGCGTGCCTTGTTGGGCCCGCTGTCATGCTCTTGCTATGCTGGGCCACTACGTTCCTCCTGCCCGGCCGCGACCCTGCCGTGGTGTCCGCAAAGCATCAGCCCATTCTTCGGTGATAATGTCCCGTTTTGAACGCTATCTCACGCTGTGGGTCGCGCTTTGTATCGTCGCCGGTGTGGCCCTGGGACATGGGTTTCCCGGCCTCTTTCACGCCATCGGCGGCGCCGAACTGGCGCACGTCAACCTGCCGGTCGCGCTGTTGATCTGGCTGATGATCATCCCGATGCTGCTCAAGGTCGATTTCGCCGCGATCGGCAAGGTCGGCCGCCATTGGCGCGGCATCGGCGTGACCCTGTTCATCAACTGGGCGGTCAAGCCGTTCTCCATGGCGCTGCTCGGCTGGTTCTTCATCGGCCATCTCTTTCGCCCCTGGCTACCTGCGGGACAGATTGACAGCTACATCGCCGGCCTGATCCTGCTGGCCGCGGCACCGTGCACCGCGATGGTGTTCGTGTGGAGCAACCTGACCGACGGCGAGCCCGATTTTACGCTGACCCAAGTCGCGCTCAACGACACCATCATGGTGTTCGCCTTCGCGCCGATCGTCGGCCTGCTGCTCGGTCTGTCGGCGATCACCGTGCCGTGGGAAACGCTGTTGCTGTCGGTCGGGCTTTACATCGTCGTTCCGGTGGCGTTGGCGCAGTTCGTGCGCGCCGCCGTCCTGCGCAGCCGCGGCATGCCGGGGCTCGTTGCATTGTTGAAGCGCCTGCAGCCGATCTCGCTGGTGGCCTTGCTTGCGACGCTGGTGCTGCTGTTCGGCTTCCAGGGCGACCAGATTCTCGGCCAGCCGCTTACGATCGCCCTGCTCGCCGTGCCGATCCTGATCCAGGTCTATTTCAACGCTGGCGTCGCCTACCTGCTGAATCGGCTGTCCGGTGAGGCGCATTGCGTCGCCGCGCCCTCGGCCCTGATCGGCGCCAGCAACTTCTTCGAGCTGGCTGTGGCGGCCGCCATCAGTATCTTCGGCTTCTCGTCGGGCGCGGCGCTCGCCACCGTGGTCGGCGTGCTGATCGAAGTGCCGGTCATGCTCACGGTGGTGCGGATCGCCAACGCCAGCAAGCGCTGGTACGAGGCCGGCGATGCGGTGGCACGCCGGGCTTGACGATATTTCGAATATTCTAGAAATACCGTTGACAGTGGCGTGACACGGATTACCTTGAGGGCATGAAGCTCGATGACGCTGCCGCTCGCCTGGAAGCCCTCGGCAACCCGACCCGGCTCCGCATCTACCGCACGCTGGTGCGCGCGGGCGCGGAGGGCATGGCGGTCGGCAAGCTGCAGGATCGGCTCGATATCGCCGCCTCGACCCTGTCGCACCATCTCAAGGCGCTGGTCGGCGTCGGCCTGGTGACGCAAACCCGCGAAGGCACGACGCTGATCTGCCATACCAACTACGAAATCATGCGCGGGCTGCTCGAATACATGGTCGAGGAGTGCTGTGCGGAGAGCTGCGCACCGGCCGGCATTCGGTTGCCCAAGGTCGCGTAAAAAATTTTGGCCACTTATTTCCAAGATTCCGGAAGGACTGGAGAACAAGATGCCCGACTCGATCACCACGCCGAAGACGGTCGCCATCCTGGGTGGCGGCCCGGTAGGGCTCGCCGCCGCGGCCCATGTGCTGGAGCGCGGCCTGGAGCCGGTCGTGCTGGAGGCGGGGCCGCAGGTGGCCCACGCCGTGCGCCAGTGGGGCCGTGTCCGCATGTTCTCGCCTTGGGAGTACAACGTCGACAAGGCGGCCGAGCGGCTGCTGAGGGCCACCGGCTGGAACGCACCCGTTGGGTGCGAGTATCCAACCGGTGACGAGCTGGTCGAGCGTTACCTCGAGCCGCTGGCGACGCGCACGCCGCTCAAGGATCGCATCAGGACCTCGAGCCGAGTCACCGCGGTCGGCCGCGCCGGCTTCGACAAGATGAAGAGCAATGGCCGCGCGTTCGGGCCTTTCACCATCCGCTACCAGAACGGCAGGGGCCCCGAGCACCTGAAGGCCGATGCCGTGATCGACGCCTCGGGCACCTGGTTCTCGCCCAATCCCGCGGGCGCCGACGGGCTGCCGGCCATCGGCGAGGAACCGGATCATCCGCAGATCGCCTACGGCATGCCGGACGTGCTGGGCCGCGACCGAGCCCGCTATGCCGGCAAGACGGTGGCGGTGCTGGGCGCCGGCCATTCGGCGATCGGCACGCTGATCGAGTTGGTGAATCTGAAGGACGAGGCGCCGGCGACCGAGGTGGTCTGGGTGCTGCGTGGCGACAAGCCTGAGAAGGCCTTCGGCGGCGGCGCCAACGACAAGCTCTCGGCCCGCGGCGCCCTGGGGAGGGCTTTCGCGGCTCTCGTCGTGGCCGGCAAGGTCCGGGTCGAGGCCGGCTTCAAGGTCGCCTACATCGGCAAGGACGGTGGCCGGCTGCGCATCGCCACCGGCAAGGCGCAGTGCTGCCGGTCGGTCATCGTCGACGAACTGGTCGTCGTTACGGGCTTCCGCCCGCAGCTCGACTTCCTGCGCGAGATCAGGCTGTCGCTCGATCCCGCGGTCGAGAGCCCGACCGCGCTGGCGCCGCTGATCGATCCCAACGTCCATAGCTGCGGCACGGTACGGCCGCACGGCGCGCGCGAGCTGGGTCAGCCCGAGCCGGCCTTCTATCTCGCCGGCATGAAGAGCTACGGCCGCGCCCCGACCTTCCTGATGATGACGGGTTATGAGCAGGTACGCTCGATCGTGGCCGAGATCGCGGGCGACCGCGAGGCTGCCGCCAAGGTCGAGCTGGTGCTGCCGGAGACCGGTGTCTGCTCGGGGCCGGGACCAGTGGCGAGTCTCGCGCCCGCGGCAGCCCTCGGCGGGTCGATCAATGCAGAGGCCGGCTGCTGCGGCGGTCCTGCGCCGAAGCCGATAGAACCGGCCGCCGTGAACGGGTGCTGCGTCGCCGACGTCAAAGCCAAGGAAGAGGGCAAGGCCGGCTGCGGCTGCAACTCATAACGTGCGTCTTGCCGTCCCGAGACCAGTCCCGGCAACCTGTCGGAGAGCAAGAGAGGACAGATCCATGGATGCCACCCAGGTCAAAGAGCTGATTCGATCAAGATACGGCAACATCGCTGCAGGTGCCTCTTCAGGCACTTGCGCGCCGTCCTGTTGCGGCGGATCGAGCTCGAAGACGCTCGATGATAAGTCGCAGCAAATGGGCTACTCGAAGGAGGAGCTTGCTGCCGTGCCTGACGGCGCAAATCTTGGACTGGGCTGCGGCAATCCGCAGGCCATTGCAGACATGAAGCCCGGCGAAGTCGTCATCGACCTCGGTAGCGGAGCGGGCATCGATTGCTTTCTGGCGGCCAAGCAGGTCGGCCCGCAGGGCCATGTCATTGGCGTGGACATGACACACGAGATGCTGGCCAAGGCGCGCGAGAACGCGGTCAAACTGGGCGCCGGCAACGTCGAGTTTCGCCTCGGAGAGCTTGAGCATTTGCCCATCGCCGACAACACCGCGGATGTCATCCTGTCGAATTGCGTCATCAATCTCGTGCCGGACAAGGCGCAGGTTTTCCGTGAGGCTTTCCGGGTACTCAAGCCCGGCGGTCGTTTGGCAATATCCGACGTGGTGAACACTGCGCCGCTGAGTCCCGAGCTCGCCTGCGATCCGACCTTGGTTTGCGGGTGCGTCGTCGGTGCGGCACCTGCACATCAGATCGAGGCCTGGCTTGCGGACGCTGGCTTCACCGCCGTCCGCGTGACAGTGAATCCTGGGAGCCGGGACCTTATCGCGACATGGGCTCCCGGTCGCGGCGTCGAGAAGTACGTCGCCTCGGCGGCTATCGAGGGACGGAAACCGAGCTGACCGTGCGCGCAATGCATCAGAGAGCAAGAGTGGCGTCGGTCTGTTGATGGACAAAGGTCGCCTGTTCACCGTTCTCGTTCTGGGCTCGACGCAAACCCTCGCCTGGGCGTCGAGCTACTACCTGCCGGCCGTGCTGGCTGACGCCATCGCGCACGACACAGACGTGTCGACCAACTGGCTTTTCGGCATCTTCTCCGGATCGCTGATCATTTCCGCGTTGCTCGGCCCGCGCATGGGCCGCATGAGCGACGCCGGGGGCGGCAATCGTATGCTCGCCGGTTCCAATCTCCTGTTCACGGCCGGCCTGGTGCTGCTGGCATTCACGCACTCCCTGCCGATGCTGGCGTTGGCCTGGCTGGTGCTCGGCGTGGGCATGGGCTTTGGGCTGTATGATGCGGCTTTCGCCGTGCTCGGCCGCATCTACGGCACCAACGCCCGTGGCGCGATCACCGGCATCACCTTGCTTGCGGGCTTTGCCAGCACGATCGGCTGGCCGCTGACCGCATGGGGCGCCGCGACCATCGGCTGGCGCGACACCTGTCTGGCGTGGGCGGCGCTGCATCTCTTTGTAGCCCTGCCGCTCAACTACTGGGCCTTGCCGCAACCGACCGTGACGGCCGAGAACAAAAAGACGATGGACAAGCCGGTGCCGATCGACCGACCCATGATCCTGCTCGGCTTTGCCTTTGCCGCCGCCTGGATCGTCACCGCGGGCTTCGCCGCACACTTTCCGCGCATTCTCGAAGCCACCGGGGCCTCGCCCGCGCAGGCGATCGCCGCTGGCGCGCTGATGGGCCCGGCTCAGGTCGGCGCACGGGTCCTCGAGGCGAGCGTGCTGAGGCGCTTCCATCCGTTGGTGTCGGCGCGGCTGGCGATGCTCACTCATCCCGTAGGCGCCGCCGTCATCCTTACGGCTGGCGGCGGGGTTTCGGCGGGCGCCTTCGCCCTGCTGCACGGCGCAGGCAACGGCGTCATTACCATCGCTCGCGGGACCGTGCCGCTCATGATTTTCGGTCCCGAGAACTACGGCTATCGACTGGGCATTCTCGGCATGCCCGCGCGCTTCCTGTCGGCGGCCGCGCCGCTGGGCTTCTCGCTGCTGATCGACCGCATGGGCGGTGACGTGCTGCTGGTCTCGACCGCCCTCATGCTTGCGGCGTGCGGCGCGCTTTGTGTCCTGCGCCAGCCGAGAGAACCCGCGGCAGCGCATGCCGACTGACCAGAGGACCGCCGCCCGCCTCGTCGCCATCGTCTGCGCCGCGCAGGTCTTCGTGCAGCTCGGCGCCGGCTACTGGCCGGTGCTGCTGCCCGAGCTGATGGGCCGCTGGTCGCTCAGCAACAGCGAGGCCGGCTGGATCACCTCGGCCTTCTACGCCGCCTACATGGTGTGCGTGCCGGTGCTGGTGACGCTCACCGACCGCATCGACGCCAAGCGCGTCTATCTGTTCGGCGTCGGCTGCACGACGGTGGCGCACTTCGCCTTCGGCGCGCTGGCCGACGGTTTCTGGTCGGCGCTGCTCCTGCGCGGCCTGGCCGGTATCGGTTGGGCTGGTACCTACATGACCGGGCTGAAGCTGCTGGCCGATCAGGTCGACGCCCGGATGATGTCGCGTGCCGTCACCGGCCACGCTGCGAGCATCGGCATCTCTGGCGCCGCGTCCTACGTGCTGGGCGAGGTGCTTGCCGACGCGTTCGGCTGGCGCGTCGCCTTCGCCAGCGCGGGCCTCACCGCGGCGATTGCCTGGCTCACGGTGGCAACAGCGGTGCCGGCGCGGCCGGCGCCAGCGAAGACGGCGGCGGCGCTGTTCGATTTCCGCCCGGTGCTGCGCAACCGCTCGGCCGTGGCCTATTCGCTGGCCTATTGCGTGCACACGCTCGAGATGAACGCGCTGCGCGGCTGGGGCGTGGCGTTCCTGACCTGGGTGGCGGCGAGCACCGGCCGCTCAGCCGGGCTGCTGTCGCCCGCCGTCGTGATCACGGTGCTCGGCCTGCTCGGCACCGCCATGAGCGTGCTGGGGAACGAGGCCTCGATCCGGCTCGGCCGCCGGCGGCTCATCGTCGTGGCGATGGGGCTGTCGATCGTCGTCGGCGCATCGATCGGCTTCGTCGGCTCGACCGGCTACTGGATCGCGGTCGGGCTGATCGTGCTCTACGGCATGATCATCTGGCTCGATTCGTCGTCGCTCACCGCCGGAGCGGCGGGCTCGGCCGATCCCTCGCGCCGAGGCGCGCAGCTCGCGATGCATTCGATGCTGGGCTATGCGGGCGGCTTCGTCGGACCGTTGGCGATCGGCTGGACGCTCGATCTCGCGGGCGGCATGTCGCCGACCGCATGGGGCCTGTCGTTCCTGGTCATCGCCGCGCTGATGATGCTGGGCCTTGCGGCCTTCACGCTCCTGCGGCCGCGCGACCTGGAGGGCGATCGCCCGACTTCGAGATAATTCTTCCCCTTGCCGGAGTCCGGCAAGGGGAAGTGCCCGCGTCTTGCGCGGGTGACGGGGTCATGGGCCGCTGGCTTGAGCTCAAGTCCGTACGCAAGCGGCCGCCGGCGCGAGCTTCGCTCGCGCCTAAGCGTGCCCGACCTGGCCGGAGGGGACGCCAGGGATGTTGCCGCCCTGCGCCTCGAGCTGCTGGCGGTAGAGGGCGACGAAGTCGACCGGCGCGATGTTGAGGGGCGGGAAGCCCGCCTCGCGGGTCGCGTTGGCGACGATCGCGCGCGCGAACGGGAAGAGCAGCCGTGGCGTCTCGATCAGCAGCAGCGGGCCGAAATGATCCTGCGGCACGTCGCCGATGGTCACCGTGCCGGCGTAGATCAGCTCGAGCACGAACAGCGGCTCCTTCTCCGGCGTGGTCGCGGTCGCCTCGATGGTGAGCGACACCTCGAAGGTCTTGGGCTCGAACTGGCGGGTGGCCACGTTGACGTTGAGCTGGAGCTGGGGCTGCTTCTGCTCGATCAGGCTCTGCGGCGCCCGGGGATTCTCGAAGCTCAGGTCCTTGATGTACTGGCCGTGGATGGTGAGCGGGCTCGGGGCCTGCTGCTGCGGCTGCGGATTGGGACCGCCGGGAGGAGGTGTCGACATGGCCTGCTTTCTTCCAGAGGCGGGCCGGTACCATGCAAGGCTGCCCTGCACAAGCCGCGCCGGGGCCGCGACGGCGCGGCAATTGCCAAGGGACTCCCGCAGCGCGAGAATAAAACGTCATGAACTCGAAGCGGTTACGCCCCCTGATCGGCGTGTCGGCCTGTCTCAAGGACAACGGTCGTGGCTGGGTCCATTCGGTGGGCGACAAGTATGTGCAGGCGGCGATCCGGGCCGTCGGCGGCCTGCCGGTGATCATCCCCGCCTTCGGTGGCGAGTTCGAGGCCGAGCAGGGCGTGGTCGAGGCGCTCGACCGGCTGCTCGACAATCTCGACGGCGTGCTGCTGACCGGCAGCCCGTCCAACGTCGAGCCGCATCACTACGAGGGCGATCCCAGCCGCGAGGGCACGGCGCACGACCCGGCGCGCGACGCGACCATCCTGCCGCTGATCCGGCACGCGATCGACGATGGCGTGCCGCTGATCGCGATCTGCCGCGGCGCGCAGGAAGTGAACGTGGCGCTGGGCGGCACGCTGCACCAGCTGGTGCACGAGGTGCCCGGCCGGCGCGACCATCGCTCGCCGCGGACCAACAACACCGACGTCAACTATGCGCCGGCGCACGAGATCGAGATCGTCGAAGGCGGCCTGCTGCATCGCCTGGTCGGCGAGCGCCGGGTGATGGTGAACTCGCTGCACGCGCAGGGCGTCGATCGGCTGGCGCCCCGCGCCCGCGCCGAGGCGTTCGCCGATGACGGCCAGATCGAGGCGTTCAGCGTGCCCGATGCACGGGCCTTCACGCTGGCGCTGCAATGGCATCCCGAGCATCGCGCGCTGGAGAACGCGGTGTCGATGAAGCTGTTCGGCGCCTTCTCCGCCGCCTGTCACGAACGCGCCGAGCGGCGGCTCGCCCCGATGCGCGCCGCGGCCGAATAACACCCGAGAGGTTCGCCATGGCCCATGGCATGGACGGGGGCACCCGCAACAACGCCTGCCGCGATTTCTACGAGCGTCTCGGCACGCTTTCGATGGCGCCGCTGTGGGAATCGCTGCACCAGCTCGTGCCGCCCGCGCCGGCGCCCAGGTACGTGCCGGCATCGTGGGACTACGACAAGGTGCGGCCGTTCCTGATGGAGTCGGGGACGCTGATCACCGCCAAGGAAGCGGTGCGGCGCGTGCTGATCCTCGAGAACCCGTCGATGCCGGGCAGTTCCTGCATCACGCCGACGCTCTATGCCGGGCTGCAGCTCATCCTGCCGGGCGAGGTTGCGCCGTCGCACCGACACACCCAGTCGGCGCTACGCTTCATCGTCGAGGGCGAGGGCGCCTACACCGCGGTCGACGGCGAGCGCACGATCATGCACGAAGGCGACTTCGTCATCACGCCGACCTGGACCTGGCACGACCACGGCAACGATTCGAGCAAGCCGATGGTGTGGCTGGATGGACTCGACATCCCGCTGGTGGCGATGTTCAACGCGGGCTTCGCCGAGAACGGCGCCGAGGACGAGCAGGCGGTGACCACGCCCGAGGGCACGTCGGACGCCAGGTTCGCGAGCGGCCTGCTGCCGGTCGACTGGAAGCCGTCGCGCCAGACCTCGCCGATCTTCAACTATCCCTATGCGCGCACCCGCGAGGCGCTCGCCGGGCTCGCCAAGGCCGGCCCGCCCGATCCCTGCCACGGCTACAAACTGCGCTACGTCAACCCGGCAAGCGGCGGCGCGCCGATCGCGACCATGGGCACCTTCATGCAGCTTCTGCCCGGGGGCTTCGAGACCGCGCCCTATCGCAGCACCGACGGCACGGTGTTCTCGGTGGTCGAAGGCGAGGGCGAGAGCACGATCGGCGACAAGACCTTCCGCTGGAAGAAGCGCGACCACTTCGTCGTGCCGAGCTGGGCCCGGGTCGTGCACAAGGCGAAGGGCGAGGCGGTCCTGTTCTCCTTCTCCGACCGCCCGGTCCAGGAACGCCTGGACCTGTGGCGCGAGCAGCGCTGACATTCTTTCTCCTCCCTGCGCTGGGCGCAGGGAGGAAAATCGCGTCTGATTAGCTGAGGCCGCGCTTCTGGGTTGCGACCGAGCCGGCGCAGGCGTCGAGCGGCAGCGGCCGCATCTGCGGGTCGAGGGCGTCGGCGAACTGGGCGCGGTCGTTGGTCATGTAGACGAACAGGGTGCAGCCGTCGGAGTGGTAGCGCAGCGTGCGGGTCGCGGCGTCGCGGCGGTCGAGGTCGGGCTTGCCGAAGGTCGCCAGCACCTGGCGCTCGTCCATGCCCTTGATCGTGTCGAGCGAGATCGGCCGGCCGGCATTGGCCGAGCGGAACACACCGGCCTCGCCGCTGCCCAGCGAATAGCGCGGAGTCTGCTCGACGCAGCCCGTCAGCAGGAGCACGACCAGTAGCGGGGCCGGAAACGGCACCAAAAACGGCGACAATCTCATCGGGCCGCCAGCTTAGCGGGCACTTTCTGGGGAACGAAAGGGCGGCGGCCTGAGCGTTTGTGCCACATGCACCATGGCGGCGGTGCCCAGCACCGGCACGATCAGGTTCAGGATCGGGATGGTCCCCAGGAACACGATCACGATGCCGGTCAGCCAGAGCGGCCAAAGGTTGGCCTTCCGCCACGCCTTGACGTCGCCCGGGGGGCGGCGGCGCAGGGCCACCAGCTCGTAGTACATGCGACCGGTCAGCCAGCCGTTCAGGGCGTAGAACAGGACCGCGCCGCTGCCGAAGAATACCAAGGCTACGAGGTAGGGCAGCAGCATCAGCACGTTCAGAACGACCAGCACGATGAAGAATACTAGACCTGTCCAGATCCCGGTCCAGACCGGGATGCCGTGTGCGCGCCCAAGCTGCGGGTAGTGCTCTTCCTCGACGATGTCGGCGATTCGCTCCATGAAGACCGACACGACGATGCCGAAGCTCGCCGGGAATAGCATCAGCGCCAGCACCACCACGGCCGCGCCACCCAGCCAGCGGATCGGGGTGTTGATCCATTCCGAGTCGAAATGGGCATAGTGCTGCAAGCACCACCAGGCGAGCACGCCGGTTGCGACCTGCAGCACCAGCGACAGCGCCAGCGACTGCCAGATCACCGTCCTCAAGCGCGGATCGGCGAGCTGGTGGACGGCGAGCTCGAAGGCTCGGATCACGCTACTGCGCGCCGATCACGCCCGAATCGCGTAGCGCACCGACCTCCTTGGAGGAGAAGCCGCTCTCCAGCAACACCTCGTCGGTGTGCTGGCCGCGCTTGGCGGCGGCGCCGGCGATGCCCTCCTTGGTGCGCGAGAAGCGCGGCGCTGGTGCCGGCTGCGGAAAGCCCTGCACGTCGACATAGGCGCCGCGCGCCTTGGCATGCGGATGCTGCGAGGCTTCCTTCATGGTGAGCACGGGCGCGAAGCAGACGTCGCTGCCTTCCATGATCGCGCACCATTCGTCGCGCGTCTTGGTCTTGAAGATACTCTCCAGCCGGCTCTTGAACTGCGCCCAGGCGTTGCGGTCGTTCTGGTTCGGCAGGCTCTCGCCCTTCAGCCCGGTCTTCTCGAGCAGCAGGTCGTAGAATTGCGGCTCGATCGAGCCGATCGAGACGTATTTGCCGTCCTTGGTTTCGTAGGTGCCGTAGAAGTGCGCGCCGCCATCGAGCAGGTTCACGCCGCGCTCGCCGTCTTTCCAGATGCCCGCGCCGGCGAGGCCGTAGATGCCGCCCAGCAGCAGCGCCGCACCGTCGACCATCGCCGCATCGACCACCTGGCCCTTGCCCGAGCGCTGTGCTTCGAGGAGGCCGCACACCATGCCGAAGGCGAGCAGCATGCCACCGCCGCCGAAGTCGCCGACCAGGTTGAGCGGCGGCATCGGCTTGTCCTTGCCGCCGATCGCATGCAGGGCGCCGGTCAGCGCGATGTAGTTGATGTCGTGGCCGGCGGCCTTGGCGAGCGGGCCCTCCTGGCCCCAGCCGGTCATGCGGCCATAGACCAGCTTCGGGTTGCGCGCGAGGCAGACGTCGGGGCCGAGGCCCAGACGCTCGGCGACGCCGGGACGGAACGGCTCGGTCATGCCGTCCGCCTTGTCGATCAGGCGCAGCACGACCTCGACGCCTTCCTTCTTCTGCAGGTCGACCGACACCGATCGGCGGCTCCTGTTGTGCACGGCGAACTTGGGATCGGCGAGGCGATCCATCACATGCGTCTTCGTGCGATCGATGCGGATCACGTTGGCGCCCATGTCGCCCAGCATCATGGAGCACATCGGACCGGGCCCGATGCCCGCCAGCTCGACGATCGTCAGCCCCGAAAGCGGCCCACCCGAATCTGTGCCCATGACTTTCCTCCTGCGAAATTCAATTGCTTCGATCAGTGTAGCGGAATGTGCCGCGCCAAGAAGCCCTGCACCCGTTGGCACGAGCCGGCGCGTGCCTCCGGCCGGTCGCCGGCATCGAATGACGGAAAGTGCACAGTGCCTTGCGCCATCGCGGCGAACGACGCGAACTGCACGATCAAGGCGAGAAGCCGGCGCATGAGCTGCGGAATGGTAGCCGATCCCCTACGTCCGGTCTAAAGTCCGCGCGCGGCCGCAGTCGGGGTCGGAGGAAACGGATGCGTGTTGCTGGGTATTTGACTTGGGCGGTGCTGGCGCTTGCGGTCGCGAGCGGCGCCTTCGCCCAGCAGGCTCCGCCCGCCGGCACGCCGCCGCCGGCTGCCCCGGCCGCGGGGGATGCAAAGCCCGCACCGCCTCCGGCGCCCCGGGAATATGATCAGCGGATCCTGGTGCCGGGCTCGTGGTTCCACGGCGTCCACGGCCTCGCCTTCAACAAGGACGACCAGCTTTTCGCCGGCTCGGTGCTGGGCCAGACGATCTATCGCGTGCAGGTCGATGCCGGCGAGGTCGATCGCTTCATCGAGCCGCCGATCGGCATGGCCGACGACATCGCCTTCGCCGAGGACGGCAGCATGGCCTGGACGGCCTTCCTGATGGGCAAGGTCTATCTGCGGCGCGGCAACAAGACGATCGAGATAGCCAACGGCTTGAGCGGTCCCAACTCGATCGCCTTCACCAAGGACGGCCGGCTGTTCGTCTCCGAGGTGTTCCTGGGCGACGCGCTCTACGAGATCGACATCAAGAACGTCGACAAGCCCGACTTCAAGCCGATCCCCCGTGCCGAGCTGCGCCGCGTCGCCGAGAAGCTGGGCGGCCTGAACGGCTTCGAGATCAACAAGGACGACGGCTTCCTCTACGGCCCGCTGTGGTTCAAGGGCCAGGCGGTGAAGATCAACATCGAGACCGGCGCGGTCGAGGTGATCGCGAGCGGCTTCAAGATCCCGGCCGCCGCCAACATCGATCCGCAAAGCCGCGACGATCTCTACGTCGTCGATACCGGCACCGGCTCGGTGTGGAAGGTGAGCCTCAGCAGCAAGGCCAAGCGCCTGGTCGCGACGCTGAAGCCCGGCCTCGACAACCTCGCCTTCGATTCGCGCGGCCGGCTGTTCGTGACCTCGATGACGGACAACGGCGTCTACCTGGTCGACAAGGTGACCGGCGCGTCCCGGACCATCGTCGAAGGCAAGCTCGCGATCCCGAGCGACCTCGCGGTGGCGTCGGAAGGCGGCAAGGACACGGTACACGTTGCCGACGTCTTCAGCTACCGCACGGTCGACGGCACCAGCGGCGTCGTGAGCGATGTGCTGCGCGTGCATGGCGACACGCATTCCTATCCGCTCGGCATCTCGGTCGGGCCGCGGCACGTGCTGCTGTCGAGCTGGTTCTCCAACACGGTCGAGAAGGTCGACCGCAAGACGCACAAGCTGGTCGCCAGCCTGAAGGACTTCGCCCAGCCCGTCGATGCGGTCGAGATGGCCGACGGCACGGTTTATGTCGCCGAGCTCGGCAGCGGCAACCTCGTCAAGGTCGGCGCCGACGGCAAGGAGCGCGTGACCGTCGCCAAGGAGCTGCGGGCGCCGGCAGCCCTGGCGAAGGGCCGCGACAACATCCTCTACGTCACCGAGAACGCGGCCGGCACGGTGACCCAGATCGACCTTGCCTCGGGCGCGCGCAAGGTGGTGGCGGACGGGCTGGCCGGTCCGGAGGGGATCGATGTCGGCCCGGACGGCAAGCTCTATGTCGCCGAGGTCGGCCAGAAGCGAATCGTCTCGATCGATCCGGCATCGGGCGCCAAGACGGTGATCGCCTCCAACCTCGATATCGGCCTGGAGACCTATCCCGGCGGGCCGCCGATGCTGGTGACGACCGGCGTGGCGGTCGGCGCGGGCGGCGCGATCTATGTCAGCTCCGACCGCCGCAACGCGCTCTACAAGCTGACGCCGCCCGATCCGAAGGATTAGCGTTCATGCCCGGCATTCCGTTCATCAGGGAGTTCAAGTTCGACTACGGCACGGCAACGGAGGTCACGCCTCTGGTCCGCCGAGTGGTCGCGCGCAATCCCAATCCGTTCACCTTCAAGGGCACGGGCACCTACATCATCGGCCACGGCAAGGTCGCGATCGTCGATCCCGGCCCCGACCGGCAGGACCATATCGATGCGGTACTCGAGGCGGTGCGCGGCGAGACGGTGACGCATATCTTCGTCACCCACACGCATGTCGACCACGTTCCGGCGACGCCGGCGATGGCCAGGGCGACCGGCGCCCAGGTCTACAGCTACGGCCCGCATCCGACGCCCGCCGGCCTGGCGACCGAGCAGGAGGGCGATTTCTCCTTCGCGCCCGACATCAAGCTCGACGATGGCGACGTCGTGCACGGCGACGGCTGGAACGTCGAGGCGGTCTACACGCCGGGCCACATCTCCAACCATCTCTGCTTCGCGGTGAAGGAGGACAACGCGCTCCTGTCCGGCGATCACGTGATGGGTTGGTCGACTGCGGTGATCTCGCCGCCCGACGGCAACATGGCCGACTACTTCGCTTCGTTGCGCAAGCTCCTGCCGCGCGCCGAGCAGCTCTTCATCCCGACGCATGGTGCCGAGATCCGCAATCCGCGTCCCTTCGTCGAAGCCTATATCGAGCACCGTCTCGGCCGCGAGGCGCAGATCGTGGCGCGACTCAAGGAAGGACCGCAGACCATCCCGCAGATGGTCGCCAGGAACTACGCCGACGTGCCGCAGCACCTGCACGCCGCCGCCGGCCGATCGATGCTGGCCCACCTGATCCAGATGGTGAAGGACGGCCGCGTGAAGACCGAGGACGGCCAGGCGAGCATCGACAGCCTCTACCATCTCTAGAGGCGGCTCACCTCGTGCCGGGCGATCAGGACGCCCGGCAGCATCGGCAGCCAGAACGTGAAGCCGCGCAGCAGGATCGTGACCGAGAGTGCCGCTTCCAGCGGCATGCCGAGCAGCGCCAGCATGCCGGTCGTGCCGGCTTCGAAAGTGCCGAGCCCAAGCGGGCTCGGCGCCAGCATCGCGACCATGTCGCCGACCGTGAAGCTGCAGAACGCCACCCAGAAGGGCACCGCGATGCCGATCGCATGGGTCATGAACCACAGGGTCAGTGAATCGAGCAGGATGATCGCGATCTGGCAGCCGAAAGCTCCGGCGACCAGCGACGACGAGTGCAACAGAGCATCGGGTGCTTCGGCTACCGCGTCGAGGATCATCGGCAGGCCGGGCAGACGTTGCACCAGCGCCCGCACGACGCTTCGGTTGGCCTGCCGTTTGCCCCAGAGTACGGCGCCGGGGATCGCGACCTCGACGGCGGCGAACGCGACGACCAGCGCCAGGATCGGGAAGCTGGCGGCATCGTGCAGCCCCAGCAGAGCGAGACAGGCCAGCGCGGCGGCAACATCGGCGGCATAGTGCGACACCATGCCGACCAGCAGGGCCGCCATCGCGGCGTGGCTCGGCACGCCGCGTCGGGTGAGCGCCTTCACCACCAGCAGCGTTCCGCTCACGCCGCCGGTCGGGATCGCCTGGTCGGTGTAGAGCTTGGCGACGCTCAGGCGGAACAGCGTGCGGAACGGCCGCTGCTGTTGGACGCGATGCAGCACCAGGCGCCAGGAGAGGGCGGCGAAGACGTAGGTGGCGACCTGGGCGGCGAGCGCCGGCAGCAGCCATTCCGGCTGTACGCCCTGAGCCAGCTCGATGAACCTCTCGATGCTGCTGTGTTCCCAGACCACCGCGACCAGGGCGGGCAGGACGATCAGGGCGGGCAGCCATGACAACAGGCGCCGCCACCCCGGCAGGGGCGCTGGGGGGTCGGGCAGGAGCGGAGGCTCGGACATGAGCGGCCAGTCTAGCCCGCTTCGGCGCGCCGTGTAGGATGCGCCGCACGACTCGAAAAAGGGGAGAGGATCGACCATGGACCTGAAGATTGCCGGCAAGACGGTTCTCATCACCGGCGGCAGCCGCGGCATCGGCTATGCCTGCGCCGAGGCGTTCGCGGCCGAGGGCTGCGCCGTGCACATCGCCTCGCGCTCCAGGGAATCGCTGGAGAGCGCGCGCGACAGGATTCGCAGCCGCCACAACGTGCCGGTCGAGATCCATGTCGCCGACTTCTCCAGGGGCGACACGGTGCGCAGCGTGGTCGAGGCGGTCGGTCACGCCGACATCCTGGTCAACAATGCCGGCGCCATCCCGCGCGGCGACATCTTCGCCATGACCGAACCCAAGTGGCGCGAGGCGTGGGAGCTCAAGATGTTCGGCTACGTCAACGCCACGCGCGCGATGCTGGAAAAGATGTACGCGCGCAAGAAAGGCGTGGTGGTGAACGTCATCGGCCTGGCCGGGGAGAGCTTCAACTACGACTACGTCGCCGGTACCACGGCCAATGCCGGCCTGATGGCCTTCACACGCGCGGTCGGCTCCAAGAGTGTCGATCACGGCGTGCGGGTGGTGGCGATCAACCCGCCCGGCACCCGCACCGACCGCATGACGACCCTGCTGCGCAGCCAGGCCCAGCAGCAGTGGGGCGATCCCGAGCGCTGGCCCGAGCTCACCAAGCACATGCCGTTCGGCCGCCCGGCCGAGCCGACCGAGGTGGCCGATCTCGCGGTTTTCCTGGCGTCGGACCGCGCCAGCTATATCAGCGGCGTGGTGATGACCCTCGACGCCGGGCAGGCCGCGCGGCACTAGGGGATGCCTCAGCGCCGCGCGGCCCGGTTCTGGAGGGGGCGTCAGAACCGGTAGTTGAAGCCGACGCGAACCAGGTTGCCGATCGAGCGTTCGCTGATCGACGTCGTGGCCGGCGTCGACAGCGGCGTGTCCGGCGTGCCGATCCACAGGTACTCGAGCTTGGCCGACCAGCGGTCGTTGATATGACCTTCGACGCCGCCGCCGAAGGTGTAGGTCCAGAAGTTGTTCGAGTTGTCGAACGAGCCGAACTGCGAGTCGAAGCCCGCCAGCCGCTGCTGGCCCCACACCGCGCCGCCGGTGAGGTACGGCATCACCGAGCCGACCGGATAGCCGACGCGGGCGCGGAAGGTCGAGAACCACGGGATGCTCTGGGTCGCGCTGATGAACGACGGCCCGGCGCCGCCGGTGACGCCGCCGGTCAGGGTCGAGCCCTGGAAATCGATCTCACCGCCCAGCAGCACGGGACCGACCAGGTAATTGTAGCCCGCCTGCGCACCGCCGACGAAGCCGCTGCTGGTGCCGTTGAAGCCGCCGCCGGTGTTGTTCTCGACGATCGAGGCCGAGGTCGAGCTCCACAGGCCGCCGGCGTTGAGACCGGCGTAGAAGCCTTCCCATTGGCTGTTGCTCTGGGCCTGCGCCGCGAACGGTATGGCCGTCGTCGCCGCAAGGATCGCCGCAGCCGCGGCGATCGAGGTCCGTTTGGATGTCATCGCTTACACTCCACGCATTGAAGAGAGGGGACGTCGGTGGGTGCGTGGAGTGAGCCGCCCAAACGCGGCGCTCGCGGGGCATCACTGGGGAAGCCGCGTGACCGCCATTTGCAGTGTCAGTCCTGCACCAGTCAGGCAAATGGGACCGGGTCATGCGGGTGGCACCGCCGATTGCAGCCAGCGATCGCTTGCCGCGGCGTGATCCACAGTGCAGCAGGGGCGTCGCGACGGTACCTTTGCGCACCTCGCCAATGTCCGCATCCCTCGCCACCGCAAACGATCTGCTGCACTCGGTCTTCGGCTTCAACGGGTTCCGCCCGGGGCAGGAAGAGATCGTGCAGGCCGTGCTCGACGGCGAGAACGTGCTGGCCATCATGCCGACCGGCTCGGGCAAGTCGCTATGCTACCAGCTCCCCGCCTTGGCGCGGCCTGGGCTCACGCTCGTCGTGTCGCCGCTGATCGCGCTGATGCGCGACCAGGTGCGAGCGCTCAGCGCCGCTGGTGTCGCGGCGGGCAGCCTCAACTCGAGCAACGATCCGGCCGAGAACGCGCGCGTGCTGCGGCTGCTGCGCCAGCGCGAGCTGCGCCTGCTCTATGTCGCACCCGAGCGCCTTTCCCGGCCCGACACGCTCGAGATGCTGTGCGAGAGCGACGTGCGCATGATGGCGATCGACGAGGCGCACTGCGTCTCGCAATGGGGCCACGACTTCAGGCCCGAGTATCTGTCGCTCGGCAGCGTCGCGCGTCAGATCGGCGGGCGCCTGCAGACCATGGCGCTCACGGCGACGGCCGATTCACCGACACGCGGCGACATCGTCGACAAGCTGTTCGCGGCGCCGCCGCGGACCTTCGTGCGAAGCTTCGACCGGCCGAACCTCAGGCTGGCCTTCAAGCCCAAGGAGCGCTCGTCGCGCCAGGTGCTGGCCTTCGTGCGCGAGCACGAGGGCCAAAGCGGCATCGTTTACTGTGCCTCGCGCCGCAAGGTCGGGGAGCTGGCGGAAACCCTGCGCAAGGAGGGCATCAACGCACTGCCCTATCACGCGGGGCTCGACAAGCAGGTGCGCGACGCCCATCAGGATGCTTTCCAGCAGCAGGACGGCGTGGTGATGACGGCGACCGTCGCCTTCGGCATGGGCATCGACAAGCCCGACGTGCGCTTCGTCTGTCACGCCGACCTGCCGGCCAATGTCGAGGCCTACTATCAGGAGATCGGCCGGGCCGGCCGCGACGGACTTCCGGCCGACACGCTGACGCTCTATGGCCTCGGCGACATGCAACTGCGCCGCGTGCAGATCGAACAGAGCGAGACGCCGGACGAGCGCAAGCGGGTCGAGCGGCAGCGGCTGAACGCGTTGCTCGCGCTGGCCGAGGCGCCGCGCTGCCGGCGCCAGACCCTGCTGGCCTACTTCGGCGAAAGCTCGCAGCCGTGCGGCAATTGCGATCTCTGCCAGGACGGCGTCGAGCGCTTCGACGGCACGATCGAGGCGCAAAAGGCCATGTCGGCCATCGTGCGCACCGGCGAGCGCTTCGGCGTGGAGCATCTGGTCGCCATCCTCACCGGCGAGCGCACCGAGAACGTGCTGAAGTACAACCACGACCGTCTGCCCACCTTCGGCGTCGGCAAGGATCGCCGCGCCGCGGAATGGCGCTCGATCTTCCGCCAGCTTTCCGCAGCCGGCTTGATCCAGCAGGATTTCCTCGAGCATGGTCGCTGGATGGTCACCGAGGCGGGCTGGCAGGTTCTGAAGGGCGGCCAAGACATCGAGCTGCGCAAGGAGACGGCACCCGCCAAGGTTTCGCGCGAAAAGCGCGCGGCGGCCGCGTCCGTGGTCTTAGGCGAGACGGACAACGCCCTGCTCGCCAGCCTGAAAACTCTGCGGGCCAGGCTGGCGCAGGCGCAACGGGTGCCGGCCTACGTCGTCTTCTCCGACCGGACGCTGATCGAGCTCGCAACCCACCGTCCGGATAGTCCAGGCGCCATGCGCGAAATTCATGGCGTGGGCGATGCCAAGCTCGAGCGATATGGCTCGGCGTTTCTCGAGGTCATCCAAAACTCGGTTCGTTGAATCCGCAGGAACCCGGCGTTAGCGGCGCGCCTTCAGGACCCGGTAGCGGCCGTCCTGGATCTCCGCCGCAACGACCACCCCGGTGAGCGCGCTGCCGCCGTCGAGGCTGAGGCGGCCGTGCGCCAGGACGTGCGGGTCATCGAGGCCGCTGAATTTGCGGTGCTTGGCCGGCGGCGTGTGGCCGTGGACGACCAGCGTGCCATCGAAGCCGCCCTGCCAGTCGAGGAATCCGCGCGTGATCCAGGCCCAGCGCGCGTTGACGCCCGCGGTCCAGGGCCGCTGCAGGAAGGCGGCGGCGTCATGGCCGCCGGCGAGGCCGCCATGCACGAGCAGCGTATTGCCGAGCCTGAGGTGCGAGCGCTGGGTGAGCAACAGATCGAGCGCGTGTCGGCCGAGCGCGGCACGCGCCAGGGCATAGGTCGGCGGCGCGGCCGGGTCGTGCACGCGTGCGCGCATCTCGTCCACCACCCTGGCGCCGCCCATGCGCTCGGACTGCCACATGGCGTTCGCCCGCCCGGCGCGGGGGCCGCCGCGCAGGGTGAGCAGCATCAGGATTTCGTGGTTGCCGATGATGCGGTCGACCTTGTCGACGCTACACGCCGCGGCATCCTGCGCCCACAGCCGGAGCACACCCAAGGTGTCCGGGCCGCGATCGATCAGGTCGCCGAGATAGACCAGGCGGCGCGGGCCGGTGGTTTCGCCGGCGAGCGATCGGATGGTATCGAGCAGGCTGCGCAGATGGCCGGCACAGCCGTGCACGTCCCCGACCGCGAACACGGTCTCGCCGTTCAGCGCGAACGGCGCAGGCGTCCAGGGAGAGACTTCGACGGCGACCGACATTGGCCCGAGTCTAGCGCTAGTCGGCGGCGCGCGCTTCCTCGCGCTGCGGGGCGCTGCGCTGGAACTCCTCCTTCACCATCCGGTTGAGGTCGAAATGAACCTGCGGCGCCTGCTCGCGCGTCACCCAGACGCGCACGACCAGCACGTAGTTGGCTTCGTTCACCGTATCGACGCCGATCTGCGCCACGCGCTTGATGCGGCGATCCTGATTGACCAGCTCCCGCACGCGCGACACGGCGGTCTCGATGTCGTCGCTGAACGGCCGGGTGAACTTGAGCTCGACGCGCTCGGTGTCGTTGCGCGACGGCACCTTGACGACCTCACCCCACAGCTTGCCGTTGGGGAAGATCACGCGCACGTTGTCGTCGGTATCGAGCTCGCTGTAGAACAGGTTGATCTCGCGGACTCGGCCGGCGATGCCGCCTGCCTCGACGCGATCGTCGATATGGAAGGGCCGGAACAGCACCAGCATGATGCCGGCGGCGAGATTGCTGAGCGTTCCCTGCAGCGCCAGTCCGACCGCGATGCCGAGCGCACCCAGCACCGCGACGAAGCTGGTGGTGGCGACGCCGAAGGTCGACAGCACCGCGCTGAAGGTGAGGACGAGGACGAGATAGCGGACCGCGTTGGCGAGGAACAGCGTGATCGTACGGTCGATGCGCTGGGTGCGCACCAGCAGGCGCTGCACGCCCTTGTACAGAAGACGCGATATCCACCAGCCGATCAGCAGGATGATGATCGCGCCGACGACGCGCAGGCCGTATGTCGTGACCAACGCCACCAGGGTATTGGCGGCGTTGGTCCATTGCTGTTCGAAGTTCATGCGTTACGCCCGGAACTGTTGACCGTTACGGGCTTAACGCCCCAGGGTCAGTTCCAGTGGCCTTCGATGTAGACCCAGCCGCGCGGACGCTGCTCCCAGCGGCCGGGGATCCACTCGGCGCGCGGCCGCGGACGGTCGACATAGTGGCCCGACACCCAGACGTGCTCGTGGCCGTTCCAACGCCAGTAGCCCGGCTGCCAGCGCTCGACCTCGACGCGGTCAGGCGGCAGGGTGGGGATGACCTCGACCCGGGGCGGCGGGGGCGCCATCGGCACATAGACCTCGGCCTGAAGCTGCGCCAGGGCTGGGCCGGCCACGACGGCGGCACCGGTCAGGACGGTGAACCCGCCGATCAGGCTGCGACGTGAAAAGCTCTTCATTCAGAACCTCCGTGCTGGACCTCGTTGTAACGGCGGTCCCCCGGAGCGGTTGCGGGCGGTGTGGCCGACCTGTGACCTTATCCTTCGTTGTCACGAATGAAGTTGCGCACCCGCGGCATGATCTGCTCGCGCCACTTGCGGCCGTTGAAGATGCCGTAGTGGCCGACTCGCGGCTGCTCCCAGTGCACATGACGCGCGCCCGGGATGTTGGGCGTGAGCGCGTGCGCCGCCTTGGTCTGTCCGAGGCCGGAGATGTCGTCCAGCGCGCCCTCGACCGTCATCAGGGCCGTCTCGATGCGCGCCGGCTCGATCGGCCGGCCGCGGCTCACCCAGATGCCGCGCGGCAACTGGTGCTCCTTGAAGACGATCTGGATGGTCTGGAGATAGAAGTCGGCGGTGAGGTCCATCACCGCAAGATATTCGTCGTAGAACTTGCGATGGGCCTCGGCGGAGTCGTCGTCGCCTTTGATCAGGTGCTCGAACTGGCGCATGTGGGCGTTCACGTGCCGGTCGAGGTTCATGGTGATGAAGCTGGTGAGCTGCACGAAGCCCGGATAGACGCGACGCATCGCACCGGGATAGGTGAACGGCACCGTCGAGATGACGTTCTGCCGGAACCACATCATCGAATTGCGCATGGCCAGGTCGTTGGGGACGGTCGGGCTGATGCGGGTATCGATCGGGCCGCCCATCAGGGTGAGCGAGCGCGGCTGGCGCGGATCGCGGGCATGCGCCATCAGCGAGGCCGCGCCCATCACCGGCACCGACGGCTGGCAGACAGCGATGACGTGCAGGTCCGGGCCGAGATAGCGGCAGAACTCGATGATGTAGTCGATGTAGTCGTCGAGATCGAAGTTGCCCTGGGCGAGCGGCACCTCGCGGGCGTCGATCCAGTCGGTCATGTAGACGTTGTGCTCGGGCAACAGCGCTTCGACGGTGCCGCGCAGCAAGGTGGCGTAGTGGCCGCTCATCGGCGCCACCAGCAGCACCTTGGGATCGCGGTGCGGGGTGTCGCGATGGAAGTGCAGCAGCTGGCAGAACGGCTTGCGCAGCAGGATCTCCTCGTTCACTGCGACGGTCCTGCCCTGGACCTCGGTGGTCGGCAGGTCGAAAGCGGGCTTGCCGTAGGTGCGGGCCAACCGGGCGACGATCTCGGCGCTCGCCGCGAGCGACTTGCCCAACCAGGTCTCGGTCAGCGGATTGTAGGGATTGGAGGAGGCGCGCCCGACGGCGTTGGCCCAAAGCCGTACCGGCTCCGCGAGCTGACGCTGGAACTCGTACGCGTGGTACAGCATGTTTGGGACGAACATTTCAGGCACACACCAGCATGGAACCGTTCAACGACAGGCAGTGACCATCGCTGCGATGCCACACAGAGAACGCAGCCGGAGCTGCGGTCAGAGTGCCGGGCGTCCTTTCCGGCGCGCACACGCAACGCCGGCCGGACGCTCTACATCTTGGGCTCGTTCCACTCCCCCGCCGGCGCTGTCTTCACGATCTGATTTTTACACCGGCGCAGCGTAAAGAGTCGGGTGTCGAACCCAAAGTGTCAAGCGCGGCGAGTGCTTTCCGCTCAAAGAAGTCGCTGGACAGCCGCTGCAATCGCCTCCGCCTTCGCTTCGTGCGTGAAGTGTGTAACGAAGCGGCCGTTGCGATCGAGCACATAGACGATCGACGAGTGATCCATCAGGTAGGGCCCGCCGTCCTTGCTCGGCACCTTCTGGTAGTAGACGCGGTAGGCGCGCGCCACCTGCGCGATCTGGTCGGGCGTGCCGGTCAGGCCGATGAAGGTCGGCCCGAAATTCCCGACATAGCCCTTGAGCAGTTCCGGCGTGTCGCGCTCGGGATCGATGGTGATGAAGACCAGGTTGACCTTCTTCGCGGCGGCGTCGCCGAGCTTCTCGACGGCAGTCTCCATCAGCAGCAGCGAGGTCGGGCAGACGTCGGGGCAGTAGGTATAGCCGAAGTAGATCAGGGTCGGCCTGCCCTTCAGGCTCTCGCTCGAGAAGGGCTTGCCGTTCTGGTCGGTCAGGGCGAACGGGCCGCCGATGGTCGGCTGCTTGCCCTGCCAGGCATCCCAGCCGATCCAGCCGGCGGCGCCGACGAGAACGGCGATCCAGATGCCCAGCAGGGCCTTCATGGTGCGCGACATGGCTCGAACATGGCGGGCCACGACGGCCTCGACAAGCCGGGCGCAGCGCCGCACAACCGCGGTCGATGACCCACGAGCTGGTTCAACTGGTGCAGGCGGCCGACTACGCGGCGCGCCAGCACATCGCGCAGCGGCGCAAGGGCGACGCGGCCGAGCCCTATATCAACCACCTGACCGAGGTCGCGGCCCTGCTGGCCGAGGCCACCGACGGCGACGACATCGTGCTGCTGATGGGCGGGTTGTTGCACGACACGCTCGAGGACACCGATTCGACCTACGAGGACCTGGTGCAGCGCTTCGGGTCCGAGGTCGCGGCGCTGGTGGCGGAGGTCACCGACGACAAATCGCTGCGCAAGGAAGAACGCAAGCGCCTGCAGATCGAGAAAACGCCATCGAAGTCCCGGCGCGCGAAACTGCTCAAGATCGCCGACAAAACCTCGAACCTGCGCAGCCTGGTCCGCAGCCCGCCGAGCGGATGGACAGCCGAGCGACTGCGCGACTATGTGGTATGGGCCGAGGCGGTGGTGCGCTCGTGCCGAGGCCTCAACGCGCGCCTCGAAGCGGGGTTCGACGCGGCCTTTGCGGAAGCGAAGCGATGCTTCGGCACCTGAAGGGGGAGAGGAAATGTTCTACGACGCCGCCAAGCGCGACCACGGTCTGGCGCAGGATCCGCTGAAGTCGTTGATCGTGCCGCGCCCGATCGGCTGGATCTCGACGGTCGACGGGCAGGGCCGTGTGAACCTTGCGCCCTACAGCTTCTACAACGCGGTCAGCGAGTTTCCGCCGATGGTCTACTTCGCCATCACTGGCCGCTACGGCGACACGCCGACCAAGCACAGCCGCATGAACGCCGAGGAGACCGGCGAGTTCGTGGTCAACATGGTGTCGGGCTCGCTGACCGAGAAGATGAACATTACCACCTCCATGGTGGCCTATGGCGTCGACGAGATGAGGCTCGCCGGCCTCACGCCCGCACCCTGCCGCTACGTGAAGGCGCCGCGCGTCGCCGAATCGCCGATGGCGCTGGAGTGCAAATACTGGAAGACGCTCGAGATCCCGCTCGAGCCGGGTCACGAGAACCACAGCGCCGCGGTCGTGTTCGGCCAGGTGGTCGGCGTGCATATCGACGACGGCATCCTCAAGGACGGCCGCGTCGACGTGATGGCGTTCAAGCCGGTCGCGCGGCTGGGTTACAGCGAATACACCACGCTCGAGAACGTCTGGAAGATGCGCCGTCCGGACGACCCGAAATATCAGTAGGTCGACGCGCTGGCGCAGCGGCAGGTCCAATCAGGCGGCCCCTTCAAGCACCCCACGCGAAGGGCGCGAAATGGCCGTTGTTGCCCTTGCCGAGGAGGCTGAGGGAAAGGCCGAAACCCTGCACCTCGGTCTTCTTCGACCGGGCAAGCGCCAGCCGGCGATTGGCCGGGTGGGCGGTATTGTCGATGTAGAACGGCTCGCCCGAGCGATTGCGGGACGCCACGCCCTCGATCTCGAAGCTCAGCACGCCGGGGATGTCGGTGATGCGCCGCAGACCGTCGGCCGTGAAATCGATTCGCTTGTATTCGACACCGCGAAAATCCGTCACGAGGTTGTCGCGAATCATCTGCGGCGGGCCGCCAGCCTTGCCGCTCACGATCTCGGCCAGCGCCTTGCGCTGCGCGTCGATCGCGCCTTCGTCGACGACAACGCCGAACACCCAGCCGCCGTCGGCCATGACACGGCCGGACCGTATGACGAAGGCGAACTTCAGGCCGTCGAGAGAAACGGCGCCATGACGGCCACGATCGATGCGGTAGACCATCAGCGCATAGCAATGCTCGTGCGTCGCCGCGGCCTGGGGGTTGGTGTAGATGCAGGGACAGAGATAGTCGCAGTTGCAGCTTTCCATGTACTGGCCGCTCAGCTCCCACGTCTTCTCAGCCATAGCTGCCTCCCGTGATCGCGTCCGTAGTCCAGGGCAATTCTAGCCGAAGCGGCCTGGATCGCACGCGGCGAGCGCCGCCGGCAACTCCTCGCCTTCCATCTGCCTGGCGATCAGCCGGCCGGTCGCGGTCGCGAGCGTCAGGCCGACATGCTGATGGCCGTAGCCGCAATAGACGTTGGCGAGCCGCGGCGCGCGGCCGATTGCCGGCCGGAAGTCGGGCAGGCTGGGGCGCTCGCCGATCCAGCGGCTGCGCTCGGCGCCGCCGACCCCGGGGAAGATCGCCTTGAGGTGCTGCACCAGCAGGTCGGCGCGATGCCACGACGGCGGCTGGTGCGGAGCCGCCAGCTCGACGGTGCCGGCGACGCGCAGGCCATCCTCCATGGGCGTGATGAAGAAGCCGCGCTCGGCCGGGCTGACCGGCATCTCGAAGCGTACATTGTCGGGCGCCAGCATGACGTGATAGCCGCGCTCGGCGACCAGCGGGGCATTGAAACCCAGGAGCCGCGTCAGCTCGCCGGACGCGCGGCCGGCGGCGATCACGACCGCCCTTGCCGGCAGCGTCCTGTCGGTGAGCTGCACGCCGGTGACCTGGTGGCCGTTGCGCTCGAAGCCGCGCACGCGGCCGCGCTCGACCGTGCCGCCCTCGGCCGCGAAACGCTCGGCCAGCGTCTCCACGACGCGATAGGGATTGATGGTGTGCATGCCGTGCGGGTAGTAGACGCCGCGCACGATGTGACTCGACAGGCCGGGCGCCAGCTCACGCGCGCGATTGCCGTCGACGATCTCGAACTCGGTGCCCTTGGCCTTCTGCAGCTCGCGCTCCTCGGCGCCGCCGGCGAACGCCGCCTCGCTCTCGTAGACGTAGAGCGCGCCGCGACTCTTGAACAGCTCGCCCAGGCCCGAGGCCTGGATCTCCGCCTTCCAGGCGACGTTCGCCTCGGCCATCAGCGGCCCGAACGAATCCATGCCCTTGCGCACCTCGGTCATGCTGTAGGCGGCGCGGGCGAAGCGCAGCATCCAGGGCAGCAGATAGGGGATGCTGGGTGGATGCACGGTCAGTGGCCCGTTGCGATCCATCAGCATCTGCGGCACGCGCTTCAGTGTCGACGGCCGGGCGAGCGGGAGGACGTGGTCGATGGCGATGAAGCCGGCATTGCCGTAGGACGTGGCCTTGCCCGGCTCGGCGCTGTCGACCAGGGTGACCGCATGGCCCGCTCGCTGCAGGGCGCGGGCGATGGCGGTCCCGACGATGCCGGCGCCGACGACGATGACGGAGTCGCTGCTCATCGTGCGACGTTAGCACAGCGGCCTAGAAGAACACCGGCAGTTTGGGCGGATCGAGCGGCGTGTCGCCGGCGGCGATATCCGGCGTACCGTACTGGATGAAGCTCTCGGGCAGAGCGCCGCCCCAGTAGGTGCCGCTGCCGCGTTCCCGCTCGTCCCAGGTCACCGGCTCCCAGTCGGGCGCCATCACGAGATAACTGCCGGAATAGATCTCCACGCGGTTGCCGCCCGGCTCGTAGGAGTAGAGGTAGAAGCCCTGGCTGTTGTTGTGCTTGGCCGGCCCCGCCTCGATGAAGATGCCGTTCTCGGCGAGGATGTCGGCGGCGCGCAGCACGTCTTCCCGATTGTCGACCCACAACGAGAAGTGATGCAGCCGGCCGTGGCCACCCTTCACATCGCGCACATAGGCGAGCTGGTGATGCACGGCGTTCGGGCTCATCCAGGATCCCAGCTCGGTCTTGCCCTGGTCGAACATGACCTGCTCGCGCAACTGGAAGCCCAGGAGGCCGGCTGCGAACCGGCGGTTGGCCGCCACGTCGGACGCCAGCAGGGCCAGGTGGTCGCTGCGCCGCACGCCGACGCCCCGGCCGGCATATTTCTGTGGCTGGTTCTTCAGGCTCGATCGCAGCTCGGCCGGCGCCCGGTACTTCTGCTCCTCGTAGTAGATCTCCATCGTGTGGCCGTCGGGATCGTGGAAGCGATAGCCGCGGCCGCGACCGAAATCGCCGTTGGTCCAGCCGATGCCCAGCTCCGCCGCCTCGATCGCCCGGGCCCTGCGCTCCAGGGCCTCGGGGCTCGTCGCCCGCCAGGCGATGCAGCCGACGCCGGCCGTCCGTGCGGCGGTGAGCTTCAGGGTGCTGACGGCATAGTCGCCGTAGCCGCGCAGATAGGCGCTGTCGCCGGCTTCATGCGCCACGGTCATGCCAAGCACGTCGCGGAAGTACCATAGGCTGCGATCGGGCCGTGGCGTCAGCAACTCGACGCTGCCGAGATGGGCGATGTCGTGCAGAGGCTCCGGGGCCATGCTTAAGCATACGACCGCAGGGTCGGATACGTACATTGATTTGGCTCAAGGAATGATTATTTAGGCGCCCATGTCCCCACAATCCGATTCGACCCCATCCCCCGGCGGGACACCCGGCTGGCACGCCACGACCATCCTGTCGGTCCGCAAGGGCGGCGAGGTGGTGATGGCCGGCGACGGCCAGGTCTCGATGGGCCAGACCATCGTCAAGGGCAACGCCAAGAAGGTGCGCCGCCTGGGCAACGGCCAGATCATCGCCGGGTTCGCCGGCGCCACGGCCGACGCCTTCACCCTGTTCGAGCGCCTGGAAGCGAAACTGGAACGCCATCCCGGCCAGCTGCTGCGCGCTGCCATCGAGCTCGCCAAGGACTGGCGCACCGACCGTTACCTGCGGCGCCTCGAGGCGCTGATGGCGGTGGCCGACAAGGATGTCTCGCTGCTGCTGTCGGGCACCGGCGACGTGCTGGAACCCGAAGGCGGCATCATCGCCATCGGCTCGGGCGGCAACTATGCGCTGTCGGCGGCGCGCGCGCTGATCGACGTCGAGGACCTCGATGCCGAGACGATCGCCCGCAAGGCGATGGCCATCGCCGCCGACATCTGCGTCTACACCAACCACAACATCGTCATCGAGAAGCTCAAGGTCGCCTGATGGGCAACGACTTTTCCCCCCGCGAGATCGTCTCCGAGCTCGACAAGCACATCGTCGGCCAGCAGGAAGCCAAGCGTGCCGTCGCCATCGCGCTGCGCAACCGCTGGCGCCGCCTGCAGCTGCCCGAAAGCCTGCGCGAGGAAGTGCTGCCCAAGAACATCCTGATGATCGGCCCGACCGGCTGTGGCAAGACCGAGATCGCGCGGCGGCTGGCCAAGCTCGCCAACGCGCCGTTCCTCAAGGTCGAGGCGACCAAGTTCACCGAGGTCGGCTATGTCGGCCGCGACGTCGAGCAGATCGCGCGCGACCTGATGGAAGCCGCCCTCGACATGGCGCGCGAGCGCATGCGCAAGGACGTGAAGGCCAAGGCCGAGCTTGCCGCCGAGGATCGCGTGATCGAGGCGCTGTGCGGTCCAACCGCCAGCCAGGAGACCAAGCTCCGCTTCCGCCACAAGCTGCGCGACAACGAACTGAACGACAGCGAGATCGAGATCGAGGTCGCCGACACCGGCGGGCCGATGCAGTTCGAGATCCCGGGCCAGCCGGGCGCCTCGGTCGGCATGATCAATATCGGCGACATGCTTGGCAAGGCGTTCGGCGGGCGCACCAAGAGGCGCAAGATGAAGGTGGGCGAGGCCTACGAGACGCTGATGCGCGAGGAGAGCGACCGCCTGCTCGACCAGGAGAAGGTGGTGCGCGAGGCGCGCGACTCGGTGGAGCAGAACGGCATCGTGTTCATCGACGAGATCGACAAGATCACCGCCCGTAGCGAGTTCCGCGGCGGCGGCGACGTCAGCCGCGAGGGCGTGCAGCGCGACCTGCTGCCATTGATCGAGGGCACGACGGTCAATACCAAGCACGGCCCGGTGAAGACCGACCATGTGCTGTTCATCTGCTCGGGCGCGTTCCATCTCGCCAAGCCGTCCGACATGCTGCCCGAGCTGCAGGGCCGCCTGCCGATCCGCGTCAGCCTCGCCTCGCTCAATCAGGAGGATTTCAAGCGCATCCTGACCGAGCCCGAGGCCAGCCTGGTGAAGCAGTACAAGGCGCTGCTGGCGACCGAGCAGGTCGACCTCGAATTCAAGCCCGACGCGATCGACGAGCTGGCCAAGCTGTCGGCCGAGATCAACGAGACGGTCGAGAATATCGGCGCCCGCCGGCTGCACACCGTGATGGAGAAGCTCCTGGAGGAGATCAGCTTCACCGCCTCGGACAAGCCCGGCGAGAAGATCGAGATCGATGCCGCCTATGTGCGCGAGCGCGTGAGCTCGCTGGCCAAGGACGCGGATCTGTCGAAGTTCGTCCTCTGACCTAGAGGCAGTACGCCGCGACCAGGTCGACGATGTAGGCCGGCCCGTTCGTGCCCCAGAGCACGAACGAAAGTCCTGTCAGGACAAGCAGCAGGGCGAGCGCGCTCCAGCCCAGCAGGGAGCGCCAGCCCCGAATCATGCGGGCTGCGCCGCGAGTTGCGGCCGCACCACCGGCTTCTCGACGATCGGCCAGTGGAGCAGCGCGGACAGGAGCCCCAGCGCGATCGACAGCCACCACATCACGTCGTAGTTGCCCTGCAGGTCGAACATCACCCCGCCGCCCCAGCCGCCGACGAAGCTGCCGACCTGGTGGCCAAGGAACACGAAGCCGTTGAGCATCGTGAGATGCACCGGGCCGAACATGGTGCCGACCAGCGACGTGGTGAGCGGCACGGTGCCCAGCCACAGGAAGCCGAGCGCCGCGGCGAAGGTCAGCACCGAGGCCGCCGACAGCGGCGCCAGCACGAAGGCCAGGAACACGCCGGCGCGCAGGAGATAGAGCAGCGACAAGAGGTTCTTGCGCTGGTATCGCGCGCCCATCGAGCTCCACAGGATCGAGCCGGCGATGTTGAACAGGCCGACCAGGCCGATGCTCCAGCCGCCGAGCTCGGCCGGGGAGAGCGTGACGCCGAACAGCGAGAGCCCGATGCCCTTGTCGGAGATATAGGCCGGCAGGTGGCCGCCGACGAAGGCGACGTGGAAGCCGCAGACGAAATAGCCCACGACCAGCAGCACGTAGCTCCGCTGGCTGAACGCCTCCCTCAGGGCCTCGCGCGAGGTCTGCTGACCGCCCTTCGCCTTGCGCGCGGCGACGATCTGCTGGCTGTCGTTGAGGCCGGCCGCCAGCAACACCATCAGAACCGCCAGCGCCGTCAGCGCCCACATGGTGGGGCGCCAGTCGCCGAAATAGCCCTGCAGCACCGAGGCGAGCGGCACGATGAAGAACTGGCCGAACGAGCCGCCGGCCGAGCAGATGCCGACCGCCAGCGCCGCCTTGTGCGGCGGAGCAAGGCGCAGGATGACGCCGAGCACCGGTCCGAAGGTCGCCGCCGACAGGCCGATGCCGACCAGGGCGCTGCCCAGCACCAGCATGAACGGGGTGTGCATCGTCGCCGTGACGACCATGCCCCCGACATAGACCGCGGCGCCGCCCGCGATGGTGACGGCCGAGCCGAAGCGGTCGCACAGCCGGCCGGAAAACGGCGCGAAGAAGCCCATCAGCAGCATCGACAGCGCGGTGCCGAAGGAGAACAGCTCGCGGCCCACATGCAACTCGGCCGACACGGGCTTGAGGAAGATGCCGAAGCTCTGGCGCACGCCCAGGCCGATGGTGAGGACGAGGAAACCGCACCACACGGCGGTCCAGTAGGAGCGGGAGGTCATGGCGCGGAAAGTGCGGCGGAGAGTCGGCGCTTGCAAGCCGCCGCCGCGGCATTCAGCCATAGAATTACTTCATGCCGTCACAAGCCGTTGTGTGGCACAAGGCAGGCATGGTGCTATCCGGCCGTCGCATCGCGTTGGCGAGCTTGTTCTTGCTGATGACGGCCTGCTGCGCATTCGCTGCCGCGCCGGTGCCACGGCTCGATCGCGAACGCTGCGTGTTCCGGCCGCCGCGCGGCGACAAGATCGAATGCTACACGCTGGTCGTCCTGGAGAACCGGGCCAGGCCCAAAGGTCCCGAGGTGCGGCTCAAGGTGGCGATCCTGAAGGCCAAGCGGCCGCTCGCCGCCGATCCGGTGATCTATCTCGCCGGCGGGCCGGGCGATGCACCGCTCGTTGCGTCGGCCGCCGGCGCCGATCCATTGGCCGAAGGCGACTGGTGGAACGACACCGCGGTCATCCGCCGTCGTCGCGACGTCATCATCATGAGCGAGCGCGGCGCGGGTGGCTCGAACCCCAATCTCGACTGCTTCGAGCCGCGGACGACCGAGCCCGCGCGCGCCAGGCGGCGCGCGGTCACCGAACCGCAGGAGCGGGACATCCTGCTGCGCTGCCGCGCCGACTTCGACAAGCGCAGGATCGACGTGGCGATGTTCAGCACGCCGGCGCTGGCCGACGATGTCGCCGATCTGGTGTCGGTGTTGCAGATCCCCAAGGTCAACCTCTACGGCATCTCCTACGGCACGCGCTGGGGCCTCGAGGTGATGCGCCGCCATCCCGGCATCGTGCGCGCGGCGGTGCTCGACGGCGTCTACCCGCCGCAGATCAACGGCGAGCAGAACGAGCCGGAGATCGTCCGCACCGTGTTCGAGCAGCTCTACAGCGAATGCGCCTCCGACAAGCTCTGCCGCGAGCGCAATCCCGACCTCGCGAACAATGTGCGGTTGCTGCTCGCCGACGCCGATCGCAACCCGCTGCCGCTCACCCTGGATCTGGATGACGGCCCGCAGCCGGTGAAGCTCGACGGCGCCAAGCTCCTGCTGGTGATGCTGCACATGATGCGCCAGGGTGAGGCGGAGCTGGTGCCCGAGGCGGTGACGGCGCTGAAGCGCGGCGACATCCGGCTGATCAAGCAGTTCGCCGAAGACCTCGAGGAAGATGATGGCGGCCTGCTCGAGACCAATGCCCAGCAATTCGGCGGCTTGTTCAACACCATCGAGTGCCGCGAGACCTGGGCCGGCGTCGACCAGGGGGCGCGCGATGCGGCGATCCAGGCCGGCGGCGTCTACAGCCTGACGGCGCAGCTCAGCAAGCTGCCGGCCTTCTGCCCGGTGTGGCGCGTGCCGGTGGCGCCGCCCGCCGAGCGCCAGCCGGTGACGGCGGCGATCCCGACGCTGCTGCTGAGCGGCGGCTACGACTGGCTGACGCCGCCGAACTGGGGCCGCGATGCCGCCAAGCACCTGCCGGACTCTCGGCACGTGATCTTCCGCGCACAGGGCCACGGCGTGTCGAGCCAGGACCAGTGCGCGGCCCGTCTGCGCGACGAGTTCTTCGACTCGCCCGATCCGCGCTGGCCGCTGCCCTGCCGCGCCGATACGCCGCTCGATTTCCAATCGGCGGCGGAACAGGTCCGGAAGATGGGCGGTGGGAAGAAATAGTGCTGCGCCCGAAGCCCACACCGACCGGCGCCGTGTGAACTTCCGGCCTTCTGTTCGCAGCCAACCTTTTGCTACACTGGAGACGATTAAACACAAAAAAAGAGTATTTTAACTCCAGCGGGAAAGGCCAAGGCAGCCGGTGCTTGGCGTATATGGGTTGGGCGGCGCCTTGGGCGTGCTGGCGGTCGCGGCGCTTCTCGCAACGCTGACGCGGTCTGCGCTCGCGCTCGTCTATCCTTTGTGCGCCATCGCGGCTGTGGTCCTCGGCGCGGTCGACCTTCACGTCCTGCTGAGCGACGGCAGCCTGTCGGCCAGCCTGCCGCTCGGCCTGCCGACGATCGGCCTGCGGCTGCGGCTCGATCCGCTGTCGGCATTCTTCGGCATCGTGGTCAATGGCGGCGTGCTGGCCGCGTCGCTCTACGGCTTGGGCCTCGATCGCCGAACCGAGCTCACCCCTCGGGTCGAGCCGCTGTTCCCGATCTTCGCTGCCGCAATGAACCTCGTTCTGATCGCCGACGACGCCTACGGCTTCCTGTTCTTCTGGGAGCTGATGTCGCTCAGCTCATGGGCGCTGGTGGTCGCGCGCCACACCGATCCGGAGAGCCGGCGCGCGGGCCATCTCTACCTGGTGATGGCCGCGCTCGGCACGGTGTCGCTGCTGTTCGCCTTCGGCGGCCTGGCCGGTCCGGCGGGCGGCTACTCCTTCGAGGCGATCCGGGCCCTGCCGCCGGGTCCCGCGGTCGCGGCTCTGGTGCTGGCGGCGGCGCTGGTCGGCTGCGGCTCGAAGGGCGGCCTGATCCCGCTGCACGCCTGGCTGCCGCTCGCCCATCCCGCTGCGCCCAGCCACGTCTCCGCGCTCATGAGCGGCGTCATGACCAAGGTGGCGATCTACGGGTTCATGCGTATCGCCTTCGATCTGCTCGGCCCGCCGGCATGGTGGTGGGCGCTGCCGCCGATCGTGCTGGGCGCGCTGACGGCGGTGCTCGGCCTGCTCTACGCGGTGCTCGACCGCGACCTCAAGCGCGTACTGGCCTATTCCACGGTCGAGAATGTCGGCGTGATCTTCGTCGCCCTGGGCCTGGCGCTCGCCTTCAAGGCCAACGCCTTCTCCGCCGCTGCCGCGGTGGCGCTGACCGCGGCGTTGCTCCATGTGCTGAACCACTCGTGGTTCAAGTCGCTGCTCTTCCTCGGCGCCGGCGCGGTGCTGCACGCCACCGGCCGCCGCGATCTCGACGGGCTCGGCGGCCTGATCCGCGCCATGCCGCGGACGGCGGTGCTGTTCCTGGTGGGCGCCCTGGCGATTTCCGCGCTGCCGCCGCTCAACGGCTTCGTCTCCGAATGGCTGCTCTTCCAGGCGGTGCTGGCCGGGCCGACCCTGCCGCAGGCATCGCTGCACTTCGCGGCGCCTGCGGTCGGCGCGATGCTCGCCCTCGCTGCGGCGCTGGCGGCGGCGTGCTTCGTGCGCGTCTACGGCACCGCCTTTCTCGGCCGCCCGCGCAGCGTCGAGGCGGCGCGCGCGCACGACGTGGCCGTGGTCCAGCAGGTCGCCATGGGTCTGCTCGCACTGCTCTGCATCCTCGGCGGGCTGCTGGGTGGGCCGCTCGCGGGGGCCCTCGGCCCTCTGGTCAGGGAGATCGCCAACAGCGCGCTGGCTGCGGGCGGCGGTCCGACACCGCTGTCGCTGGTCGCCTTCGACGCCCGCCGCAGCGTCTACGATGCGCCGGTCATCGCGCTGTTCGTCGCCATCGCCTCGCTCACGACACTGGTGATCGTGCACCGCATATCCGAGCGGCGCACCCGGCGCGGCCCGGCCTGGGACTGCGGCTTCCCCGATCCGTCGCCCGCCACGCAGTACACCGCATCGAGCTTCGCCCAGCCGCTGCGCCGCGTGTACGGCACGGTGGCCTTCGCGGCGCGGGAAACGGTCACCATGCCGCCGCCCGGCGACCGCGCACCGGCGCACTTCTCCGTTGCGCTGGTCGATTACGCCTGGCGCATCTTCTACGCCGGCCCGGCGCGCGCCGTGCTCGGCCTGGCGCAACGGCTGAATGCGCTGCAGTTCCTGACCATCCGGCGCTACCTGGTGCTGATGTTCGCCGCCCTGGTGATCCTGCTGTCGATCGCGGCGGTGACGACATGACGCCCGCCATCGTCGTGCAGTTCCTTGCCCAGGGCGCGCAGATGTTCCTGGTCCTGCTGATCGCGCCGCTGGCGGTCGGCGTGACGCGGCGCGTCAAGGCGCGGCTGATGCGCCGGCAGGGCGCGCCGCTGCTGCAGGGCTATCGCGATCTCGCCAAGCTCGTGCGCAAGGAATCGGTGCTGGCCGAGAGCGCGTCGTGGCTGTTTCGCACCGCCCCGTATCTCGTCTTCGCGCTCACCTGGGTGGCGGCGGCGCTGGTGCCGTCGTTCGCCTCGGGCCTGATGTTCAACTGGGCGGCCGACGTGGTGGCGCTGGTGGCCCTGCTTGGCGCTGCGCGTGCCCTGCTGGCGCTCGCCGGCATGGATGTCGGCACCAGCTTCGGCGGCATCGGCTCGTCGCGCGAGATGATGATCGCTACCCTGGCCGAGCCCGCCATGATGCTGATCGTGCTCACCTTCGCGATCGCCGCCGGCACGACGCGGCTCGCCGGCGTCGCCGACTTCTTCATCGCCGAGCCGATCGCGGTGCGCGTGTCTCTGGCGCTGTCCCTGGTGGCGCTGGTGATCGTGGCGCTGGCCGAGAATGCCCGCATCCCGGTGGACAACCCGGTGACGCACCTGGAGCTCACCATGGTCCACGAAGCCATGGTGCTCGAATACTCCGGCCGCCATCTGGCGCTGATCGAGGCGGCCAGCATGCTGAAGCTCACCCTCTACCTGTCGCTGCTGATCTGCCTGTTCGTGCCGTTCGGCATGGCGCCGGCGGCGGCCGGGCTCGGCGGCTGGCTGATCGGCACCCTCGCCTGGTCGGCCAAGCTGCTGCTCGGCGCGGCGCTGCTCGGCGTATGGGAAGTGAGCATCGCCAAGATGCGGGTGTTCCGCCTGCCCGACTTCCTGGGCGTCGCCTTCGTCTTCGCCTTCATTGCCATCCTGCTGGCCTACCTGTCGCGCGGGGCCACCGTGTGAAGCTCGCCTACGAGATCTCCCACCTGCTGGCGGGCGTGATGCTGGTCGTGAGCTTTGCCTTGCTCTACCAGCAGCGCATCGCCGCCGTGCTGAACGCCTTCGCCGCACAATCGATCACGCTGGCGCTGGCGGTCGCCTGGGCGGCCTGGTCCGAGGACCGCCCCGACCTGTTCATCACCGCGACCATCGCCTTCCTGCTGAAGGGCATCGTCATCCCGGTGGCGTTGCATCGCACGGTGACGCGGCTCGGCGTCCATCGCGAGGTCGAGAAGGTGGTGGGCGTCGGCATGGCCCTGCTGGTCGGCCTGGCGCTGTGTGGCCTGTCGCAGGCGCTGGTCGTGAAGATCGCGCCGGTGGCGGCCGGCCTGGCGCGCGACGAGCTCGCACTCGCCATGGCGATCGTGCTGCTGGGCTTCCTGATGATGATCGTGCGGCGCAACGCGGTGACCCAGGTGGTGGGCTTCATGTCGATGGAGAACGGCCTGATCCTGGCCGCGACCGGGGCGCAGGGCATGCCGCTGGTGGTCGAGGTCAGCGTCGCCTTCTCGGTGCTGATCGCGCTGTTCGTGTTTGCGGTGTTCGTGTTCCGCATCCGCGAGCGCTTCGACACGATCGACATCGAGGCGCTCGACCGCATGCGGGGAGACCGCCGATGATCGAGGCCTACCAGGCGGTCGTGCTGGTGCCCTATGCCGCGGCCCTGGTGCTGGCGGCGGTGCCGGGCTACCGGGTCGGCGCCATCGGGAACGTGATCGCGTCGGCAGCCGCCTTCGCGGCCGGCCTGTGGCTGATGCTCGGCCCGCCGACCGTCGGCAGCTACGCTATCGTCGACGAGTTCAACGTGCTGTTCGTCGCCATCAACACGCTGGTGGGCTTCACGACGGCGCTGTTCAGCGCCTCCTACATCGGCCACGAGATCGAGACCGGACGGCTGTCACCGGGCTTCCTGCGATTTTACCACGCGATGTTCCAGGCGATGATGGGCTCGATGAACCTCGCCTTGGTAGCCAACAACATCGGCCTGATGTGGGTCGGGCTGGAGCTGGCGACCCTGATCACCGTGGTGATGGTCGGGCTCTACCGGACGCCGCAGGCGATCGAGGCCGCGTGGAAGTACTTCATCCTGGCGAGCGTCGGCATCTCGCTCGCCTTCTTCGGAACCATCCTGGTCTACCTCGCCGGCCAGCCGGTGCTGGGCGAGGGCCTGCAGTCGATGACCTGGAGCCTGCTGCAGGCGACGGCGGTGCGCATGGACCCGGCGCTGCTCGATCTCGCCTTCATCTTCCTGCTGATCGGCTACGGCACCAAGGTGGGCCTGGCCCCCTTGCATGCCTGGCTGCCGGATGCCCATGCCGAGGGCCCGACACCCATCTCGGCGGTGCTGTCGGGCCTGCTGCTCAACGTGGCGCTCTACGCCCTGCTGCGCTTCAAGATGCTGATGGCAGGCCAGCCCGCGGCGCTCGATCCCGGACCGATCATGGTCGTGATGGGGCTGGTCTCGCTGATCTTCGCCGCGTTCATGCTCTACCAGCGGCGCGACATCAAACGCTTCTTCGCCTACTCCTCGATCGAGCACATGGGCCTGATGGTGTTCGCCTTCGGAATGGGCGGCCCACTCGCCAACTTCGCCGGCCTGCTGCACATGGCGATGCACAGCCTCACCAAGTCGAGCATCTTCTTCGCCGTCGGCCATGTCGCCCAGGCCAAGGGCACGCAGCGCTTCGCCGAGATCCGCGGCTTGAGCGTCAGCCATCCCCGGCTGGCGGTCGCCCTGGCGCTCGCGGTCCTGGCGATCGCCGGCCTGCCGCCGTTCGGCGTGTTCACCAGCGAGTTCCTCATTCTGACCACGACTTTCGCCCGCCAGCCCTGGCTGGCATTGTTGCCGGCCTTTGGCCTGCTGGTCGGGTTCGGCGCCCTGCTGCTGCGTCTGCAGGACACGATCTTCGGCGAGCCGGTCGGTCCGGCGCACCGGGTCGACGCCTCGTCGGTGCCGATGGTGCTGCACCTGATGCTGGTGCTGGCGGCTGGCCTCTATCTGCCGCCGGCGCTGGTCATCTGGTTCCGCCGCGCCGCGGAGCTGCTCGGATGACGGCGCCGCTTTCCCTCGCCGCGGCGATCGCCGGGCAGGCCGCCGGCCCCGACGGCTACGCACGCCTCGAGGTCGGCGAGGCCGCCTGGGAGGCGCTGGCGGCCGGCTGTGCGGCCGGCCTGCACGACCTGTCGGCGTTGTGGGCGGACGAGGGCCTGATCCGCATGGCGCTCAGCGACAGCGAGAGAGCCTTGCGGGCGATCGCCTCGCTGCGCCCGGAGGGAGGCGTCTATCCGTCGGTCGCCCGCCACCATGCGCCGGCGCTGCGGCTCGAGCGGGCCATGCGCGATCTCTACGGCATGCGTCCCGAGGGTCTGCCCGACCCGCGGCCGTGGCTCGATCATGGCCGGTGGCCCGGCCGGCTGAACGATGCCCGCTACGAGTTCCTGCCGGCCGACGGCGAGGGGCTGCATCAGGTTGCCGTCGGGCCGATCCATGCCAGCATCATCGAGCCTGGGCATTTCCGCTTCACCGCCAATGGCGAGACGGTGGTGCGGCTCGAGCAGCGGCTCGGCTATGTGCACAAAGGCATCGAGGTTCTGCTGGCAGGCGCCGACCTCGAACGCGGTGCGCGACTGGCGGGCCGCATCTCGGGCGACAGCACGGTGGCTTATGGCTGGGCCTTTGCCAGTGCGGTCGAGGCGGCGCTGGGCTGGCGGGTACCACCGCGCGCCGTGCTGCTGCGCGCGATCATGGCCGAGCTCGAACGCATGGCGCACCACATCGGCGATGTCGGCGCGATCTGCAACGACGCCAGCGTGATCGCCATTCACGCCCAATGCGCGCTGGCCCGCGAGGATGTGCTGGCGATCGCGCAGGCCTGCTTCGGCCATCGCCTGATGATGGACCGCATCGTGCCGGGCGGCGTCACCGACGACCTGTCGCCCGAAGGCATCGGGACGGTACGCAATCTTGTCGGCCGCCTCGACGCAACCCGCGCCGAGATCCGGCGGGTCTACGATTCGATGCCGTCGCTGCAGGACCGCACCGTCACGACCGGGATCACGAGGCCGGAGCTGGTGCGCCAGTACGCCGCCGGAGGCTTCGTCGGCCGCGCCGCCGGCCGCGCTTTCGACGCGCGCAAGACGTTCGCCTATGGCCCGTACGGCATCCTGGACTTCGCTCTCAGCACGCGCACGGCCGGCGATGTCGACGCGCGCCTGATGGTACGGCTCGACGAGATCGAGGAAAGCGTGCGCCTGATGAGCCAGCTGCTGGACCGCCTGACACCCGGCGCGATCTGCAGCGAGCCGCCGGCCTTGGTTGCCGGCGAGGGCGCCGCGCTGGTCGAAGCGTTCCGCGGCGATGTCTTCGTGAGCGTGCGCCTCGGCTCCGACGGCCGGCTTGCCCGCGTGCACGCGCGCGATGCGAGCTCGTTCCAATGGCCGCTGCTGGAAGCGGCGATCGAGGGCAACATCATCGCCGACTTCCCGATCTGCAATAAGTCGTTCAACTGTTCCTACTCGGGGCACGACCTGTGAGAACGTTCCTGCGCGACGCGATCCTGAAGGGCATGGCGACGATCCCCTCTCCCGGCCCGGGCCCGTCGGCTCTGGAAGAGGTGGCGCGCGCGCTGGGCGAACGGGCGCGCCGGCGGCTCGGCCGCTCGCTGTCGATCCGTGAGGTCGACGCCGGCTCCTGCAACGGCTGCGAGCTCGAGATCCACGCCCTCAGCAACCCGGTCTACGACGTCGAGCGCTTCGGCCTGAAGTTCGTCGCCTCGCCGCGCCACGCCGACGTGCTGCTGGTCACCGGGCCGGTCACCTGGAACATGCGCGAGGCCCTGCTGCGCGCCTACGATGCCATGCCGGCGCCCAAGTGGGTGGTGGGTGTCGGCGATTGCGCGGCCGATTGCGGCGTGTTTGCGGGTTCGCCGGCGGTCGTCGGACCGCTCAGCGGCATCCTGCCGGTCGACCTGCACGTCCGCGGCTGCCCGCCGCCGCCGCTCGATCTTGTGAAGGGATTGCTGGCGCTGATAGAAGCGCCGGGATGAGTTCGCTGACGCTTCTGCTGTCGGCCTTCGCCCGGCAACGCTGGGGAGACCGCATCCAGGCCGCGGCGGCTGGTGATCTGATCCTCGTGACGGCCGAGGAGGCGCTGGCGGCAAAGGCGCCGTGCGCCGCCGACATCGCTTTCATGACCCGCGAGGTGACCGGCAGGTCGAGCAAGAACAATCCCACGCCCGAATTGGTCGGCTTCGACACGGTGGTACGCGCCGCCCCGAAGCTCAAATGGCTGCAGATCCATCCCGCCGGCGCCGAGCGGCCGATCTACCGCGAGCTCAGGGCGCGTGGCGTGAAGGTCACGACGGCGTCCGGCGCCACGGCCGTGACGGTGTCGCACAGCGTGCTGGGCGCGCTGATCACCATCAACCGGCGATTCCCGCTGCTGGCCGATGCCCAGCGCCGCCATGCCTGGGAGCCGCGGCTGGGCGAGCGCTCGCCGCGCGACCTCGCGGGCCAGTGCGCGGTGATCGTCGGGCTGGGCCCGATCGGCCGCAACATCGCCCGGCTTCTTAAGGCGCTCGAGATGCGCACGATCGGCGTGCGTCGCAGCGCCGAGGCGGTGCCCCATTGCGATCGCGTCATCGCCTACGCCGACCTGATGGGTGTGCTGCCGGAGGCCGACTGGCTGATCCTGTGCTGCCCGGCCTCGCCGGTGACGCGAGGTATCGCCAATGCGGCCGTCTTCGCCGCCATGCCCAGGGGCGCGCAGTTCATCAACGTTTCGCGCGGTGAGATCGCGGTCGAGAAGGACGTGATCGCCGCGCTCCAGAGCGGTCATCTGGCCGGCGCCTACCTCGACGTGTTCGAGCGCGAGCCGCTCGATCCCGCCTCGCCGCTGTGGGACATGCCGAACGTGCTGATCTCGCCGCACACCGCGAGCCACTCGCTCGGCCAGAACGAGGCGATCTTCGAGATCTTCCTCGACAACCTGGCGCGCTTCCGGGCGGGCCAGAAGCTGCGGAATGATGTCGACGACCTGGGTTAACGAATCGGGGGTCAGCGCCGGGTCGCCAGGCTCTTGAACAGCGCGTCGCTGCGTTCGTCGGCCGGGAAGAAGCACTCGATCCGCACCTCCTGCAGCGTCACGTCCTGCGGGGTGCCGAGCGTGGCGATGGTGGTGAAGACCGAGAGCGAGCGGCCGTTGACGATGTAGTCGAGCGTCAGGACCGGCTGCGGCCGTTCCTCGAAGCGCAGCTTGCGGAAGGAATCGGGCACGCCGGGAAAGGCCATCACCTCCTCGATGAAGGCGAGCGCCCTGGGCTCACCGCCATCGGCCAGGATCTCGGCGTAGGTGGTCGAGACGAGATGGCGTGCGACTTCCTCCCAGTTGGCGAGCTTGGGCCGCAGCGCCGTGGGGTCGAGCAGCCAGCGCAGGATGTTGGGCGCCTTGCCCGGCGGCGACGCGGGCGGCGGGCCCTCGAACAGGAACAGGGTGAAGGCGTTGGCCGCGTCGTTGCCCTGCATGAAGTTCCACAGCCGGTCGACGACGATCGCCGGGTAGGGCTCCTGCTGCTTCAGCATGCGGTCGATTGCCTGGCGCACCGGGGCGAGCTCCGGGGCGGCGAGATTGCTCTCGCGATAGACCGGCGCGAAGCCCGCGGCGAGCAGCATGGCGTTCCTCTGGCGCAGCGGGACATCGAGCGCAGAGGTGAGCTGCACCACCATCTCGCGGCTGGGCCGGGCACGGCCGGATTCGAGGAAGCTGACGTGGCGCTGCGACACGCCGGACTGCAGCGCCAGGGCGAGTTGGCTGGCGCCGCGCCGGCGCCGCCAGGCGCGCAGCATGGGACCGAACAGGTCGGGCTGGGGCGGGGTCGAGGGCTGGGTGATCGACATGGGATGCAAATTAGCACCCTCCGCGGGTCCGGCGATTACCTCTCCCGTAATTGCCGGGACGGCGGTCCGGCGGGAATGTCGGGACGTCCAACCAGCCGAGAAGGACGTCATGACCGCTTCATCCGACCGACTGCTGCGGAACGCTGTAGGCGAACGCCGATCGTGGCCGACATAGCGGTTCTGGAGTATCCCGGGCTGCGCCGGCTGAGCGCTGCCGCCTGAACGGAGAGGACCATGGACAAGCTTCAGTTCCTGAACGACCGACCGCTGCCCTTCGCCAAGGTGCTGGGACTGAAGTTCGTGGCCGCCAGCGAGACCGGCGTGAAGGCGGAGATGGTGGTCCGGCCCGAGCTCTGCACGCGGCCCGACATCCTGCATGGCGGCGCGGTGATGGCCTTCGCCGACACGCTGGGCGCGGCCGCCACTATCCTCAACCTGCCGGAAGGCAAGGGCACCACGACGATCGAGAGCAAGACCAACTTCGTGGGGCCTGCGCCGGTCGGCACGACGGTGATCGGCGAGACCACGCCTGTTCATCGCGGCCGCCGTACCCAGGTCTGGACCACCCGCATCACCACCGCCGAAGGCAAGCTGGTGGCGGTCGTCACCCAGACGCAGATGGTGCTGTAGCGCGCCGCTCAGTGCAGGAGCGCCGGGACGAAGGCTGTCAGCAGCTTGTCGGCATCGGCATTGGTCTGTCCGCCGGTCTGGCTCCAATGGGCGATGATCTTCACGAAGTGGTCGCGATAGCCGATCAGCATGAGCTTGCCGTAGATGCGGCCGGTGGCTGAGCCGCCGGAGGCGCTGAAGTTGATACAGCGCAGGTTCCACGGTCCGTAGGTGCAGGCAGACGGTACCGAAGGCTTCTCGAAGTTTCTCATGCCGGCCGACTCGGCCTGCTGGCGGGTGTTGGCCAACTCCTCGGTGAACTGGTTGATGATGGTCGGATGGCTGCTGCCGTTGGGCACGCGCCGGCCGTTGTCGTAGACATCCACGGTGATGCCGATGCCGTTGGGCGCGGTATACTCGTAGGTCGAGCCGTTGGAGCGCGTCAGCGTCGTGCCGGCGATGCTCGGCGGGAAGGCGATCCTGGTGCCGGGATCGACGCCGGGCGCCGCCGTTTGCCCGACCGCCGGGCCCGTGACGAGCAGGGCGGCCAGGAGGAGAGCAGCGAGTCTAGACATCCAGGTTCGCCACCTTGAGCGCGTTGTCCTGGATGAAGTCGCGGCGCGGCTCGACCACGTCGCCCATCAGGGTGGCGAAGATCTCGTCGGCCTCGTCGGCATGGTTGATCTTGACCTGCAGCAAGGTGCGCGCCTCCGGGTCGAGGGTGGTTTCCCACAACTGGTCGGGGTTCATCTCGCCCAGCCCCTTGTAGCGCTGGATGGTGACGCCCTTGCGGCCGGCCTCCAGGACGGCGGCGAACAGCTCGGTGGGCGAGGAGATCGTGGTCTCCTTGTCCTTGGCGACGAAAGTGCCGGGCCGGCGATAGATGTTCTGCAGCTCGGGCGCCAGGGCATCGAGCCGGCGCGCCTCGGCGCTGCGCAACAGGGGGCCGTCGATCACGTGTCGCTCCTGCACGCCGCGCAGGCGGCGGGTGAAGGCGAGGCCGCCGTCGGCGGTCGGCTCGCCCGTCCAGCCGCGCTCGAGCGGCGGGCTGACCACGTCGAGGCGCCGGGCGATGTACTGCGCCGCTCCCTGCGCCCGCTCGGCGTCGGCGATGATGTCGGGGTTGAGGGCGCCCGCGATCGCCGCCTGCTCGATCACCGCCTGGCTGGTGACGCGACGGGAGAGCGACAGCGGCTTCACCAGGTTGGAGACCGAGCGGGCGATATCGACGGTGTTGCGCAGGTCGTCCTTGGCCTGCACGGTGCCGTCGCCCAGCCTGAACACCGCGCCGTCGAGGCCGCTCTCGATCAGGTGGTCGTCGAGCGAGCGCTCGTCCTTGAGGTAGATCGCCGACTTGCCCTTGGCCGCCTTGAACAGCGGCGGCTGGGCGATGTAGAGGTGGCCGCGATCGATCAGCTCGCGCATCTGGCGATAGAAGAACGTCATCAGGAGCGTGCGGATGTGCGATCCATCGACGTCCGCGTCCGTCATGATGATGATCTTGTGATAGCGCAGCTTGTCGAGCGTGAAGTCGTCATGGCCGATACCGGTGCCGAGTGCGGTGATCAGCGTGCCGATCTCCTGCGAGCTCAGCATCTTGTCGAAGCGCGCACGCTCGACGTTCAGGATCTTGCCGCGCAAGGGCAGGATCGCCTGGTTGGCGCGGTTGCGGCCCTGCTTGGCCGAGCCGCCGGCCGAATCTCCCTCGACGATGAACAGCTCGCTGAGCGCCGGGTCGCGCTCCTGGCAGTCGGCGAGCTTGCCGGGCAGCGAGCTCACGTCGAGCGCGCCCTTGCGGCGCGTGAGTTCACGCGCCTTGCGGGCCGCCTCGCGGGCCGCCGCTGCCTCGACCACCTTGGTGACGATCTTGCGAGCCTCGCCGGGATGCTCCTCGAACCATTGGCCAAGCTTGTCGCCGACCACCGCCTCGATCACCGGCCGGACCTCGGAGGAGACCAGCTTGTCCTTGGTCTGCGAGGAGAACTTCGGGTCGGGCACCTTGACCGACAGCACGCAGGTCAGGCCCTCGCGCATGTCCTCGCCCGACAGCGAAACCTTCTCCTTCTTGGAGATGCCCGATTCGTCGGCGTACTTGTTGAGCGTGCGGGTCAGCGCGCCGCGGAACCCGGCGAGATGCGTGCCGCCGTCCCGCTGCGGGATGTTGTTGGTGAAGCACAGCATCGTCTCGTGATAGCTGTCGTTCCACTGCAGCGCGACCTCGACGGCGATGCCGTCCTTCTCGCCGCGGATCGAGACCGGCGGATCGTGCAGCACCTGCTTGTTGCGGTCCAAATACTTGGCGAAGGCCTCGACACCACCCTCGTAGAACAGCTCGATGACCTTGGGCTCGGCGCCGCGCTCGTCGCACAGCACGATGCGCACGCCCGAGTTCAGGAAGGCGAGCTCCCGCAGCCGGTGCTCGAGCGTGGCGACATCGAACTCGGTTCTGGTGAAGGTCTGCTTCGACGGCAGGAAGCTCACCTCGGTGCCGCGCTTGCCCTCGGGCGCGTCGCCGACCAGCTCGAGGTCCTTCTCGGCATCGCCGTGGCGAAACCGCATGTAGTATTCCTTGCCGTTGCGCCAGATGCGCAGGTCGAGATATTCGCTGAGCGCGTTCACCACCGCGGCGCCGACGCCGTGCAGGCCGCCCGAGACCTTGTAGGAATTGCTGTCGAATTTCCCGCCGGCGTGGAGCTGGGTGAAGATCACGTTGGCGGCGGAGATGCCTTCTTCCTTGTGGATGTCGACCGGCACTCCGCGACCGTTGTCGCGCACCGTGACCGATCCGTCGCCGTGCAGGATCACGTCGACGCGGTCGCAGTAGCCCGCCAGCGCCTCGTCGATCGCGTTGTCGACGATCTCGTAGACCATGTGGTGCAGGCCGGTGCCGTCATCGGTGTCGCCGATATACATGCCCGGGCGCTTGCGCACGGCGTCGAGGCCGCGCAGCACCTTGATGGAATCGGCGTCGTAGTCCTCGCCGTTGCCATTGCCGCCATTGGCGTTGGGTAGGGGTTCGTTCTGGCTCATCGTCACTGTCCCAATATCAGTCGGCCGCCACAGCACCGTCGGCCACGTGCAGCACCTGCGCGCGGCCGACGAGCGGCCTGAAAAGCTCGGCATCGGTGCCGGTCATCCAACTCTGCACACCCAGCGCCACCACCTCCTCGAACAGCGCGGCGCGCCGCTCCGAATCGAGGTGGGCGGCGATCTCGTCCAGCAGCAGCAGCGGCGGCCGGCCGCGCGACAGTGTCACCAGGCGCGCATGGGCCAGCGCAATCGAGACCAGAAGGGCCTTCTGCTGGCCCGTCGAGCCCTCGGCAGCCGGCAAATCCAGGTCGAGATGGCGCACTGCGAGATCGCTGCGATGCGGCCCCATGGATGTGGTGCCGGCCTCGGCGTCACGCAAGCGGCCGGCGGCGAGTTCGGCGCGCAGCCGGTCCTCGGCGTCGATCGCCGCCATGCTGGCGATCCAGCGATCGACCTCCCCGGTCATGGCCAGTGCCGCGCGCGGGAAGGGGCCGACGCCCAGCCGGGCGGCGGCGTCCAGTCGCTGCACCGTATCGGCGCGGTTGGCGGCGAGCGCCACGCCATGGCGGGCCATGGTGTCTTCCAGCGCGGTGAACCAGTGCGGGTCGCGATTGCCCTCGGCGAAGAGCCGCGCGCGCTGGCGGAGCGCATTCTCGTAGGCGGCGACGTCGCCGGCATGCTCGGGATGCAGCGCGGTCACGAGCCGGTCGACGAAGCGGCGGCGTTCGCCCGGGCCGTCGAGGAACAGGCGGTCGAGCTGCGGCGTCAGCCAGACGGCGGCGACATGCAGGCCGAGCGCGGTCTGGCTCGAGGCCGGCCGGCCGTCGATCCGTACCACCCGGCGGGGAAGGCCGCCCTCGCCGCGGGCCGGCTCCAGGCCGGTGCCGATCGCGAGCCGTCCCTCGGGCGTGTCGAGCGTGGCGGCGACCGCCCAGCCCGAGGCATCCGGCCGGCGCGCCACCTCGTCGAGGCGGGCGCGGCGCAGGCCGCGACCGGGCGCCAGGAAGGAGAGGGCTTCGATCAGGTTGGTCTTGCCCGCGCCATTGGGGCCGACCAGCACCACCGGCTCCGGGCCGCAATCGAGCCGGAGCTGTCGGTAGTTGCGGAAGTCGGTGAGCCGGAGCTGGCGAACAGCCAAAAGCGCCGGCGCTGCGCCGGGTGCGGCGTCGGGACTATGGGAGAGCGCGCTGACCGATAGCGTCATACCCGCATCGGCATGAGCACGTAGAGCGCGCTCTCGTCGGCACCGTCGCGCACCAGGGTGGGCGAGCCCGCGTCAGCCATCAGGAAGTGGACGTCCGAACCGGCGATCTGCTCGGTGATGTCGAGCAGGTAGCGGGAATTGAAGCCTATTTCGAGCGGGGCCGCCTTGTAGTCGACCTCGATCTCCTCGGTGGCGCTGCCGGCATCCGGGCTGGTGGCCGACAGCGTGACCACGCCCTTGTTGACCGCGAGCTTGATGGCGCGCGACTTCTCGGTGGAGATGGTCGAGACGCGATCGACGGCCGAGGCGAACTCCTTGCAGGGGACGTTGAGGACCTTGTCGTTGCCGGTCGGAATCACCCGCTCATAGTCCGGAAAGGTGCCGTCGATCAGCTTGCTGATCAGGGTGACGTTCGACGAGGCGAAGCGGATGCGGGTGTCGGAGAGCTCGACATCGACCGAACCGTCGCTCTCGTCGAGGAGCTTGCGCACCTCGCCGACGGTCTTGCGCGGCACGATCACGCCCGGGATCTCGCCGGCGCCCTTGGGCAGGGGCACCTCGACCCGGGCCAGGCGATGGCCGTCGGTTGCCACGCCGCGCAGCACATCGGTATTTCCCGACTTGGCGGCGTGGAAATAGATGCCGTTCAGGTAATAGCGCGTCTCCTCATTGGAGATGGCGAACCGGGTGCGGTCGATGATGCCCTTGAGGTCGGTCGCCGGGATCTGGAAGCGGTGCGGCAGGTCGCCTTCGTTCATCGCCGGGAAGTCGGCCGGCGGCAAGCACTGCAGGGTGAAGCGGGACCGGCCGGCCCGGATGGTGAGGCTGTTGCCGTCGCTCGACGTCTCGAGCTCGACCTGGGCGCCGTCAGGCAGCTTGCGCACGATCTCGTAAAGCGTATGGGCCGGCGCGGTCGTGGCGCCGGTCTTGGCGGCGCTCGCATCCACCGCCTCGGTGATGGCGAGGTCCATGTCGGTCGCAGCCAGGCTCAGCCTGCCCTTCTGGGCGGTGATCAGAACGTTCGACAGAATGGGAATGGTGTTCCGGCGTTCGACGACACTTTGCACGTGGGCGAGGGCCTTCAGGAGGGCTGCCCGTTCGATCGTCAATTTCATGGTTTGGTCGCTGTCACGAGGGCCAAAGGAAGCGGTTTAGACACCCCGTTTCGCGGGCTCTCGAGGCCGACTGCGGAACGGTTGCGGAGTATAGCATGGCGCGTCGTTGCCGGAAGCGATTTCGCCCGCTTTTAGAGGCTCTTAACCCTTCTTCGGACACAAAAAACGGGGCCTTTCCGGCCCCGTTCGTTCGTGCTCATACGAAGCGCGTCAACCCTGCAACTGCCGTTTGAGCAACTCGACATCCTCTGCAATCGAAATGTCCGAGACCTTCAGCTCCTCGATCTTGCGCACCGCATGCATGACCGTGGTGTGGTCCCGGTTGCCGAAGCGCTTGCCGATCTGCGGCAGGCTCAAGGTGGTCAGCTGCTTGGCGAGATACATCGCTACCTGGCGCGGCCGGGCGACCGAGCGGGCGCGGCGCGGCGAGGACATCTCGGCCAGCTTGATGTTGTAGTGGGCGGCGACCCGCTGCTGGATCTCGTCCACCGTCACCTTGCGGTCGGCCTGGCGCAGCAGGTCGTGCAGCACGTCCTGCGCCATGTCGACGGTGATCTCGCGGCCGATCAACTGGCCGTGCGCGACGACACGGTTCAGTGCACCCTCGAGCTCACGGATGTTGGTGCTGATCTTGTGCGCGAGGAACTCCAGCACCGGCAGCGGCACCGGCACGCGGGCGCTCTCGGCCTTGGTCTGCAGGATCGACAGCCGCAACTCGTAGGTCGAGGAATGGATGTCGGCGACGAGGCCCGAGCCCAGCCGCGAGCGCATGCGCTCCTCGATGTCCTGCAGCTCGGACGGCGGCTTCTCCGACGACAGCACGATCTGCTTGTTTTGCTCGACCAGGCTGTTGAAGGTGAAGAAGAACTCGTCCTGGCTGGCCTCCTTGCCGCAGATGAACTGGACGTCGTCCACCATCAGCACGTCGACGTTGCGGAACAACTCCTTGAACTGGCCGGTGTTCTTGGTCCGCAGCGCCGTGATGAAGCGGTTCACGAAGCTCTCGGCCGTGAGATAGAGCACGCGCGTCTTGGGATCGCGCTCGCGGATGGCGTGCCAGATGGCATGCATCAGGTGGGTCTTGCCGAGGCCGACGCCGCCGAAAATGTAGAGAGGGTTGCGCTCGGGCAGCGGCTTGTCCTGCTCGGCGATGTTGCGCGCGGCGGCGTAGGCGAACTCGTTCGGCTTGCCGACCACGAAATTGGCGAAGGTGTAGCGTGCCTCCGGACCCGAGAAGCCGTCGTCGGCGCCGCGGCCGATCGCCGGTCCCAGCCGCGGCATCGGCTGCTGGTAGTTCTGCGGCGCCGGCACGGGCGGCATGGCGATGATGTCGTTGGGCCGACGCGGCGGCGCCGGCGGCACGAGGTTGACCTCGACGCTCGACACCTCGCCGTCCACCGCATGCCAGTAGGCGAGCACGCGGTCGCCGTAGTGACGGCTCACCCAGTCACGCACGAACCGGGTCGGGGCATAGAGACGGACCTTGCCACCCTTGGATTCGCCGGGCTCGACCTCGCCGAACCAGGTCTTGAAGGCCTTGTCACCGATCTCCTTGCGGAGTCGGTCGCAAACCTTCGACCATTGTTCGACCAGTTCCTTTCGCCCCTCATCATCCATGCCGGTCCCCGCGATACTCTTTTTGCCGTGGCTGTACGCTGCGTCGTTGGCCGACGTCGAGGATAGAATTTTGTTCAAGTCTGTCTCCATGGAAGCCCAGTCGCCTTCCACCCCGCCGCTGAACCCCGCTTTCCCGAAGCATCCAGCGGCCCCTCGAACCCCTCCGACACGTTCAAACACGTACTATATCCGGCTGCGGTCATGGCTTTCGCCGCCGCAGCCGACCTCGCCCCGCTCCGACACAAGAACAGCAGTGGCGTATCCTTGTCCGCAACGGCGTTCCCCAACGTCGATACGAACTCTGGATTCTGTTGCATGCCCGGGAAGACCTGCCACTCGAGCAGTGCCGGCTTCTTGCCGATCGACTCGAGCTCCGGCAGTCCAACGTAGCTCCATTCGGCGCGAGTCCGGACGTCGATCAGGACTGCGTCCTTGTGCTCGCTCAGGATCTTGAAGGCGGTCGCCGGAGTCACATCGCCCGCGTAGCCGGCGGCGATGGAGACTTCGTACGCGCCGGTGATCCTGTTGTTGGCCATGGCCCCCGCTTCATTCTTCTTGCGAGCCGGAGCACCGACAGCGAGCCTCGAGTTGGAAGTCGAGACCCACAGCGCGGACAGGAACGACGACGGCTCGTTGGGGGTTAGCGTGATCTCACGCGCCCGACTCTTCAAGTGCTCGTCGCGTCGCTGTTGCGCGCTGTAGCTCCTCTCCTTCTTCTTCTTGCGGCGAAGAGGAAGTGCCCCCTCGTCTTCGCCTTGGCTCGCTCTTCAGCGCCCCACGCCCCGAATTGCGATGCGCCAACTCTTAGACACACTTGGCGGTCAGCGCAAACAGCGCTCGTCCCACCTCCACACATGATTCAATGCGCGTCGTGATTGACATTGAACCGGATTCGACTTCCGCGCGACTCGCGACGCATCGACGATCGATGACGCGCCTCAACATCTTGCGCTCGCGTCTCCGCGCCATCCGATAAAAGCGAATTGCATGAATTTGGCCGATCTCGCACCCAAGCTCCGATTGCCGAGACCGGTCGGAAAAATTTTCAAAAAATTTTGGAGCGTGCGCTGCAAAAACGAAAACGCCGCTCGTATGAGCGGCGTTCATCTTCGATACAGGGGTCGAGTTGCCTCAAGCCATCGCCTTGATGCGTGCGTTGAGTCGCGAGACGCGCCGCGATGCGGCGTTCTTCGCGATCACCCGCGCGCCGGCGCCGCGCTGGATCTCGGGTTGCGCGGCCTTCAGCGCATCCATCGCCTTCTTCTTGTCGCCGCCCTTGATCGCCTCTTCGACCTTCTTGATCGACGAGCGCACGCGGCTGCGGCGCGCGGCGTTCGCGGCGGTGCGGCGCTCGGTCTGGCGGGCGCGCTTCTCAGCCGACTTGTGATTAGCCATTCAATCCTCTTGCTCGGAAGCGGGCGCTTATACGGGGCGCGGCGAAGAGGGTCAACCCCGCCGGAACTCCCTGATTCAACGGTGTTTCCAGCGGGCCTTGCGCTTGTCGGCGAAGGCGCTCATGCCCTCGGCGCGGTCCTCGAAGGCGAAGGTGGCGTGGAAGGTCCGGCGCTCGAACCGCACGCCCTCGGCCAGCGTCGTCTCGAAGGCGCGGTTCACCGCCTCCTTGGCGACCATCGTCGCGGGCAGCGACATCCCTGCAATTTTTTCTGCGGCTGTGACGGCTTCGTCCATCAACTGCGCGAGCGGCACGACGCGGCTCACCAGGCCGCAGCGCTCGGCTTCCGCCGCGTCCATCATGCGTCCGGTCAGGATGAGATCCATCGCCTTGGACTTGCCGACGAATCGCGGCAGGCGCTGGGTGCCGCCGGCACCCGGGATTGTACCAAGTGTAATTTCCGGCTGACCGAACTTCGCGTTGTCGGCGGCGATGATGAAGTCGCACATCATGGCCATCTCGCAGCCGCCACCCAGCGCGTAGCCCGCGACGGCGGCGACGATCGGCTTGCGGATCTGGCTCACCTTCTCCCAGCCGACGGTGATGAAGTCCTGCAGGAAGACGTCCTGGTAGGACTTCTCCTTCATCTCCTTGATGTCGGCACCGGCGGCGAACGCCTTGTCGCTGCCGGTCAGCACCACGCAACCGATCGCGGGATCTCCCTCGAATGCATCGAGCGCCATGCCGAGCTCGCGTATCAGGTCGGCGCACAGCGCGTTCAACGCCTTTGGCCGGTTCAGGCGGATGATGCCGACCCGGTCCTTGGTCTCGGTTTGTATGTTGTCGTACGAAGCCACGCGTTCCTCCTCAAACCGACGAACTTGAATACTATCGCTGGCAGTGGGCGCAATAGAATGTCGAGCGGCCGGCCTGCACCAGCCGCTTGACCAGATGCCCGCAGTCGCGGGTCGGGCAGGGCGCACCGGCGCGGTCGTAGACCTTGAAGCGGGCCTGGAAGTAGCCGAGCTCGCCGCCGGGCTGGACGTGGTCGCGCAAGGTCGAGCCGCCATCGTCGATCGAGCGCAGCAGCACCTGCTTGATCGCTGCCACGAGACGCTCGGCCCGATCGCCCTGGACCGTGTGCGCCGAGCGGCGTGGCGAGATGCCGGACATATAGAGGGCCTCGCAGGCATAGATGTTGCCGACGCCGACCAAAGTCTTCTGGTCGAGCAGCGCGGCCTTTATCGGGGTGCGGCGGCCCTTCAGGCGCGCGGCAAGAACGGCGCCATTGAATGCCATGTCCAGCGGCTCCGGGCCCAACCCCCTGAACGCCTTGTGCTTCTCGACCGATTCGGTCGGTACCAGCAGCATCAGGCCGAAGCGACGTGCGTCGTTGAAACGAACCTGCCAGCCATCGTCCATATCGAAAACCACATGGTCGTGACGCTCGAATGGATGCTCGGCCGCGCTCCTGGCATCGTGCAGGGTCATCCGGCCCGACATGCCGAGATGCACGATCAGCGTCTGGCCGTCGTCGAGGCGCATCAGCAGGTATTTCGCGCGCCGGTCGATTGCGGTGACAGTGCGGCCTTCGACCCTCGCCGCGAACTTCGTCGGCAGCTTGACCCGCAGGTCCTTGCGGCGCTGGGTCAGGCGGGCGATGCGATGGCCGACCATGCGCGGGACGAGGCCGCGGCGGACGGTTTCGACTTCAGGCAGCTCAGGCATGGACCAGCTAGTGCCGCGCTCCGAACAGGGCACTGCCGACGCGAACATGGGTGGCGCCCAGCCGCACTGCGGTCTCGTAGTCGGCGCTCATGCCCATGCTGACCTTCGCCAGTCCGTTGCGCTCCGCCATCTTGCGCAGCAGGGCGAAGTGCAACGCCGGCTCCTCGTCGACCGGCGGAATGCACATCAGGCCGACCACCGGCAGCTTGTGGACGTCGCGGCAGGAGGCGACGAAGCCGTCGAGCTCGGCCGGCAGGATGCCGGCCTTCTGCTCTTCTTCGCCGGTGTTGACCTGGATGAAGCAGGGGGGCCGCCTGCCGGCGCGCTCCATCTCCCTGGCCAGCACGCCCGCCAGCCGCTCGCGGTCGACCGACTCGATGACGTCGAACAAGGCCACCGCGTCGCGCGCCTTGTTGGTCTGCAGCGGCCCAATGAGGTGCAGCTCGAGGTCGGGATAGTCCGCCTTCAGCGCGGGAAACTTGTCCTGTGCTTCCTGCACGCGGTTTTCGCCGAACACGCGATGGCCGGCCTCGAGCAGCTCGCGCACGCGCTCGGGACCGTGGGTCTTCGAGACGGCGACCAGGGTGACGTCGGCGGGCTGCCGGCCGGCCGCCTTCGCCGCCTCCGCGATGCGCCGTCTGACCTCGGCGAGGTGATCGGCACCCTCGCTCATGCGTCGAGACCCGCGCGGGCGATGAGCGCGTCGTCGTTGTTCGGGTCGGCCGCGAGCGCGTCGTCCAGCGTCTCGCGGGCGCGGTCCTTCTCGCCCAGCGCGGCCAGGCAGATGCCGTAGTTGGCCAGAAGCCGGGCATCGTTCGGCAACGCCCGCAGCGCCTGCTCGTGCACTGGCCGGGCCTCGGCGGCGCGGCCGAGGTCGACCAGCACCGCACCGAAGTTCGTCAGGATCAGCGGATCGTCGCCGCTGCGGCGCAACGCGCGCTTGAAGGCGCGGCGGGCTTCGTCGAAGCGCTTCAGGCTGCGCAGCGCCACGCCCTGGTTGTTCAGCGCCCGGCCGTCGTCGGGCACCGCCTTGTGGTAGGGCTCCAGCACCTGCAGCGCCTCCTCGTAGCGCTTGGCCTCGAGATACCGGAAGGAGAGCTGCAGCACCGCGTCGCGGTCGAGCGGGTTCTGCGCCAGGATGCGCTGCAGCACCGCGAGCGCCTCGTCGGTCTTGCCGGCGGCAGCCTGGGCAAGCGAGAGCGTCCGAAGGGCCGGCGTGAAGGTCGGGTCGAGCGCCAGGGCCGTCTCGATCCGGGCGATCGCCTCGGTCAAGCGGCCGGCGAAGTAGAGCACGAAGCCCAGCACATGGTTGAGGCTGGCATTCTGGGGCGCCAGCGCCACCGCTTGCTCGGCTTCGGCGATCGCATCCCCATGGCGGCCGAGACCGCCCATCGCCAGGGCGCGGTCGCCCATGATCTGGGCGCGGCGCGTCGGCTCGTCGCCGGCCGCCTGCAGGGCCTGGTCGAGGATCTCGAGCGCCGGCGCGAAGTGGCCGAGACGATAGAGCACATGGCCCAGCATGTTGCGGGCGCGCGCCAGGGTGGGTTTGAGTTGCGCGCCGTCGGGATGCTCCAGCGCCCGGTCGAGATTGGCGACCACCTCGGAAAGCTCGCGCTCGGCGGCAGTGAACTTGTGCTGGTCGACATGGATGCCGGCCAGCGCCAGCCGCGCCTCGACATGGGCAGGCGCGCGGCGAATGGTATCGCGAAAGCGCCGCGCCGCCTCGTCGAGCCGGCCCATGCGCCGGGCGATCATCCCGAGGTTATAGGACAGCATCGGCTCGTTGGGGTCCTTGGCGATCGCCTTGCGCCACAGGGTCTCGGCCTCGCCGAGCTCGCCGCGCTGCGACAGACAGACGGCGAGATAGTGCAGGATCACCGGCTGGTCGCCATGGCGGCCACGGGCTGAGCGGAAATGCGGCTCGGCGCGATCGAACCAGCCGGCGCGCAAGAACTGCAGGCCAGTCTGCAGATCGGGATCAGGCTGGGCTTGGGGGGCGGTCGCCATGGCGGGCTGTGTAGACCCGCGTTCGGGCCAAGGCTAGATCAAACGGATGGCCAAGGACGTCGACTTGTTCCGGGCGGCGATGGCGGACGTGAAGCCGCTGAAGAGCCGCAAGAGAGGCCGGAAGCGTCCGCCTGCCCGCAAGCCGCCCGCCGTCGTCCCGAAGCCGAAGGTTGAGGGATCTCTACCGGGTCCGGAAAGGTCCCTCGCTTCACCCGGCCTGACAGAGGTCCCGCGCGTGGCGACAAGGAGGCCCCCGCCATCCCTTTCATTCGACGGCGATGTCGAACGCGCCTTGTCGAAGGGCAAGCGCCGGCCGGAAGCGAAGCTCGACCTGCACGGCATGACGCTCGCGGCGGCCGAGCGGGCGGTGACGGCGTTCATCGCCGAGGCGTCGGCGCAGAATCGCCGCGTCGTGCTGATCGTCACCGGCAAGGGGCTGCGTCTCGAGGGCGGCCGCGTTTTCGGCGGCCGCATCCGCGCGGAGTTGCCCGGCTGGCTCGAACGGGCCGAGAACCGGGCGCGCGTGGCGGGGGTGCGGCCGGCCCATCCCCGTCACGGCGGCAGCGGCGCGTTCTACGTGCTGCTGCGCCGGCGTTCCTCGGCCAACAGTCGCTCCTTGCGCGCCACCCCCCAGCGGTAGCCGGTCAGCGAGCCGTTCGAGCCGACCGCGCGATGGCAGGGGATGATGCCGGCGGCCTGGTTGGTCGCGCAGGCGCGGCCGACGGCGCGAGCGGAACCCGGCGCGCCGATGCGCTGGGCGATCTCGCCATAGGTACGGGTTTCGCCGGCAGGAATCTCGGTCAACGCCTTCCAGACCTTCCACTGGAAGGCGGTGCCGACGATGTCGAGCGGCACGTCGGGCGCATCGAGCGCGGTCGGCTTGCGGCCGTAGAGCCGGGCCAGCACGCCCTTGACCCGCGCCGCCAGCCCCTGGTCGTTGCGCTCGATCTCGGCGGCCGGGAAGTCGTCCTTGAGGTCGCGCTCGAGCCGGCGGTCGCTGTCGCCGAGGAAAACGGCGGCGATGCCCTTCCGGGTCGCCGCGACCAGCACCCGGCCATAGTCCGAGTCGACCGTGGTGTAGTCGATATGTGCGCCAGCGCCGCCCTTGGCGTAGGTGGCGGGCGTCATGCCGAGCGCCTTGCCGCTCGATTCGTAGACGCGACTCGGCGACCCGTAGCCCGCACCATACAACGCCTCGGTCACCTTCTCGCCGTTGCGCAGGGCCTTGCGGAAGCGTTCGCGCTTCCTGGCGATCAGCCAGTCGCGCGGGGTCAGCCCCAGTTCCGCCACGAAGCGCTTGCTCAACGTGTTGGCGGTGACGCCGACCTTGGCGGCGACCTCGGCGAGGGACGGAGGCTGATCGGCGTCGGCTGCGTCGAACAGGGCGCAGGCGCGTGCCACCGACCGGCTGAGGCCGAGCTCGGCCCGCCATTCACGCGGGCGGCAGCGCTTGCAGGGCCGGAAGCCGGCCGCTTCGGCCGCTTCCGGCGAGGCATGAAAGGCCACGTTCTTGCGCAGCGGCGGACGGGCGGCGCAGGACGGCAGGCAGTAGACTCCGGTCGTCTGGACCGAGAACCAGAACCGGCCGTTGTAGGCGCGGTTCCGGCGCTGGACGGCAGCCCAGCAGGAATCCGGGTCGGGGAGCATGCCAGGTTGGGAGGGGCTGGCGAGCGCCATGATGGGGGGAGAAAGAGAGAGCTGGGTCATGAGGCCTATTTAGGCACCCAGGCCAACCTGCTCTATCCGGCGCCCGCCGGCAATTCCCCCGACCCGGAAACCGGTTCTGGGCGGTTAGGCCCAGAAACCCTTGCTGGCCTCGAAGCGGGCAGTGCCGCGATCGAGCCCGATGTCGCGCAGGAGGCGGTCGTCGAGCTCGGCCAGTTGGCGGCGGGACTTGCGCACTTCAGCTCGGATGAGCAGAGCCTCGACACCGACCACCACCGACCCGGCCAGCAGGCCCAGGGCCCGGCCGAAGGAGAAGGAGGGGACATCCGTGCGGGCGATCTCCCGCACGCTGGACAGGGTCGACATGACTTAGCTCCGTTTGAGGCGATCGGGGCGAAAGCACCGCGCTGACCTCGTTTCGTTGCCCTATTTGCTGTATCATCAGCAAGACCGCAAAGGATGAAAGCTGTGGGGAAGGCCCAATAAAACTATGGACGATCGGTTGCTCTCATGAGTCGCTCGCAACTGCCGCTCAATGCGCTGCGCGCCTTCGAGGCCGCCGCCCGCCACGCGAGCTTCACGCACGCCGCAGAGGAGCTTCACGTCACCCAGGCCGCGGTCAGCCATCAGGTGAAGGCGCTCGAGGAAAGACTGGGCGTCGCGCTGTTCGTGCGCCGTCCGCGCGGGCTCGAGATCACCGGCGAGGGCCAGGCATTGCTGCCCGACCTGCGCGATGCGTTCGATCGCATGACCAACGCGCTCGAACGTGTTGGGCGAAAGGCCAACTCGGGCACGCTCAATGTCAGCCTGGTCACGACCTTCGCGCTCGGCTGGCTGGCGCCGCGGCTGCATCGTTTCCAGGCCAAGCACCCGGAGATCGAGGTGCGCATGACGACCGCGCTGCGCCACGTCGACTTCGCGCGCGAGGATTTCGACTGCGCGATTCGCTTCGCGGTGCAGCCCGATCCCGACCTGCATGCAACGCGTTTGTTCAGCGATGTCCTCACGCCACTCTGCGGCAAGCGCTACAAGGACAAGCTGAAGTCGCTCGATGACCTCAAGCGCGTGCCGTTCATCGACATGACCTACGATCCCGAATGGTCGATCTGGCTGCGCGCGGTCGGCATGGGCGACTTCAAGCCCAAGCGGGTCCTGACCTTCGACTCGACGATGATCGCGGTCGAGGCGGCGATGGAAGGCGCGGGGGTCGCGGTCGGTCCGCCGCAATTGTTCCGCGAGGAGCTCGCCGAGGGGCGGCTGTACCAGCCGTTCCCGCAAATCGTCGACTCGGGCAAAGCGTGGTGGTTCGTTTGTCCGCCGTCATCGGCCAGCCGGCCGAAGACCAGGGCGTTCGAGGAGTGGCTGGTCGAGGAGCTGAGCGCGCCGCCGGCCCGTCAGGGGCGGCCGGTTGTCGCGTCCGTGCGGCGTTGACCCCGACAAAAGCTAATGCTGAATAACGGCATGACCATCGACATCAGCCGTCCCTGGGCGCGTACCTCGCCGACCGCCGCGGGTTTCGCCGGTGGATACTTCACCGTCACCAACAAGGCGCACGAGGCTGACCGGCTGGTCGGTGCCGAGAGCCCGGCCGCGGCGAAGATCGAGATCCACGGCATCAAGGTGGTCGGTAGCGGCATCACCATGAAGCCGATGGAGAAGGGCCTCGGCCTGCCGCCGGACACCGCGATCACCCTGAAGCCGCGCGGCTATCACCTCTGGATCGAGCTCAAGGCGCCGCTCGCGCAGGGCCAGAAGGTGCCGGTGACGCTCACCTTCGAGAAGGCCGGCACCCGGTCGATCGAGCTGACGGTCGAGGCGCCGGGCAAGATCGGCAACGACGCGATGGACGAAGGTCAGCCCGGATAGCGGTGCGTCTCGCCGAACGCGTCTCGTACCAGGAGCGCGCCGGGACCATCGCCGAGATAACCCGGCCCGACCGGGACCTTGCCGTGGCCCCCCGGCACGTCGAGCACATAGGTGGGTTGTGCCAGGCCCGAGAGCCGGCCACGCAGCGCCCGCATCAGTTCCTGGCCGCGGGCGATCGAGACGCGGAAGTGGCCGGTACCCCGCACCAGGTCGGGATGATGCAGGTAGTAGGGCTTCACCCGCGCCGTCACCAAAGCGCGCATGAGCTGGTCTAGGGTCTCGACGGAATCGTTCACTCCGGCCAGCAGGACCGTCTGCCCCAACAAAGGTATGCCTGCATCGGCCAGCCGCCCGAGCGCAGCCCGGGTCGCAGGCGCCAGCTCGCGTGGGTGGTTGCAGTGCACACCGAGCCACGGGGCGGCCCGGCGCGGCTTGATTGCCGCCACCAGCCCGGCGGTGACCCGGCCGGGATCGACGATCGGCACGCGGCTGTGCACGCGGATCACCGCGACGTGCTCGATCGCATCGAGCGCCGCGATCAGCGCGCGGAGCCGCCGCGGCGCCAGCATCAGCGGATCGCCGCCGGTCAGGATGACCTCCCAGATCCCGGGGCGGGCGCGGATATAGGCGATCGCCGCCTCGAGCTCGGCCGCCGACAGCGCTTCGCCGCCTGGGCCCACCTTCTCCCGGCGGAAGCAGAAGCGGCAGTAGACCGGGCAGACATGGACCGGCTTCAGCAGCACCCGGTCGGGATAGCGATGGACGATGCCCTTCACCGGCGAGCGGGCATCGTCGCCGATCGGGTCGCTGAGCTCCTCCGCCGCGATCTCAGTCTCGGCGACACTCGGCACGAACTGGCGCGCGATCGGGTCGTCGGGATCGGCGCGGTCGATCAGGCCCAGCATCTCCGGCGTTATCGCGATGGCCATCGAGTGCGCGGCCTCGGCGAGCCGCGGATCGGCCGCAACCAGGCCTTCGCGCTCCAGCGCCGCGAGGGTTCGCAGGGTTTGCATTTGCAGCATGGAATAGCCGGATTGCCGGGTTCGAACCACCACCGAAAACCCGCAGCATCCCGGCATCAATGAAGCCCCAATGAAGAAGCCATTGTCGCATCTCCGCGTGGTCGAGGTGGGGAGGTGGCGCGGTAATCCGCGACGGAGGGGGTCATGCGAGTCATGATTCGTGACCCCCTCCGTCAGCGTGAGACGCTGACACCTCCCGAAGACGGGGAGGGCGGGCGTGGACGCACGTGCTGCCGCCCGGCAACATGCCCGCCATGGCCCACGACCCGATTGCCTTCGAGCTGTTCAAGAACGCGATCTTCTCGATCGCCGACGAGATGGCGCTGACGGTGTTCCGCACCACCTACTCGGGCGTGCTCAAGGACAACATGGACTACTCGACCGGCTTCGCCGACGGCGACGGCAAGCTGGTGGCGCAGGGCCTGACCCTGCCCGGCCATCTCGGCTCGGTGCCGACGGCGATGGACGCGGTGATGCGCCACTACCGCGACGACATGCGGCCCGGCGACGTGTTCATCATGAACGACCCGTTCGACGGCGGCATGCACCTGCCCGACATCTTCGTCTTCAAGCCACTCTACCATGAGGGCAAGCGCCTCGCCTTCGCCTGCACCGTCTGCCATCACACCGACGTCGGCGGGCGGGTCGCGGGCTCCAACGCCTCCGATTCGACCGAGATCTACGCCGAGGGCCTGCGCATCGCGCCGCTCAAGCTCTACGAGGCGGGCACGCTCAACAAGACGCTGATGACCATCATCGAGAAGAACGTGCGGCTCCCGGTGAAGGTGTTCGGCGACCTGCGCGCCCAGCTCGCCGCCTGCCACATCGCCGAGCAGCAGTTCGCCGACCTGGTCGCGAAGTACGGGGCCGGCGAGACCACCGCCCTCATGCGCGAGACCGTCGATTATGCCGAGCGGCTGACCCGCGCGGCGTTGGCCAAGCTGCCCGACGGCGAATGGAGCTTCGAGGACTGGATCGACGACGACGGCATCGACTATGGCACGCCGATCCGCCTCTACGTCACCCTGCGCAAGAAAGGCGACCACATGGTGGTCGACTGGACCGGCACCAACCCGCAGGTCAAGGGTGCGATCAACAACACGCTCAGCTTCACCAAGGCCGCGTCCTATACCGGTATCCGCTCGGTGCTGCCGCCGGGCATTCCCAACAACGAGGGCGTGTTCCGCGCCATCGAGGTGATCTGCCCGGCCGGCACGGTCGGCAATGGCGTGCTGCCGGCAGCGTGTGCCGCGCGAGGCCTCACGGGGTTCCGCATGACCGACTGCATGTTCGGGGCGCTGGCCATGATGCTGCCCGACCGGGTCAAGGCGGCGGGCGATGGCGGCAACACCGGCATCTCGATCGGCGGCTACGACGCGTGCCGCAAGCCGTTCATCTATGTCGACTTCACCTGCGGCGCGTGGGGCGCGCGTCCGTGGGCCGACGGGCTCGACGGCAACAGCCACATGTTCGCCAACATGGCCTCGCATTCGATCGAGGTCACCGAGGCCGAGGAGCCGATCCAGCTGCTGGCCTACGAGTTCGTTCCCGACAAGGCGGGCGCCGGCAAGTATCGCGGCGGCGTGCCGTTCAAGCGCGACTACCGCTTCCTCGAGGACGAGGCGGTGCTGCAGGTGCGGGCCGACCGGCGCGACCATCGGCCGTTCGGCCTCTATGGCGGCAATCCCGGCGGGCCGTCGGAGAACTACCTCAATCCGCAGGCGGAGAACCGCATCCTGCCCGGCAAGTTCACCATGACCATCCGCCGGGGCGACGTCTTCCGCCATGTGCTGGCCGGCGCCGGCGGCTGGGGTGATCCGCTGGACCGCGATCCGGCCGCCGTGCTGAAGGACGTGCGCAACGAGCTCCTGTCGCCACAGAAGGCGGCCGACGACTACGGCGTGATCGTCGACACGGCGCGCTGGGCGGTCGATGCGGCGGCGACAGCCAGGCGGCGCGAGGAGATCCGCCGGGCGCGCAACTGGGAAGTGGTTCCGAAAGTGCAGTGGCAGGATCCGCCGAAGCCCGAGCAGAAGTCGGTCGCGGCGGAATGAGCACGCGCTACCGGGTGGGCGTCGATATCGGCGGCACCTTCACCGACATCGTGCTGCTGGGCGCCGACGGCACGATCCACACCAAGAAGATCTCGTCGAGCGTCGGCGACTACGCCCGCGCGATCGTCGACGGGCTCTCCGAGCTGTTCGCCGAGACCGGCCTCGCCGGGGAGGCGATCGAGGAGATCCGCCATGGCACGACCGTCGCGTCCAACGCGATCCTCGAGCACAAGGGCGCGCGGGTCGGGCTGGTCACCACCAAGGGCTTTCGCGACGTGCTCGAGATCCGGACCTTGCGCATGCCCAGGCTCTACGACCTCGCCTGGGAGAAGCCGGCGCCGCTGGTCGAGCGCTACCTGCGCCAGGTGGTCGACGAGCGCGTCGATGCCCGCGGTCGCATCGAGCGGGCGCTCGATCCGCGCGATGCCGAGCGCGCTGTCGACGCGCTGCTGGCCGAGAAGGTCGAGGCGATCGCGATCTGCCTGCTCAACTCGTTCGCCAATCCACGGCACGAGCTGATGCTGAAGGAGGTCGTCGAGCGCAAGGCGCCCGGGCTGAAGCTCAGCGTCAGCTACGAGGTGCTGCCCGAGATCAAGGAGTACGAGCGCACCTCGACGACGGTGATCAACGCCTATGTCATGCCGATCGTCGCGAGCTACCTGCGCGCGCTGCGGCAGGGCCTCGACAGGGCAGGCATCCCGGCACGGCTCCTGCTGATGCAATCAAACGGCGGCCTGACCAGCGATCGGGCGGCGGCCGAGCGGCCGATGAACATCATCGAATCGGGTCCGGCCGGCGGCGTGATCGGCGCGCAGGCGCTCGCCAGGGCCAAGGCGGTGCCGAAGATCATCACCTTCGACATGGGCGGCACCACCGCCAAGGCGTCGATGGTCGAGGACGGCGAGGTGACGCGCGCGTCGGAATATTCGGTCGGCGCCGGCATCATGATCGGCTCGCGACTGCTGACCGGCGCGGGCTACACCCTGAAGGTTCCGGCGATCGATCTGGCGGAAGTGGGCGCGGGCGGCGGCTCGCTGGTCTGGATCGACGGTGGCGGCGCGCTGCAGATCGGGCCGGAGAGCGCCGGCGCCGTACCGGGGCCGGTCTGCTATGACAAAGGCGGCGACACGCCGACCGTCACGGACGCCAACGTCGTGCTGGGCTACATCAACCCGGCGCATCTGGTGGGCGGCGCGCTGGCGCTCAACGCCGACAAGGCCCGTCGCGCGTTCGAGGACAAGGTGGCGAAGCCACTGGGCCTCGCCCTCGACAAGGCCGCCTACGGCGCCCACCAGATCGCGGCGTCGAACATGATCCGCGCCATCAAGTCGATCTCGACCGAACGCGGCCGCGATCCGCGCGAGTTCGCGCTGTTCGCCTTCGGCGGCAACGGGCCGCTGTTCGCCTGCGGCATGGCGAGGTCGCTGGGCATGAGGCACGTGGTGGTGCCGCCGTCGGCCGGGCTGTTCTCGTCGTTCGGCCTGCTCTATGCCGACGTCGAGCACCATTATTCGCGCACCTTCCGGCGGCTCTTGCGTCAGGCCGATCTCGCCGAGATCGAGCGGGCGTGGATGGCGTTGGCCGACCAGGCCAGCGCCCAGCTTGCCACCGAGGACTTCGCGGCCGACCGCATGCGGCTGCGCCGCTCCGCCGCGCTGCATTATCAAGGTCAGAGCTACGAATTAACCGTGCCGGTGCCGGACGGTGTGATCGACGCGCGCATGATCGCGCATCTCGAGGAGGCGTTCGGCCAGGAGCACGAAAAGACCTACGGCCATCGCGCCGGCAAGGACGAGCCGGTCGAGCTGGTGTCGATCCAGATCGTCGGCCAGGGCCTGCGTCAAGGCTCGGCGATACCCGAGCGGTTGAAGCCGAGCCGCGCCGCGCCGCAGCCCCCGCCGCCGCGCCGCGCCTATTTCGGCGAAGCCGGCTGGCTCGAGACGCCGATCGTGCGGCGTTCCGATCTTGCCAGCGAGCAGCGCGGCCCCTTCATCATCGAGGAATACGATGCGACCTGCGTCGTGCCGCCCGATGCCGCCGCGAGCCTCGACGCCGCCGGCAACGTCGTGATCGCGCTCTCATAGCCCTCCCCCGTCTTCGGGGGGGGTGGCAGCGTCATACGCTGACGGAGGGGGAAGGCAACGCGACCGTTGCTGCCATGTCTTGGATCATGATCTGAAATTTTCGACGGCTTGACTGAGGCTCTCCCCCTCCGTCGCGGATTACCGCGCCACCTCCCCCGAAGACGGGGGAGGGCGGTGAAGGTTACGTCCAGCGGGCCCTGTCCTGTTTGTCGCTCGCCGTCAGCAGCGTCGCCGTCGAGACGATCGTCCAGTCGCAGAGGTCGTAGCGGCGGCTGAGGGCATCGCGGATCTTCGTCTCCGCCGTGCCCTGCGGGATCTTCGAGCGTTCCCACATCGCGAGGTTGGGCCGCCGCGTCAGCAGCAGGCTGCGCACGCCGGCATGGATGCCTGCGCCCGTCACCTCGTCGGCGGCAGTTGCGGTCCGGTCGCCAATCGCCTGCCACAGGCCGATCACCTGCGAATCGTAGGCGCTCTCGAAGCCCGGCCAGGCCTGGGCGCAGAGGTCGAGAAACTCGGGCCAATGGTCCTCCGGCGTGGCGAACCATCGGAAGGCGTAGTTGCCCTGCCGAGTCGGCGGCGTCGCCTCCCTGGGCCGCAAGGTCGGATAGAGCCCCTCGCTGCGCCGCGTCCACACGTCCGGCTCGCCCTGCAGCAGCAGGCGCTCGGCCTCGGCGGCGCGCACGGCGCCCGGCCACACCGTGATCGCCTGGATCTCGTCGCGCGGGCGGCCGATCTGGCTGCGCCACAGGCCGTATAGTGTGCCGCCGGCCGCGGCGATGCGCGCGGCGCCCTCGGATGCGAGCCGGTCGGCCAGCGCCTGCCACTCGCGCGGCGCAGTATCGATGCGGTGGTAGACGTAGACGTGGTTCAAGCGGCGACGGTCTCGTGTCGACTGAGGGTGAAGCCCCGGTAGCCCTGCGCCGCGACAGCATCGCAATGCTTCTTGTAGCGATCGAAGCCGCCGACATAGGGCATGAACACCCGCGGCTTGCCGGGAATGTTGGCGCCCATGTACCACGAGTTGGCGAGCGGATAGAGCGTCGAATCGGCGACCTGGTTGACGTGATGCACCCAGTCGGTCTCCGCGCCCGGGGTCGGCTCGATGCGATCGAGCTGGTGCTTGCCGAGATGCTCGATCGCGTCGGCGATCCAGTCGACGTGCTGCTCGATCGAGGCGATCATCTGCGTCTTCACACCCGGGCTGCCCGGTCCGGTGACGATGAACATGTTGGGGAAGCCCGCGACCATCAGGCCGAGATAGGTGAGCGGCCCGCCCATCCAGTGATCGCGCAGCACCGCGCCGTCACTGGTGCGCACGTCGATCTCGTTCAGCGCGCCGGTCATGGCATCGAAGCCGGTGGCGAAGACGATGGCATCGAGCTCGAACGCTGTGCCCGACCCGAGTTGGAGGCCCGTCGCAGTGATCGAATCGATCGGATCGGATCGCACGTCGACCAGCGCCACGTTCGGCCGGTTGTAGGTCTCGTAATAGTTGGTGTCGAGGCAGAGCCGCTTGGTGCCGATCGGATGATCCTTGGGCGCCAGCAGCTCGGCGGTCTTCGGATCCTTCACCGTGGCGCGAATCTTGTTGCGCACGAACTCCGCTGCGGTGTCGTTCGACTCCTTGTTCACCAGCAGGTCGGTGTAGGCATAGAGGTAGCTGATCGAGCCGCCCTCCTGCCATTTCGCCTCGTAGGCCGCGTCGCGTTCGACCTTGTCGACGGCGAGCGCGGAGCTGGTCGGCTTGGGATGGCCGCCGATCGCAAACGGCGTCTCCATCGCCGCGGCGCGGCGTGCCGGGTACTCGGCCTTGTGCCGGCGCTCCTTCTCTTCCGGCATCGGGGTGTTGCGCGCCGGCAGGCTGAAGTTGGCGGTGCGCTGGAACACCGTGAGGTGCCGGGCCTGCTGGGCGATGATCGGGATCATCTGCACGCCCGACGAGCCGGTGCCGATCACGCCGACCCGCAGGCCGCTGAAGTCCACGCCCTCATGCGGCCACAGGCCCGAGTGGTACCACTTGCCCTTGAAGTCCTTCAGCCCCTTGAAGTCGGGCACACGAGGCGTCGAAAGGTTGCCCGCCGCCATCACGCAGTAGCGCGCGTGGATCTCCTCGCCGCCGTCGGTCCTCACCACCCACTCGTTGGCCTTGCCGTCGAATACCGCCGACTCGATGCGGGTGTTGAGCTGCACGTCGCGGCGCAGGTCGAAGCGGTCGGCGACGTGGTTGATATACTTCAGGATCTCCGGCTGCGTGCCGTAGCGCTCCGGCCACTTCCAGTCCTGCTGCAGCTGCTCGTCGAACGAGTAGGAGTACTCCAGGCTCTCGACGTCGCAGCGTGCTCCGGGATAGCGGTTCCAGAACCAGGTGCCGCCGACGCCCGAGCCGGCCTCGTAGGCCCGCACCCTGAGGCCGAGTTTGCGCAGGCGATGGATGGCGTAGAGGCCGGCCAGGCCTCCGCCCACGATCACGACGTCGAGCTGGCGCGGCAGCGACTGCGAGGCATCGGGCATGGCAAATTCCTCAGGTGATTTTGCAGTGCGAGCGGAAGAGGCCGGATATGAACGCCTATTCACCTATCATCGTCCGATTTGGCAAGGGAGGGCCGCTTTTGCATGCATGGTCCGCGTTTTGTTTCACGTTTATGATTTCTTATCTTGGATCAGACGGTTAACCCACCGGTCATCGGGGAGGCTCAAAGCCGGCCCGGCTGGGCCAGCAGCCGCCGCCCGTTCTTCTTCCGGCCGCGCGTCGTTGCCGTAGCAGCGGTAGTGCTGCTCGGCGTCGCCTATGGCGCCTACGAGACGTATCTTCGCTTCACCCACATCTACGAGTACGACGCCCGCGCCACGGCCGACATCGTCACCGTCTCGAGCCGCGCCGACGGCTGGGTGGTCGATATGCCGGCACTCGAAGGCGCCCATGTCGGCCAGGGCGACGTGGTGGTGAAGATCGACGATCGCGCTTCCAGGCTGAAGGTCGACGCGCTCAAGGCGCAGATCGAGGGCATCCGGACCGAGCGCTCGCGGCTCAAGGCCGAGCGGATCTACACCCGCGAGCAGGTCGAGACGGCGGTCAAGACGCGGACCTCCGGCGTCGCGGTGCGCGAGAAGGCGCGCGAGGCGCTGCAGTCGGACCTCGACTTCGCCAAGATCGAGCTCGATCGCACCAAGAAGCTCTACGCCACCCAGGTCGCCAACGAGCGCCAGCTGCAGACGGCGCAAGCGGCGGTGAACAAGCTCGAGTTCCAGATCCTGCAGCTCGAGGCCGAGTACCAGCAGGCCGAAGGCAGTCTCGACGAGGCGAAGGCGGGCGAGCAACGGCTGAAGGTGATCGATGCGCAGATCGAGGCGCTGACCCATCAGGTCGCGAACCTCGCGGCGCAGATGCACCAGCAGCAGGTCGACGTCGAGGACCGCACGATCAAGAGCCCGATCCCGGCGGTGATCGATCGCACCTTCGTGCTGCCGGGCGAGTACGTCGCCGCGGGCCAGCGCATCCTGATGCTGCACAATCCGGCCGAGGTCTGGGTCGAGGCCAATATCAAGGAGACCCAGGTCGGCTCCGTGAAGCTCGGCCAGCCGGTCCATGTCTCGGTCGACGCCTACCCGGGACTCGCCTTCGAGGGCAAGGTGACGCGCATCGGCAGCGCCACCACCGCGCGCTTCGCGCTGCTGCCGACGCCCAACCCGTCCGGCAACTTCACCAAGATCACCCAGCGCGTGCCGGTGAAGATCGACATCGCCAACCCGCCCAAGCCGCTGACGCCGGGCATGATGGTCGAAGTCGAAATTGACGTCCGATAGCGCGTCCCCCGACAGCCAGCCGGGCGACAGCCCACCGTTCGACAGCCCGCAGGAGCTGAGCCGCCGCTACGGCCCCAACTACCGCTGGTACGTCACCGTCACCGGCATGGTCGGAGTCGTCTCCATGGTGCTGGCGATGACCACGGTCAACGTCGCGGTGCCCGACGTGATGGGCGCCTTCGGCATCGGCCAGGACAAGGCGCAATGGATGTCGTCGGCCTACGCCGCGGCGATGACCGCGGGCATGCTGATGAATGCCTGGATCACCGGCGTGCTGGGCGAGCGGCGGACCTTCGTCGGTGCGCTGTTCTTCTTCTCGCTGGGCGCGCTGATGGGCGGTGCGGCGCCGACCGAGGACGTGTTGATCATCTTCCGCACCCTGCAGGGTTTCAGCGCCGGCGTGGCGCAGCCGCTGGTGATGGCGATCATCTTCTCGGTCTTCCCGCCCGAGCGGCGCGGCATGGCGATGGGCGTGTTCGGACTCGGCGTGGTGTTCGCGCCGGCGATCGGCCCGACCATGGGCGGGATGATGATCGAGTACTTCTCCTGGCGGTACGTCTTCTACATCTCGCTGCCGTTCTGCGCTCTCGCCGCCGTGCTCGGGCTGTTCTTCATGCCGAGCCGGCCGCTGCCCAGGCAGATCCCGCCGTTCGACTGGCTGGGCTTCGCGCTGCTGTGCGGCGCGCTGCTGGGGCTGATGACCGGCATCGCCGACGGCCAGCGCGAGGGCTGGACCTCCGACACCATCGTCCTGCGCCTGACCGCCGGCGGCCTCGCTGCCGTCGGCTTCATCCTGTGGGAGCTGCACACGCCCCGGGCGATGATCGACATCCGGATCTTCGCCAACGTCGAGTTCGCCGCCGCGGCGATGATCGCCTTCGTGTTCGGCTTCGGCATGAATGGATCGACCTATGTGATCCCGGTGTTCGTGCAGACCATCATCGGCTTCACGCCGTTGCTGGCCGGGCTGATGATGATGCCGGCCGGCATCATGCTCGCCTTCATCTTCCCGCTCGCCGGCCGCATGGCCGATGCGATCCCGGCCTCGACCATGATCATCGCCGGCTTGCTGCTTTTCTCGACCGGCTTCATCTTCATGTGCACAGCCGACGTCGCCACGACGTTCTGGACGCTCGTCGGCTTCGTGATGATCTCGCGACTGGGCCTCGGCTTCATCAATCCCAGCCTCAATGCCTCCTCCCTCAAGGCGCTGCCGGCCGACAAGGTCCGCCAAGGGGCGGGCATCGCCAACTTCATGCGCCAGCTCGGCGGCGCCTTCGGCACCAACCTGCTGGTCGCCTTCTTCGAGATCCGCACGCACTTCCATGCCGAGGCGCTGACGGCGACCCAGGACTGGGGCAACGCGACGTCGCTCAGGCTGCTGACCCTGGTCCAGCAGATGATGCTGCAGGCCAAGGGCCTGCCCCCGCAGCAGCAAAAGGCCGGCGCCTACGACTATCTCGGCACCATCGTCTTCGCGAAGGCGGAGATGCTGGCCTTCTCCGACACCTTCATCGTGATCGGCCTGGTGGGGCTGATCGCCCTGATCCCCGCCGCCATGCTGTCGCGCCAGCAGCGCCGCGGCCGCGGCTTCTCGCTGCTCGGCAAGATCGCCCGTTGACCGGCGCGCCCACCGTGGGTCAGCGTCTGGAAGCTGGTCGGTGGTGCCACGACCGGGGAGCGGGTGAGTACCCTTTCGCTCTAAATCCGTCGGCCTTGCCGAAGCGCGACGCGGAGTGGAGGAACCTTCTCTCCACGACAAGCCGCCTATTCGCCGATAGAAGGTCCCTCGGCTTCGCCCGGGACGACGAGACGGAATGACTGAGTACGACGTTGCAGTTGTCGGGGGCGGCAGCGCGGGTGTCGCGGCTGCCATCGCCTCGGCGCGCTGCGGGGCACGCACCTTGCTGATCGAGCGCGCGGGCTGCCTGGGCGGCGCCTCGACCTTGCGCAACGTCGTCACCTATTGCGGGCTCTACACATTGGGCGATCCGCCGCGGCAGGCGGTGGCCGGCATCGCCGAGGAGGTGATGCAGGGCCTGCGCGGGATGGGCGCCGTGACCGGCCCGCAACGTCATCGCGGCGTGTTCGTGGTGTTCGAGCCCGAGGCGGTGAAGCGCGTGCTCGACCGGTTGTGTGCCGAGGCGGGCGTCGATGTGCTGCTGCATGCCTTCGTGAACGGCGCGACGCGCGATCGCGACCGGATCGTCGGGGTGTCGTGGCAGGACCATGCCGGCGTCCACTCGGTGAAGGCGAAGGCGTTCGTCGATGCCAGCGGCGAGGGCGATCTCGCCTTCTTTGCCGACGCCGTGACGCGCTACGGCAATGACGGGATGGTCAATCTCGGCACGCTGGGGACGCGGTTTGGCGGCATTCCCCGGGATGTGACCGTCACGGCCGATCGGCTCGCCGAGGCGGTCGCGGCCGGAAAGGGACCGTTCACCAAGGACCGCAGCGTCATGACACGTCTGCCGATCTCCGGCGACGTCGTCTGCTACGTCGCCTCCGCCGACTACGATCCACGCAACGCCGCGAGCTTCTCGGCGGCCGAACGCAGCGGCCGCGAGCAGGCCTGGGCCTATCTCGAGGCGATCCGAACCATCGCCGGCTGCGAGAAAGCCTATCTCGTCTCGACCGGCCCGGAGTTCGGCACGCGCGAATCGCGCCACATCGAGGCGCTCCACCGGCTTACATGGGAAGACGTGGTGCAGGGCCGGCAGATCGAGGATTCGATCGCGCTCGGGGCGTGGGGCATCGAATGGCACGACCGCAAGACGTTCGCGAGTACCTTCGTCTATCCGCCGGACAAGGGCACCTACGAGATCCCGCTGCGCTGCCTCATGAGCCGCGACACCTCGAACCTGTTCGCCGCGGGACGTATCGTCGATGCCGACCAGCAAGCCGGCGCGTCGGTGCGGGTCATGGGCACGGCTTTCGCGACGGGACAGGCCGCCGGTGTCGCCGCGGCTGCGTTCGCACAGCATCGCCACGTCGATGCCAATGCGGTGCGCAAGGTCTTGCACAGTCAGAACGCGCTGATCGACCGCCTGTAGGCCCCATGGAGGATGGAGCGCGAGTCGAGGCCCGATTCTCGCGGCTCTCCCGCGCCACCATTGCGCTTGTTGGGCCGGCGTCGCGAACGCCTCTATGCTGCGATCGGTGGCCAGGCAAATGGTCGGCAATGGCTGTTGAGGAGTAGGTGATGCTCGAGCCCGGACTGAAGACGCAAATCATGAACGAGGTCGATCGCCAGTTCGACGACCAGACCAAGGTGCTGGCCGATCTGGTGAAGATCCCGTCGACGCGTTTCCGCGAGGCGCCGGCGCAGGACATGATGGCCCGCCTGTTCAAGGAGGACAGGCTCAGCGTCGATCGCTGGCAGATCAAGATCGACGATCTCAAGCACCTGCCGGGCTACTCGCCGCACAGCCAGGACTACGACGATGCGTGGAACGTGGTCGGCGCATGGCGGCCGAACGCGCCGAAGGGCCGCTCGCTGATCCTGAACGGCCACATCGACGTGGTGCCAGAGGGGCCGCACGAGATGTGGAGCCGCAATCCGTTCGATGCCGTAGTGAAGGACGGCTGGATGTACGGCCGCGGCGCGGGCGACATGAAGGCCGGCATCATCCTCAACCTCTATGCGCTCAGGGCCTTGCGCGCCCTGGGCTATCAGCCGGCGGCCGACGTCTATCAGCAGTCGGTCGTCGAAGAGGAATGCACCGGCAACGGCGCGCTCGCCTGCCTGCAGCGCGGCTATCGCGCCGATGCGGCCCTCATCCCGGAGCCGTCGGGCGGCACGATGACCATCGCCCAGGTCGGCGTGATGTGGTTCCAGGTCAAGGTCACCGGGCATCCGGTGCACGTCTACAAGGCGGATGCGGGGTCGAACGCGATCGAATCGGCCTACCGCCTGATCCAGCAGCTACGCCAGCTCGAGAAGAAGTGGAACGAGAAGAAGGCGCACGATCCGCACTTCCACAACCACCACCACCCGGTGAACTTCAACGTCGGCAAGATCGCCGGCGGCGATTGGGCGTCATCGGTGCCGGCGTGGTGCACCTTCGACATGCGGGTCGGCGTATTGCCGACGCAGAACCTGAAGGAGTGCCGGCGGGAAGTCGAAGACGTCATTCGCCGTGCCGCCGCCAACGACCCGTTCCTCGGCAACAACCCGCCGAGCGTGACATGGGAGGGCTTCCAGGCCGAGCCGTTCGTGCTCGAGAACCATGAGCAGGTCCGGCGAGTTCTTGCGAAGGCACATCGAACAGTTTTCGGCGCGGCCCTGCAGGATCGGACATCGACCGGAACGGCCGACAATCGCTTCTTCGGCCTGTATGCGGGCATTCCGGCGTTGGTCTACGGACCGCAATCCGATGATATCCATGGCTTCGACGAGCGCGTTAATCTCGACTCTGTGAGGAAAATCACACAAGCCACTGCTCTGTTCGTGGCAGAGTGGTGTGGCTTGGTGCGGGCCTAGCGGCTGCTGAAAAAATTAATCGCATCGCGGTTGCGGATTGACGCCGGAGCGTAACAGGCATAGAATTATTGACGTGTAGAAACTGCAGTCCGAAGTGTCGGCAAGGCCGCTGCGGGCTGCCTCATTGGGGGAAAGCGGGAGCAAGAGCTCCCGCTTTCTATTTGGCTATTTGGCTCTCCGCCCGGAGGCGAAGATGCCCAAGGCAACGCCGCCCAGCACCACCGCAATTCCCGCCAGCCGCCAGCCGCCGACCGTCTCGCCCGTGAGCAGGCTCGAAAAAACCAGGGCGCAGCAAGGAACCAGCAGGGAGATCGGTCCGACCTTGCCGGCCGGATAGGTGCGTAGCAGCGTGCCCCACGCGAGGTAGCCGACCCACATCACCGGCACGACCGTATAGAGAAGGACGAGCCACCCCCGAAGGGTCGGCGCCAAAACGGGCGCCATCGTGGCGCTCCAGCCGTCTTGCAACACGCCTGCAATCAGCAGCGGGATCGTCGGGACCAGGCTGGCCCAGGCGGTGACCGACAGGACCGCGGCGCTGCGGGTCTCCCGCAGGAAGAGATTGCCGGCGCCCCAGCTCAACGCCGACAGGAGCGCCAGACCGACGGAGATCAGGCTGGCGCTGCCTTCGACCGAGCAGGCAATCACGACCACGCCTGCCATCGCGACGGCGAGGCCGGCCCACTGGCCGGGCGTTGCGCGCTCGCCGAGGAACAAAGCGGCGAGCACCAGGGTGAGCGGGCCCTGCAGTTGGACCAGCACCGAGGTGAGGCCGGGCGGCAGGCCCGCCTCCATGGCGAAGAACAGGAACACGAACTGCCCGGCGAACAGGAAGATCCCGGTGCCGGCCAAAGCCTTCCACGAGATCGCCGGTCGCGGCAGCACCAGCACGGGCAGCGCGCCGAGGAGGAAGCGCCAGGTCGAGAAGGCGAGTGGCGTGAACTCGTCGAGGCCGAAGCGGATGACCGTGAAGTTCAGGCCCCAGGTCGCGGCGATCAGCAGCGACGCGGCGATGTGCAAGGGTTTCAACGCCGCGTGTATTGCACCCTTTTCCGCGCCCGACCAGATGGCGCGTCAGCCGCCGCGCTCGATCACTTCGACGAAGGTGCCGAGCTGGCCGAGGTTGAGCCCGCGCATGGCCGAAGATCAGCGCACCAGCGTCAACGCGGCATACCACGGCGATCGCCTCGGCGATGGGCCGGCCTGGCGGCCCCATAGCCAGTCGGCTCTCGCGGGCAGATGGATCGTCGTCGCGATGCCCTGGCGGGCCGCGAGATGGGCCTGCCAGGTGTCCCCGCCGACGACCGGCTCGCGGTTCTCGCTTTGCCGGCGCAGCGGTGGCGCCGGTGGCGGTGAGTCCGGGCTCCAGTTCAGCAGGTAGGGCAGGCTGCGCAGCGGCGCGGCGGCGCTGAATCCATCGAGCAAATCGCCGCGCCGAACGGTCGGCCCATCGAGCCAGTCGGCCAGCGTCTCGCCGCATTGCACGACCGCATCGACGCCGCGCGCCAGCATCAGCGTGTCGCGCATCGCCGCGTCCCCGTCGATGTCGGCCTGCTCGGGATAGATCAGCAGCCGCTCGACCGGCTCGCCATGCCAGCGCGGCAGGTCGGGCGCGTAGAGCCCGGGGAGAAGCAGCCGCGCCTCGTAGTCGGCCAGGCCGCGCATCCAGTCGCCCTGCTGCAACAGCAGCTCGCCGCGTCGCGTCAGCAGCGTCGCATCGTCGGGACGGTTGGTGAGCGCCATGTCGAGATCGGCCAGCGCGCCGATCCAGTCGCCGCGCGCTTCCAGCAGGCCCGCGCGGGCGATCAGCGACGGCATCAGGCGGTGATCGGCCAGCAGCGCCTCGTCATAGGCGCGCTCGGCCTCCTCGAGCCGGCCGAGCGCCTCGAGCGCGCGGCCGCGATTGTGGTTGATCGCCGCGTCGCCGGGCTTGAGCCTGGCCGCGCGGTCGAGCGCCCACAGCGAGGCCTCGTGCTCGCCCAGCACGGTGAGGCAGCCGGCGTAGTTGATCTGCGCCGCAGCTTCCTTGGGCAGGAACTTGGCCGCGCGCTCGAGCGGCTGGCGCGCCTCGGCGAAACGACCGAGCTTCAGCCGCGCCTGTCCCAGGAGGTGCAACGCCTGGCCGGAATTGGGCCGCTCGCGGACGAGCTCGGCCAGCAGCGGCTCGGCGCCGGCGAAGTCGCCGGCCTGGGCGCGCTGCATGGCATCGCGCGCCAGCGTCTGGATCTGGGAGTCGGACAAAGGCACGCGCGGCCTCTAGCAGACGCGAGCCTGCGCGCAAAGAAGCCGGCAAAGAAAAAGCCGGCGGTCGACAGGGAGGCTGAGGAGTCGACCGCCGGCAGTGTCCGGAGAGGGAACGGGCCCCGGCAGGGTAAATCGGGCCCCGGCTCCGGAATGAAGGCCTAGTCGCGCCAGAACGGCTTGTTGATCTCGAAGCGGGCGGCGCTCTCGGTCAGGCCGAGTTCACGCAGCGAGCGGGTGTCGAGCTTCGCGAGCTCCCGCCGGTCGCGCGAACGCCGGCGCCACAGTTGCAGCACATTGGCGAAAGCGGAGACGGTGCCGGCCAGCGGCGCCTTGGAACTGTAATGGAGCGAGAGGGCGGCCATGGGACTCTCCCCGGTGCAGGTGGCTCTTTCGATGGTCTGGATGTGCGCTTGCAGCTCCCCCTTTACAAACGACCGTTTGTCGTATTTTGATTAAATTAGCTCATGTGAAAAACACCTCCTTCCGGAAGGGAATTGGCATGAAGAGAACACTTCCTCCGCTCAATGGCTTGCGGGCTTTCGAAGCGGCTGCACGCCATATGAGCTTCACCGATGCCGCCGACGAGCTGAGCGTCACGCAGGCCGCGATCAGCCATCAGGTGCGCGGCCTGGAGCAGCGACTCGGATTAAAATTGTTCGTGCGGAGGAATCGCTCGCTGCTGCTGTCGGAAGCGGGCCAGGCGTACCTGCCCGCGGTACGCGCGGCGTTCGATCAGATCAACGAGGCGACCGAGAAGCTCCTGCAGAAGGATCGCGGCGGCCATCTGACCGTCACCACCACGGCATCGTTCGCGACCAAGTGGCTGGTGCCGCGGCTCGGCGGCTTCCAGCGGAGCAATCCCGAGATAGATGTGCGCGTCTCGACCGGCACCGGCCTGATCGACTTCAGCCGCGAGGACGTCGATATCGGCATCCGCTACGGCCGTGGCCAGTGGGGCAGCCTGATCGCCGAGCGTCTCGTGGGCGAGGACGTCACGCCGGTCTGCGCTCCGTCGCTGGTGAAGGGGCCGAACCCGCTCAGGAAGCCGGCGGACCTCAAGCGCTACACGCTGCTGCATATCGGCAGTTTCCCCGACGACTGGCAGGTCTGGCTGACCGCCGCCGGCATCAAGGGCATCGACTCGACGCGCGGCGTCACCTTCGACAACGCGCTGGTCGCCTACCAGGCGGCGATGGACGGGCTGGGCGTCGCCCTCGGCCGCAACCCGCTGGTCCAGCCCGACCTCAAGGCCGGCCGGCTGGTCGTGCCGTTCGACTACAAGATGCCGAGCGACTTCGCCTACTACCTTGTCTATCCGGCGGAGGCGATCCGGCGGCGCAAGATCAAGGCGTTCCGCGACTGGCTGATGACCTTGGCGGAGGCAGGCCCGGTCATCCCGGCCACGGCGGCACGCGCGGCCTGATTTCTCACGCGCTGCCGCCCCGGCTGCCGGTGCCGTGCATCCGGCTGCCGACCGTCATCGCCACGTCCATGACCTGCTTGGTCACGCGCCGCTGCATCGTGCTGGTGGAGACGGTCTTGACCACGCCGTCGCGACGCAGATCGCGGTAGAGCCAGAGGACCCATGCCCACGCCGATGGCGGGTTCGACAGCAGCGTGTCGGCGCGATGCGCAAGATCATACGACGGCGGCGTGAAGCGCAGCGGATTTCCCGCCGCATCCTTCTCGGTGGCCGCGATCGACTTCAGGACGTGGTTGGCCATCACCGCGTTGCCGACCGCCGTCAGGTGGATGCCGTCGAGGCTCTCCAGGCCGCCGGCGCGCAGTCCCAGGAGGTCGGCCTGGAACATCCGGTTCGAATGCGTGACGTTGTGCGCCACCACGACATTGTCGGCCGTCCGCGGATGGTTCTTCGAATCGAACTCTTCCATCAGGGCGTAGTTGTCGACGAACGCCACGCGATTTGCGGTATCGAGCGTCTTGATCGTCCGCACGATCCAGTCGTTGATGTCGTGGACGGCCTTGTCGACCGAGGCCATCGACCGCACACCCGATGTGCTCGGCTGGTACTGGCCATAGGCCCAGCCGATGCGGTTCTCGTAACCACCCGGCCAATAGCCCGAGTCGGGCGCGGGCCCCTTCTCCTCGGCCATGTCGGGCAGCGGCATCAGGGCGGAGACCGCGCTCGGCTTGGGCAGCAGGTTGTAGTAGATGCGCTCGACCTCCGGCGGCAGCGCCGTGAGCTGACGAGCGAACGTCGGCAGCACGGCCTCGAGCGTGGCCTCGAGGCGATCGGCGCCGGTCGATGCGGCGCGCAGCACGATGTCGACGAAGCCGTCGTTGTGACCGATGCTGACGATCAACCGCTTCGGCTTGCGGTGGGCCACGATCTGCAGCGGCGTCATGTTCCAGAACGGATTGCCGGTTTCGTTCGGCAGCGGGCTCAGGGTGAAGCGGGCATTGGCCATGAGCAGGAAGTCGCCGATCGCGTCGAGTGCGTCGAACGGGCTCGCCGCGCCGAGGATGGTCGTGGCGCTCGTGGCGGCTTGCGCAGCGGCCGATGCCGGCGTCAGGCTGTACAGGTGCTCGACCGTGGCTCCGGCGAAGGCGATGTTCTCGAAGCCCTGCGCCCCGCTCGGCGAGCCGGGCACGGTCGCCCAGAACCGGACCGACTCCCTGATCGCCTTCTCGAGGCGTCCCGGCACGGTCGGCAGGGCGATGATCGGGCTCAGCCAATGGATCCATTCCTCGAGCTGGACCACCACCGGCTGGGGCAGGTCGGGAACGCCGAAGTCCCGGATGCCCAGCGCCGAGGCGATCATCGCCGGCGGGCTGAGCGCGGCCTTGGTGGCGTCGATCGTGAACGATCGCATGCCGTTGTAGAGCGAGTCGCCGATCGCCATCATCTCGGGCCGATCGACCAAAGGCTTCACCGTGGACGCGATGGGTTCTGCGGCCATGATGACCTCCCTTGCATCGCACAATTGTCGCTTGCTCAGGACATTACGCGATTTTCACCAGACAGATCGACGGCAATTGTCACATCATGCGCCGCCATGGGCCCGCTCGAGGAATACCTGCCCTATCTCCTGAACCGCGCCGGCGCGCGCATCGCCGCCGCGTTCAATGCCGAGATGCGGCAGATCGGGGCGTCGCTGCAGGTCTGGCGCGTGCTCGCGGCGCTGCGCGAGCAGGACGGCAGACGCATGGGTGACCTCTCGAAAACGACGTCGATCGAGGTCTCGACGCTGACCCGCCTGGTCGACAACATGGAGAAGGACGGGCTGGTGGTGCGGCGGCGCGACTCGGGCGATGCCCGCGCCATCTCGCTGTACGTCACCCGCTCGGGACGACGGTTGACCCAGCGCATCGTGCCGGTCGCCGAGCGCTACCAGGCAGTGGCGCTCAAGGGCTTCACGGTCGGCGAGGTGGCGGTGCTCAAGCGGGCGCTGCGCCGGCTCTACGACAACATGGACGCGCTCGATGGCTGATGGGCGAGCGCTGGCGGGAGAGAGATCGATGGCCGGACTGTTGCAGGGACACATCGCCGCCGTGACCGGCGGCGGATCGGGCATCGGCCAGGGGATCGCCCAGGCCTATGCGCGTGAGGGCGCGCGAGTGATCGTGCTTGACACCAATCCCGATGGCGCCAGGGAGACGGTCGACCTGATCGCTTCCGCGGGCGGCCAGGCGTCGGCGATGAAGCTCGACGTGACCGATCGCGCGGCCTGCCAGGCCGCGGCGGCGGAAATCGCCAGGGCGGGCAATATCTCGATCCTGGTCAACAATGCCGGCATCAACCGCCGCAATCCGATCACCGCCGAGCCGGCGGTGATCGGCAAGGATTGGGACGACATCCTGTCGATCAATCTCGACGGCATGTTCAACGTCACCCGCGCCTTCCTCGACCAGCTCCGCGCAACCAGGGGCCGGATCGTCAACATCGGTTCGATCCAGTCGTTCGTCCATGTCGCCTGGCCGAACTCGGCCGCCTACACCACCTCCAAGCACGGCGTGCTGGGCTTCACCCGCGCGCTCGCCGCCGAGCTCGGCAAGGACGGCGTGCGGGTCAACGCGATCGGGCCCGGCCTGATCGAGACGAGGATCAACGCCGAGGCGCGCGCCAGGAATCCCGACATGGTCGCGACGGTGATGCGGCACACGCCGCTCGGCCGTGCCGGCAAGCCCGAGGATATCGCGGGTCCGGCGGTGTTCCTTGCCTCCGACATGTCGGCCTATGTTACGGGCTGCATCATCATGGCCGACGGCGGCTTCCGCACGGTCTGACCGCACTCTCACGATTGAGGCTAACGCCATGCAAGACCGCTATCTCCGCACCGGCATCTTCCTCGCGCCGTTCCATGCGCTGAACGAGAATCCGACCCTGGCGATCGAGCGCGACATGGAGCTGGTCGAGCATCTCGACCGGCTGAACTACCACGAGGCCTGGATCGGCGAGCACCACTCGGGTGGCTTCGAGATCATCGCCTGCCCGGAGATGTTCCTCGCCGCCGCGGCCCAGCGCACGCGCAACATCCGGTTGGGCACCGGCGTGGTATCGCTGCCCTACCATCATCCCTTCACGCTCGCCTCGCGCATGATGCAGCTCGACCACATGGCGCGCGGCCGGGCGATGTTCGGGGTCGGGCCGGGCGCGCTGATCTACGACGCCGACAAGATCGGCCTGAAGGCCGCCGACCAGCGCCGCCGGATGAACGAATCGCTCGACTGCATCGTCGAGTTGATGAACGGCAGGACCGTCAGCCGGCAGACCGACTGGTTCACCCTGAACGAGGCCCGCCTGCAGCTCGCCCCCTATTCGCAGCCGAGCATGGAGATGGCGGTCGCCTGCTCGCGCTCGCCGGTCGGCGCGGTGGCGTCGGGCAAGCACGGCATCGGCATGCTGTCGATCGGCGGCACGTCGGACGAGGCGCTGGCGGGTCATGCCAGGAACTGGTCGATCCACGAGGACGAGGCGCGCAAGGCCGGCAAGACAGCCGACCGCTCGAAATGGCGCATCGTCACCTTCGCCCATGTCGCCGAGACGCGCGAGAAGGCCCGCGCCGACATGGCCTACGGCCTTGCGCATTTTGCCAAGTACTTCACCGACGTCGCCACCTTCCCGATCGTGCCGCCGGGCATCGCCGATCCGGTCGAGTTCCTGACCACCAGCGGCCTCGCCTGCATCGGCACGCCGGACGACTGCATCCGCCACTTCGAGCGGCTGTGGCTGGGCTCCGACGGAGGTTTCGGCGCGGTCCTGCTGCTCGCCCACAACTGGGCCGACTGGGAGGCGACCAGGAAGAGCTACGAGCTGATGGCGCGCTACGTCCACCCGCACTTCCAGCGCCAGTCGAACACGCTCAGGGTCGCGAGCTACGACAACGCCACCGCCAAGCACGCGACGGCGGGTGCGGAGTCGGCGAAAGCCGTCGAAACCGAAATCGAGCGCTACGCGGCGGCCAAGGGCAAGGTAGCCGGCGGCAAGGCCTGGTGACGCAGCAACGCCGCTGTAAGCGTGGCGGCGTCCTTGTAACTGCAAGGACGCCTCCTCTGTCATCCTGAGCGAAGCGAAGGATCTCATCGCCCGTTCTGACAGCGGGAGTGTCGAATCGGCGATGAGGTCCTTCGCTTCGCTCAGGACGACAGGATGATTGCGTTTGCAAATAATGGCCGCCGGCGTATCCTCCCGGCCAAAGGGCAGGGAGGACGGCCATGCAATTCGGCTACTTCACGCTTTCGGACAACCGCTATCCCGGCAACACCCGCTCGGCCGAGCAGTTCCTGAAGGACATCTTCGCCGAGGCGCTGTACGCCGAGAAGGTCGGGCTGAACTCGGCCTGGATCGGCGAGCATCATTTCAACCTGCTGGGCGTCAACGCCTCGCCGCTGGCGATTCTGGCGCAGCTTGCCGGCGCGACCACCAGGCTCAGGCTGGCGCCCGCCGTGACGCTCCTGCCGGTGCACCATCCGCTGCATGTCGCCGAGGAATGGGCGACGCTCGATCTCTTGTCGGGTGGCCGCGTCGATTTCGCTGCCGGCCGCGGCTACGACCGCAAGGAGTACGAGCCCTTCCAGGCGCCGTTCGACGAATCGGCCGAGATCTTCGCCGAGGGGCTGGAGGTGGTGTGGCGGGCCTGGACCGAACAGGGCAAGTGGAGCCACCAGGGCAAATTCTACCGGTTCAAGGACGTCGAGGTGCGGCCCAAGCCGGCGCAGAAGCCGTTGCGGCCCTACGTGGCCTGCTTCTCGCGGCCGTCGATGCAGCTCGCGGCCCGGCACGACTGGAACGTGATCTACGCCCCGTTCGCGGCGGCGATGGTCTATGGCTCGCTGGCCGATGCGGTGCGGGTCTATCGCGAGACCTGCGAGCAGCAGTTCAAACGGCCGATGCGCCGGGCCATGTGCTCCTATTTCGTGCACATCGCCTCGACGCCTGCCGAGGAGCAGTACGGCAAGGAAGCGCTGGTGCGCTATTTCCAGGACGCGCTGATCGCGGCTTTCCCCTCGTCCTCGGGCGAGAACGTGCCCCCGACCTACAGGTACTTCGTCGACATCGTGAACATCCTGCGCGACATGCGGCCGGAGAAGCTGACCGACAAGTCGATCCTGTGCGGCAGCCCGCAGCACATCGTCGACACGCTGAAGACGGTCGAGGCTGCGGGCGTCGCCGAGGTGATCCTGTATTTCAACTACGGCCAGAAGCCGCACGCGCAGGTGAAGGAGCAGATGGAGCGCTTCATGAAGGAGATCGCTCCGCACTTTGCGTAGCTCTCCGTCGTCCCGACCGATCTACCCCACCGTCTCCTTCACCAGCCTGACGATCTCCGGCGAGAGCTTGGCGTCCTTGATCAGCGGGCCGACGGCATCGATCATCGCCTTGCGCGTGGTCGAGAGCTCGCTGGCGGCGGCGTCGTGGAATGTCACGCCGTTCTGCTCGAGGATGCCGCGGGCGCGGGCCTGGCTGGCGATCGAGCCCTTGTCGTAGCCGTCGATATGGCTGGCCCAAAGGTCGGTCATCAGCGTCTGGTGCGCCTTGGAAAGCTTCGCCCAGGTGGCGTTGGACACCATCGGGATGTACTGCGCCAGGAACTGGTTATCGACATAGGAGAACTTGACGCCGGCCTCCCACAGCTTGGCCGAATTGACGCTCTCGTCGGAGCTGATCAGGGCGTCGAACGTGCCCTGGCTCAGCGACAGCGGCACGTTGGGCCACGCCGTGGTGTTGGCGATGCCGCCGGCGAACTTGATGCGCCAGGAGTTGGCGGCCCCGCCGGCGCTGCGGATCTTCAGCCCCTTCAGCGAGTCGAAGGCGGTCAGCGGCGTCCTGGTCGAGTACCAGTTGTTGTAGCCGAGATCGAGCCATGGCCCGAGCACGTGCGACTTGAGCTTGGCCTCGAGCTGCTTGTTCACGTAGTCACCCGGCGCACCGGCCGTCGCCTTGTGCGTAAGCCAGATCGGCACGCCGTAGAAATACGGCAGCCCGACCAGATCGGCGTCGGGCACCAGGCCGGTCACCACCCAGGTGCCGGGCGATGCCATCTCGATCTGGCCCTGCAGCAGCGCCTTGGAGACGTTGAGGTCGGCGAACAGCTGGCCGGAGTGGAAGACCTCGGTCTTGATCTCGCCGTTCGACGCCTTCTCGAGCGTGGCCATGTAGTCGACGATGGCCTGGTTGCGCGGATGACTCGGCGCGGTGTCGAGCGAGCAGCGGATCTTGACGGGTGAGGCGCCACGGCCGAGCGCGGGCGCGGCCAGCGTTGCCGCTGCCGCACCGACGACCAGCCGCCGGGACAGACGCTGTGACATGGACGCTCCTCGTACTTTTTGGCGCCATAACCGTCCGGCTGGAGCCAGCGGACGGTCTGTGCCTCAGGCGCGCAGCATCACCGCTGCGTGCCTGTCGGGCAAGCCGGACCTCCGCGAAACGTCCTCAGTGGCCGTAGACCAGCGCCGGCAGCCACATGGTGAGCGGCGGCCAGTAGGTGATGATCATCAGCACGATCAGCAGCAGGACCAGGAACGGCAGGATGCCGCGAATGACCTCGCCAATCGGCGCCGTCGAGATGGTCGCCAGCACGTAGAGGTTCAGGCCCACCGGCGGGTGGACCAGCGCGATCTCCATGTTGTGCGTGAAGATGATCGAGAAGTGCACGGGATCGACGCCCAGCGGCACCAGCGCCGGGGCGAGGATCGGCAGCACCAGCAGCAGCGTCGCCACCACCTCGAGGAAGCAGCCGAGGATCAGCAGCAGCACGTTGATCGCGAGCAGGAATTCCCAGGTCGTGAAGTGGTGGTCGAGCACCCATTGCACGAGCTGCGCCGGGACGCCCGAATCGGTCATCCAGTGGCCGAAGGCGATCGCGGTGGCCACGATCAGCATGATGGTGCCGGCGCTCTTCAGCGCATCGGCGATCACCCACAGCGACTGGTTCCAGTGGAAGCCCTTGTAGAAGACGACGCTGATCACCAGCGAGGCGACGGCGGCGATGGCCGCCGCCTCGGTCACGGTGACGAAGCCGCCATAGATGCCGATCAGCACGATCGCCGGCAGCAGAAGCGCCGGCACGGCGTTCAGCGTCACCCTGAGCCGCTCGCCCATCGGCAGGGTGGGCTCGACCGGGAAATTGTTGCGGCGCGCGGTGTACCAGACCCAGCCGAAGAAGGCGGCGGCCTGCAGCAGGCCCGGCAGGATGCCGGCGAGGAACAGGCGCGGCACCGACTGCTCGGCGACGATGCCGTACAGGATCAGCGCCAGGCTGGGCGGGATGACGATGCCGATCGTGCCCGAGGCGCCGATCACGCCGAGCGCGAACGAGCGCGGATAGCCCTTCTCGATCATCGCCGGCAGCAGGATGGTGCCCATGGCGAGCGCCGTCGCGACCGACGAGCCGCAGATCGCGGCAAACAGCGTGCAGGAGACGACGGTCACGAGGCCGAGCGAGCCGCGCACCCCGCCGATCCAGGCGGTGCAGAGATCGACCAGCGCCTTGGCGACCCCGCCCTGGCGCATGAAGGCCGCCGCCATCACGAACAGCGGCAGCGACATCAGGGTCGTCGAGTTCATCGAATCGATGACGACCTGCGTCATGCCGATCAGCGGCTGGTCGGAGACGAAGAACAGCACCGCGGCGCAGGCGCCCAGCACCAGGAAGATCGGCATGCCCGAGGCGAGCAGGCCGAAGAACATCACGAAGAAGAGGAAGGTCCACACGGTTCAGGTCCCCACCGGCGCGTCAGTCCTGGGGCACGATCATGTCGTGTTCCGCCGTGTGACCGACGGTCATGGTCGCCGGATCGAACCGGAACAGGTAGCGGTAGAGGCGGATGCAGTAGCGCGCGAACATCAGCAGGCCGCCGACCGGAAGGGAGCAGTAGTAGATCCACATCGGGAAGGCGAAGTCGCTCGAGCTGTGCTCGTCGAGCATCCAGCTCGAGTCGACGATGTTGGCGCCGTACCACACCATGCCGGCGCAGAAGACGAGCGCCACGACGCAGTTGAAGGCTTCCATCCAGCGCTGGCCCCTGGATCCGACCAGTCGCAGCACGAGGTCGGGCCGGACATGGCCGTCGGTGCGCACCAGCTGGCTGGAGATGATCATCACGCCCCACACCACGAGGTAGACGATCACCTCCTCGGCCCAGGAGATGGCATAGGAGGGAAAGAAGTAGCGCCCGACCACCTGGACGAGCCCTACCAGCATGGCGATCGCGCCGAGCAGGCCCACCAGGAGCCGCTCGGCCCGATCCCAGAGCGTATCGTTCGGATTCACGAGGCGAAGGCTATCACGCCGATCCGACCGATTCCCTCACCAGGTTCACGATCTCGGTCGAGAGCTTGGCGTCCTTGATCAGCGAATTGATGTCGCCCAGCATCGCCTTGCGGACCGCGCCCGCTTCGTCCTCGCTCGGATCGTGGAACTTCACGCCGTTGGTCTCCAGCACCTTGCGGGCATTGGCCTGGCTGGCCGCGGCGTTCTTGCGGTAGTCGCCGATGTTCTGGGCCCACAGGTCCTTCATCAGCTTCTGCTGGTCGGCCGACAGCTTGCCCCAGAAGCCCTTGCCGATCATCGGGATGTACTGGCCCATGAACTGGTGGTCGGCGTAGGAGTACTTGACGCCGGCCTCCCACAGCTTCGCCGAGTTGCAGCTCTCGTCGGTCGACACGAAGGCGTCGAAGGTGCCCTGGCTCAGCGCCAGCGGCACGTTCGGCCAGGCGGTGGTGTTGGCGATGCCGCCGGCGAACTTGATGCGCCACGAGATGGCGGCGCCGCCCGGGCTGCGGATCTTCAGGCCCTTGAGGTCGGCGAACTTCTCGAGCGGCGTCTTGGTCGAGTACCAGTTCTGGTAGCCGAGATCGATCCACGGGCCGAGCACGTGGCTGCCGAGCTTGCCCTCGAGCTGCTTGTTGATGTAGGCGCCCGGCTTGCCGTCGGTCGCCTTGTGCGTGACGTCGGTCGGCACGCCGTAGAAGTAGGGGAGCTGGACCATGTCGCAGTCGGGCACCAGGCCGGTCAGCGTCCAGGCGCCGGGCGAGGCGATCTCGACCTGGCCCTGCAGCAGCGCCTTGGAGACGTTGAGGTCGGCGAACAGCTGGCCGGAATGGAAGACCTCGCCCTTCAGCGCGCCGTTCGACGCCTTCTCGAGCTTGCCGACATAGTCGACGACGGCCTGGTTGCGCGGATGGCTCGGTGCGGTGTCGAGTGACCAGCGGAACTTCAGCGGCTCGGCGGCGCGCAGGATCGCGGGCGAGGCGAGAGTGGCAACGGTCGCGCCCAGGAAGGCGCGTCTTTGGATTCGGAGACTCGTACTCGTGTGCGTACTCATGTGCGGTTCCTCGCGTTTGGCTTTCGCGGGCGGAGTGTGCCGCCCGTGCCGTAGCGGCGGAGTAGGCCTAATGTCGCAGAGTGCCTGATGCAGCGTCGGTACGGTCGCTGGCTGTCGAAACGGCGTTTCGTGCTCTGCGCGTGCGACAATCCTAGGGCGCGGAGGACTTCGCGAAGATCGCGTCGACATGGAGGTCGGCGCAGTCGACCAGCGGGAAGGGCGGCGGCTGGCCGACGAAGGCCAGGAACAGGTCGGTGCCGCCCAGCATGACCGCCTCGGCGCCGCGCGCCATCAGTTCACGGCCGGCGGTGAAGAAGATCCGGCGCTGTTCGTCGGTCACCTTGCCGATGCCGGCCATCGCCGAATAGGCATCGCCGACCTGGCCGAAGCGCTCGCCGGCGGGCGCGATCAGCTCGGCCGACGACACGCCGCCGTAGAGCCCGGTCTCCATCACCAGACGCGTGCCGAGCACGCCGATCCTGCTCAGGCCCGACCTCCTGATGCCGGCATCGACCGCCTGGATGCCGTGCACCAGCGGCAGCGGCGAGATCGGCAACAGCTCGCCGATGCAGAAATGGCCGCCCATCGAGGTCACGGCGGCGACCTCGGCGCCGGCCTTCTTCATGCGCTCGATCAGGCCGGCGAAGATCGCCGCCTGCTCGGCCCGGCGGCCGTCGGCGAGATTGCGGCCCATCGTGCCGACGTCGGCATGGGCGATGGTGCATTCGAGGGGAATCCCGGCCGTGCGATGCCGGTCGACCAGGCCGCGATAGTAGAAGTCGGTGGCGGCCGGGCCGATGCCGCCGATCAGTCCAACGTGCATCAGGCGGCCGTCCTTCGGCGCAGCAGGGCGTTGGCTGCGATCGTCAGGCTGAGCGTCACCGCCATCAGGATGAAGGCGATCGCGCCGCCGAACGGCCAGTTCGTCTTCTGCGTGAACTCGTTGTAGATCACCGGCGCCATCATCTTGAACAGGGGGCCGCCCAGCAGGAACGGCGTCGCATAGGCGTTCATCGCCAGGATGAAGCACAGGATGGTGCCGGCCAGGATGCCGGGCAGGGCGAGCGGCCACAGCACGCGGCGGAACATGGTGAGGGGCGGGGCGCCGAGGCTGAAGGCCGCCTCCTCGACCGCGCGGTCGATGCTCTCGATCACGCTCTGCAGCGACAGCACCATGAACGGCAGGTTGACGGCGATGATGCCGATGATCACCGCGTTCTCGGTGAACATGATCTCGATCGGCTTGCTCAGGATGCCGAGCCCCATCAGGCTGGCGTTGAAGAAGCCCTTGTTGCCGAACACCACCATCCAGCCGGCCGCGCGCACCGAGTTTCCGACGAACAGCGGCAGCACGATCGCGATGATCAGCAGGTGCTTGAAGCGGCTCTGCGTGCGCGCCACGACGTAGGCGAGCGGAAAGCCGAGCACCAGGCAGACCACCGTCACCAGCAGCGCGACCTTGACCGTCGTGCCGAGCGCCCCGGTGTAGTAGGGGTCGGTGAAGAAGGTGATGTAGTTCTGGATCGTCAGCGCCTCGACCATGGTCTTGGTCTGCGCGACGAAGCTGTTCAGGCTGTAGCGGAAAAGAATGGCGAGCGGCGCCAGCAGGCCGACGGCGATGAAGATCGTCGCCGGCCCGAGCAGCGCCGCTGCGGTGAGGCCCTGTGAGCGTCTCACGACTCGAACCTCCTCTCCCCGCCAGGGGGAGAGGGATGTGAAGAATCGAACCTCATCCCTTGAACGACTTGTTCCACCAGTCCTGGTTGGCGGCGTCGGTCTTGGCCATGTAGGCGTAGTCGAGGTCGACCAGGCGCTTCTTCTCCTCGTCGGTGAAGCCGATGCGCTTCGCCACGTCCGGCGGCACGTCGGCGTTGGTGACGGTCGGGTTGTAGCCCATGTCGATCGCGAAGTTCTTCTGCGCCGACGGCGCCATCATGGCGTCGAGCCAGGCGTAGGCCGTTTCCTTGTTGGGCGCGTTCTTCTGCATCACGAAGCCCGAGACGTACATCGGCACGCCTTCCTTGGGCGCCACGGTCTCGACCTTGATGCCGGCGTTCTGCCACTGCACGGCGCGCGCCTTCCACATGATGCCGCAGGCGATCTCGCCGGTCTTGAGCGCCTGGGCGAACGCCTCGTTCGAGGGATAGATGCGCGCGCCGGCCTTGCGGCAGGCGATCAGCCGCGCCTTGCCCGGCTCGAAATCGTGCACCGAGCCGCCCGAGGCGAGCGCCGCGGCCACCATGACGTACTGGCGCTGGATGTCGATGATGCCGAGCTTGTTGCCGTGCTTGGGATCGAGCGTGTCGGCGAAGCCCTCCGGCGCCTTCATCATGTCCGGGTTGTAGAGCACGACCTTGCCCGAATAGATGTGGCCGATCCCGTAGGGATACTTCATCGCCGGAATCAGGTTCTTGGCGTTCGGCATCTTCGAATAGTCGAGATGCTCGGCCAGACCGTGCTGGTCCACCTCGTACATGTCGTTGGCCGACAGGCCCTGCACGTCGGTCGTGCCGCGCCGCAGCACCTTCTCGGCCATCATCTTGGCCTTGCGCGGGTCGGCGTTCTCCTCGGCGTGCACGACCTCGACGCCCTTCAGCAGCGAATCGATGTTCTTGGTCAGCAGCCGCGAATAGTCGCCGCCCCAGGTGCCGATGATCACCTTCCTGTCCTCGGCGGCGGCCGGGAAGGCGGCGAGGGCGGCGGCGCTCGCGAGTGCGGTTCGACGATTGATCATGAAGGCCATGGTGAAGACTCCCTTTCGTTGTTCCCCGAGCTCTCGAGCACTTGAACGCTCATTCCCTGAAGACCTGCCCGGCCGAGGCGCGCCAGCCGACATGGACCCGTTGCCCGACCTCGGGCGCGAAGCCGCCGCGATTGGCGATCTGCACCACCAGCCGGTCGGCCGGCGACAGCCGCACATGGATGTCGATCTGCGCGCCGAGGTAGGAGACGAATTCCACCGTGCCGGGCAGGTCGTTGTCGAGTCCCGCGATGGGACCCGGCGCGATCTCCAGCCGTTCCGGCCGCAGCGACAGCGCCGCCTTGCCCGGCGCGCCGCCGGTGCTGCTGGGGGCGACCGCGAGGTCGAGGCCGCCATCGGTGCGGAACCGGCCGTTGGCGACCGTGCCGGACAGGAACGTCGTGCGGCCGACGAAGCCCGCCACGAAGCGGTCGGCCGGCCGCTCGTAGAGATCGCGCTGGGTGCCGACCTGATGCACCGTGCCCTCGTTCATCACCACCAGCCGGTCGGCCATGGTGAGCGCCTCCTCCTGGTCGTGGGTGACCATCACCGTGGTCAGCCCGAGCTGCTTCTGCAGCTCGCGGATCTCGACCCGCACCTCCTGGCGCAGCTTGGCGTCGAGGTTGGAGAGCGGCTCGTCGAGCAGCAGCACGTCGGGCCGGATGGCCAGCGCGCGGGCGAGCGCCACGCGCTGCTGCTGCCCGCCCGAGAGCTGCCGCGGCAGGCGCGCGCCGAAGCCCGCGAGCCGGACCAGCGCCAGCGCCTCCTCGACCCGCTTGTCGACCTCGGCTCTCGGCAGTTTGCGCATCTCCAGGCCGAAGGCGACGTTCTGCGCCACGGTGAGATGCGGGAACAGCGCGTAGCTCTGGAACACCATGCCGGCGTTGCGCTTCCACGGCGGCAGCAGGGTGACGTTGCTGCCGCCGAGCTTCACCTCGCCGGCGGTCGGCTCGATGAAGCCCGCGACCATGCGCAAGGTCGTCGTCTTGCCGCAGCCCGAGGGACCGAGCAGCACCAGGAACTCGCCGTCGGCGACCGACAGGGAGACGTCCTTCACGGCGAAGAAGTCGCCGTAGCGCTTGACCAGCCTGTCGATGTCGAGCCGTGCCATCAGATAATCCGCACCATCAGACGACCCGCGCCAGCTTCACGTAACGGTCGGTGATCAGCATCACGATTGCGATCAGCAGGATCTGCAGCACCGAGACCGCGGCGATCGTCGGGTCGATCTTCCATTCGAGGTACTGCAGGATGACGATCGGCAGGGTGGTGCGGCCGGGCCCGACCAGGAACAGGCTCATCTCGAGATTGCCGAACGAGGTCACGAACCCGAACAGCGCGCCGGCGACGATGCCGGGCCGGATGGCGGGCAGGGTGATGCGCCGGAAGGTGACCCAGGCATTGGCGCCGAGGTTCTGCGCCGCTTCCTCGGTGGTTCGGTCGACGCCGCTGAGGCTCGCCAGCACCAGCCGCACGATCCACGGGATGACGACCACCACATGGCCCGCGACCAGGGCGTACAGGGTGCCGAGCACGTCGACGTCGAGCGCGTTCTCGGCGGTGACCTGGAAGACGTACATCGCCGTGCCCAGCACCACGCCCGGCACGATCAGCGGCATCAGCAGCAGGTTGGAGAGCGGCGCTCGCAGCCTGAAGTCGAAGCGCGAGATGCAGAGCGCGGCGGGGACGGCCAGCGCCAGGCCGATCAGGGTCGCCAGCACACCGACCTGGAAGGACAGCGAGAAGCCTTCGATGAACTTGGGCTGGTCGAAGATCGCCTTGAACCAGCGCAGGCTGTAGCCCTCGGGCGGGAAGGACGGGATCTCCTGCCGGAAGAAGGCGAGCCAGGTGACGAAGATCAGCGGCGTCAGGATGTAGAGCAGCCCGATCGTCGCCGCTCCATTGAGCGCCCAGCGTCCGGCGCGGCGTTTGATGATGGCGATCATGGTCAAACCCCTCCCCCGTCTTCGGGGGAGGTGGACGCGTCTTCGCGGACGGAGGGGGAAAGCCCCACCACGTGCGTTGCTTCCCCCCTCCGTCGCCGTATGACGGCGCCACCTCCCCCGAAGACGGGGGAGGGGTTTGAATGGTGGCGCCGCGCTCTCACAGCACGTTCTTGTGG
>JAFEFF010000195.1 GCA_018240745.1 Pseudomonadota bacterium
CGTCCCGGCGTAAGAGCTTACCTGAAAGACCTGGTGGAGGCCGTCCCCGGGGTCGAGATCGATCTCCGGAGCACGATCGGGCGCGGCGTCGAGATTACAGCGCTTTGGGGCAGGAACGACGGCGTTTTGCCGGTAGAGAACGCGCGGCACCTGCCTGTGCAAATCCCCGTCACCGTCCTGCCCGATGCCGGCCACACGCCCCACATCGAGATGCCGGCCGAAGTCGCGAAGTGGTTGCTCTGAATGCGGCAGGAATGGCGCTCTATCCTGGCGGTGCCGCTCTTCGTCGGCATCGCCTGCTCGCCGATACCGTTCGGCAGCAATATCGATTGGGCATGGTCGCCCCTTGCCGTCATCGCAGGCATCACGCTGGTCCTCAGCGGAATGCTGCAACTGCGCGGGAACAAGGGGTTCTTCACCTTCACGCCGTCGCTGCTCGTCGCCGGCGGCTGCTTCGTCGCCGTGCTCGCGTGGCAACTCCTGCGGTTGGCGAATCTCGGCCCGACCGCCGAGGTGACCTCCCTTTTCGAGCCGGCCGGCGGCCCGCTCGGCGGACCAATCGCCGCGCGCAACCTGATCGATGAAGAGCGGACATGGACGGCACTGATGCGCCTTGCGACGTACGGCGCCGCCTTCTTCCTCGTCACCCAGTTCGCGCGTGACCGGAAGCTCGCGCAGCGCCTCATGCTCGCGATCGTCCTGGTCGCCGTCGGCGTCACCCTCTACGGCCTCGTGATGGAATTCACGGTGCAGTCCTGCCTGGTGCTGGATTTCGCGAAGATCCCGCTCGAAGGACGGCGCAACCCCTGCGCTTTCTCCGGTACCTTCGTCGCCTCCGCCAACTATTGCGACTACGCCGCCATGGCGGGCTTCATCTGCCTTTTCCGGCTGGAGGAGGTGGTCGCGGAGGCGGGGGCCCATGGAAGCTGGCGGACGCGGCTCCGTGGCCGCCTGGCGGCGGTCAGTGGCCGCGGCGCCTTCTTGCTCACGGCGCTGCTGATCCTCACGACCGGCGTGGTCCTCACCGCATCGAAGGCCGGAATAGCGTCGTTCGTCGTTGCCGCAGGGGCGACCAGTCTCCTGGTCTCGACCTTCAGGAACGAAGGCAAGTCGGCAAGGTTGGTCCGTCTGCTCGCGATTTGTACCGCGCTGCTGTTCGCGATCCTGATCGGTGGCGAACATATCCTGGTCAGATCCGTGGACCTGCTGGCCAAGGGCGATCCCGCCAGAGCCGCGGTGCTCGACTTGACGGCGGGGGCCGTTGCCCTGCAGCCATGGAGCGGCTGGGGCCTCGACTCGTTCTATCGGCTTTATACCGTCCTGCAGCCTCCCGGCGTCGCGCTGATATTCGACAAGGCGCACAATTCCTACCTGGAGACGGCTCTCGATGTCGGCATCCCGATGGCGGTACTGATCGTAGCGGGAATGGTGGCGATCGCCGGACGATCGCTTCGCGGCCTGTCAGAGCGCCGCCGCGACTGGCATTTCTCGGCCAGCGCCGTCGCAGCGACCATCCTCCTCGGGCTGCATTCCCTGGTCGATTTCGGCATTCAGATTCCCGCGGTCGCCCTGACCTATGCTGCCGTCATGGGGATGGGATGGGCGCAATCGTGGAGCAGCCGAAACTCGGCTTGAGCGGGGATAAGCAGTCGAAAACGGTGCCAAGACGTCACAAAAGCGCGGTCCTCGCCAACTGCCTTCAAACGACCGGAGTTTACACCCACGCGCTTCGCGCAGCCATTAAGGGAAATGGCCCGCCTCGCGAGGGCCAAAAATCTGGGGATTATCGCGAGTCATTGCCCAAGCCAGCCTTCTCCGATTCGGGCGAGCCGACGATGCGTTAGGCGACGGCTTCGACGACGGCGTTACAAATGCGGTCCTGCGTCGCTTCGTCGAGATAAGGATGCATCGGCAGGCTCAGTACCTCGTGGGATAGGCGGTCGGAGACCGCGAGCCCGTTGGTGGCGGGAAACTGGCGATATGCCGTCTGCCGGTGGAGCGGTTTCGGATAGTAGACGGCAGTCGGCACGCCTGCGGCCTTGAGCTTCGCGGCAACGGCATTCCTGTCGGCGCCGGGCAGACGGATCGTGTACTGGGCCCACACGGACTCCGAATGCGAGGGCACAGTCGGCGTCACGACGCGATTGCCGAGCGCATCCGCATAGCGCGCCGCAACCACCTGCCGGGCGGCGATCTCATCCGCGAAGATGTCCAGCTTGCACATCAGAACGGCGGCCTGGAGCGTATCGAGGCGACTGTTCACGCCGATCCGCACATTGTCGTACTTGTCGCTGCCCTGGCCGTGAACCCGGAGCGATTTCAGGACGGCGACCAGCTCGGCGTCGTCGGTCAGGATGGCACCGCCGTCGCCGTAGCAGCCGAGCGGCTTGGCGGGAAAGAAGCTGGTCGTCGTGACCGGGGCCAGCGTGCCGACCTTTCGCCCGCGATAGCTGCCGCCGAAGCTCTGGGCGGCGTCGGCAATCAGCAGAAGATCGTGGTCCTTGCAGAACGTATTGAGGGCGTCGTAGTCCGCCGCGAGGCCGAAGAGATCGACCGCGATAACGGCCCGCGGATTCAGCCCCTTGCTCCTGGCGAGATCGACCGCGTCCCCGAGCTGGCCCGCATCGATATTGAAGTCCGCCGCCTGGACATCGACGAAGATCGGCGTTGCCCCGACGAGGGCGACCGCCTCCGCCGTCGCGGTAAAGGTGAAATCGGGCACGATCACGGCGTCGCCCTGCCCGATGCCCTTGGCCATCAGGACCAGTTGCAACGCATCCGTGCCGTTGCCGCACGACACCGCGAAACGGCTGCCGCTGAACGCCGCGAGTTTGCTCTCGAACGCGCCGACGTCGGGGCCGGAAATGTAGGCACCATGATCCAGTACCTTCGCGATCGCCCGATCGATCTCCTCCGAGATGCGACGGCGCTGGGCGGCCAGATCGATGAAGGCGATGGGCTGCGTCACGATGCTTTCTCCGTTGCGGGTATTTCCTCGAGCTTGTCCGGGCCGACTTCGCGATAGCGACGGCCCTCACGCGGGCAAACCAGATCTTTGGTGAGCCGCTCGCCGGAATGGCCCACCCAGCCGATTCGCCGGGCAGGCACTCCGGCCATCAAGGCGAAGCCCGGCACGTCCTTGGTGACCACCGCGCCGGCGGCGATCAGGGCGTACTCGCCGACCGTCGATCCGCAAACGATCGTCGCGTTGGCACCGATGGTGGCGCCCCGCTTGACCAAGGTCGGACGGAATTCGTTCTTGCGCTCGATTTCCGCACGCGGGTTGAGCACGTTGGTGAAGACACACGAAGGTCCGCAAAACACGCCATCCTCCAGGGTCACCCCGGGGTAGATGCTGACGTTGTTCTGCAGCTTGCAGCGGCTTCCGATGGAGACGTCCGGCCCGATGCAGGCGTTCTGCCCGATCACGCAATCGGCGCCGATGTTGGAGTTCTTGAGGACGTGGCTGAAATGCCAGACCCGGGTGCCCTTGCCGATCCTGACGTCATTGTCGACGACGGCCGACGGGTGCACGAAGTGGTCAGCAGCCGGCTCCGCGGCCTTCGTCGCCCCGACGATCTCCTCGATCTCGATGGTCCGGCCGCTTTCGAGCGAGCGCTGCCCGGCCTCCAGCACCCCCAACACCGCAAGTCCCTCGCGCCCGTCGGTCCGGGGACGCGAGCGCGACGCGACGCTGCTCAGGAAATGACTGCATTCCTGCTCGAGAGGCTCGGCCTGGAGGAGCGCAACCGGCTCGCCCACGGCCTTCTTCGGTTCGGGACGGCCGTTGATCCATTCGATCGAGTGCGAATAGAGCGTGAGCTTGCGGTCCCACTGCTCGCCGTCATCGAACACCGCCATGGCCTGATCGCCGACGACGACGAGCTTCTGCTCCTTGAAGGGATGCAGCCAGGACACGTAAATGTGGGCGCCGATGCCGCTCGCGAAGCGCATGTGCATCAGCGTCGAATCGGCGATGGCAGGATGGAGATGGAACGAGCCTTCCGTATGGACGCTCGTCGGAAGCTCGCCCGCCAGGGAAAGGATCATCGAAATGTCGTGCGGCGCGAAGCTCCAAAGAATGTTTTCTTCGCGGCGGACTTTTCCGAGATTGAGCCGGTTGGAGTAAATGTAGCGCAGCCGGCCGAGACGACCTTGCTGCACGAGCGCACGCATCTCGATGAAAGCCGGGTGATACTGAAGCAGGTGCCCGACCATCAAGGTAAGGCCACGTCCCTCGGCATCGGCAACGAGTTTCGCCGCCGGCTCGCGCTGCAAGGCAAGCGGCTTCTCGACAAAGACGTGCTTGCCGGCCGCCAGCGCCTGACCGACCAACCGAGCATGACTCTCGGCCGGTGTCGCGATTGCAACTGCATCGATACTCCGGTCGGCCAGGGCATTTTGCCAGTCCAGTACCGGTACCGCATATTTCGATGAAGTCTGAGACGCCAACGTCACGTTTTCGTCGACGATCCCGACCAGCGCCCCCAGCGACGCAAAATTCCGCACCAGATTGGCGCCCCAATAGCCACACCCCGCGACCACGACTCGCGGTAGTTTCGCACCAGACGTCGTAATTTTGACTCCCACCCGCACGGTTGAATCTGCGGCCCCGCTCACCGCTTAGCAAATGGCAACTGCCGGCGCAATTGACGCGGGTGTCGCAAACAGAGTCGAAAATGCGTCTCGTCCTTGCTAGCTTGCCACGCACCGCGGCGAATTGCCGGGAGTGGGGCTCGGGTGGGAATGAATCGGCGAATATCGGTTATTGGCCTTGGGTATGTCGGCCTGCCTGTGGCGACTACCTTTGCGAAAATAGGTGCGACGGTCATCGCCTTCGACATCGATGCGCGACGCATCGAGGAACTATCGAAGGGCCACGACCGCACAGGCGAGGTCGATGCGACGGAGCTTGCCGCCAAAGGATTGCGCCTGACGACCCGGACAGCGGACCTGCGCGAGGCCGACTTCCACATTGTCACCGTGCCGACGCCGATCGACGCCAGCAAGCAGCCCGACCTCGAGCCGCTGCGCAAGGCGTCACGGACGATCGGCGCCGCCTTGAAGCGCGGTGACATCGTGGTCTTCGAATCCACTGTCTATCCGGGCGTGACCGAGGAGGTCTGCGTCCCCACGCTCGAAGAGGCGTCTGGCCTGAAGTGGAAGGCCGACTTCAACGTCGGCTACTCGCCCGAACGCATCAATCCCGGCGACAAGGAACGACGCTTCGACAACATCCTGAAGATCGTATCGGGCGATACGCCGGAGACGCTGGAAATCGTCGACCAGGTCTACAGCAGCGTGATCAGCGCGGGGACGCACCGGGCCCCCTCCATCCGGGTCGCCGAATTCGCCAAGGTGCTGGAGAACACCCAGCGCGACGTCAATATCGCGCTCATCAACGAGGTGGCCTTGATTTGCGACCGGCTGGGGGTCGACACGCAGGACGTGCTGAAGGCCGCCGGCACCAAGTGGAACTTCCTGCCGTTCCGTCCCGGCCTGGTCGGCGGTCACTGCATCGGCGTGGACCCCTTCTACATCGCCCACAAGGCCGAGGAGCTGGGCTACCACCCGCACGTGATCCACTCCGGTCGACGGGTCAACGATGGCATGGGAATCCATGTCGCAAACCGCGTGGCCCGCAGCATCATGCGGCGGCCGTCGAACGGCCGTCCGGTCGTCACCGTGCTCGGCGCGACCTTCAAGGAGAACGTCCCGGACATCCGCAATACCCGCGTCGTCGATATCGTGCGCGAGCTCGAGGACTTCGGAATCACCGTGCAACTGCACGATCCGGAGGCCGACGGCGACCTGCTGCGGGAGGAATACGGGCTGCGGCTGACCCCGCTCGAAGAGCTCAAGCCGGCCGACGCGGTGGTGGTGGCCGTCGCCCATCGGGACTACCGGGACGCCGGCTGGCCGCTCATCAAGAGCCTGATCAAGCCGGGGGCGTTCGTCGCCGATGTGCCGGCCCTGCTCGATCGCGCGCAAACGCCTGACGGGGTGAATCTGTGGCGGCTATAGCGGCGAAAAGGAAAATGGATTGATTCACAACGGTTTGGCTCTTGTCACTCTCCTTGCAACATGCAAAAATTGAACATTGAAGGGTGGGGAGAAACACATGCGTGGGTCACTAAAGTCACTTGCAGTCGCTATTGCTGCGTTGTCGCTGCTGGGTGCGCCAGTTTTTGCACAGACGGTGAATCCGTCAGCCGCCGCAACCCAGGCGGTCAATGGCCAGGGCGCAACCGCCGACAGCATCGCTACCTTCATCGCCAACAATCCCGGTGACGCGGCGGGCGTGGTCGCGCTGCTGAACACGAACCCGACCTTGGCGGCCAACGTCGCCACTGCCTTGGCAGGCCGGGCGGATGCAACGACCCCAGGGTCGCCGTTGGCGACGTTCGCTGCAGCGGTCTCCACCAGCGGGAACGCGTCTTTCATGGCCAGCGTGCTGCAGGGAACCTCGGGCACCCCAACGGCCACCAGTGCGCTCGCGAACGCGATCGTGACCAATAACGCGAGCAACCCGACGGTGATCGCCAACGTCGTCATCAGCTCCGGCGGCAATACCACGGTATTGACCGGTATCGCCGGTGCGCTTGCAGCCAACGGGTCGACATCTCTTGCGACGTCGGTCCTGACGACGGTGAGCGGTTCCGGAGTCACAGGCGCCGGCGCGATCGCTTCGAGCTTTGCCGGTGCGTTGAACTCGACAGGTAACCAGGCGATGGCCCAGGCGGTCACCAATTCCGGGGTCCAGGCTTCGAATCAGCAAAACGGTCAGGGCCAGACCGGCAACAACCAGGGCAACAACAATCAGGGAACCCAGCCCAACAGCGGCCAAAACGCCACAGCCAACAGCCAGGGCAAGCAGACCTGATCGTTCGAGTGTCGCTCGAGCATGGGCCGCGGTTGTGCGGCGAACCGGGCAAGAGCGGGCTGGTGCTGGCGCGGACGCGGGAATAGCAAGCAGATGGCCGAAGATCGTTGCGGGGATCTTCAGCCTGGCCGCCGGTGCGGGTCTCCTGGCCCTCGGCATACCGCGAACCATGGCCGCCTTGGATGACTCCGCGGCCGCCCCCGCGATAGCCAAGTATCAGGCCGACAAGGTTCCGGAACATTCCGAGCTGCTCGATTGCGTCGATGGCGCAGCGAGGGCGCTCGCCTGGGTCCGGAGTTCGGTGCGGCTGTCGAATTTGGCAACCTGCGAATTCGGGCTCGCGTCGCAAGGTGCTGTTGGTGATCCCGATGCCGACAAATGGCAGGCCCACGCCGAGGAGCATCAACTCGCAAGCCTGAAGTTAAATCCCCTCGACGGATATGCATGGCTGCGACTGGCGATCATGCGCAGCCGTCGCGGCGCGCAAAGTCGCGACGTGGTTGCAGCGCTCGTCATGTCGCTCACGA
>JAFEFF010000196.1 GCA_018240745.1 Pseudomonadota bacterium
CTGCGACAAGCCGGTCTCCAGCGCCAGCGGATGATGGACCAGCGCGACCACTTGATGCGTGCGATGCAGAGCGGCGGCGGCTTCCGGCAGCACCCCGAACGCCAGCCCGTCGATCACGATCGGGCGACCCGCTGCGGCCGCTTGCAGACGCGCTCCGGCTTGCGCCTTCCGATCGGCGCTCGGCCGTGGGAAACCGTCGCCGAGGCTGACGACCTCTACTTCCCAGCCGAGGCGATTCAACTCGGCGATGATTCGGCGGTCGTAGGCGTAGCCGCCGGTGACGGTCTGGATGTCGCCCGGGATCGCCCAGGTTACGTCCCTGACTACGGGGTGCGGGGCCACAACGGAGCCTCGTACCACGCGCACGCGACATGCGATTCGGAAAGGGTCACGCGGATCGCCGTCAACGCCTTGCCGTCGCGGCCGAGGCCGCCCGAACGCGCGGCCCCCGCGAGGCCGTCGTGGATGTGCTTGGCAAGAAACTCCGTGGTCGTGTTGTGCCCGGCGAAGGCGGGCAGGCCGTCGAGGTTCTTGTAGTTCAGCGGGCCCAGCGCAGCCTTCAGCGCCTCGTGCGCCCGGCCGATGTCGATCACGATGCCGTTCTCGTCCAGCGTCTCGGCCATGAAAGCGGCATCGACGACGAAGGTCGCGCCATGCAGCTCCTGGGCGGGGCCGAATACCGCGCCCTTGAAGGAGTGGGCGATCATGATGTGATCACGGACTTCAACGGCGAACACAGGATACCTCCGGGTAGTCGATGACCTGGCAAAGAGTGGAACTGGTGGAGGACAGTATCGTCGGCAGGCGCACCGGCAGGTCGGCGAACCGCACCGCGGGCTCCAGCAGCACGTCGAGCCGGCGGTCGGCCAGCAAGGAAAGCGCTTTTTCCAGCCGACGGCGATGGGTCCATTGGCGGCGATGCGATGGCGCCACCATACCGACCTGGCTCGCGACCAGCTTGAGGCGGCGGCTGTGGAAGGCCCCGCCGAGCGGGACCGACACGGGCGTGGTGCCGTACCAGCTCAACTCGATGATCGTCGCTTCGTCGCGGGCGAGGCCGAGCGCGGTCGCGAGACCGGCGCTGCTGGTGCTCGCATGGAAGACCAGGTCGCATTCGGCCGGTGCTCGATCGGGCAGGGCGAAACGCAAGCCGAGACCTTCGGCAACGCGGGCACGAGCCGGGTTGATGTCGACCAGCGTGACCTCAGCGGCCGCGAGCATGCGACAGAGGAAGCCGGTCAATGTGCCGACCACGCCCGCACCCACGACAGCGATCTTCCCGAAAACCTCGCCGCCGGCATCCCATACCGCGTTCAGCGCGGTCTCCATGTTGGCGCCGAGCACGGCGCGCGAGGCCGGCACGTTTGCGGGCACGGGCACAGCCATCTCGGCTGGCACGTCGAATACGGTCTGATGCGGATGAAGTGCGAACACCGTCTGACCGTTCTCGAGCGTGCCGACCGTGGCGTAGCCGTACTTGACCGGGAATGGAAAGTCGCCCGCCATGAACGGCGCGCGCATGCGCTGGTACTCCGACGGCGGAACGCGTCCGGCAGCGACCAGCGACTCAGTGCCACGGCTGACCGCACCGTGACGGGCGCGAATGCGCACTGCGCCGGCGGCCAAAGGCCCCAGCATCTCGTCCTCGATCCGCGCCTGGCCCGGGCCCACGTACCACAGCGCTTGGGCCGTCACGGCCATCGCGAGCCTCTCAAGTCGATTTGATCCCGCCCCGCACCCTGTCAGCTATCATGCGCCGCATGCAATCGTTGATCGCATCGAGCGTTCGTTCTCGCCGTATTGTGTTCGCAGCGTTGGTCGCGGTCTCGATCGCGACACTGATGATCCTGGCCGCTCGGGCGCTGTCGGCGGATGGGTTCGGCCCGGGCGATCTGGCGCTGCTGCTCTTGTTCAGCCTGACCACTCCGTGGCTTGCCGTCGGGTTCTGGAACTCGGTGATTGGCCTCGTCCTGATGCGCTTCGGCGACACCAGCGCGTTCCTGATTCCGGAGGCTGCACGCCAGCCCGAACCGACCGTGATCGCCGCCTCGACCGCGATCGTGATGTGCGTGCGCAACGAGAAGCCCGACCGCGTGCTGCGCAATCTCGATACCATGATGGGCGACCTCGATGCCGAAGGCTGGGCCGAGCGGTTCCATGTCTACATCCTGAGCGACACCGATCGGTCCGATGTCGCGGCCGCCGAGCAGCAGGCCTTCGAGGGGCTCGCCTGCAAATGGGCCGGCCGCTTCGGCGTCACCTATCGTCGTCGCGAGGTCAACACCGGCTTCAAGGCCGGCAACATCCGCGACTTCCTCGAGCGCTGGGGCGACCGTCACGATTTCATGGTCACCCTCGACGCCGACAGCTTCATGACGGCGGCCGGCATCCTGCGCTTGGTCGGGATCATGCAGCGTGCGCCCAGGCTCGGCATCCTGCAGAGCCTGGTGATCGGCATGCCGACGACCAGCGCCTTCGCGCGCCTGTTCCAGTTCGGCATGCGCTTGGGCCTGCGCTCCTGGACGATCGGCAGCGCCTGGTGGCAGGCCGATTGCGGACCGTACTGGGGCCACAATGCCATCCTTCGGGTGGCCCCCTTCAAGGCGCATTGCGCGATCCCGCCGCTCGCCGGCAAGGGCATCCTGAGCGGCGATGTCCTGAGCCACGACCAGATCGAGGCGGCATTGATGCGGCGCGCCGGCTACCACGTGCGCGTGCTGCCGGAAGAAGATCTCGGCTGGGAGGAGAATCCGCCGACCCTGATCGAGTTTCTGCTCCGCGACCAACGCTGGCTGCAGGGCACGCTGCAATACCTCTTCTTCCTCGGCCTGCCCGGCCTCAAGCTGGTGAGCCGCATCCAGCTCCTGTTCGCGATGCTGATGTTCATCGGCTCGCCGGCCTGGATCGGGCTGTGGCTGCTCGCCACGGCGATGCTCGCCACGCAGGTCGGCGCGCCGAGCGTCATCGACGCCGACTATGGCGCAGCGTGGCTCGCGCTGGTGCTGACGATGTGGTTTGCACCCCGGATCGCGACCATAGTCGACGTGCTGTGCGATCCGGTCCTGCGGCGGGGATTCGGCGGCCCGCTGCGCTTCGCCGCCGGCGTTGTGAGCGAGACGATCTTCTGGCTGCTGCTCTCACCCATCATGTGGGTCTGCCACACGCTGTTCTTCCTCGGCCTGCCGATCGGCCGGGTCGCCGGCTGGCGCGTGCAGCAACGCGACGATCACTCGATCGGCTGGGCGACGGCCTTCACCAGACTGTGGCCGCAGATGCTGCTCGGCGTGTTGGGCCTCGCTGTCGTTGCTTTCACGCACCCGGCGGCACTGCCGTACGTGTTCATCCTCGTGGCGGGTGGACCCGCGCTTGCAGTGCCGCTCTGCGTCGTCACCTCGTGGCCGGGTGTCGGCCTGGCGCTGCAGCGCATCGGCATCGGCCGTCTGCCCGAGGAGACCGAGCGACCGGCCGCGCTCAGCCGGCGCGCATTCCTCGCAGCCGCCGACTGACATGTTACGCACGGCCTTCGGCGTCGCCCGCTCGCTGCGCATCTACTACGGCCATCCGGCGCGGGCGCGCGCGATGGACGGGCTCTACGCGCGGTTCATCTCGCCGGATGATCTCGTGTTCGACATCGGCGCCCATGTCGGGAATCGCATCGCCTCGTTCCGGCGCCTCGGCGCGCGCATCGTCGGCGTCGAGCCGCAGCCCGCGCTGCAGCGGGTCTTGCGGCTGCTCTACGGCCGCGATCCGCGCGTCACGCTCGTGCCCGCCGCCGTCGGGCGTACGATCGGAACCGCCGAGATGAAGATCAATCCCGGCAACCCGACCATCTCGACCCTGTCCGACGCCTTCATCGCGGCGAGCCTCGGCTCCGCCGGCTGGCAAAGCGAGTCCTGGCCAAGATCGCTCAGCGTTCCCGTTACCACGCTCGATGCCCTGATCGCCGCGCACGGCCGGCCCGCCTTCATCAAGCTCGATGTCGAGGGTTTCGAGGCCGAGGCGCTCGCGGGTCTCTCGCAGCCTGTGCCGGCGCTCTCCTTCGAGTTCACGACCATCCAGCGCGCCGTGGCACTGGCCTGTCTCGAGCGCTGCACCGCGCTCGGCTACACCGGGTTCAATGCGGCGCTCGGTGAATCGCAGGCGCTCGGCGAATGGCGGGATGCGCAGGCGATGGCCGACTGGCTGAACGGTTTGCCGCACGAGGCGAACTCGGGTGATGTCTACGCAGGGATGGCATGAACCGCGTCGTGGTGATCGGCAATGCAGGGCTCGATTTGCGGCTCGTCGTGCCGCGCCTGCCGTTGCCGGGCGAGACCCTGATCGGCGCCGAGGCGGCGCGGGCGCTGGGCGGCAAGGGGCTGAACCAGGCAGTGGTGGCGGCGCGGTGCGGCGTGCCGGTACGGTTCTGCGCACCGCTCGGCAACGATGCGCCCCAGGCCGACACGGTCGAACGTCGCCTTTCAGTGGAGCGGTTCGACCGGCTTCTGCTGCCGCGCCTCGCCCATCCGACCGACTTCTCCCTGCTGATGGTGCTGCCGGGTGGCGACAACAGCATCGTCAGCACCAGTGCCTGCTCGCTCGCGCTTACCTTCGCCGATGGCGAACCGGCGTTGCAGGAGATCGGCCCGGGCGATGTCGTGCTGCTGCAAGGCAACCTCGCGCTCGACGTCACTGGCGCCATCCTCGCAGCGGCACGGCGTGCCGGCGCCACCACGGTCTTCAATCCCGCGCCCTTCTGGCCGGGCGCCGAGAGGCTGGTCGCACAGAGCAGCCTGGTGATCGCCAACCGCCTCGAGGCGAAGGCGCTCGGCACGGCGCTCGACGGTGTCGCGTCGATCGTGACGCTGGGCGCCGACGGTTGCCTGTTTGGCGGCCGCGCGTTTCCGGCCGAGAAGATCGCGGCGGTCGACACGACCGGCTGTGGCGATGCCTTCTGCGGCGTAATGGCGGCGGCGCTGGCGCGCGGCATCGCGATCGAGTCGGCAATCGACTTGGCGCAGAAGGCGGCGGCCCTGACCGCGACGCGGCCGGGCGCGTTCGATGCGCTGCCCTCGCGCGAGGAACTGTCCCTAGCCCGGTAGGACGAACCGCACACCCTGCCGGGCTAGGCCGCCGCCGAGGCCGACCGCCGCGCCGTCGGCGCGCCAGCAGGCGGCGCCGGTCATGCTGCCGTCGGTGTGGAACTGGATGCCGTTCATGCCGCCCGACACCGTCGGCATGCGGACCAGCTTGTGGCCACGCGCTTCGAGGCCCTGGCGGATACTTTCCGGGATGCCGTGCTCGACCTCGAGGAACGGGCCCTCGGTCCAGACGCGCGGCGCCTCGACCGCCTCCTGCAGGCTCATGCCATGGTCGATCAGGTTGATCAGGGCCTGCATCGCCGCCGGGAAGATCTTGCGCCCGCCCGGCAGGCCCAACGCATAGACGACCTTGCCGTCGCGCAGCGCCATCATCGGCGACATCGAGGTGGTGACCCGCTTGCCCGGTGCGATCGAAAGGGCGTTGCCCGGCCGAGGATCGAAGTTCGACATGTAGTCGTTGGGGATCATGCCGGTGCCCGGAATGATGAAGCGGGCGCCGAACAGGCTGTTGATGGTCTGTGTGGTGGTGACGACGTTGCCCCTGCCGTCGGCGACGGTGAGATGAGTGGTGTCGGCGCCTTCCTTGGCCAGCAGGCCGCCCGTCCATTGCCTGGCCTTCGTGAGATCGATGCCGGCGCGCCGCTGGTCGGCGTAGGCCTTCGAGGTGATGCGTTCGACCGGCACCTTGACGAAGGCCGGATCGCCGCTCGCCTCGGCGCGATCGGCGAACGCGATCTTCAGCACTTCGGCCAGCAGGTGGATCGTGTCGACCGTGCCGAAGCCGAGCCTGGCGACCTCATAGCCTTCGAGGATGTTCAGCATCTGGGTGATGTGCACGCCCGAGGCCGCGGGCGGCGGTGGGCCGACGATCTCCCAGCCGCGATACTGGCCGCTGATCGGTTGGCGCTCGACGATTCGATAGCCGGTGAGATCCTTGGAGGAGAGGAAGGCGCCGGTGCGCTCCATGCATTCGACCACCAGGTCGCCGAGCGGCCCGCCATGCAGCGCGCTCTCGCCGTCCTTGGCGATCAGCTGCAGCGCCTCGCCATAGTCGGCCTGAACCAGAGTCTCACCGGCCTCCAGCGGCGTGCCGTCCGGCACCAGCCGGTCGGCGGCAAAGGGATCCTGCATGAGGTCGGGCGCGCAATCCCTGATGCAGTCGGCAAGGTACGGCGTCACGGTGAAGCCGCGCGTGGCGTGGCGGATCGCTGGCTGCATGACGTCGGCGAGCGGCAGCGTTCCGTAGGTCCGGAGTGCATGCGTCCAGGCGAGCAGCGACCCCGGCGTGGCGACCGCCTTGGGGCCGAGCTGGTTCTCGCGCTTTTCGACGTCGTAGACGTTGGGCGGCGTGCCGGCGATGGGCTTGAACATGGTCGGATGGCCGGCCAGCGGTACTGCGCTCATGCCGTCGATCACCCGGTGGCTGCCGTCGGCGAGACGGATGTGGCAGGTCGTGCCGCCGATCAGCCCGACCATCATCGGCTCGACGACGGTCAGCGCGAACTGCGCGGCGACAGCGGCGTCGATCGCATTGCCGCCCGCAGCCAGCATCTCCATGCCCGCGGCCGAGGCCAGCGGATGGTTGGTCACGACCATGCCATTGCGGCCCTGCGCCGGCTGCTTCTCGCACGTGAAAACAGTACCGGCGCGCTGCCGCCAACTCGACTCGCTCATGCTCTTCCCCTTGGGCCGTTCCCCGCAGAATAGCGGCAAACCGCCGTGGCGGCCGCTGCTATGCAATCCGAGGGTGAGGTCCCACGATCCCGGCCTCAACGCCTGAGCGTGATGACCGCCGCGCCGCCCCTGCAGTTGAAACGTACCGTGGGCGGCGCGACGCCGAGGCCTGGCGAGGTGTAGCCCGTCATCGCCCCTTCCCGCCAAACTCCCGATGCGGCATGCCGGCAGCGCACGAGCTGGGTGAATACGATGCGGCCGCCCGGCAGACAGACCTGGCCGCCGTGCGTATGGCCGCAAAGATAGAGCGCGCATCCGGCCGCCGCGGCGTGGTCGGCCATCTCGGCGGAGTGCACCAGGGCGATGCGGCAGTCGTCGACCTGTTCGTCGAGCGCGGCCCGGGCGGCGGCCGAGTAGAAGTTGTGGACGTCGTCGAGGCCGGTAACGCGCACGACCTCGCCGCCGCGCGACAAGATCGTCGATTGGTTCACCAGCACCTCGAAGCCCAGCCCCTCGAGGGCCTCCATCATCTCGACCGGATCGTGATTGCCCAGCACGGCCAGTCGCCGATCGCGCACCGTGACGCCGGCCAGCGCGCGTTTCAGCGGCTCGACCGACTGGCCGAGCGAGTGGCGCTGGCGGCCGTGCACGTCGCCGGTGAGGGCAAGCAGATCGACTTCGATGCCGTCGAGCAGGCGCGCCGCGACGTCGGTTAGCGCCGGCAGCATGTCGAGATGCGAGTCGCTGACATGCAGGATGCGATAGCCGTCGAAGGCTGCCGGCAATCCGGTGACCGGCAGCTCGAGCCGGGTCAGCTCGAGATCGAGCGCATTGCGAACGCCGCGGGCGTACCATGGGGTGAACTGGAGCGCGCGGCCGAACAGTTCGAGCAGGAGGGAGAACGCCCCATGGCGCCAGCGCGGCCGCAAGCCGTTGGGGCTGCTCCAATGCCAGCCGGTGACGATCGCCCGGCGCCGCGTCGCCCATTCCTCGTCGCGAACCATATTCTCGCAACAGCTAGCCTGATTCGGTGGCGGATGCAGCCGGGGATTGGACCCATGGGGTCGCAGCGGTAGACTTCCCCATCAACCGGGGAGTCCTCCATGAGCGTCATCCTGTCCCGCCGACTTTTCCTTGCATCGAGCGCGGCGATACTCGCCACCCGTGCCGCCGCCGCCGACAAGATCAAGCCCGGCCCGACCAGCGCGCTGCTGGTGATTGACGTCCAGAACTGCTTCGTCGACGGCGGCACCCTGCCGGTGAAGGGCGGTGCGCAGATCGTGCCGGTGATCAACAAGCTCGCGCCCGCGTTCGAGAACGTCGTCGTTACCCAGGATTGGCATACCCCGGGCCATACCTCTTTCGCATCGGCCCATGCCGGCAAGAAGCCGTTCGAGACGACACAGCTCTCCTACGGCACGCAGGTGCTGTGGCCCGACCACTGCGTGCAAGGCAGCGAGGACGCCGCGCTCCTCAAGGACCTCAAGGTCCCGACCGCACAGCTGGTCGTGCGCAAGGGCTTCCACAAGGAGGTCGACAGCTATTCCGCCTTCGAGGAGGCCGACCGCAAGACCACGACCGGCCTCGGCGCCTATCTGAAAGCGCGCGGCATCGACACGGTGTTCCTGGTCGGGCTGGCGACCGATTTCTGCGTCGCCTGGAGTGCGGTAGATGCCCGCAAGCTCGGCTTCACGGCCTACGTCATCGAGGACGCCACCCGGGCCATCGACCTCAACGGCTCGCTGGCAGCCGCCTGGAAACAAATGACCGACGCTGGCGTGAAGCGGATCCAGTCGGCCGACATCCAGACTGCTTGAGGGCCATGCGGGGCGCCCTTGAGCAGACGCGATATATTTGACGTGACTCTCGATATATAGACGATACAATTTGACGACACGCAAACATCGCATTGTCGGTGCGAACGTTGCAGCCACGATGTCTTACGGGTTCGCGAACAAGCTCGACGAGTCGAGGTCTTTGGGGCTTGTTTACGGTACTTTATCGACGTTTACTGCCCTGTACGTTTGGTACGATAGGCGAACATCCAAAACAATTCTGGGCGAGAATCCTCTGGCGCTCCAATCGGATTGAGCATATTACTGCCGCTCAAGTGCAGACACATATGGGATGTGCCGGCACGGAAGTGGGCAATCGGGCGGTTGAGCCGCCGGGATGGCCGGGTTCTTGGGGAAGGTGTGAAAATGCGTCACATCATCGTCGCGACAACGATGCTGGTAGTTGCATTGGGTGTGACTTTTGCCGCAGCCAGCGTGCTTCAGGGTGTAGCTGTCGCCAATGGGCAGATGGACAACGAGCCATACGTCATGGAGGTGGCCAAGCCGCCGGTGTTCATGAAGACGGCCGGTGGCAAGGAGCGCCTGACGTCGCAGTTCCGCGACCGGGGCGCTGTCCAGACAGCAGCACAATTTGGCCTGTAATGCGCTCAGAGGGGATTGGGGCCCGCTGACGTAGCTTACACAGGTCGAGCAAGAGCGTCCCGGATGAGAGTCCGGGACGCTTTTTGCTGCCTGGATGGCAGATGCGCCTGCGTTCGTCGATCGAACGCGCGAGCCGACTCGCCGCTGAAGCGGAAGAGGTGCTTGTTGCCGATGTCGATCGCGCGCACTGTGGCGCGCAATCAGATGGGGAGCTTCGATGCGTAGGATCATGATGGCGATCGGCGCCGTGGCGGCGTTTGGCGCGCTGGCGACCGCGGCCCTGGCCGCCGACCTGCCGGAGATCAAGAAGCGTGGCAAGCTGTTGGCGGCGACCAGCGGCAATCTCCTGCCGGTGTCCTATGTCAACGAGAAGAACGAGCTGGTCGGCTACGACATCGAGGTCGCGCACTATGTCGAGAAAAAGCTTGGCTTGCCGGTCGATATTGCCCGGCTCGACTTCAAGGGCATCATGCCGGGTCTGCAGACCGGCCGCTTCGACGCCGTGTTCTCCAACGTGAACATCACCGAGGAGCGCAAGAAGATCTTCGACTATTCGATTCCCTACTCGCGCTCGATGATCGTGGCGGTGGTGCGCAGCGGCGTGACCGACGTCAAGAGCTACAAGGATCTCAAGGGCAAGAACGTCGGCGGCATCTCGGGCGGCGCCGACGGCGAGCTGCCGGCACGCGAGATCGAGAAGAAGTACGGCGCCTTCAAGTCGTTCAAGGGCTATCCCGGCAATGCCGAGCTGTTCGCCGACCTCGCCGTCGGCCGCATCGACGCCGCGATCTCGCCGGACACGGCAGCCGCGGCCTTCCTCAAGACCAACCCGAATGCCGGCAAGATCATGGGCGAGCCCTATGTCGTGCGCTTCGTCGGCATTCCGATGCAGAAGGGCTCCAAGGAACTCAAGGCCTTCTTCGACCAGTGCATTCGCGACATGAAGAAGGAAGGCCTGCTCGACAAGTGGGGCAAGCAGTACTTCGGCATCGACAACTACAGCGCCAGCCTCGTCGACCGCGATCCCTGATCGCCGATGAACATCGACTTCGGCTTCGTCATCCCCTACCTGCCGATCCTGTTCAAGGCGGCGGGGATGACGATCGTCATCACCGTGCTGAGCCAGGCCATCGGCACGGTGCTGGGCTTCTTCTTCGCGCTGGCGCGGATGTCGAACAGCGCCATCCTGCGCGGCGCGGTGTGGACCTACGTGCTCATCTTTCGCGGCACGCCGATGCTGCTGCACCTGTTCTACGTCTATTACGCCGCCCCCGCGGTCGGCATCACACTCGAGCCGTTCACGGCGGCGATCGTCGCCATGTCGCTCAGCACCACCGCCTACAATTGCGAGATCCTGCGCGCCGGCCTGCAGGCCGTGCCGCGTGGCCAGATCGAGGCGGCGCAGGCGGTCGGCATGACCTGGCCGCGGATCCTGCGCACCATTGTCATTCCGCAGGCGCTGCGCGTGATCATCGTGCCATACATGACGAATTTCATCTCGCACACCAAAGGCTCGTCGCTCGCCTCGGTGATCACCGTGCCCGAGCTGATGCTGACGGCGCAGATGATCTACTCCAGCACCTACCGCGCCATCGAGATCCTGACCGCCGCGGGCGCGATCTACCTGATCCTGACCAGCGCGCTGTCGCTGGCGCAGCTCTGGCTGGAGCGCTGGCTGCGCTATGACGAGCGCGGCCTGAGCCGCCGGCGCCGCCGCGCGCTCCTGTTGCTGCCGCGCCATGGCTGAAGCACCGATGATCGAGGTTGCCGGACTGACCAAGCGGTTCGGCGAGAGCGTGCAGGCGCTGGCCGGCATCGACCTCACGGTGCAGCCGGGCGAAGTTGTCTGCCTGATCGGGCCGAGCGGCTCGGGCAAGAGCACGCTGCTGCGCAGCATCAACTTCCTCGAGGTGCCGAGCAGCGGCCTCGTGCGGGTCGCCGGCAAGCGCGTCGGCTTCCGTGAGGGCGGGGGACGCGACCGGCGCCTCGGCGGCCGGGAGCTGGCGGCGCAGCGCGCCGAGATCGGCATGGTGTTCCAGCTCTTCCATCTGTGGCCGCACAAGACGGCGCTGGAGAACGTGATCCTGGGACTGGTCGAGGTGCGCGGCATGGCGCTGGCCGACGCCGCCCGCCTCGGGCACGAGCTGATGGCCAAGGTCGACCTCGCCGAGAAGATGGACGCGTATCCCGAGCATCTGTCGGGCGGGCAGCGCCAGCGGGTGGCGATCGCCCGCGCGCTGGCGATGCGGCCCAAGGTGATGCTGTTCGACGAGCCGACCTCGGCGCTCGATCCCGAGCTGGTCGGCGAGGTGCTGGCTGTCATGGAGAAGGTGGCGGCCGAGGGCATGACCATGGTCGTGGCGACGCACGAGATGGGCTTCGCCCGGCGGGTCAGCGACCGGGTGGTGTTCATGGATCAGGGCCGCATTATCGAGCAGGGGCCGCCGGAGCAGATCTTCGGCAGTGCCCAATCCGAGCGGCTGAAACGCTTCCTCGACCGGGTTCTCGTCTGATGCGTCTCGCCAACAAGACCGCCCTGGTGACCGGGGCGGCATCGGGGATCGGCGCCGAGGTGGCGAAGAGCTTCGAGCGCGAGGGCGCGCGGGTGGCCTTGGTCGATCGTAATGGGGCAGGCTTGCGCGAGGTCGCGGCAGCGATGAAAGCGCCGCTGGTGTTCGAGGGCGACGTGGCCGATGCCGGGTTCGTGCAGTCGACGGTCGAGGCGCTGGCGAAGCTCGACATCGTGCTGACCGCCGCGGGCATGTCGGTCGGCAAGAAGCTCGCCGACACCAGCGAGGAGGAATGGGACCGCGTCTTCGCGGTCAACGCCAAGGGCACTTTCCTGTGGGTACGCGCGGCGCTGCCGAAGATGATCGCGGGCGGCGGCGGATCGGTCGTCACCGTGGCATCGCAGATTGCCCTGAGCGGTGGCCGCGGCAGCGCGAGCTATGCCGCCTCCAAGGGCGCGGTGATCGCGCTCACGCGGTCGGTTGCCCTCGACTACGCGGCCGACCGTATTCGCGCGAACGTGATCGCGCCCGGTGCGATCGAGACGCCGTTTCTGCACCGCTCTTTTGCCCGCCAGGCCGATCCCGGGGCGGTGCGGCAGCGATTGCTCGACCGCCATCCGTTGGGCCGGTTCGGTACGGTCGAGGAGGTCGCCCGCGCGGCCCTGTTCCTGGCCAGCGACGAGTCTTCGTTCACCACCGGGTCCGTCCTGATGGTAGAAGGCGGGTGGAACGCTGCCTGATCCGGAGGGCCCATGACCGTCACCGTCAGCAAGACGCCGCGCAAGCTCGGCCACTCGAACCTTATCGTCTTCCCGATCGGCCTCGGCTGCATGTCGCTCTCGGGCGCCTACGGCAAGGGCGACGACGACGAGAGCATCAAGGTCGTCCACCACGCCATCGACAAGGGCGTGAACTTCCTCGACAGCTCCGACATGTACGGCTGGGGCCACAACGAGACGCTGCTGGGCAAGGCGCTGGCCGGCGGCTGGCGCGACAAGGTCGTGCTGGCGACCAAGTTCGGCCAGATCCAGCAGCCGGGCGGCGCCAATGGCGTCAACGGCCGGCCGGAGTACGTCAAGCAGGCTTGCGACGCGAGCCTGAAGCGGCTGGGCGTCGACGTGATCGACCTCTATTACCAGCACCGCGTCGATCCCTCGGTGCCGATCGAGGAGACAGTCGGCGCCATGAGCGAGCTGGTGAAGGCGGGCAAGGTGCGAGCGATCGGCCTCAGCGAGGCCAAGCCCGATACCATCAAGCGCGCCCACAAGACCCATCCGCTCGCGGCGGTGCAGAGCGAATACTCGCTGCTCTACCGCCAGCATGCCGAGGAGACGATCGCCACCACGCGGCCGCTCGGCATCGCTTACGTCGCCTACTCGCCCCTTGGCCGCAGCCTGCTGACCGGCTCGGTGAAGTCGTCGTCCGACATTCCCGAGGGCGACGGCCGCGGCCGCCATCCGCGCTTCGCCGGCGACAACCTGGCGCGCAACCTCCAGCTCGTCGCCGCGATCGAGGCGATGGCCAAGGCCAAGAGCTGCACGCCGGGCCAGATCGCGCTCGCCTGGCTGCTGGCGCAGGGTACCGACATCGTTCCCATTCCCGGTACCAAGCGCGCCACACGGGTCGACGAGAACATCGGCGCGCTCGACGTGACCCTGGCCGCGGACGAGATCGATCGCCTGTCGTCGGTGCTGCCGCCGGGAGCAGCGGCCGGCGGGCGCTATCCCGACGCGGCGATGAAGGCGGTCTATATCTAGGTGACGGAACCCGGCTCCGGCGGCACCCGCCGCCTTGCCACCATCCTGTTCGCCGATGTGGCGGGCTACAGCCGCCTGATGCGCGCCGACGAGGAGCAGACGCTCACCGACCTGCGCGCCCACCTCGCCGAGTTGGTCACCCCGGTGGTCGATCGCTTCCACGGCCGCATCGTCAAGACGGTGGGTGACGGCGTGATGGCCGAGTTCGGCAGCGCCGTCGAGGCGGTGTGCTCGGCGGTCGAGATGCAGCGCGGCATGGCCGAGCGGAATGCCGGCAAGCCGGTCGATCGCCAGCAGAGCTTCCGCATCGGCCTGCATCTCGGCGACGTCATCCATTCCGACCAGGACGTGTTCGGCGACACAGTGAACGTCGCTGCCCGACTGCAGGCGCTGGCCGAGCCGGGCGCGATCGTGCTGTCGGCCAGTGTGCACGAGCAGGTGCGCGACAAGCTCAGCATGACGTTCCGCGATCTCGGCGCGCGGACGCTCAAGAACATCGATCGCCCGGTCCGCGCTTTCGCGCTCGACAGCGAGACGCCGATGCGGCGCGGCCGGCGCCGCGGGCTCCTGGCCGGCCTCGCGGCGGCGATCGTGCTGGCGTTCGCCGGCACTTTCCTGGCGCTGCGCTGGACCGAAGCGCCGAAACACATCGCAGCCGCCACCAACGGCCAGTCGGTTGCCGTGCTGCTGTTCGCCAACCAGAGCGGCGATGCCGCACAGGACTATTTCGCCGACGGCCTGACCGAGGACATCACCCGCGCGCTCGGCCGCTTCAAGCAGCTCACGGTGCTGGCCTACGGTGCCGTCCTGCCCTATCGCGGCAGGCACCTGCCACCGATGGACATGGGCCATGCGCTGAACGCACGCTACCTGGTCGGCGGCAGCGTGCGGCGTGCCGGCGAGCAGGTGCGGGTCACGGTACAGCTCACCGACGCCAGCAACGGCACCCAGCTTTGGGCCGAGCAGTACGACGAGCAATTCACCGACATTTTCCAGCTGCAGGACAAGATCGCCCGCAAGGTCGCCGGCATGCTGGCGACCAACCTGCAGCAGATCGCCCTGCAGCAAAGCCTCAAGAAGCCGACCAGCAATCTCGCAGCCTACGACCTGCTGCTGCGCGCGCGCGCCGAGGCCAACGAGACGACGCGCGCCGGCAACCGCATGGCGCGCGAGATGCTGGAAAAGGTCGTCGCCATGCAGCCGAACTACGCGGATGCGCAGGCCGAGCTCGCCGACGCCACTTTCCAGCGCGCCGCATACGGCTGGTCGGAGTTCGCCGACCAGGACATCGAGACGGCGATCAGGCTCGCGCAAAAGGCGCTCGAGACCGATGACGAAAGTGCGCTCGCGCACAGCGTCCTGGCGCGCGCCTATACGGTGCAGCAGCGCTATGACCTCGCACTTGCCGAGTCCGAGCGCGCGCTGCAGATCAATCCCAGCGATGCCGACGTGCAGGCGACCCGCGCCGCCGTGCTGCTGTGGACCGGCGAGATCGACGGCTCGATCGCCGCCGGCGAGCTGGCGATGCGGCTCAACGCCAATGTCGGTCCCGAGCACGCGCTCAATCTCGGCATCGCCTATCTGCTCAGGAAGCGCTTCGCGGACGCGGTGAAGCTGCTCGAGAATGCGCGCATCCGCTATCCCGCCTATCCGACGCTCGATTTCCCGCTGGCCGGCGCCTATGCCGAGCTCGGCCGCGATGCCGAGGCGGCCGATGCGCTGGAGCGCGGCAAGACCAAGGATCCGTACCAGGACCTCGCGGGCTTCGGCACGCGCTTCCGTGATCCCGCGCTCAAGCGCCAGCTCGACCAGACCATGCGCAAGGCCGGCCTCAACTAATCTTGTGCCGGGGCGCGCCACTCATGATCATGAGCGAGCTGGAAGCTCGCGGTCCATAAGACATGACGCGCCACTGGACCGAACGCCCCTTTTGGCATTGGCCATCCGATTTAAGGGCCTTTGATCGACCGCGTATCGCGAGCTTCAGGGGAGCGTATGCTCATGCTCTGCCGGACCGCGAGCCTCCGGCTCGCCTCATGATTGAGCGCATTCCAAGGCACGCATGAGCGAGCCGGAGGCTCGCGGTCCGCGAGACTATGACGCTACTGGGTGATGCTGGTCTTCAGCGCCTTCCAGTTGGCGGTGGCCTTGGCGGCATTGGCCGCGGTGTCCTTCACGAAGCCCTGCTGGCCGGTCTCGCTGGCGAAGACATAGAGGTTGCCGTTGGAGATCACCCAGTTGTGCGGATCCGATTCGCGCTTCACGCCGCGCGACAGGTTCATGGCGCACAGACCGCTGAACTGCGGCGCGTACTTGTCGGGATTGGCTTTGAACAGGTCGCGGTGCTGGGCGCTTGCGAAGCGATAGCGCTGGCCGTCGAACACCATCTCGTACTGGGCCGAGCCTTGCGTCGGCTTGCCGTCGGTGAAGTAGGCGACCGGATCGTAGCCCTTGAGCGCCAGCGGCCGTTCCTGGGCCAGTGCCGGCATCGCCACCAGGACGGCCGAGACGGCCATGCCCTGCAGGATCGTACGACGCAACATGATGCTCTCCCGATGCACGGCGGCCAGCACGCGCTCCAATTGGGGCGACAACGCGGCGTCATGCGGCTTCCGACCGCACGCCCGCGCGATCGCGCCGGGCGTTGGATTTGATGAAGCCCCGCGGAGGAGGCCATGAGCGATCAAGCGATGCCACCCGAGCGTCCCCGACCCGACCGACCCGCCTCAGGGCGCTTCCATCCTTATGTCTATCGACTGCTGGCCTGCCTTGCCGCGTGGTTCGTCATCTCCGCCTGGTGCTTCGCCGGCGGCGGACGCACCGACCTTGCCCTGACCGCGGTCACCGGACTGTTCGCATTGATGGTCGGCCTTCCCAGCCTCCTGGCGCTGGCCCGACGCTTCCATCCGCCTGATCCGTCGGGCGCGCGCGAGGAAACAACGGACAGATTCGAGCAATGGGCCGAGCGGGACGTCGACCTGTCGACAGGACCGGTGAAGGGCAAGTTCGCCGCCATTGAAACCGCCTTGCCGATCGCTGCCGTCGCCTTCGGCATGACCGCGTTCGCCCTGGTCCTGCACTTCTCGGTGTAAGGACAGTCGGTCGACAACGCCCTCGGCTACGCCGGAGCCGTATCCGCCCGTTCGAGCATGCGTTCCGCGATCTCGCGCTCGCCCAGCACCACCAGGTTGGCGCCCAGCCGCTCGAGATGCTCGACCGCGGCGTCGGAATGGGCCCGCGCCAGGATCTCCAGCAGGGGATTGATGGCGCGCGCCTGCTCGACCACCTGGCCGGCCTCGAACGCCTCGGGAATGGTGACGAACAACCGGCGCGCCGCGGCGAGGTTGGCTTGGGCCAGGATCTCGGGATCGGCGGCGTTGCCGACGAACACCTCGGCACCGTCTCGCCGCGCCTTCTCGAGGCCGTCCTCGTTGGTCTCGATCACCACCAGCTCGGCGCCCGACCGGCGCAGCGCAGCGCCGACCAGCGAGCCGACGCGGCCGTAGCCGATCAGCACGTCGTGCCGCGGCTGCTGTGCCGGCGTCGGCGCGGCGATCACCTGCTCGCCGCTGGCGAATGGCGCTGACTCGGGCTGCATCCGCTTCACCAGCAGGGCGAAGACCAGCGGATTGAGCACGATCGAGATGATGGCGCCGCCCAGCACCAGGTCGCGCGCCAGCGGCGGCACCATCCCGAGCTCGAGGCCGAGCCCGATCAGGACGAAGGAGAATTCGCCGATCTGGGCGCGGCCGGCGGCCACCGCCAATGCGGCCGGATCGCCGAGTTTGAAGGTGCGCACGATCGCCCACGAGACGGCCGCCTTGACGCCGACGATGATGACCACGGTGGCGGCGAGCGCCAGCGGTGCGTCGACGATGACCTCCGGGTTGAGCAGCATGCCGACCGAGACGAAGAACAGCACGGCGAAGGCGTCGCGCAGGGGCAGCGCCTCCTCGGTCGCCTGCTGACTGAGCGTGCTCTCGCCCATGACGACGCCGGCAAAGAATGCACCCAAGGCGAACGAGACGTCGAACAGCTTGGCGGCACCGAACGCCACGCCGATCGCGAGGGCGTAGACGGCGAGCCGGAACAGCTCGCGCGAGCCGGTGTGCGCCGTGTAGTGCATCAGCCACGGAATGACGCGGCGGCCAACCAGCAGCATTCCGGTAACGAAGATGCCGACCTTGACCAGCGTCACCAGGAGCTGGAAGGCGAGGCGGCCCGGCGGCACCGCGCCGTCGGTCGCCATCATCGCGATGGTCGGCAGCATCACCAGCGTCAGGATCGTCACCAGGTCCTCGACCACCAGCCAGCCGACGGCGAAGCGGCCGCGCTCGGTGTCGAGCATGTGCCGCTCCTGGAAGGCGCGCACCATGACCACCGTGCTGGCGACCGACAAAGCGAGGCCGAACACCAGCCCGGCCGTCCACGACCAGCCCAGCAGATGGCCGAGGCCGGCGCCCATCAAGGTCGCGACGACGATCTGGACCAGGGCACCGGGCACGACCATCCGCGCCACCGCCATCAGGTCCCTGAGCGAGAAGTGCAGCCCGACGCCGAACATCAGCAGGATGACGCCGATCTCCGCGAGCTCGCCCGCCAGTGCGCTGTCGGTGGAGAAGCCCGGCGTCGAAGGGCTGACCACGACGCCTGCCAGCACGTAGCCGGCCAGCGGCTGGATGCGCAGTCGATGTGCCAGCAGACCGAAGGCGTAGGCCAGAGCCAAGCCCGCGGCGATGGTGGCGATGAGGGGAGTGTGATGTTCGGGCATCGGAATTGCAGCGTTGACGAACTTTTTCGCTGGTATCGATACTGAACACAAGAACAGCGAGGAAAATGATGACGATTGGAAGACGCGGCCTGCTCGCCGGGGGCGGTGCGGCCCTGCTGGGCGCTCCGGCCCTTGCCGACACCTACCCCTCCAAGCAGATCCGCTGGGTCATTCCCTTCGCACCGGGCGGCAACTACGACGTCACCTCACGCCTGGTCGCCGACCCGATGGGCCGCGACCTCGGCCAGACCGTGCTGATCGACAACAAGCCCGGCGCGGGCGGCGTCGTCGGGCTGGAGAATGCGGTTCAGGCGCCGGCCGACGGCTACACCATCGTCATGGCGAGCTTCACAGTGGCCTATGTCGCACCGATCTTCGCCGGCAAGCAGCAGATGCTGCAGGTGCTGGCGCCGGTCAGCATCCTGACCACGGCGCCGACCCTGATCGTCACGCGCTCCGACAGCCGCTTCAAGGACATCAAGAGCCTTCTCGCCGAGGCGAAGGCCAAGCCCGGCACGGTGACGATGGGCCATTCCGGCAACGGCACCACCAACCATGTCGCGATCCTGCGGCTGCAGCTCAACGAGAAGATCAAGTTCAACATCGTGCCGTACCGCGGCTCGGGCCCCGGCATCAACGATCTGCTGGCCGGCACGATCGACTGTTTCGCCGACCAGCTCACCAGCTCGATGCCGCACATCCAGAGCGGCAAGCTGCGCGGGCTGGTGAATTTCGGCCTCGACCACATTCCCGGCCTGCCGCAGGTGCCGACGCTGAAGGAGGCGGATTGCACGCCGTTCGAGGGCGGCACCACCGCCGGCGTCTTCGTGCGGCGGGAGACGCCGCAGCCGCTGGTCGAGCGCCTGAACAAGGCGGTCGTCTTCGGGCTGAAGGACGAGGCGACCAGCAAGCGCCTGCGCGAACTCGGGGCGATCGTGCGGCCGTCGACGCCCGAGCAGTTCACCGAGGCGCTCAAGGCCGACGAGGCCAACGTCGCCGAGCTTCTGAACAAGGGCCTGCTGAAGCCGGAGTAGCTCTGGGATCGCGCCACTCCGTGGCGCTCATGTCATATGGACCGCGCGCATCCCGCGCGCTCATGGTCATGAGCGGGCTGGAGCCTTCGGCTCCGCTCAGGCCAGGAGCCCGCGGTCCAATGAGTGGCGCGGTTCCGGCGGCTGGGCCATCTTACGGCGATGGCCGGCGCTTCCACCAACCGCATTCCTCTCTATTCCATCATCCTGCCGGCGCTCGGACCGCTGACGTGGTTCCTCGTCGGCAAGACTCAATCCCCGCTGTTGGCGCTCGTGCTCGCCGCGGTGCTGCTCGGCAACGTCATCTCCGCTGTTCACCACGCCGAAGTCATTGCGCTTCGCATCGGGGAGCCGTTCGGAACCCTGGTGCTGGCGCTCGCCGTGACGGTCATCGAGGTCGGCATGATCGTCGTCCTGATGGTGGGCGGCGAGCCCAACCCGACGCTCATGCGGGATTCGATCCATGCGGTCGTGATGCTGGTGCTGCACGGGCTTGCCGGCCTGTGCATCGTCGTCTGCGCCATCTACCACCGCGAGCCGGAGTTCCATGTCGCCGGCGCCAACGCCTTCCTCTCGGTGCTGATTCCCATGGCGGTCCTGGTGCTGGTCATGCCGAACTTCGTGGCTTCGGCGCCGGGGCCCTTCTATTCCTCCCTCCAGCTCGTGTTCGTCTCGGTCATGTGCCTTGCGCTCTATGGCGCCTTCCTCTTCATCCAGACCGGCTGGCATCGCGCCTATTTCATGCCGATCGGTGACGATGAAACCGCGCCTTCGGCACGTCCCGGCACGCGCACCCTCCTGGCCTCCGTTGGCTTGTTGCCGCTTGCCCTGGTTTCCGTCGTGCTGCTGGCCAAGAGCCTGACTCCGGCCCTGGAAGCGGCGCTGGCCGCCGTCCAGGCGCCGGTCGCCGTCATCGGCATCATCATTGCCGCCATCGTGCTGCTGCCCGAGGCGGTCGCCGCGGTGCGTGCGGCGGCCCGCAACCGTCTTCAGTCCAGCATCAACCTCTCGCTGGGCAGCGGCGTCGCCAGCATTGGGCTTACGGTGCCGACGGTCGCAGTGGTGTCACGGGTCATCGATCAGCCGCTGCAGCTCGGCATCTCGGAGAGCAACAGCATCCTGATGACCCTGGGCGTGCTGATCGCCGTCATCACCTACGGCACGGGCCGGACGAACGTCTTGGCCGGCATCGTCCACCTCGTCCTGCTCGCGGCCTACCTCTTCCTGACCTTCGTTCCCTAGGCGATTTCCTTCATCACCGCCCAGAGGTCGGCCTTGCGCTCGAAGCCGATGCCCGGCGCATCCGGCAGGGCGACGCGGCCGTCGACCACCGGGCAGTCGTCGGCGAAGCCGCCGAACGGGGCGAAGACCTGCGGGTAGGATTCGTTGCCGCCGCATTGCAGGCCGACGGCGATGTTGAGCGCGAACTGGTGGCCGCCGTGCGGCACGCAGCGCCGCGGCGACCAGCCGTTGGCCTTCAGCATGGCGAGCGTGCGCAGGTACTCGACGAGGCCGTAGGAGAGCGCCGGATCGAACTGCAGGATGTCGCGGTCGGGTCGCAAGCCGCCATGGCGGATCAGGTTGCGCGCGTCCTGCATGGAGAAGAGGTTCTCGCCGGTCGCCAGCGGCTGGCCGTACTCGGTCGCCAGCGCCGCATGCGCCAGGTAGTCGAGCGGATCGAGCGGCTCCTCGTACCAGCGCAGGCCGTAACCTTCGATCGCCTTGCCGAACTCGATCGCGGTGGTGAGGTCGAACTTGCCGTTGACATCGACCGCCAGCCGCTCGCCCGAGCCCACGATCTTCAGCACCGCCTCGATGCGCTCGAGATCTTCGGCGAGCGGCACGCCGCCCACCTTCATCTTCACGCATGAGTAGCCGAGGCCGAGATAGTGCTTCATCTCGTCCTGCAGCGCCTCGAGGTCCTTGCCCGGGTAGTAGTAGCCGCCGGCCGCATAGACCCACGCCTTGTCGTCGTACTGGCCGCCGTTGTAGCGATCGGCCAGCAGCTTCCACAGCGGCACGCGCCTGGCCTTGGCGACGGCATCCCACAGCGCCATGTCGAGCACGCCGACAGCGACCGAGCGCTCGCCGTGGCCGCCCGGCTTCTCGTTGGCCATCATCGCCGTCCAGCACTTGGCCGGATCGATCAGGCCCTCGCCGTCGAGCAACGAGTCGGGCTTGGCCTCCGACACGCGCTTGATGAAGCGCTCGTTCAGCAGCCCGTGCTGGGCATAGCGGCCGTTGGAATTGAAGCCGTAGCCGACCACCGGCTTGCCCTCGACCTCGAGGTCGGTGATTACCGCCACGACCGAGGCCGTCATCTGGCTGAAGTCGATATAGGCGTTGGCGATGTTGGAGCGGATCGGCGAGACGATGTCGCGAATGGCGACGATGCGCATGGAGACTCCCTGTCAGGCGATGGCGGGTGGGCGCCGCATCTGGCGGCTGAGCAGCCACCAGGCGATGGCGGCATTCAGCACGTTCCAGCCAATACCATTGATGAAGGCGCCCTGGTACGAGCCCGTGATGTCGAACAGCTTGCCGCCCATCCAGCCGCCCAGCGCCATGCCGAGCACGGTCGAGGAGACGGTGAGGCCGACCCGGCTCGCCGCCTCGCGCGGCGGGAAGTACTCGCGCACGATGATGGCGTAACTCGGCACGATGCCGCCCTGGAACAGGCCGAACAGCGCCGACACGATGTAGAGCGAGACGACCGAATCGGCCATCAGGTAGAAGAGCAGCGCGACCGCCTGCAGGGTCGAGCCGAGCAGCAGGGTCATCGCGCCGCCGACCCGGTCGGCCAGCCAGCCCGAGCCGATCCGGCTAACGATGCCGAAGCCCAGCATCAGCGACAGCATCTCGGCGCCCGCGGCGACGCCGAAGCCTCGATCGGCGCAGTAGGCGACGATGTGGACCTGCGGCATCGACATGGCGACGCAGCAGCTAAGACCGGCCAGGATCAGCAATGCCTGCAGTCCGTTGGGCGACAGGCCGAGCGAGGCGAGCGAGCGCCGGGCCACCGCGATCGCGCCGCCGGCCGCGTGGTCGGGCGCGCGGCGACGCAGGGTGAAGGCCAGCGGGATCATGACGGCGACGCACAGCACGCCGGCCGACAGGTAGGTCGTGCGCCAACCGAAGTGATGAATCGTCAGCTCGACGATCGGCGGCCACAGCGCGCCGGCGATGTAATTGCCGGACGCGGCGATGGCGACGGCGACGCCGCGGCGCTTCTCGAACCAGTGCGAGATGTCGGCGATCAACGGCGCGAAGGTGGCGGCGGCGCTGAAGCCGATCAGCGTCTGCGCCACGGCGAACATCGCCAGTGAGCCGGTCGCCGAGGCGAGGCCGAAGCCCGCACCGAGGCCGAGCGCGCTGACCACCGATGCGACGACGATGCCGTGCCGGTCGACCAGCCGGCCAACGATCACGCCGCCCAGGAAGAAGCCGATCATGTTCATGGAATAGGCGAAGGAGATGTCGGCGCGGCTGACGCCGAGATCGCCCTGCACCGCAGGCATGGCGACCGCGAGCGCCCACATGCCGATGCCACCCAGGGTACTCAGGGTCACGCTGACGGCGAGCCGCCGCCAGGCGTACGGGGAATCGATCACGCGGTGACACTCATGGGCAGGCGGCGGTTCTGGCGGCTCAGCAGCCACCACACGATCACGCCGTTCAGCAGGTTGAAGGCGATGCCGTTGAGGAAAGCCGCGTGATAGGAGCCGGTGACGTCGAATAGCTTGCCGCCGAGCCAGCCGCCGCCCGCCATGCCGATGATGGTGGCCGAGATGGCGATGCCCATGCGCGCGCCGGCTTCCTTGGGCGGGAAGTATTCGCGCACGATCACGCCGTAGCTCGGGATGATGCCACCCTGGAACAACCCGAACAGCGCCGAGACGATGTAGAGCCCGACCAGGCCGTCCGACACGAGATAGCCCAGTAGCGCCACCGCCTGCGCGGTCGAGCCGAGCAGCAGCGTCTTGAGCCCGCCGATCCGGTCGGCGATCCAGCCCGAACCCAGCCGGCTCACGATGCCGAACGCTGTCATGATCGACAGCATCTCGGCGCCGCGTGCCGGCCCGTAACCAAGGTCGACGCAGTAGGCGACGATATGGACCTGCGGCATCGACATGGCGACGCAGCAGCCGATGCCGGCGATGCCGAGCCAGATCTGCAGGCCGTTGGGCGTGAGCCCGAGCGCACGCGCCGAGTGCGGCGCGACGGCCGCGGCGCTGCCGGCCTGGACCGGTGAGCGCGGCCGCAGCACCAAACAGGCGGGCAGCATGCCGACCAGGCAGATCGCCGCCACGACCAGGTAGGTCGTGCGCCAGTCGTACTGGTGCGCCACCACCTCGGTGAGCTTGGGCCATATCGCGCCGCCGAGATAGTTGCCGGAGGCGCAAATCGCCATGGCGAGCGCACGGCGCTTGGCGAACCAGTGCGAGGTGTCGGCGACCAGCGGAATGAAGGCGGCGGCCGAGCCGACGCCGATCAGAACGCCCTGGATGGCGGCGAACAGCCAAAGGGTCGGTGCGAGAGAGGCCAGGGCGTAGCCGCCGGCGATCATCGCCGTCGCCAGCAGCATGGTCGTGAACGCGCCCTTGGTGTCGATCAGCCGGCCGAGCAGGATCGAGCCCGCGCCGAAGCCCAGCATGGTGGTGGTGTAGGAGAACGAGACCTCGGCGCGGGTCGCCGCGAACTCGGCCTGCAGGTTCGGGAAGATCACCACCACGCCCCACATGCCGACAGAGCCGAACGCGCTCAAAGTCGCGCAGGCGGCCAGCCGCCACCACGCGTACCGCGAATCGACGCTATGCATTTGCGTCAGCCGCCGGCGACGCCCTGCGTGTTGACGTACAGCGCGTAGAGCGAGTGGCTGGCCGCCATGAACAGCCGGTTGCGGTAGCGCCCGCCGAAGCAGACGTTGGCGCAGCGCTCCGGCAGGCTGATGTGGCCGATCGGCTTGCCCTCGGGATTGAAGACGCGGACGCCATCCAGATCGTCGGTGCCCATGCCCCAGCCGCACCACAGGTTGCCGTCGATGTCGACCCGGAAGCCATCGGGCGAGCCGCCCTGGCCGGCATCGATCAGCACCTTGCCGTTGGCGAGCCTGGTGCCGTTGTCGACCACGTCATAGGACAGGATCTGGCGGCGTGGCTCGGCGCGCGAGGCCACGACATAGAGCTTTTTCTCGTCGGGCGAAAAGGCGAGGCCGTTCGGGCCCGGCACGTCGTCGACCATCATCGACAGCTTGCCGGTCGAAGTGTCGAGCCGATAGACGGCCGGCGTGTTCTCGCTCTCCGCCTTGTGGCCCTCGTAGTAGCCCAGGATGCCGAAGGTCGGATCGGTGAACCACACCGAGTGGTCCGATTTCACCACCACGTCGTTCGGCGAATTGAGCGGTTTGCCATTGTAGCTGTCGGCCAGCACGGTGATCGAGCCGTCATATTCGGTGCGCACGACGCGGCGCGCATCGTGCTCGCAGCCGACCAGCCGGCCCTGGCGGTCCCGGGTGTGGCCGTTGGCGTTGTTCGACGGCTTGCGGAAGACGGTGACGTTGCCCGTCTCCTCGTCCCAGCGCAGGATGCGGTTGTTGGGGATGTCGCTCCACAGCACGCAGCGGCCGTCGCCGAAATAGACCGGACCCTCGGACCAGCGGCAGCCGGTATAGAGCCGCTCGACCGAAGCGAGCGGCAGGCGGTACTTGCTGAACGACGGATCGAGCACGCGCACCGCCGGATCGGGGTAACGCTCGTTGGGCTGCCACATCTTCGGTTTCCTCGCGTTTCTTGGTCGTCGGGCTTGATGTCGCCCGTCCGGATGACCTTACCCCAGACTTCCGATCGTCACGAAGGGTCTCCTAACGCGCGACTTTGCGGAACACTTCGATGAAGCGTTCGACGTCCTGCTCGTCGTTGTAGACGTGCGGGCTGATGCGCAGGCGGCCGAGGCGAGGGGCGGCGTGCACGTTCTCTGCCGCGAGCCGCTTGGGCAGGTCGGCTGGCATGCCCTTGGGGAAGCTGACGCACAGGATATGCGGCGCGCGCACCTTGGGATCGAGCACGCCGACGCCGAGATTGCCGAGACCATCGGCCAGCTTGCTGGTCAGCATCGAGAGCCGCTCGACGATCGCGTCGTTGCCCCAGCCGGCCATCATCTCCATGCCGATCGCCGCCATCTCCATGCTGATGAAGTGGTCGCGCTCGCCCATGTCGTAGCGCCGCGCGTCGTCGCGATAGGAGGTGTCGCGGAAGTAGATCGTGTCCTCGGCGTTCACCGCCTTGCGCGCCGCCGCGGTCTGCTCGAGCGGCACGCCCTGCTGATGGCGCTTGGCGACGTACACGAAGGCGCGACCGTAGGGGCCGAGCACCCACTTGTAGGTCGGGAAGATCAGGAAATCGGGATCGAGCGTCTTCACGTCGATGCGCCGCACGCCGGCATCGTGCGTGGCATCGATCAGGAACGCGGCACCCTGCCTCTTGAGCGCCGCCTGGATGCGTGGCAGGTCGATCGCGCCCCCATCCGACCAGTGCACCGAGGAGATCGAGGCGAGCGCCACCGGGACTGCGCCGGCGCGCTCGATCGCCGACAGCACCGCCGAGGTCCAGTCGCCATCGGTCGGCTGCTTCACCGTGTCGACGACGAAGCCGCCGGCTTGCGCCCGGGCATGCCATTCCAGCACCGGCGAGGTGTGGTCGTTCTCCAGCACGATCACCCGCGTGGCGCGCGGGATCTGCAGCACCTTGCCCGCGGTCGAGACGCCGTAGCCGACCGAAGAGACCAGCGCCACGTCGTCCGGCTCGGCGCCGATCAGCGCCGCGGCGGCCTTGCGCGCCCGCTCGTACTGCTCGCGCTGGAAGCCGTCGGGCAGCTTCCACGGCTGGCCCTTGCGCCCGACCGCAGCGCGGCCCGCCTCCTGCGAGGCGAGCGGCAGCGGGCTCCAGGCCGCGGCATTCATGAAACAGACGTCGCGCGGCATGTCGAACAGGGCGCGTTGCGAGGGCAGCATGACAACTCCTTTGCTGGCGGAAGCTTATCAGCAACTTTTCCGCCGCGGCGCATGAGAAGCTCTCGTGCGGGCGATTACCTGCGGTGTAATTGAGAGCCCACATACAGCGGACCATCCTCGTCTCATCACCTCTAGGAGGAGAGAAGGATGAGCTACCAGTCCCGTGATCGCCTGCTCGGCGCCTCCGATCTTTACACCTCGCCAGCCGGCCGCCCCGGCTGGCGCCAGCGCCTGGCCTTCACTTTCGCTCTGTGGCGCCAGCGTCGCGAGACGCGCCGGGCCCTCATGCAGATGGATGCGCGCAGTCTGCGCGATGCCGGCATCTCGCCGGCGGCCGCTGCATACGAATCGGGCAAGCCATTCTGGGAGAAGATGGGCGACCTGCGCTGATTCCGACCGGCGGTAACGGTCCGGAAACGCAACCCCTGTGACATTCGCGCGTTAATCTCCCGCGCAAGCGGGACAAGCCCGTCGCGTCAGTGTACCAACGCGCAGGGGGGCCTCGCTGAATGACACCGCCGGATCTGGACCGGAAATCCGCGTTGTTTCTCGATCTGGACGGCACCCTGCTCGAGATCGCGGCGACGCCGGAGCTGGTCGTGGTCCCGCCGGCGCTGCCGGGCCTGCTGGCCCATCTCCATCAGCAACTCGACGGCGCGGTCGCCATCGTCAGCGGCCGGCCGCTGCATCAGATCGACAATCTGTTGGCGCCGTTCCATCCCGCGGCCGCAGGCGAGCACGGCGTGTCGCTGCGCTTCTGCGATGGTACGCTGCAAGAGCTGCCGGTTGGCATCGCGATCCCCGACGACTGGCGGGACACGCTCACCCGGGGTATCGAGGCGTGGCCGGGCGTGCGCATCGAAAACAAGCCGCACGGCCTCGCCGTGCACTATCGCTTGGCGCCTGAGCGCGAGGCCGAGGTCTGGGAGCTGGTACGCAGCGTGGTACCGGCCGATCATCCTTGGTTTCGCCTGATCCCGGCGCGCGAGGCGGTCGAACTCGGCCTGCGCGCCGCCTCCAAGGGCGACGCGGTCGAGCGGCTGATGGCGCATGCGCCGTTCCATGGCCGCCGGCCGATCTTCATCGGCGACGATTTCACCGACGAGGCCGGCATGAGCATGGCGCGCCGCTTCGGCGGTATGGGCCTGCGCGTCGCCGAGGCGTTCGGCGGCGATCCGGCCAATGTGCGCGCCTGGTTGACGCATGGCACGCAGCATCTCGACAGCCAGCCGCCGCCGCAGGCGGCGTCGCCCGGAGCGCCGGCGTGAGCACGCTCGAGCTCGGCGTCATCGGCAACTGCGCGATCGCGAGCCTGGTCGATCGCCTCGGCCGTCATGTCTGGCACGGCTTTGGCCGGCTCGACGGCGATCCGATCTTCAATGCGCTGCTGGGCGGCACCGAGCCGGCCAGCGGTTTCATGGAAACAGAAGTCGCCGGCGCCAAGGAGGGCCGCCAGCGCTACCTGCCCAACACCGCGATCCTCGAGACGATCGTCGAGGGCGCCAGCGGCACCGTTCGCCTGGTCGATTTCGCGCCGCGCTTTCGCCGCTTCGGCCGCATGTTCCGGCCGCCCATGCTGGTGCGACGGATGGAACCGATCGCCGGCCGGCCACGCGTGACGATTCGATTGCGACCGACCTTCAACTACGGCTCCCTGAAGCCTGCGATCACCAGCGGCAGCAATCATGCGCGCTTCGTCGGCGACGCGGCGGCGGTCCGGCTCACCACCGACGGTTCGATCACGCACGTCCTGCACGAGACCGAGTTCACGCTCGATCGACCGATCACGATGTTCGTCGGCGCCGACGAGAGCCTGATGGAGAACCCCGATTCGCTCAGCCGGACCTTCCTCGCAGAGACCGAGGACTACTGGCACACCTGGGTGCGCGACCTGAACATCCCGTTCGACTGGCAGGCTGCGGTGATTCGCGCCGCGATCACGCTCAAGCTCTGCAGCTTCGAGGATACGGGCGCGGTGCTGGCCGCACTGACCACGTCCGTGCCGGAAGCGGCCGGCACGCCGCGCACCTGGGACTACCGCTTCTCCTGGCTGCGCGATTCCTTCTTCACGGTGACGGCGCTCAATCGCCTGTCGGCGACCCGGACGATGGAAGGGTTCGTGCGGTTCATCGTCGACATCGTCGAGGCCGGTTCCTCGCGCGGCGAGCCCGACCAGATCGCGCCTCTGTTTCCGATCGCCTCCGGAACGGCCACGGAAGAGAAGCTGATCGATTCGCTGCCGGGTTATCGCGGTTACGGACCGGTGCGCATCGGCAATGCGGCCGTCATCCAGCGCCAGAACGATACCTACGGCTCGATGGTGATGACGGCGGCCCAGATGTTCTGGGACGAGCGCCTGCCGCGGCATGGCGACATCGAGCTTTACCGCCAGCTGTGCGTGGTCGGGAACGAGGCCCACAAGGTGGCGTTGACCCCAGATGCGGGCCTTTGGGAATACCGCGAGCGCGAGGAGGTGCATACCTTCTCGGCCGCCATGTGCTGGGCCGCGCAGCACAGGCTCGGCATGATCGCGCGGCGTGTCGGTGTCGATTCGGAAGCGCGCGAATGGCTGGCGCGTGCCGGCGTGCTGCGTCAGGAGATCCTCAAACGGGCGGCGATGCCCGACGGTGGCTGGCTCTCGGGCGTGCTCGACCGCGAGATGGCCGACGCCTCGAGCCTGGTGCTGCCGGAGGTCGGCCTGCTGCCGTCGGACGATCCGCGCTTCCACGCGACGCTCGACGTGATCGGCAAGCGGCTGATGAAGAACGGCTTCCTGATGCGTTATGTCGAGGCCGACGACTTCGGCAAGCCGTCGAATGCTTTCCTGCTGTGTACGTTCTGGTACATTGACGCGCTGGCGAGCGTCGGTCGGCGTTCAGAAGCACTCGAACTGTTCAACAACGTGCTCGGGCGGCGCAACCATGTCGGGTTGCTTTCCGAGGACATCGATCCCAAGACCGGTGAACTGTGGGGCAACTTCCCGCAGACCTACAGCCAGGTCGGCCTGATCCTGTCCGCGATGCGCCTGTCCCGCAGCTGGGAGGAAGGCCTATGGCACGCCTCGTGATCGTCTCCAATCGCGTGCCGATTCCCAAGGCGCGCGGGGCATCGGCGGGCGGCCTCGCGGTTGCGCTGCGCGACCTGCTGACGCCGGGCACGATGTGGTTCGGCTGGAGCGGCCGGCTCTCTTCGGAGCCCGCGGTCGAGCCGGCGATCGTCGAGGCGCGGGGCGTCACCTACGCCACGATCGACCTGACCTCGGAAGCCTATCGCGGCTTCTATGTCGGCTTCTCCAATGGCGCGCTGTGGCCCTTGCTGCATTTCCGGCTCGGCCTGATGCACTTCCGGCGCGAGGACTACGATTGCTATCTTTCGGTGAATCGCAGCTTTGCCGAATCGCTCGCTACCGTTCTGCAGCCCGACGACACGCTGTGGGCGCACGACTATCATATGATCCCGCTCGGCCGCATGCTGCGTGAGCAGGGGTTCCACGGGCCGCTCGGCTTCTTCCTGCACATTCCGTTCGCGCCGCCCTCGATGATGGAGGCGCTGCCGGTCGCGCGCGAGTTGATTGCCGATCTTTGCGCCTTCGACCTGGTCGGTTTTCAGACCGAGGAGCATGCGCGCGATTTCCGCGACTGCGCCCAGCGCATGCTCGGTGCCACGGTGCAGGGCGAATGGGTTCGCCTGAACGGCCGCTCGATGCGCGCCTTCGCCGATCCGATCGGCATCGACGCCGAGTCGTTCCGCCAGGATGCGGTGCGTGCGGTCAACGACAAGTTGGTCCAGCGGGTCGCCGGCAGCCTGGCCGGACGCGCCCTGGCGATCGGCGTCGACCGCATGGACTACTCCAAGGGCCTGCCGCAGCGCTTCGAGGCGCTGGCGCGGCTCCTGGAGAAGCATCCCGAGCATCGCCGGCGCGTGCACTTCCTGCAGATCTGCCCGCGCTCGCGCGAGGAGGTCGACGAGTACCGCAAGCTGCGGGCCGAGCTCGACCGCCTGACCGGCCGTGTCAACGGCCGCTTCTCGGAGTTCGACTGGACGCCGCTGCGCTACTCGACGCGCGCCGCGCCGCGCACGACCCTGGCGGGCCTCTATCGCATCGGCCGCATCGGCGTGGTGACGCCGTTGCGCGACGGCATGAACCTGGTCGCCAAGGAATTCATCGCCGCGCAGGACGAGGGCGATCCGGGCGTGCTGATCCTGTCGAAGTTCGCGGGCGCGGCGCACGAGCTCACCGAGGCGCTGATCGTCAATCCGTTCGATCCCGACGCGATCGCCGACGCCATGCACCTCGCCCTGACCATGCCGGCGCCCGATCGCAAGGACCGGCACAGCGCGTTGGTCGAGAAGGTGTTCCGCACCACCGCGCACGCCTACTGCCAGCGCTTCATCGAGGCGCTGAGCCAGGTCAAGGCAAGCTCGGTGCCCCGCGCGGCGGCTTAGTCGACGTTCGCGAAGGCTGCCGGATAAGCGACGCGGCCGCCTGTTCTTTGCGGCCGGATCACCACATCGTCTTGGCGGCGCGGCCGGGCCATTCGCGGTCGTAGGTGGCGCCGCCGACACGGTTGTCGCTGAGCGTCGCGAGGATCTCGCCGGCGCTCGGCAGCCTGTGCGGATCGACGTGGCGTTCGGGATTCCACAGCTCCGACCGCACCAGCGCGCGGGCACACTGGAAGTAGACGGTGTCGACGATGATTACCGTCACCGAGCGCGGTGCCTTGTCCTCGACGGCAAAGGACTCGAGCAGGCCGGGATCGACGCTGAGATGGGCGTGACCGTTGACCCTGAGCGTGTTGCCGGCGCCGGGGATCAGGAACAGAAGGCCGACCCGCGGATCGCGCACGATGTTGCGCAGCGAGTCGACGCGGTTGTTGCCGCGCCGGTCGGGCAGCATCAGCGTCTTGTCGTCATGGATGCGCACGAAGCCGGGCTTGTCGCCGCGCGGCGAGCAGTCGAGGCCCTCCGGCCCCGATGTCGCCAGCGCCATGAACGGCGAGGCCTCGATGTACGCCCGATAATGGGGCGTCAGCCGGTCGACTTCCTTGACGGTCGAAGCCTCGCTCGGGACGCCGTACAGCGCTTCCAGTTCGGCGACGGTGGTGATCCTGGACATGGGCTTTCCTCTACCACAAACGCTCGACGCCATAGGCGTCGAATGCGCGCTCGTTCGACACGAGCGTCAAACCCTCCGCCAGCGTCTGCGCGATCAACATCCGGTCGAACGGATCGCGATGTCGACCGCCGAGGTCGCCGGCGCCTTGAGCATGCGCCACCGAGATCGGCAGCTCGGCAAAGCCTTCCGCGGCGATCGCCGCCGCGACGTCGTGAGCAACAACCGCGGCGTCCGCGAGCTTGCCGATCCGGAACTTGGTCGTGATCTCCCAAGCTGACGCTGCGCTCACGAAAATCTCATCTGTCTCGTCCGCCGCGAGGGCATGGCGCGCCTGCCTCGAGAGCTTGGAATCGCCGAAAACCCACCAGAGAAAGGCATGCGTGTCGAGCAGAAGCCGCACTCTCTCACTCCCAGCGCTTCAACTCGCTCTCAGGCAAAGGCTCGAAGAATTCGCGTCCGACCGATCCTTTCCCTTTCAGCCTTCCGAATTGGCGTTTGGGCTTGGGGTTGACCGGCACGATCCGGGCGACCGGATCCTTGCCGCGTGCCAGCACAATGTCCTCGCCGGCCTCGGCGCGGGCGACGAGCCTGGACAGGTTCGTCTTGGCAGCGTGGATAGTAAAGGTGGGCATGTCGCCAATTTAGCTAAGGGCTTAGCTAATTCAAGCGTCGCCCATGATCCGGGTCAACAAGGCCATCAGCACATCGGGGCAGGTGACGTGCGGGTTATGGCTTGCATCGATCTCGTGATAGGTCCAGCCGGCCTCGCTGCGGGCCCGCTCGGCGAACTGACGGAACACGTCGCCGGGCGCGTTCTTCTTCGCGTAGACGTAGTGGCGCGGCGGTGTGGTGCTGTGCGTGAGCTGGAGCTTCTGCTCGAAGGTCTTGATCGGCTGCGGCCGGCGGCGCGGGGTGGTCCAGGCGAGGTCTTCGGGGGAGGTATCGGCCGGCGGCTTGATCGGCGGGATCTTCCAGCCGTCGCCGGTCTTGGTTGCGCCGTCCCGCATCGCCGCCTCGGTCTGCGGCCCCACCAGATCGAACAGGCTCTGGCCGTTCCTGGGTGCGAAGGCGTCGAGATAGATCACTCGGGCGATCCGGTCGGCTGCCTGGTCGGCCACGCCGGTCGCCACCATCCCGCCATAGGAATGGCCGATCAATGTCACGTCGCGCAGGCCCTCGAATTCCAGCACCGACAAGACGTCGTTGATGTGCGTCGTGAGGTCGATGTCCGGCCGCGCCAGATGGGCGCGCTCGCCCAGGCCGGTGTAAGTTGGCGAAAAGAACTCATGTCCTGCGGCCCGGAAGAGGGGCCGCATCTTCTTCCAGCCCCAGGCCGCCGACCACGCGCCATGCGCCAAAACGACAGATGCCATGTGCCTTCCCCTGCTGGCGGGATCACTTGACGGGTGCTATTAGGAAGCACTCGCAATGACCCTCGTTTCCACCCTCGACCGAGCCACCATAGCACTGGGCGACGCCCGCGTCGGCTTTCGCGGCCGCATCGCCGCGCTCGACATGACGCGCGCGCCGGCGGCCGGCCTGCCGCCATCGGAACTCGAACGCCGGCTGCTCGAGCTGGGCTTCGTCGAGGGCGCCGCGGTCGAGCTGCTGCACCAGGGCCTGTTCGGCGGCGACCCGATCGCCGTACGCGTCGCCGCCACGACCATCGCCTTGCGCCGCCGCGAGGCCATGGCGGTGGTGGTTTCACAACAAGACCCGCAGCCGTGAACGTCGCCGTCGACCTCGCTCCCGTCGTTACGCTGGTCGGTAACCCCAATTGCGGCAAGACCGCGCTGTTCAACGCCCTGACCGGCAGCCGGCAGAAGGTCGCGAACTATCCCGGCGTCACGGTCGAGAAGAAGACCGGCCGGGTGGTCACCCCGACCGGCCGCACGCTCGACGTCGTCGACCTGCCCGGCACCTATTCCCTGCGCGCCCGTTCGCCCGATGAGGAGATCACCCGCGATGTCGTGCTGGGCAAGCTCGCGAGCGAACGCGCGCCCGACCTGATCGTCTGCGTCGCCGACGCCTCCAACCTGCGCCTCGCCATCCGGCTCGCGCTCGAGCTCAAGCATGTCGGCCGGCCGGTGCTGATGTCGCTCAACATGATGGACATCGCCAAGAAGCGCGGCATCGACATCGACCTCGAGGCGCTGTCGCGCGAACTCGGCATCCCGGTCGTGGCCTCGGTCGCGGTGCGTCGCGGTGGCATCGACCGGTTGATGCAGGCGCTCGACGAGCGGACCGCCCGGCTCGAGCCGGCCGGCACCGCCGACTGGCGGGCGCCCGACGCGGCGGCGTTGCGCAACGCCCAGCGCGAAGCCGATCGCGTGCTGCGCGTGGCGATCCGCAATGCGGGCAAGCTCGATCCGGGCACCGCCAGGGCCGACCAGGTCCTGCTGCATCCGGTCGGCGGGCTGATCATCCTGCTCGCCATCCTGTTCGTGATGTTCCAGGCGGTGTTCGCCTGGGCCCAGCCGGCGATGAATCTGATCTCCGACGGCTTCACCTGGCTCGGCGTGCAGGCGGCGGCCCTGCCGCTGCCCGAGATCATCCGCAGCTTCCTCAAGGACGGCCTGATCTCCGGCGTCGGCAGCGTCATCGTCTTCCTGCCGCAGATCGTCATTCTGTTCCTGTTCATCCTGCTGCTCGAAGACCTCGGATACATGGCCCGCGCGGCGTTCCTGATGGACCGCATCATGGGCGGCGCGGGCCTGCATGGACGCGCCTTCATCCCGCTGCTGTCGTCCTTCGCCTGCGCCATTCCCGGCATCATGGCGACGCGGGTGATCGACGACCGGCGCGACCGGCTGACCACCATCCTGGTCGCGCCATTGATGACCTGCTCGGCGCGCATTCCGGTCTACACCCTGATCATCTCCGCCTTCGTCCCCGACACGAAGGTCTGGGGCTTCGTCGGCCTGCAGGGGCTGGTGATGTTCGGCCTCTACGCTGCCGGCATCACCGGCGCGCTCGCCGTCTCGTTCGTCGCCAAGCGTTTCTTCTGGCGCACCACGGCGGGGGAGCCCTTCATGCTCGAGCTGCCGGACTACAAGATTCCGCAAGCGCGCAGCCTGGCGATGGGCGTCACCGCCCGCGCGCTGGCGTTCCTCAAGCGCGCCGGCACGACCATCCTGTCGATGATGATCCTGATCTGGGTGCTCGCCTCCTTTCCGCAGCCGCCGGAGGGCGCGGCCGGCCCCGCGATCAACTACAGCCTCGCCGCCAAGATCGGCCACGCGATCGAGCCGGTCACCAGGCCGCTGGGCTTCAACTGGCAGATCAACGTCGCGCTGATCCCCGGCATGGCGGCGCGCGAGGTCGCGGTCGGCGCGCTCGGCACGATCTACGCCGTCGACGCAGGCGAGGGTGCAAGGGAGAAGATCGGGAAGGCGCTCGCCGGACAGTGGTCGCTTGGCACGGCGCTGGCGCTGCTCGTCTGGTACGTCTTCGCGCCGCAATGCGCCTCGACCTTGGCTGTGATTCGCCGCGAAACCGGCGGCTGGCGCTGGATGGCCGTCACTTTCTTCTACATGCTGGCGCTCGCCTACGCGGCGGCCTTCGCCACCTTCCAGATCGCGCACGCCGCCGGCGCGGGCTAATTGGCGACGGAGCCCTCGACAGCAAAGGTGTGATACGTGGCGTATCGCTCGCCAACGGTCCGGACCTGCACGTAGGCCGGGTCGTTGCGCCAGGCTTTCAGCGCCTCCATGTTCGGATACATGTAGATGACGACGCGCTTGGGCGGATTGCCGTCGACGGCAACCACCTGCGAACCGGTCGCCGCCGCGCCCGCCGCCGCAACCAGTTTCCCGCCGTGCGCCTTGATGATCTCTCTTGCCTTTGGAAGATATTCCCTGGCGTAGCCGTCGGGGTTGGTGACGTCGATCTGGCCGATCAGATAGGCGGGCGGCTTTGCCTCGCTGTGCAGTGACCTGCCGCCAAGGGCGCCCAAGGCCGTACACGTCAACATGAGGATACCGATCCTGTATCGAGCGTTCATGTGGGCCTCCGTCCATGTCGTCGGACGGGACTCTCGTCACGCGGCCCAAAGACGTCCAATACATATATTCTCTAAATCTTATGCCCGAATGGTATAAGCAGGCCGTGAACCTTCGACAGGCCCTCACGTTCCTGACCGTCGCCGAGCTCGGCACCGTCTCGAAGGCTGCGTTGCGCCTGCGGGTCGCCCAGCCGGCCCTGTCCAGGCAGATCATCGGCCTCGAGCAGGAGCTCGGCTTGCGTCTCTTCGACCGGGTCGGGCGTCGTCTCCTGCTGACCGGTGAAGGCGAGCAGTTGATGGCAGGCTGCCGGGTGCTGCTCAACAGTGCCAGTTCGCTGAAAGAGCAGGCTCAGCTGCTCAGTCAGGGAGATACTGGCGTTCTCAAGGTGGCCGGGTCACCGCAGCACATCGAAAGTGTGCTGTCGCAATTCCTGCACCGGTATGCGGAGCGATATCCCAGGGTCGAGGTGAAGCTCACCGAAGGCACGGGCAGCGAAATACTGACGTTGCTCGAACGCGGGGAAGTCCATCTCGGCCAGAACCTGCTGCATGCGGTCAGGCTGGATGAACGGCACTTCGGCAGTCTTCCGCTGGGATCTGTTGAGCTGCTGGCTGTCTGCCACCCCGCAATGCCGCTCGGTCCCAGTCGCACCGTCGAGGTCGCCGACCTTGCCGGGCTTCCGTTGCTGCTGCTGGACGGCGGGTTCGGATTCCGGCGAGCCTTCGATGCGGCAAGCCGGATGGCGGGGCTGAAGCCGACGATCCTGTTCGAAAGTCGCAACCCGCATACCTTGCTGGCGCTCGCCGAGGCGGGGCATGGCGTAGCGATCGTTCCGTCCCAGCTTCAGTGTCGTCGCTACAAAGTGAGGATTGTCGGTCTCACGCACCGACGTCGCGTGCTGCAGGAGCCTCTGACCATATCCTGGGACAAGCGGCGTTCCCTGCCTCGCTTCGCGACCGACTATTGCACCATGCTCACCGCGTACATGCGGGAGACCTTTCCGATCACGCGTCCGACGGAGCCGGTCTTGCGAGGCAGGAAGAGGAGCCGTCGGCTCCGTGCGAGCGGCACCTAATCGGGCTTCAAATCGAAGAGCTGGATCGGCCATCTTCCCGCAGGCGACATCGAGAGCCATTCCGAAGGCGCGACCAACCTGCCATTGGCACGGACCCATCGCGTGATGGGGTTGGGGCGGGTGAGCCCGCCGAGCAGCGCGTAGCGCACCTCGCCGCGCTTCACCTTCCCGGCGAACGCCTCGACGGTGAGGATCGGCTCGTTGCCGAAGAAGCCGCCGTACGCCATCGCCGGCAGGCCGGTGCGCACGATCACCGGCGCGGCCAGCCCGGCGGTCGGCGCGGCGACGACGAAGCGCGCATCGCCGCGATGGGTCGTCAGGAAATCGATCAGCTTGGGGTCGCTGCTGAGCGCGATGTAGTTGTTCGACAGCACCGGTCCGCGACCGTCATCGCGGCCGAGCCAGCGCGCCAGGCTCGCCGAGGGGAGCGTCAGGTTGCCGGGCGAGAAGAGGGTGCTGAGCGCCCATGCCGCCGGCAGAACCAGCAAGGCCACGCCGCCGACCATTGCCGGCGGGCGCTTGCCGCGGACCAGGGTGAGGACGGCGACGGCAATGGCGACCGCCGGCGCGGCAAGCCAGGGGGAGGTCCAGCCCAGCGACTCGCTCGCCAGATGGAGCTGCCAGGCTGCGCAGAGGGCAAGCCCGATCGCCAGCCAGCCCGGGCCGCGGCGCCACAGCCGCACCGCGCCGAGCCCGGCCAGGGCCGCGACGGGCGGCGTGATGGCCGAGAGATAGTACAGGTGGAAGATGCCGCCGGCAGCGCTGAACACCACGCCATAGGTAAGAAGCCACACGCCCCACAGCAGCAGCGAGGCATCGATGCGGTCGCGCCGTCGCAGCAGGAACAGGCCGGCCAGCGCGAGCGGCAGCAGCCACGCGAACTGCGCCGCCAGCCGCGGCGTGGCCAGCCGCAAGGCGCCGGCCGGCACCGCATCGTACAGCTCGAACGGCAGCGCCGGCACGGCCCGCGGCCGATCCGGCCGCTGCAGCACGAACCGCTCGAGCCCGTTGTGAGCCACGGCGAGCTCCAGCATGGAATTGCCCGCGGTGCTGCCGGCATAGGGCCGGCGGTCGCGCGGCGTGAGGTCGAAGGCGAGCGACCAGGAAAGCGATACGACCGCCAATGTCACGCCGGCCACGGCCATCCAGCCGAGCCGCCGCCGCAGGTCGAGCGCACCCGCGCGCCACCAGCCGGCCAGCAGTGCCGGGCCGCAGACCAGCGCGGCCAGCATCTTCACGTTGAAGGCGATGCCTAGCAGCGCCATTGCCAGGACCAGCGACCCGCCGCGGCCGCGCAACGCTGCCCAGGCCGCGAGCAGCAGGAAGAGGACCAGCCAGGAATCGGTGTTGTTGGAGCGGTCGATCGCGACCGCGATCGGCATCAGGGCCAGCAGCAGGGCTGCGATGATTCCCGCGGCGATGCCGAACGGCCGTCGCACCAGCCGGTAGAGCAGCGCCACCGAAGCGATGCCGGCCAGCGCCTGAGGCAGGTGGATCGTCCAGCCGCTGAAGCCCAGTAGCCTGGCGAAGGCGGCCTGAATCCAGAACGCCACCGGCGGCTTGTCGAGCGAGACAAAGCCCGCCGGATCGAACGAGTTGTAGAACAGCAGGGCGGCGCCCTGCAGGCCGCTGCGCACACCGGCGGCATAGTACTCGGTGCCGAAACCGTTGGCGTCCAGCCGCCACAGGCGCATCGCCGCGGCCAGCACCAGGACAGCGCCGATGCAGATCGAGTCGAGCCGCTTGCGGTTGATCCCCGACATTCCTCTGCTGCAGTTTACGCGAGGAACGCGCCAAACATCCCGCGCCCTACAGGTGTATCGGGCCCTTGAAGACGAAGAAGGCGCCCAGGGCGATGAAGGCGAAGCCGACGGCGTGGTTCACCGTCAGCCGCTCGCCGAGATAGAAGACCGCGAAGGCCGCGAACACAACGAGTGTGATCACTTCCTGCATGGTCTTGAGCTCGGCGGGATTGTAGGCCTGGACGCCCCAGCGGTTGGCCGGGACGGCGAAACAGTACTCGATGAAGGCGATGCTCCAGCTCGCCAGGATGACCAGCCACAGGGGCCGGTCGGTGAACTTCAGATGCCCGTACCAGGCGAAGGTCATGAACACGTTGGAGCACAGCAACAGCACGATCGGTGCGATCGAGGGGGGAAGCCAGCTCACAACGCTCTCCTGCTATTCCGCCTTGATGCCGAGCTTCTTGATCAGCGGCACGACCACCTTGTCTTCCTTGTCGAGCATGGCGGCGAGCTCCTCGGGCGTGCTCGGTTTGGCCTCGGCGGTGAGGTCGGCGAATTTCTTCACCACCGCCGGATCGGTCAGCACCTTCACCATCGCGTCGTGCAGCTTGTTCAGCACGTGCGGCGGCATCTTCGCGGGACCGTAGAGGCCGGTGTAGGTCGCATAGGTGAAGTCCTCGAGCCCCTTGATGCCGAGCTCCTTAACGGTCGGCACATCGGGCAGTTCCGGCAGGCGCTTGTCGGAGGTCACGGCAAGTGGTCGCAGCTTGCCCGCCCTGATGTGTCCGATCGCGCTGTTGAGCTGGTCGATCTGTGCCGGCACCTGGCCGGCGATGACGTCGATCGAGGCCTGGCCGCTGCCCTTGTAGTGGACCAGCGTGTACCTGGCGCCGCTGCCGGCGCTCAACAGCTCGGCGACGATGTGGTTGGTCGTGCCGACGCCCGAGTCGGCTATGGTCAGGCTGCCGGCCTTGTCGATGCCGGTCCTGATGAACTCGGCGAATGTCCTGATCGGCGAAGATGGCGTCACGACGATCACCGCCGGCACCGCCTGGATATGACTGATCGGCTGGAACGCCGTCTTCCAATCGTAGGGCGCGTTGCCGTAGATCGCCGGGATATCGACCATCGAGTTGGCCGAGACCAGCAGGTTGTAGCCGTCGGGGGCGGAGCGGGCGATCACGTCCGAGCCGATCATCCCCGAGGCACCGGCCTTGTTCTCGACCAGCACGGTGACGCCCAGCACGTCCTTCAGCTTGTCGCCGATGATGCGTGCCGTGACGTCGATGTTCCCGCCCGGCGCGTAGGGCGCCATGATGCGGATCGGTCTTTCGGGAAACTCCGCGGCGGCGGGGGCCGCCACGGCAAGGGCAAGGACAGGGGCAAGGAACGCACCAAACCACGCTGATTTGAATTGCATCGGTCCACTCATAGTCACGACAGCGAGCTTAATCCACGCATCCAACCATGTATCCTTTCCGCCGCATGAAGGCGATTTTTCTCGGCCTCCTCATAGTGCTGATGGCGTCGCACGCCGGCGCCCAGACGCCGCAGGACAACGCGTATGTCGAGGCGCGCCGGCGGCTGGCCGCGGATCTCGCAGCGAAACGGAAGTCGCTGCCGGAACCGGTCGACGAGAACGTCTGGCACCGCGAGGAAGGGCGCGCGCACGACACCCTGAAGGCGAAGCTGCAGGAGGCGCTGGGCTCGGCGCCGCCGCCCGACGGTTTCGAGATCACGCGGTCCAATCCCGACCCGGTGTGTTGCGGCAAGGGCGCCGACTCGCTCGATGCGCTGGCCATCTCGAAGGACAAGCTCCGGGCGGTGATGACGACGGAAGGCATCCTCAAGCTGTGGCTGGGCCGCGATCCGCGGACCGCCCTGCAGAGCGACGATATCGACTATTACCGCGCGCTCGACACCGACGCCCCGGTCGCAGTGTTCGCCGCGCTGCCGGTCGAGGCGCCGCCCGGAACCGACCTCGCCCTCGGCCGGCTGGTGATCAAGGGCCAGGGCATCGGCCGTTTCCCGCTCCATACGATCGCCGCCGTGGTCAAGAACGAACGCGTCCTGCTGATCATGACGCCGGCTTCGCTCGAGGCGGCGAACGCCGGCTCGCCCTGCGAGAGGCAGTGGCAGCAGAGCACCGAGCGCTACCGCACCGCCGACGACCTCGAAGAGCGCCGCACGATCAACGTCGAGGCCGGCAAGCAGCTCGAGCAGTGCGTTAAAGAGCACGGCGGCCAGGCGCTGTTCCCCGGGCTCGGCCGCCGCGCGCAGAAGCTGGTCGATGCGCTGAGCGCGGAATAGTCCGCGTCATGGTCTTCCGGACCGCGGGCCTCCAGGCCCGCATCATGAGTCTGAGCGGGCCTGGAGGCCCACGGTCCGCATGAGCATTCTATTCCAACTTCGGCCGGTGCTGCGCCCACGGCCGCGCCACTTCGAGCAGCGCGCCGAGCCGCAGCACGTCGGTTTCGTGCGCCCACTTGCCGACGATCTGGACCGAGGTCGGCAGATGGTCGGCGCCGAAGCCCGACGGCACGGCGAGCGCGGGATGGCCGGTGAGGTTGAAAGGGTACTGGTAGGACGTCCAGCCCTGGCGGGTGATGCCGCACTTCACGCCGTCGACCACCACCTCGTCGTTGGCGGCGTCGTGCGTCACCTCGAGCGCGGTGCGCGCGCTGGTCGGCGAGACGATGAAGTCGTAGCGCTCGAACAGCGTCTGGATCTTGCGGAACAGCACGGTGCGGGCGAACTGGGCGTTGCGGAAGTCGGCGAGCGTGAACTTGGCGCCGCGCTCCATGAAGGCGAGCGTCACCGGGTCCATCCGGTTCTGCCACTTCGGCAGGTACTGCGCGCAGGTCACCGCAAAGCCCGCCTGGTAGAGCACGCGGCCCTCGTATTCGATCCAGTCGATCCGGTCGGCGACCTCCTCGACCGTGGCGCCCATCGCCTCCCAGGCGGCGAGGCAGCCGCGCGTGTTGGCACGCACGTCCGTCGCGACGCGCGGGTTGGCCATGCGCTCGACATAGCCGATTCGCACGCCGGACAGGTCGTCGCCCGAGAGCTTGGGCGAGAGCGGCCGCGACGTGGCGCCGAGCGACCACGGATCCTTCGCGCTGGGACCGGCGAGCGCGGCGTGCATGACCGCGGCATCGGTGATGGTGCGCGCCAGCGGCCCGGCGAAGACGTTGTTGCCGAAGGCGTCGCGGCTGGTGTCGTAGGGAACGATGCCGAGCGTCGGCTTCAACCCGACCAGGCCCGAGCACGAGGCCGGCCCGCGCACCGAGCCCGCGCCGTCGGTGCCGAGCGACAGCGGCCCGAGGCCCGCCGCGACGGCCGCCGCGCCGCCACCGCTCGAACCGCCCGGTGTGCGCTCGAGGTTCCAGGGATTGCGCGTGACGCCGAACTCCGGCCCGTCAGTCAGGCCCTTGACACCGAACTCCGGCGACGTCGCCTTGCCGAGGATGATCGCGCCGGCCGCGCGCAGCCGCTTCACCAGGATGTCGTCGTCGCCCGCCGGCGGGTTGTCGGCGAAGATCGCCGAGCCGTGCCGCGTCGGCACGCCCTTCACGTCGACCAGGTCCTTGATGCCGACAGGCACGCCATGCAACGGCCCGAGCGCCGCGCCGCGCATGACGGCGTCCTCGGCCGTCTTCGCGTCTCGCCGCGCTTCCTCTGCCATCACCACGCGAAAGCAGTTGAGCTTGGGCTGTGCCTCGTCGACCGCCTTCAGCACGGCATCGAGATATTCGACCGGCGAAAGCTTCTTCGAACGAATGAGGGCAGCGGCCTTTACAGCGGGCATGTAGAGCAGATCGGCGTCGGGCATGAGGGGCACCTTAGCCGAACCTCGACAGCCTCCAAATGCTGCGCTACGCCGCTTGCCGGATGTTCACCCCGCTCGTTCTCGCCGCGCTCGCCGTCGTCGCGGTCGTCACCTCCTTCATCTCGGGTATATTCGGCATGGCGGGCGGGATGCTGCTGATCGGCTTCCTGCTGATGATGCTGCCGGTGCCGGTCGCCATGGTGTTCCACGGCGTGATCCAGATCGCCGCCAACGGCTGGCGGTCGTACCTTTGGCGGCGTCACATCAACTGGCGCGTGGTGCTGGAGTTCGGCATCGGCTCGGTGTTCTCGCTGCTCGTCTTCTCGTCGTTCGCCTTCGTGCCGCCCAAGTGGGCGGTGCTGATGGCGATCGGCCTGACGCCGTTCGTGGCTCTCGCCGTGCCGCTCAAGATGGCGCCCAGCATCGAGCGGAAGGGGCAGGCCTTCCTGGCCGGTGCAATCGGCGGCGCGTTGCAGCTGGTCGCCGGCGTGACCGGGCCGATCCTCGACGTCTTCTACGTGCGCTCGGGCATGACTCGGCAGATGAACGTCTCGACCAAGGCCTGCGCGCAGGTGATGGGTCATCTCACCAAGGTCACCTACTTCGGCCTGCTGGTGGCCAATCCGGCCGGCCGCGACCTCCAGCAATGGCTGGTCATGGCCTTCGCCGCGGCGTTCGCGGTGCTGGGCACCACTTTGTCACGCAGCGTGCTCGACAAGCTTTCGGACAAGCAGTTCTACTACTGGACGCGCCGTGTCATCCTCCTGATCGGCGCGTTCTACATTGCGCAGGGCACCTGGGTGATGGCCGCCAAATGAGCGACAGGGCAAAGCCGAGCGACAAGGACCAGGTGCGGGCGCTGCTCGACCGGCTGCCCGACGGCGCGAACTTCGCCGACATCCAGCGCGCGATCGCCGTGCTGATGTGGCCCAAACGCGGCGACGGCAGCCTGGCGCCGCCCGGGTCGCTGCAGCGGCCCGAGCGGCTGCAGCCGGACGAAGTGAAGCGCCGCCTGCGCGAATGGCTGAAATCGGAGAGGGACAAATGAAGGACCGTGTCTCGATCGACCTCAAGGACGGCGTCGCCGACGTACGCCTGATCCGCGCCGACAAGATGAACGCCCTCGACAATGCGATGTTCGAGGGGATCCTCTCGGCAGGCGACCGGCTGCGCGAGACGAAGGGCGTGCGCTGCGTCGTTCTGTCGGGCGAGGGCAAGGCGTTCTGCGCCGGCCTCGACATGGCGAGCTTCGCGGCGATGAAGGCACAGGGCGACGGCAACTCGGTGACGCGCGACCTGCCCAAGCGTACCCACGGCATCGCCAACCGGCCGCAGCAATGCGCCTGGCAGTGGCGCACCCTGCCGGTGCCGGTGATCGCCGCGGTGCATGGCGTGGCCTTCGGCGGTGGCTTCCAGATCATGCTGGGCGCCGACATGCGCTACGCCACCGCCGATGCGCGCTTCTCGGTGATGGAGATCAAGTGGGGCCTGGTGCCCGATCTCGGCGGCACGCAGCTGATGCGCCATCTGGTGCGCGAGGACGTGGCGCGTGAGCTCACCTACACCGGCCGCATCTTCAACGGCGAGGAGGCGCAGCAGCTCGGTTTGGTGACGCGCATCGTCGCCGACCCGCGCCTGGCGGCGCTGGAGACGGCGAAGGAGATTGCCGCCAAGAGCCCCGACGCGATCCGCGCCGCCAAGCGCCTGCTGAACGATGCAGTCGCTGTCGATGCCGCGACCGGCCTGATGGCCGAATCGGTCGAGCAGCAGAAGCTAATCGGCTCGCCCAACCAGCTCGAGGCCGTCGCGTCGAACCTGCAGAAGCGCGCCGCGAACTACAGAGACTGACCTCTTGCCGGACCGCGGGCGTCCCGCCCGCCTCATGATCTTGAGCGGGCGGGACGCCTGCGGTCCGGCAAGATAGGAGGATCACATGAATCGCCAATGGCTCTACGCCCGGCAGCCCAGGGGCAAGATCACGCCCGACACCTTCCAGTGGCGCGAGACGGCGATCCCGCAGCCGCAGCCGGGCGAGGCGCTGGTGCGCACGCGCCTGCTGTCGCTCGATCCGGCCAACCGGGCCTGGATGATGGGCAAGACCTACCGCGACGCGCTGCAGCCCGGCGAGGTGATGAACGGCTTCGCGGTCGGCGTGGTCGTCGAGTCCAGGGTTTCCGGCCTGGCCAAGGGCGACATCGTCGAAGGCGATTGGGGTTGGCAGGACTATGCCGCGGTGCCGGCGCGGCGGCTGACGAAGCGCACCGTCGATGCGCCGATCGAATTGCTGATCGGGCCGCTCAGCGTCACCGGCCTCACGGCCTATTTCGGCCTGCTCGAGATCGGCCAGCCCAGGCCGGGCGACACCGTGCTGGTCTCGGCGGCGGCCGGTGCGGTCGGCTCCATGGTCGGCCAGATCGCCAGGATCGCCGGCTGCCGCGTCGTCGGCACGGCGGGCGGCAAGGAAAAGTGCGACTGGCTCACGCGCGAGCTCGGGTTCGACGCGGCGGTCGACTACAAGTCGGACAACGCCTTTCGTGCGCTGCGGGCGGCATGCCCCGACGGCATCGACGTCTATTTCGACAACACCGGCGGGCCGGTGCTCGACATGGCGCTGTCGCTGATGAACCTGCGCGGCCGCGTCGCCTGTTGCGGCAACGTCTCGCAATACGATGTCGAGAAGCCGGGCCCCGGGCCGCTGACCGTGCCAGGCCTGGTGGTCGTGAAGCGCCTGCGCCTCGAAGGCTTCATCGTCATGGATTTCTACGACCGCCGCGCCGAGGCCGAGGCCCGGCTGGCACGGTGGATCGCCGAGGGCCGCCTCAAGGCCGAGCTCGACATCCTCGATGGCCTCGAAAGGGCGCCCGAGGCGCTGATCGGCCTGTTCGAGGGCACCAACCGCGGCAAGCGCGCGGTAAGGGTGTCTTGAGCTGGGCGCGCGTCACGCAAGGGGCGCGTTCTTCGTGGTCGAAACAAACCATGGCGCGCCCCCAGCGCAAGACTAACGCCGCGGAACCCGGTTGACACCGCAGGGACCGGCTTATACCTAACCAATAGGTTAAGTAATAAGTGAGGTCGCCATGGCGCTGGTACTGCACGGTCATCCCTTCTCGTCCTACACGCAAAAAGTCCTGATCGCGCTCTACGAGAACGCCACTCCCTTCACCTGGCGCGTCCTGGACAACGCCGAGGCGTGGGGTGAGCTGGCCAGCCTGTGGCCGGTACGGTTGATGCCGGTGCTGGTCGACGACGGCACGCCGGTGATCGAGTCGAGCATCATCATCGAGCATATCGCGCCTCACCTCGTGCCCTCGCTCGAGGTGCGTCTGCTCGATCGATTCTTCGACCTCTACGTCATGACACCGATGCAAAAGATCGTGGGCGACAAGCTACGCCCGGAGAACGAGCGCGATCCCAGGGGCGTGACCGATGCGCGGGCGCGGCTCGACGTCGCCTATGGCTGGCTAGAGAAGGAATTGAAGAGGCGTGAGTGGGCGGCGGGAGACACCTTCACGATGGCCGACTGTGCCGCCGCTCCGTCGCTCTTCTATGCCGACTGGGTGCAGCCGATCGGTGCTCGGTTCCCCAACCTCGGTGCCTACAGGGCACGTTTGCTGAAGCGCCCGTCCTTTGCCCGAGCGGTCGACGAAGCGCGGCCCTTCCGTCCGCTCTTCCCGTTGGGCGCACCCGATCGGGATTAGTTCAGTGCTCTAACGCCCCTTGAACACCGGCTTGCGCTTCTCGACGAAGGCGGCGACCGCTTCCTTGTGGTCGGCGGTGCGCGAGGCGGCAACCAGGCGCTCGGCTTCGCGGTGCATCGCGGTCGGGTAGTCGATGAACGGCGCCTCGTCGAGATTGTCCTTGATGTTGCGGTAGGCGATGCGCGGACCCTCGGCCAATGACCTGGCGAGCGCAAAGGCTTCGTCCTGCAGCCCGGCATCGTCGACCACGCGATTCACCAGGCCGATCCGCTCGCAGCGCTCGGAATCGACGCGCTCGGCGGTCAGCATCAGCTCGCGCGCCCGCATCGGCCCGACCGCGCGGGTCATCAACCACGCGATGCCGTAGTCGCCCGACAGGCCGATGCGCGCGTATCCGGTGGCACAGAACGCCGATTTCGCCGCGATCCGCATGTCGCAGGCGAGCGCGATCGCGAGGCCCGCGCCGGCGGCGGCGCCGGGCAGCGCCGCGACCGTCGGCTTGCGCACCGCGAACAGCGCGCCGGTCAGGTTGGTCTGGCGCCACCGCAAGTCGGACAGGCGTTCCTCGAACGTCATCTGCCCGCGCGGGCCGCGGCCGCCCATCGCCTTGACGTCGCCGCCCGAGCAGAACGCGGTGCCGGCGCCGGTGATCAGCAGCGCGCCCACGCTCTCGTCCTCGGCGCGTTCCCTGATCTGGGCGCGCAGCGCCGTCGTCAGGTCGGGCGACATCGCGTTGCGCGCCTCCGGCCGGTTGAGGGTGATGACCGCCACCCCCTCACGCACGGCACACAAAAGTTCAGTTGTCCCGGTATCGATGTTCATGGAACCTCCAGCCATGACCTTCCCCGTCACCGAACACACGGTCAAGACCGACCGCCACACCACCGGCACCCTCGCCTGCGGCCCGCAGGATGGACCGCTGCTGGTGTTCTGCCATGGCTGGCCCGAGCTCTCGCTGTCGTGGCGGCACCAGCTGCCGGCGTTCGCGGCGCTCGGCTTCCGCTGCGTGGCGCCCGACATGCGCGGCTACGGCCGCTCGAGCACCTACCCCCGCCACGAGGACTTCGCGCAGGAGCTGATCGTGCAGGACATGCTCGAGCTGCTGGCGTCGCTCGGCCGGGACAAGGCCGTGTGGATCGGCCATGACTGGGGCAGCCCGGTGGTGTGGAACATGGCGGCGCACCATCCCGACAAGACGGTCGGCGTGGCAAGCCTGTGCGTGCCGTACATCAAGGGCTTCACGCTCGACGAGCGGCTGCCGCTGATCGACCGGAACCTCTATCCCGAGGCGGAGTACCCGGTTGGCCAGTGGGACTACCAGTATTTCTACTTCGAGAACTTCGAGAAGGCGCACAAGGCCTTCGAGGCCAATGTCCGCAACACTGTGAAAACCCTGTTCCGCAAGGGCAATCCGGAGGCGGTCGGCAAGCCGGCCTTCACCGCCTCGATCCGCAGGCAGGGCGGCTGGTTCGGCGGCGGGCCATGGCCCGACCTGCCGCGCGATGGCGACGTCCTCACGGAGCAGGACCTCGAGGCCTACACGGCGGCGCTGACCCGCAACGGCTTCTTCGGGCCGGACGCCTGGTACATGAACAACGAGGCGAACGGCGCCTACGCCAAGCGCGCAGCGAACGACGGCAGGCTCGCCATGCCGGTGCTGTTCCTGCATGGCGCCTACGACACGACCTGCGAGACCATGACCTCGCGCCTCGCCGAGCCGATGCGCCGTGACTGCGCCGACCTCACCGAGGTCGTGGTGAAGTCCGGCCACTGGATGGCGCAGGAGAAGCCGGTCGACGTGAACGTGGCCCTTGCGCGGTGGCTGGCCGCGAAGCTGCCCGATTACTGGAAGAAGCCCTGAAACCGTCGTCCCGACCGAAGCCGAGCGAAGCGAGGCGCAGTGGAGGGACCTTTTTTCTGCGATTTGCGGCTGAGCGTTGAAAAGAGGTCCCTCCACTTCGCGCTTCGCGCTCCGGTCGGGACGACGGTTACTTACCCTTCAGCCGCCGCCACTGGGCGAAGGCCTGCTTCGCCCGCTCGCCGCTCGGGATGTGCAGGCCGTACACGCCGCCGCCTTGCGCCACCTGGTCGGCGGTGAATTCCTCGAAGGCGGCCGCTTCGGCCGCGGCCTCGGCCACTTCCTCGACCAGCGCCGCCGGGATCACGACCAGGCTGTCGCGGTCGCGCAGCAGCCCGTCGCCCGCCTCGGGCCGCAGCCCGCGCAGGTCGCGGCGCGCCACGATCGAGAGGCCGCGCTGGCGCAAGCGGTCCGCGGCCGGGGCGGCGAGGTCGGCCACCAGCACGCCGCCGGCGCGGCAGGCCTCGACGGTCAGCGCGACCGTGCCGGCGAACGGATCGGCCGGCGGCAGCCTGGTGATCGCCCGGCCTTTCAGCCCGCGCTGGGCCAAGGCGGCGATGACGGGCCTGGCGCCGGCGTGCAGGAGCTTGTCGCGTGTCTGCGGCGTCATTTGGCCCTGAGGGCCGCGAACCGCTCCTGGCTTTCCCTCGGCCACATCTCGCGCGGCTTGTAGAACTCCGACACGACCTTGGCGCCCTCGGGCAGCACGACCCAGGGCAGCTTGGTCGAGGTGAAGATGTGGATGTCGGGCGGCATTGCGGCTGGGTCGTCGAGCGTGCCGACGCGCATGAACCGCACCTTGTCGCCCGAGCCCGAGTAGTTGCTCCACAGCGCGACCCGGCATTGCGGGCAGCGCCAGATCTTCTGGCCCTTGCCGCTCGCCGACGGCGTGTCGACCCGCTCGACCTCGCCCGCGGTGAGCTCGACCCGGTCGGCCTCGATCATGGCGTTGAGCGCGAAGGCCGAGCCCGTCTCGCGCTGGCACCAGGTGCAGTGACAGCAATGGACGAACAGCGGCCGGGACTTGATGCGGTAGCGGACGTGCCGGCAGGTGCAGCCGCCCTCGAAGGTGTCGTTGCTGGCCATGAAGCGACCCCATAGCATTGCGCGGGAGGAGATTGAAATGGCGGATCGGCTGAGGGGCAAGGTCGCGGTGGTGACGGGTGCGGCGCCGCGCGGCGAGGGCGTGGGCAACGGCATGGCGACGGCCATCCTGTTCGCGCGCGAGGGCGCCAAGGTGGTGCTGGTCAACCGCAGCGCCGAGCGGGCGGAGAAGCTCGCGAAGCAGATCGAGGGCGAGGGCGGCGAGGCCTCGGTGTTCGCGGGCGATGTCGCCAGGCCCGACGTCTGCGAGGCGATGGCGACACACGCCATGAAGACGTACGGCCGGCTCGACATCCTGCACAACAACGTCGGCATCGGTGCGCCGGGTACGCCCGAGACGGTCACGCTCGAGGACTGGCACAAGGTGATCGAGGCCAACCTCACCACCACCATGCTGTGCACCAGGGCCTGCCTGCCGCGCATGAAGGAGAGCGGCGGCGGCTCGGTGATCATGGTGTCGTCGATCGCGGGCGCGGTCGGCCTGATGGGCAGCCAGGGCGCGGTCGCCTACTCGACGGCGAAGGCCGGCCTGCACGGCTTCACCCAGTCGGTCGCCGCCGACTATGCGACCCGGAACATCCGCGCCAACTGCATCGTCGTCGGCTCGGTGCACACGCCGATGGTGGCCCATCTCGGTCCCGAGGCGCGCGAGCGGCGCAGGAAGATGGTGCCGATGCAGACCGAGGGCACCGCCTGGGACATCGCCTACGGCGCGGTCTACCTCGCGTCGGACGAATCGCGCTGGGTCACCGGCATCACGCTGCCGATCGACGGCGGCCTGGTGAACCTCAGGGCGTGGCCGCGCTAGCCGTCCTCGGCGTCGTCTTCAAGGGTCGAGAAGGGTGGTCAGCTGTGCCCCTTCGTCAGCGACGAAAACGGCAATCAATTCGGCCCACTCGGTGTTGCTCGCGTTGGCCGAGACGTTATGGATCGTGCCCAGCGGCTCGAAGAACGTTTGACCGACGTCGAATATCTCCACCGGGCCATCGTTGAGTTGTGACCTGATGCGGCCCTTGGTGATGTAGGCCGTCACCGTACCGCCATGACGGTGCGGCGGCGTGAAGCCGCCCGGTCCGTAGGTCACCCGGACAACCGTCACTTTCTTGCCGGGCATGTCCGGTATCGCGTACGAGCTGACCAGCTCCACCTTGTTGAGCGACGAGCCGGACGAGGCATCGGCGGCGCAGATCGGGACCGGAAATTCCGAAATTGCGTCCATCTTCACGGGCAAGAGTTGCGTGCTCACGGCTGCGCAAACGATGGCCGCAGCGACAAGGAGCGACAGCCGGAACCGCGGCCGATCTGCGAGCGGCGCGGTCATTTCCAGGGCGATGCTCATCGATATCTCCTGGCTGACCTTACCCCTGGACAAGGTGCGCCGTCGAGCTGGTCTGCCGGCCTCGCCAGGCTGGCGGTGCACCAGTCGTGGTGCCAGGTGTAGAGGCCGCTTCCCACCACGATCGCCGCACCGAAAATCGTCCAGCCGTCCGGGATGTCGCCGAACACCAGCCAGCCGAGCAACGTTGCCCAGACCAGCAGCGTGTAGCTGTAGGGCTGCACGGCGCCCGCGTCGGCGTAGTCGAGCGCCTTGATCAGGGCGTAGTGCGCGACCGCGCCGAGGAGGGAGATCACGACCATCAGCGCCCAAGCGGTGGGCGTCGGCCAGGTCCATTCGAACGGGCCGACGAAGCAGGTGGCGATGAAGGCGACCAGCGCCGACCAGGCCAGGCTGGTGTCCGGCGTATCGAAGCGGGCGCTGAGCCGCGTCAGCAGCTGATAGCTCGCCCACAGCAGCGCACCGGCGAGCGGAATGAAGAGCGGCCAGTCGATGGAGCGGAAGCCGGGCCGCACGATCAGCATCACGCCGGCGAAGCCCGCCGCGACGGCGAGCCAGCGCGCGCGGCCTGCGCGCTCACCGAGGAACAGCACGCCGAGCGCGATCACGATCAGCGGCGAGGTCGCGGCCACCGCATGCGTGTCGGTGAGCGGCAGGTAGCGGAAGGCCAGCACGAACGCCGCGCCCTCCACGATCGCCACCAGCGAACGCACGATCTGCAGGCCGGGCCGCGCGCTGCGCAGCGCCGCGCGCAGGCCCTGCTTGCGCACCACGATCGAGGCGAACAGCAAGAACAGCGCCGAGCGGATCCACATCATCTGCGTCACCGCATAATCGGCCACCAGCCACTTGCTGATCGCGTCCATGCTGGCAAAGCACAGCATGGCGAACATGGTGAGCAGCGCGCCGAGCGCGGTGCGATTCATGCTGGTCTTCGCCCTCCCCAGTCTTCTGGGGAGGTGTCGCCGTCACACGGCGACGGAGGGGTCATGAGCCTTGCCCCCTCCGTCAGCGTAAGACGCTGACACCTCCCCAGAAGACTGGGGAGGGCAAGATTATTCAGCCGCCACCGCCCGTCTTGCCGGCGGCCGGAACGCCGGCATCACGCGCTCGGCGAACAGGCGCAGGCTCTTCATCGCCTTGTCGTGGCCGTAGTACGGCGGGTAGTGCAGCAACAGCGAGGTCATGCCGGTGCGCGCCTGCATCTCGCGCAGGCGGGCGATCACCGTCTCGGCCGAGCCGTGCAGCAGCGTCGTCGCCAGCAGGTCGTCGTAGTTGATCGCGCTGCCCTTCTCCGACACCGAGCCGAGATAGCCGCTGGTGCCCGTGCCGCCGAAGTGGCTGATGTGCCTGACGATCGCCTCCTCGGTATCGGCGCGCGCTTCCTTGTCGCTGTCGGCGATGTAGACCCAGCGGGCGATGTCGATGTTGCCTGCCGCCGGATTCTTGCGCCGCTCCTCGCTCGCTCTTGCAAGCTCGCGCTTGTAGAGCGCGGTCTGCGCCGCCAGCGTCTCGACGCCCGGCAGGGTCGACAGCATCAGGCCGAAACCGTTGCGGCCGGAATAGCCGATCGAGCGATCGGTGCCGCCCGCCATGTAGAGCGGCGGGTGCGGCATCTGGACGGGATGCGGCAGCATCTCGAAATCGCCCTGCACCGTGCCGCTGAAATACTTGCCCTTGTGGTCCCAGCGATGGCGGTGCCAGGCGTCGAACATCAGCCCGATCGCCTCCTCGACCATGTCGCGCCGGCCCTCGAAGTCCTTGCCCAGACCGACGAATTCGTAGGGACGGTAGCCCGAGCCGACGCCCAGCCGGACGCGGCCGTTCGACAGGATGTCGACGAACGAGGCGTTCTCGACCACCCGGATCGGGTCGTACAGCGGCAGCGTGATCACCGCGGCGCCGATGTTGATCTTGCTGGTCTTGGCCGCGAGATACGCCATGTAGGCGAAGCAGTCCGGCATGATGCCGTAGCTGGTGGCGAAGTGGTGCTCGGCGATCCAGGCGGTGTCGTAGCCCAGCCGCTCGGCCTCGATCACTTCTTCCGTTGTGCGGGCGTGGACCCCGCGGTGCGGATAGGGCTCCTCCTTGGGATTCGGATGGGAGGTGAACAAAACGCCGAATTCCATGGTTTCCTCGCCTTTTCGTTGAGTTATCCTACGGATCACACCGGAGGTCCGCCATGGCATTCGACCATGGCGCGAGCGCGTAGCGGTCGCGCGGCACACACGGAGGTCGATATGGGCTTCGACTTGGTCGTCAGGAACGGCATGATCGTCGACGGTTCGGGACTGCCGCGTTACCGCGGCGACGTGGGCGTGAAGGACGGCAAGATCGCCGAGATCGGCCGCCTCAACGGGGTGAGTGCGAAAGAGACCCTCGATGCCGAGGGGCGTGTCGTTGCACCGGGCTTCGTCGACGGCCACACCCATATGGACGCGCAGATCTTCTGGGATCCGATCGGCACCAGCTCGTGTTTCCAGGGCGTCACCTCGGTGGTGATGGGCAATTGCGGTTTCACCCTGGCGCCCTGCCGCGCCGACGAAGCCGACCTCGTGATGCGCAATTTGGAGCGCGCGGAGGACATCAGCCGCGATGCCATGAAGGCCGGCATCAAGTGGCGCTGGGAGACCTTCCCGCAGTTCCTCGACGTGCTCGATTCGCTGCCCAAGGGCATCAACTACGCGGGCTATGTCGGTCACTGCGCGATCCGCACCCATGTGATGGGCCAGCGCGCCTTCACCGACGAGGCGACCGACGACGACCTCGAGGCGATGATCCATCACACGCAGGAGGCGATCGCCGCCGGCGCGCACGGCTTCTCGACCACCCGCTCGGTCGCGCACCAGACCTCGGACGACAAGCCGGTCGCGAGCCGGCTCGCCACCTGGCACGAGTTCGAATCGCTGGTGAAGTCGATGGGCGGCGGCATGGTCGAGGTCGCGGGCGAGCCGCGCGGCGCCGACGGCCACAAGGCGCGCGCCTACTACGAGGGCCTGAGCAAGCTCGCCATCGAGAGCGGCCGGCCGATCACCTTCGGCCTGTTCAGCCGGCGCAACAATCCGGGCGCCTGGCGCACCACCTTCGACATCATCGAGCGCACCAACCGCGAGGGCGGGCGCATGTTCGCCCAGGTGCACAGCCGGTCGCTGAACGTCCTGCTGTCGTTCGAGACCCAGCTTCCGTTCGACAAGTGGGAGATGTGGCGCGACATGCGCAACCTGCCGCTCAGCGAGAAGAAGCAGTGGCTGCTCGATCCGGAGAAGCGCAAGAAGCTGGTCGAGATCGCGTCGCGGCCGTACGACGGCCCGGCCCATGTCGCCGGCGCCGAGGCGCGGCCGCCGCAGTGGGATTACATCTATGCGCTGACCGACATGAAGGGCCCGCACAAGTCGATGGCCGAGCTGGCGCGGATGAAGAACACCCATCCGGTCGAGCTGATGATCGACATGGCGCTCGAGCGCGACCTCAAGTTCTTCATGATCCAGCCGGTCGCCAACGAGGACCAGGCCGAGGCGCTGGAGCTGATGAAGCATCCGCGCTCGGTCGTGACCTTCTCCGACTCCGGCGCCCATGTCTCGCAGATCATGGACTCCTCGCTGCAGACCCATCTGCTCAGCCACTGGGTGCGCGAGAAGCAGGCCTTCACGCTGGAGGAGGCGGTGAAGATGTTGACCTGCGACAGCGCCACCCAGTTCGGCTTCCACGACCGCGGGCTGCTGCGCGAGGGCCTCGCGGCCGACATCGTCGTGTTCGATCCCGACACCATCAACGCGCGCATGCCGGAGGTCGTGACCGACCTGCCGGCCGGCGCCAAGCGCCTGAAGCAGAAGTGCGACGGCATGGCCGCCACCATCGTCAACGGCCAGGTCCTGCTGCGCGACAACGAGCCCACCGGCAACCTGCCCGGCAAGCTCCTGCGCAAGCGGCGGTAGTCTTCCGCTGGGGGCGCGCCACTCCGTGGCGCGTCTTCTCATCCTCATGTGGACCGCGGGCCTCCAGGCCCGCATCAGAATCATGAGCGGACCTGGAGCCTTCGGCTCCGCTCAGGCCAGGGGTCCGCGGTCCGGAAGAACATGACGCGCCACGGAGTGGCGCGCCCCCAGCCGTCGTCCCGACCGGAGCGAAGCGGAGTGGAGGGACCTTTTTTCGACGGTTGGCCGCTAATCGCTGAAAAAAAGTCCCTCCGCTGCGCCTCGCTTCGCTCGGCTTCGGTCGGGACGACGGTCTTACCTATGTGGATAAGCTCCCGCTGCTGACCCTCGACTTGGGCATTGGCCCGCGATTTGGCCTCTGATTTTCGGATGAAAGAGCGCGGCCAATGCCCGTAATAGGTGTTGGGCGTGCAGTGGTGCAGAGTCGCCTGCATGACGAATGAGCGGACGGTCTTCAGGGGTTTTCGCGGAGGGAGGGGAGGGGTGCGGGCAGAGTGGCGGGAAGCGCCTAAAACGTTGGCCCGTTTGCACCGAATCGCTGCCACGCCGATTGGCAGTCGATGGCAGTCCCGTGGCGGCTCGTTGATTCCGGCCGCGGCGATACCACATTCACGAGCGATTCCTGCACCATGGATCTGAAGTCCCTGTTTCACCCGGCCGTCGCCGACTGGTTCGAGACCCGATTCGCCCGCGCGACGCCGGCGCAGGCGGAGGCGTGGCCGCTGATCAAGGCGGGCCGGCACGCGCTGATCGCCGCGCCGACCGGCTCGGGCAAGACCTTCGCGGCTTTCCTGGCCGCGATCGACGACCTGGTGCGCCAGGGCATCGCCGGCGAGCTCAAGGACGAGACGCAGGTCGTCTACGTCTCGCCACTCAAGGCGCTGTCAAACGACATCCAGAAGAACCTGCAGGAGCCGCTCGCCGGCATCCGCGAGAACCTGAAGCGGCAGGGCCTGCCCGACGTCGGCATCCGCACCTGGGTCCGCACCGGCGACACGCCGGCGGGCGAGCGGCAGAAGATGAACCGGCGGCCGCCGCACATCGTCGTCACCACGCCGGAATCGCTCTACATCCTGCTCGGCTCCGAATCGGGCCGCAAGATGCTGGCGACGACGCGCACGGTGATCGTCGACGAGATCCACGCGGTGGCGCCCAACAAGCGCGGCAGTCATCTCGCCGTGTCCCTCGAACGCCTGAACGCCTTGTGCGGCGGCAAGCTGCTGCGCATCGGCCTGTCGGCGACGCAGAACCCGATCGAGGAGGTTGGCCGCTTCCTGGTCGGCGCGGCCAGTGGCGATAAGGCCGGCGACTGCGCCATCGTCGATTCCGGCCACAAGCGCGAGCGCGATCTCGCGATCGAGGTGCCCGAATCGCCGCTCGACGGCGTGATGTCGCATGAGGTCTGGGAGCAGGTCTATCGACGGCTCGCCGCGCTGGTCGAGCAGCACCGCACGACGCTCATCTTCGTCAACACGCGGCGTCTCTCCGAGCGCGTCACCAAGCGACTGTCCGAGCTGGTCGGCGAGGCCAACGTCGCCGCTCACCACGGCAGCCTCGCCAAGGAGCATCGGCTCGACGCCGAGCAGCGGCTGAAGCACGGCAAGCTCAAGGCGCTGGTCGCGACCGCTTCGCTCGAGCTCGGCATCGACATCGGCGACGTCGACCTGGTCTGCCAGCTCGGCTCGCCGCGCTCGATCGCGAGCTTCCTGCAGCGGGTGGGCCGCTCCGGCCACACGGTCGGCGGCACGCCCAAGGGTCGGCTGTTCCCGCTGTCGCGCGACGATCTCGTCGAATGCACCGCGCTGCTCGACGCGGTCCGTCGCGGCGAGCTCGATCGCCTGGAGATTCCCGGCCAGCCGATGGACGTGCTGGCGCAGCAGATCGTGGCCGAGGTCGCGGCGCAGGAATGGAGCGAGGACGATCTGTTCGCTCTGATGCGCCGCGCCTGGCCGTACCGCAAGCTCCGGCGCGAGGAGTTCGATCCGATCGTCGCCATGCTGGCCGAGGGTTTCAACACCCGGCGCGGCCGTTGCGGCGCGCTGATCCATCACGACGCGGTCAACCGTCTGCTGCGCGGCCGTCGCGGGGCGCGCATGACGGCGATCACCGCCGGTGGCACCATTCCCGACAACGCCGACTACCAGGTGCTGCTCGAACCCGAGAACAACGTCATCGGTAGCGTCAACGAGGACTTCGCGGTCGAGAGCCTGGCCGGCGACGTCTTCCAGCTCGGCAACCGCAGCTACAAGATCCAGCGCGTCGAGCGCGGCACGGTACGCGTCGAGGATGCGCAGGGCCAGGCGCCGACCATCCCGTTCTGGCTCGGCGAGGCGCCCGGCCGCAGCGGTGCGCTGTCGGCGTCGGTGTCGCGCTTCCGCGCCGACGTCGAGCGCCGCCTGCGCCTCGATCCGACCGGCGCGAAGGTGCTGTGCTGGCTGACCGAGGAGCTCGCACCGGAGCAATCCGCCGCCGAGCAGCTCGTCGACTATCTGCGTGCGGGGTTCGGCGCGCTGGGCTGCCTGCCGACCTGCGAGACGATCGTGCTCGAGCGCTTCTTCGACGAGTCGGGCGGCATGCAGCTCGTCGTGCATTCGCCCTACGGCAGCCGGCTCAACCGCGCGTGGGGCCTGGCCTTGCGCAAGCGCTTCTGCGCCACGTTCAACTTCGAGATCCAGGCGGCGGCGACCGAGGACAATATCGTCATCTCGCTCACCGAGGCGCACAGCTTCGATCTCGCCAGCGTCCCGCGCTACCTGAACTCGAACTCGGTGGACGGCGTGCTGACCCAGGCAGTGCTCGATTCGCCGATGTTCAACACGCGCTGGCGCTGGGTGAGCGGCGTATCGCTCGCCCTGCCGCGCTTCCGGGCCGGTCGCAGGGTGCCGCCGCAGCTCATCCGCATGCAGGCCGAGGACCTCGTCGGTGCCGTGTTCCCCGACCAGATCGCCTGCGCCGAGAACCTGCCCGGCGACCGCGAGATTCCCGACCATCCGCTGGTCAGCCAGGCGCTGCACGACTGCCTGCACGAGGCGATGGACCTCGACGGCCTCAAGCGGTTGCTGAAGGGCATCGAATCGGGCGCGATCCGGGTGGTGACGCGCGAGCTCACCCAGCCGTCGCCGCTCGCGATCGAGGTGCTGTCGGCGCGGCCCTATGCCTTCCTCGACGATGCACCGCTCGAGGAACGACGCACCCAGGCGGTGATGGCGCGGCGCTGGCTCACGCCCGAGCAGGCGGAAGAGCTGGGCCAGCTCGACCCCGAGGCGATCGAGCGCGTGAAGGCCGAGGTGTGGCCCGACGCCGCGAACGCCGACGAGCTGCACGACGCGCTGGTCTGGCTGGGCTTCCTGACCGACGCCGAGATCGAGGCGAATGCCGGGTGGCGCGGCTGGCTGGCCGATCTCGCGGGCCAGAAACGGGCGGCACGAATCGCGCGTGGCGGGCCACCGGTCTGGATCGCGGCGGAGCGGCTGTCGCTCTTCCGAGCGCTGTGGCCCGGCCTGGCGACCGAGCCCGTGATCGAGGCGCCGGCCGGCGTCGACAAATCCGTTTCGAGCGACGCGGCGCTGGTCGAGCTCCTGCGCGGCCGGCTCGAAGGGCTGGGGCCGGCGACGACGATGGCATTGGCCGCGCCGCTCGGGCTCGACATCACAGCCGGACTCGCTACTCTCGAGGCGGAAGGCTTCGCCATGCGCGGCCGCTTCTCGGCCGGGGCATCCTCGGACGAATGGTGCGAGCGCCGCCTGCTGGCGCGCATCCATCGCTACACGATCAAGCGGCTGCGCGCCGAGATCGAGCCGGTCGCCGCGCGCGACTTCCTGCGCTTCCTGTTCCGCTGGCAGCACGTCGCGCCCGAGGCGCGGATGGAGGGCGCGAAAGCGCTCGAGGTCGTCATCGAGCAGCTCGAAGGCTTCGGTGCAGCGGCGGCGGCGTGGGAGAGCGAGATCCTGCCGACCCGCATCGCCGACTATGCGCCGCACTGGCTCGATGCTCGGTGCCTGGCGGGACAGGCGGCCTGGACGCGGCTGCGCTCGCGCGGCGGGCGCAGCGATGCCGAGCGCCGCACCGCGCCGGTCCGCACCACGCCGATCACCCTGTCGCCGCGCCGCCACGTCGCGCTGTGGCGCTCGCTGCTGCCCGCCGAGGAGGCGCGCCCCAGCGCCAAGGCGCGCGCGGTGCTCGACTTCGTGACCGCCAATGGCGCTTCGTTCTTCGACGAGCTGGTCCAGCATTGCGGCCTGTTGCGCACGCATGTCGAGGAGGCTCTGGCCGAGCTGGTCGCTCTGGGCCTCGTCACGTCCGACAGCTTCGCCGGCCTCAGGACTCTCCTGGTCCCGGTCAGCGAGCGCCGGCCGGGCGGCCGCCGTCGCCGCCGCGCCGTGCATGGCATGGAGGAGTCCGGCCGCTGGTCGCCGGTGCGGCCGTCCGCCGCCGATGACGCCGCCGCCGTCGAGCACGTGGCGCGCACGCTGCTCAAGCGCTACGGCGTGGTGTTCTGGCGCATGCTGGAGCGCGAATCGCCGTGGCTGCCGCCGTGGCGCGAGCTGCTGCGCGTCTATCGCCGGCTGGAGAGCCGCGGCGAGATTCGCGGCGGACGCTTCGTCGCCGGCTTTACCGGCGAGCAGTTTGCCTTGCCGGAAGCGATCGGCTCGCTGCGCGAGGTGCGGCGCCACCCTCACGACAACGAATGGCTGGTGGTGTCGGGCGCCGATCCGCTCAATCTCGCGGGCATCCTGACGCCGGGACCGCGGCTCGCCGCCCTCGCGGGCAACCGGCTGTTGGTGCAGGACGGCGTGCCGGCGGCGATGCTGAGCGGCGGCGAGGTCCGGCTGTTCGCCGAGGTCGATCCGGCGACCGACTGGCTGATGCGCAAGGCGCTGGTGGGTACGACGCGGCGCGGCCTGTCGACGCCTCGCCACGAACCCGATGCATCTGGAACAATCGAGCAGCCGTCAAAACCGGCGCGCAACTATCGGCGCGTCTGAGCCTGCTTCGCGCGCGATTCCGAACGTTTGTATGCGGCCGGTTCAGTGCGCCTTGACTCGGCCGCAATGCACCGTCATATACGCGGCAACTCGCAAGCAGCGAGTTCGACAAGGTTTCTCGCGATTGCGCGACGCGCCCGAAACGGTCCCGACTGGACCAACGGGGCGCTTCATCCCGAGACAATCTCCCAGAAGCAAGAGCCGCCACTGCCGCGCCAGTGAGCAGGCCGAAGTATGAAAGTATTTTCTTGAACAACGTGTCTTTCGCGGACCTCGGACTGGCCGAGCCGCTGCTGCGTGCGCTGAGCGCCACCGGCTACGAAACCCCGACTCCCATCCAGGCCCGCACCATTCCCCTGCTGCTGCAGGGCCGCGACGTGCTGGGCATCGCCCAGACCGGTACCGGCAAGACCGCGGCCTTCGCGCTGCCCGTGCTGCAGCATCTCGCCGCCGACAGGCAGCGGGCCATCCCGAAGAGCCCGCGCGCCCTGGTGCTGGCGCCGACCCGCGAGCTCGCGGTCCAGATCGTGCGCAGCTTCGATGCCTATGGCCGCGGCCTCGGCCTGCGCGTCGGCATGGTGATCGGCGGGCTGGGCTTCGGCCGCCAGGTCGAGACGCTCAACCGCGGCGTCGACATCCTGGTCGCCACGCCGGGCCGCCTGCTCGACCTGATGGAGCGCGGCAACGTCAAGCTCGGGAACGTCACCTTCCTGGTGCTCGACGAGGCCGACCGCATGTTCGACATGGGCTTCATCAAGGACGTGCGCCGCATCGTCGGTTCGGTGAGCAAGCAGCGCCAGACGCTGATGTTCTCCGCCACCATGCCGCCCGACGTGGCGAAGCTCGCCGCCGACGTGCTGAACCAGCCCGAACGGGTCGAGATCGCGCCGCAGGGCCGCACGGTCGAGCGCATCGACCAGAGCGTGTACTTCGTCAACGCCGCCTCCAAGCGCGCGCTGCTCAGCTACCTGCTGGCGGACGCGGCGCTCGAGCGCGTGATCGTCTTCACCCGCACCAAGCGCGGCGCCAACCGTGTCGCCGAGGCGCTGGAGAAGACCGGCGTCTCGTCCGAGGCGATCCACGGCAACAAGTCGCAGAATGCGCGCCAGCGCGCGCTCGACGCCTTCAGCCGCGGCCGTGCCCGCGTGCTGGTGGCGACCGACCTCGCGGCGCGCGGCATCGACGTGCAGGGCGTCACGCACGTCATCAACTACGAGCTGCCGGCCGAGGCCGAGAGCTACGTCCATCGCATCGGCCGCACCGCGCGTGCCGGCGCCTCGGGCGTGGCGCTGTCGTTCTGCGACGGCAGCGAGCGCGGTCAGCTCAAGAGCATCGAGCGCCTGACCAACCAGCGCCTCGCCGTGCTGCAGGTCCCGGCCAACGAGGACCTGCCGCAGACCGCGCCGCCGCAGCAGCAGGCGCAGCACGAGGCGCAGAGCGAGCGTCGCGGTGAAAGCCGTGGTCATCGCGGTCCTCGCGGCGGCCATCGTTCGGAGCATCGCGGTTCCGAGCATCGCGGTCACGAGCCGCGCGGAAAGCGTGGGCCTGATCGTGGTCACGGTGGTCAGCACCCTCATCGCAACGACGCTCCGCGCCAGGACGGCGACCGCCGGTGGGTGCAGGGCGACTATCGCGACCAGCCGTCCCGCGAGGGGCAGCCGCAGCGCGAGTACCATCATCGCGCCGACCGTTCCCGTGGCGATCGTCCTCACGGCGATCGCCCGCAGGGACAGGAAGCCCGTCCGCAGTGGCACAAGCGCCGCTTCGGCGGCGGTCGCGGCCGGGGGCGTGCAGCCTAGGCTTTCGCCCATCCGGACGGGCCGGCCCTGAAAGCGCTCAGACGATCCCTTCCTCCTTGAAGATCTCGAGGCACTTGCGCAGCGCGCGTTCGTAGCGCGCGCGCTCCCTCGCCATGCTCTCGTCGTTCCATTCGAAGAAGCCGCGCCGGGTCTTGAAGCCGATGCGGCCTTCGTCGACGTTCTTCTGCAGCACCGGCGGCGGGCCGTCGGCGTTGGTGAGATCGGGCCAGATGATCTTGGCGACCGCGCAGGTCGTGTCCCAGCCCGAATGCTCCTTCTGCACGATCGGGCCGGCGGCGGCATAGCGGAAGCCGAAGCTCAGCCTCACCGTCGCGTCGATGTCCTCGGGCGAGGCGACGCCCTGCTCGATCAGCCACAGCGCCTCGCGCATCAGCGCGCCCTGGATGCGGTTGCCGAGGAAGCCGATCACGTCCTTGCGCACCTGCACCGGCCGCTTGCCGAGATGCTTCATGACGGCGCCGACACGCTCGGCTTGCTTCGGGTCGGTGTGGACCGAGCTGACGACTTCGACCAGCGGGATGAGGTGCGCCGGCATGAAGAAGTGGAGACCCATCATGCGGCTCTGCGTCTTCAGGCCCTTGCCGATGACGCTGATCGGGAAGCTCGACGAGTTCGAGGTGAGGGCACAGTCGGGCCGCGCCAGCGCCTCCATCTCGGCGAACAGCTTCTGCTTCAGCGCGAGGTCCTCGGTGACGGTCTCGACCGCGATGTCGATCGTCGACCAGTCGGCCTCGGGCAGGGTCGCGAATGTCCGCAGGCCGGCTGTATCCGCAGGCTTGCCCATCGCCGCCAGCGCCTTGCCGCACGCCGCCGGCAAACCGTCGCGGGTCGAGGCGGAGCGCGACACGACATCGACCTTCCATCCGCCGGCCAGGAACATGGCGATGATGCCCACGCCCATGGTTCCTCCGCCCAGCACCAGCGCGTGCTTCGCCGGCGGGTGTTCGCGTTGCGGCATTGTTCTCCCTCCCAAACTCGACGGACCGCCCCGGTGCGGGGCAAAATCGCCGCTCGGTTACAATCCGCAGGGGAAGCACATGAGCGGCACTTACAAGGATATCGGCGTCTCGAGCGAAGGTCATGTCGGCGTCGTCGAGATCCAGCGGCCGCCGCACAACTTCTTCGACAATGCGCTGATCAACCAGATCGCCGACGCCTTCGAGGCGTTCGACAGGGACATCAATATCCGCGCCTACGTGCTGTGCGCGCAGGGCAAGTCGTTCTGCGCCGGCGCCGACTTCGCCAACCGGCCGCAGACCGGCTCGGCCGAGAGCGGCAAGCACCTCTACAAGGAAGCGACCCGCCTGTTCCGCGCCAGGAAGCCGTCGGTCGCGGCGGTGCAGGGCGCGGCGATCGGCGGCGGCCTCGGGCTCGCGGTGATGACCGACTTCCGCGTCACCTGCGCCGACGCGCGCTTCGCCGCCAACTTCACGCGGCTCGGCTTCCATCCCGGCTTCGCGCTCACCTACACCTTGCCGCGGCTGATCGGCCAGCAGCGCGCGAACCTGATGTTCTATACCGGCCGCCGCATCGGCGGCGAGGAGGCGACAGCCTGGGGGCTGGCCGAGAAGTGCGTGCCGCTCGCCGACGTGCGCAAGGAGGCGATGAAGCTCGCCGCCGAGATCGCCGAGTCGGCGCCGCTCGCCCTGCTGTCGACCCGCGAGACCATGCGGCGCGGCTTTGCCGACGGTGCGGAAGCCGCGACCGAGCGCGAGCTGGTCGAGCAGGACTGGAACCGCAAGACCGAGGACTTCAAGGAAGGCGTGAAGTCCTATGCCGAGCGCCGTCCCGGCAACTTCAAGGGGCGCTGATTGGCCGGTCTCCTCGCCGGGAAAGGCGCCATCGTCACCGGTGGCGCCTCGGGCATTGGCGAAGCCTGCAGCGAGACCCTGGCGCGCGAGGGCGCGTCGGTTCTCATCACCGACATCGACGACCTGCGCGGCAGGGAGATCGTCGTACGGATAACGAAGGCGGGCGGCAAGGCGCTTTACCTGCGCCATGACGTGCGCGACGAGGCGGCCTGGCCCGGCGTGATCGCCGAAGCCGAGAAGCGCTTCGGCCGGCTCGACATCATGGTTGCGAATGCCGGCATCGGCATCATGGCGCCGATCGCCGAGATGACGCTCGCCGACTGGCAGCGCCAGCAGGCGATCAACCTCGACGGCGTGTTCCTGTCGATCAAGCATGCGATCCCGGCGCTGAAGAAGCAGGGCGGCGGCTCGATCGTGCTGATGTCGTCGATCGCCGGCCTGCGCGGCTCGCCCGGGCTGGCCGCCTATTCGGCGACCAAGGGCGGCGTGCGATTGCTCGCCAAGTCGGTCGCGCTGGAGCATGCCGAGGACAACATCCGTTGCAACTCGGTGCATCCGGGCATCATCGCCACGCCGATCTGGGAGAAGATCCCGACCGGCGCTGCAGGCAATCGCAGCAACGCGCCGATCGACCCACGGGAGCGCGCGGCGGCGGTCGTGCCGCTGACTCGCGTCGGCGAGGCGCAGGACATCGCCAACGGCGTGCTGTTCCTGTGCAGCGACGCTGCAAACTACATGACCGGCCAGGAACTGGTGATCGACGGCGGCATGACCGCCGGTGGACGGCCCGCGCGCCGCTGACAGCAAGTGACCGTTGAACCGGCCGTGACTTGACGCTCCCGCTGGCGGGACCGATATCAGACCCATGCGCAGGATCGCCTGTTGTGCGGCCGTCGTCCTCGCCCTGGGGAGCGGGATGGCTGTGGCGCAGGGGGTGCAGCCGGGCGGCCCGGTCTACAACTCGACCGGAATCGGCAGCGGCCTGGGCGGCGTGGTCGGCGGCACCGGCCCGACCTGGCCCAACGGCACCAATCCGGCGCCCCAGCCTGTCATCCCATCGGTTCCGCCGGGCGGCTATCCGAGCGCCGCGCCGCCCTCGACGTACACGCCGCCGCGCTCGACGACGGTCGCGCCGTCTGTAAGGCCTTCACCCTATCCGCGGCCGAACGAGCCGTTCGCGACATCGAACCCGCGTCCGCCGGCGGCCATCCCGTTGCAATTGCCCGAGCAGCCGAACGGCAGCCTGGGCTTCGTGAAGGGCTGCTGGCGCAGCGACATTTTCCCGTTCGGCCAGCACCACGGCACCGTCACTTGGTGCTTCGACGACAGGGGCGGCGGCCGCTATCTCTTCACCCGCACCGATCAGGTGAACTTCTATTGCCACGCCCAGGCGACGGCGAAGTGGAACGACCGGGAGCTGGGTCTGCACGCCAAGCCCACCTGCGACGACGGCAGCACCGACGCGCCGGCCGAGCTCACCTGCCGCAGCGACACCGACGGCGCGATCTGCGCCGGGCCGGCCGGGCAAAACTGGAAAGTACGGCTGTACCGGGTGCGCTAACTAAGCTGCTCATCGAGCAGCGTGAGCGCCTCGGCGGCGAAGGCGCGCATGTTGGCGACGCGGTCGTTGGAGCCGGTGCGCAAGGTGCGGGCGATCTTGCCCTTGGGGCCGACGACGGCGACGCAGGTGTGGCCGGCGGGATCGCCGTAGGAATTGCCGGTCGGGCCCGAGGCGCCGGTCTCGGCCAAACCCCAGGTCGTGTCGAGGCGCTCGCGCACCAGCTCGGCGGCGAGCGTCGCCCAGGGCTCGGAGGAGGAGCGGATGCCGGCGCGCCTGGACGGTGTCGCGGTCAGGAACGCCTCGCCGGCGGGCCGCGTGTAGACCACCGCGCCGCCCATGAAGTAGGCCGAGGCGCCCGGCACCGCGAGCAGCACGGCGGAGATCAACCCGCCGGCCGACGATTCGGAGACGCCGACGGTCTCCTTCCGCGCCTTCAGCTTCTCGCCGACCTTCCTGGCGAGCGGCAGCAGAGTGTCCATCGGTCAGTCCTTCTTCTTGTCGGTGAAGATGCTCAGCACCAGCGGCATCGATTTCCCGATCCACAGCGCGCGGTCGCGATGGTCCTCGAGATCCTGCCCGGTATTGGGATGGATGAACACGGTGAGGTCGCCGTGATTGAGCGTCAGCCAGGAGATCAGCGGGCCAAGTTGCGGGTTCTGGAAATGCACCTGGTAGCTGAACATCGGATGCGGGCCGACCGGCTTCTCGTGGAAGCGGCCCATGACGATGTCGAATTCCTTCTCGATCCTTTGGCGCAACGCCCAGGCGGCGTCGCGCGTCGCCGGGTCGAAGTAGACGTGGGCGTGCCAATCCCTGATCTCGGGGGCCTCGATTTGGGGAGTATCCATGCGCGCACCGTATCACACTAAGCGGCCCGCCTGACGGAACCCAAAGCCGTTCCCCGGTGCGAGGCCGCTTGCTAGCCTTTGGCCCATCATGAACTTCGATTTCTCCGACGACCAGAAGCTGCTCAAGGAGCAGGTCCGCAAGTTCCTTGCCGACAAGTGCCCGACCAAGGTCGTGCGCCGCGTGTTGGACGGACCGGAAGCGTATGCCGATGAGGTCTGGAAGGGCCTCGTCGAATTGGGCGTGCCGGCGACCGGCATCCCCGAGGCCTATGGCGGGCTCGGCCTGTCGCCGCTCGAGCTGTGCGTGATCGCCGAGGAGATCGGCCGCGCCGCCGCGCCGGTGCCGTTCGATTCGTCGGTCGTGCTGGCGACCGAGGCGATCAAGCTGGCGGGCTCGGAGGCGCAGAAGAAGAAGTGGCTGCCGCTGCTGGCCGAAGGCAAAGCGGTCGGCACGCTTGCCGTATCGGAAGGCGCGCAGCCGCCCAGGCCGCGGAACATCGCCACCACCTTCGGCGGCGGCTTCCTGAACGGCAAGAAGGTGCCGGTGGCCGACGGCGACGCGGCGACCTTCGCGATCGTGCTGGCGAAGAACGGGCTGGTGATCGTCGACCTCGCTCAGAAGGGCGTGACGAAGAAGCGCGTCGAGACGATCGACCCCGCGCGCAAGCACGCCGAGGTCACCTTCGACGGCGCCTCGGCCGAGCTGCTGGGCACGGAGGGCGACGGCTGGAATCTGCTCGAGCGGCTGTACGATGCTGCCGCGGTCTACTTCGCCTTTTCCCAGGTGGGCGGCGCCGAAGCGGCGATGTGGATGGCGTGCGACTACGCCCTGCAGCGTCAGGCCTTCGGCCGCGCGATCGGCTCCTACCAGGCGATCAAGCACAAGCTTGCCGACTGCTACGTCAAGCTCGAGCTCGCCCGCTCCAACGCCTACTACGGCGCGATGATGCTGACCGACGGCGGAGCCGACCTTCCGCTGGCGGCGGCGGCGGCGCGCATCGCGGCGACCGATGCCTACGACTTCGCGTCGAAGGAGAACATCCAGACCCATGGCGGCATCGGCTTCACCTGGGAGGCCGACACGCAGTTCCATTACCGCCGTGCGCGTGTGATGGCGCTGTCGCTCGGCGGGCCGATGGCCTGGAAGGACAAGCTGGTGACGCGGCTCGAACAGAAGAATGTGACGTAGTCATCCCGACCGGAGGGCCGAAGGCCCGAAGTGGAGGGACCTCGTCATGCGATGCTGGCCACATGAACAGGTCCCTCGACTTCGCTTCGCTCCGCTCGGGATGACGGTTTGGGAGAATAACCATGGACTTCAACGACACGCCCGAAGAAGCCGCCTTCCGCAAGGAAGTGCGCGCCTGGCTCGACGCCAACGCGACCCGCAAGAGCGACGACAAGGCGAGCTTCCGCGCCCGCAACGACGATCCCAATCTGCTGAAGAAGGCCAAGGAGTGGCAGGCCAAGAAGGCCGCCGCCGGTTACGCCCGCATGACCTGGCCGAAGGAATTCGGCGGCCGCGGCGCCTCGCCGATCCTGCAGGTGATCTACCAGCAGGAAGAGTCGAACTACCTGGTGCCGCTCGGCTTCTTCGACATCGGGCTCGGCATGTGCATCCCGACCATGATGGCCTACGCCTCACCGGAGCATCTCAAGCGCTACGTGAAGCCGGCACTGCATGGCGAGGAGATCTGGTGCCAGCTCTTTTCCGAGCCGGCGGCCGGCTCCGACGTCGCGGGCATCCGCACGCGGGCGGAGCGGGATGGTGACGCGGGGTGGGTGATCAACGGCCAGAAGGTCTGGACCTCGGGGGCGCACTACTCCGACTACGGCATCATCATCACCCGTACCGACCCGAACGTGCCGAAGCACCAGGGCCTGACGATGTTCTTCCTGTCGATGAAGACGCCGGGCGTCGAGGTCCGGCCGATCAAGCAGATGTCGGGCGGCGCCAACTTCAACGAGGTGTTCTTCACCAACGTGCGCATCCCCGACAGCCAGCGTCTGGGCAAGGTGGGCGAGGGTTGGAAGGCGGCGCTCACCACGTTGATGAACGAGCGACTTGCCGTTGGCCTGCCGTCGGGCGGCCTCGACGTCGACGAGCTGATGGAGCTCGCCCGCGACACCGACCTCGACGACGGGCCGGCGATCCGCAACCAGCAGGTCCGGTCGAAGATCGCCGACTGGTACGTCCAGCAGCAGGGCCTGAAGCTGACGCGCTATCGCACGCTGACGGCATTGTCGAAGGGCCAGACGCCGGGACCCGAGTCGTCGATCATCAAGATCGTCGCCGCCCCCAAGATGCAGGACATGGGCGCCTTCGCGATGGAGCTGATGGGCCCGGCCGGCATCATGAAGGAGGACGTGCCGCAGGCGGCCGGCTTCCAGGCGCAATGGATCGGCGGCGCCGGCTTCCGCATCGCCGGCGGCACCGACGAGATCCTGCGCAACATCGTGGCGGAACGCGTGCTCGGTCTGCCGCCCGACGTGCGCGTCGACAAGGACGTGCCGTTCAATCAGCTCGGGAAGAAGTAAAGATCCCTCGCTGCGCTCGGGATGACACTATTGGTTTGACGCGAAGCGTGCGCCACAAAATCGGTGTCATCCCGAGCGTAGCGAGGGACCTTTCGTCTTTGGAGGAAACGACAATGAATCGTCTCGACGGCAAGGTCGCCTTTCTCAGCGGCGCCGCCCGCGGCATCGGCGGCGCGACGGCGAAGCTGATGGTCGAGGCCGGCGCCAAGGTGGTGATCGGCGACGTGCTCGACGAGGTCGGCACCAAGCATGCCAAGGCGATCGGCGCGACCTACCTCCATCTCGACGTGACGCAGGAGGCGAGCTGGGCCGCGGCCATGGCTGCCACCATCGAGGCGCACGGCAAGCTCGACGTGCTGGTGAACAACGCCGGCATCTTCAACGGCAAGGGCGTCGAGGAGGCTTCGCTCGACGACTGGCACAAGCTGGTCGCGGTCAACCTGACCGGCGTGGTGCTGGGCACGCGGGCGGCGCTGCCGCATCTGAAGAAGAGCAAGGGCAATATCGTCAACCTCGCCTCGATCGCGGGCCTGGTCGGCTCGCAGCTCGACCCGCTCTATTCACTGACCAAGGGCGGCGTCACGCTGTTCACCAAGTCGACGGCGCTGGAGTTCGGCCGCAAGGGCTACGGCATCCGGGTGAATTCGATCCACCCCGGCCTGATCGAGACCGACATGGGTGAGAAGACCTTCGTCATGCGCGCCCAGCAGGTCGGCACCAACGACACCGAGCAGGCGCGCAAGACCACGCTGGCCTTGCATCCGATCGGCCGGCTGGGCGTCGCCGAGGACATCGCCAAGGGCATCGTGTTCCTGGCATCGGACGATGCGAGCTTCATGACCGGCGCCGGGCTGGTGGTCGACGGCGGCTGGACGGCGCATTGACTCAATTTCCTCCCCGCGCTTCGCGCAGGGAGGAACGTAGAAAGAAGGGAAGGCGATCATGCGTTTCGGGCTTCTGTACGAGCACCAGCTTCCCCGTCCGTGGGACGGCGATGCCGAACACCGGCTGTTCAAGGATGCGCTGGCCCAGGTCGAGCTGGCCGACCGCCTCGGCATCGACCACATCTGGGAGGTCGAGCATCACTTCCTCGAAGAGTATGCGCATTCCTCGGCGCCCGAGGTTTTCCTCGCCGCGTGCGCTGCGCGCACCAGGCGCATTCGCATCGGCCACGGCGTCGTGCTGGCGCCGCCGGGCTACAATCATCCGGCGCGCGTCGCCGAGCGCATCGCCACCCTGGACCTGATCTCCGACGGTCGCGTCGACTGGGGTACCGGTGAATCGGCTTCACGGGTCGAGCTCGAGGGCTTCGGCATCGATCCCGACCAGAAGAAGGCAATGTGGTTGGAGGCGGTCGAGCAGACCGCCAACATGATGGCGATGAGCCCGTATCCCGGCTTCCAGGGCAAGTTCTTCTCCATGCCGACGCGCAACGTCGTGCCGAAGCCGCTGCAGAAGCCGCATCCGCCGATCTGGGTCGCCTGCTCCAAGCGCGAGACCATCCATGCCGCGGCGCGCGCCGGCATCGGCGCGCTGACCTTCGCCTTCGTCGATCCGGCCGAGGCGGGCAAGTGGGCGCACGAATATTACGACATCATCAAGAGCGACCAGTGCGTGCCGATCGGCCACACGGTCAACGCCAACATCGCCATGGTGACCGGCTTCTCGGTGCACGCCGACGCCGCCGAGGCGCGGCGCCGTGGCTCGGAGGGCTTCCAGTTCTTCGGCTATTCGCTGGGTCACTTCTACGTCTACGGCAACCACCAGCCGGGCGTGACCAATGTGTGGGAGCGCTTCGAGGCGGCCAAGGACAAGCTGCCGCCGGCTGGCCGCGGCAGCGGCATCGGCACGCCGGAGGACCTGATCGGACACCTGAAGCAGTATCAGGACGCCGGCGTCGACCAGGTCGTGTTCATCCAGCAGGGCGGCCGCAACAAGCATGAGCACATCTGCGAGGCGCTCGAGCTGTTCGCCGCCAAGGTGATGCCGGTGCTCAAGGCCGACCAGGCCGCGCGCGACGCGAAGAAGGCGAAGGAACTCGCGCCCTTCATCGCGGCCGCGCTCGAGCGCAAGCAGCGCATGGCGCCGATCGCCCCGTCTGCGATCCCGACCGTGACGGCCTACGGCCGCAACGTCGTGCAGGTCGAGCAGGCGGCCGAGGGCCCGACGCACCACATCAACGCCGACATCGCGGTGATGATGACCGACGTCGCCGACGACAAGAAGAAGCAGGCCGCGGAGTGACGGCCCGTGGCCGTCATCCCGAGCATTTGCGAGGGATCCGTTTACGTGCGGGCGCGGTTTGCTAGAAGATCCCCGCCGCCAGCCCGGCCGCCATCGCCCCGCCCAGCTCTTCGCATTGCTCGACGAAGGCAGGCTGCCAGGGGCCGCGGCAGGTCAGCGGCTCCTGGACCATCTTCCAGCGCAGGCCGGTCAGGATGGTCTCGATGCCGCGGCGTGTGCCGGTGCCGTCGCTGCCGGCACGGATATAGACCGCGCAGGGCAGCCCTTGGGTGCGCTCGAGCAGCGGATTGTAGGAGCGGTCGAAGAAGTCCTTCAGGGCACCGCTCATGTAGCCGAGATTTTCGGTGGTGCCGAGGATCACCGCCTGCGCGGCCAGCACGTCGTCGGGGCCGGACTGCAGCGGCGCCACGACGTGCACGTCGATGCCGGTTTCGCTCCGCGCGCCCCGTTCGACGGCGTCGCGAAGGGCCCGCGTGTTCTCCGACGGCGCATGTGCCACGATCAGCAGCCGTTTCATGACCCGGTTCTAACATGATCAAGAGACTTCTGATCGCCAATCGCGGCGAGATCGCCATCCGCATCGCCGAGGCGGCCGCCGAGCTCGGCGTCGCCACCGTCGGCATCTATTCGGAGGACGACGCCAACTCGCTGCACGTGAAGCGGGTCGACGAGGCGGTCGCGCTCGCGGGCCGCGGCGCGGCGGCCTATCTCGACATCGCCGGCGTGGTGGCGGCGGCGAAAGCCGCGAAGTGCGACGCCGTCCATCCGGGCTACGGCTTTCTGTCGGAGAACGCAGCCTTCGCACGCGCCTGCGCCGAGGCCAGGATCGCCTTCGTCGGCCCGACGCCCGAGCAGCTCGACCTGTTCGGCGACAAGGCGCGTGCGCGGGCGCACGCGCGAGTGTGCAAGGTGCCGGTGCTGCCCGGCACGGAAGAGATCGATGTCGCGGGGGCGACTGCCTTCTTCAGGAAACATGCGAAGTCGGGCATCGCCCTGAAGGCGATCGCCGGTGGCGGCGGACGCGGCATGCGGTTGGTGACCGAAGAAGACGCGATCTCCGACGCTTTCGCGCGCGCCTCGGCCGAGGCCAAGGCCGCGTTCGGCAACGGTGCGCTCTATGCCGAGCGGCTGGTGCGCCAGGCACGGCACGTCGAGATCCAGATCGTCGGCGACGGCAAGGGCGTGGTGGCGCTGGGCGAACGCGAATGCAGCCTGCAGCGCCGCAGCCAGAAGATCGTCGAGTTGGCGCCGAGTCCGGGGTTGAAGCCGGCGCTGCGGAAGAAGATCGTCGATGCGGCGCTCGCCATGGCGAAGGCCGCGAAGTATCGCAGCCTCGGCACGTTCGAGTTCCTGGTCGAGGGCAACGACTTCTTCTTCATCGAAGCCAATCCGCGCCTGCAGGTCGAGCACACCGTCACCGAGGAGGTATGGGGCGTCGACCTCGTGCAGGCGCAGTTGCGCGGCGAGCTGCCCAGGGCCGACGGTCCCCAGGGCGTGGCGATCCAGTTGCGGGTGAACCTCGAAACCATGACCGAGGACGGCTCGGCCAAGCCGGGTGGCGGTACGCTCCAGGTGTTCGAGCCGCCGTCGGGGCCGGGGGTGCGGGTCGATACCTATGGATATGCAGGCTATCGCACCAATCCCAACTTCGATTCGCTGCTCGCCAAGGTGATCGTCAGGGCGCCGAGCTACGAGATGGCGCTGGCGCGGGCCGAGCGGGCGCTGGCCGGCTTCCGATTGGAGGGAGCGCCGTCGAACATCGGCTTCCTGCGCGCGCTGATCGCCGACAAGGACGTGAAGGCCGACAGGGTTCATACGCGATTCGTCGACGAGCATGCCAGGAGCCTGATCGGCGTGGCGGCGAAGCTGAACGGCGGGCGGTACTTCCAGGCACAGGCGGCGAGCCGGCAGGCGGGCGCCAAAGTGGATGCTGTCGATCCGCTGGCGGTTCTCACGTTCGGCAAGACCTCGGGTGGGGCTCACCCCCTCCCCAACCCTCCCCCTGCGGGGGAGGGAGCGAAGATCATAAGCCGTCCCCCTGAGGGGGAGGGTTGGGTGGGGGTCCCCGCCCCCATGCAGGGCACGATCGTCAGCCTGTCGGTGAAGGAGGGCGATGCGGTCGCGGCCGGCCAGCCGCTGCTGATCATGGACGCCATGAAAATGCAGCACGAGATCAAGAGTCCCGCGCGCGGCTATGTGCGCCGCATCGCGGTCGAGGTGGGCGAGACGATCTACGAGGGCCATCCGCTGCTGTTCGTCGAGGAGGCCGACGTCGAGGTGAAGGGCGCCGCGGTCGAGGAGAAGGTCGATCTCGACTACATCCGGCCCGACCTCGCCGAGTACTTCGAGCGCCGCGCGCTGACGCTCGACGACAAGCGGCCCGAGGCGGTCGGCCGTCGGCGCAAGACCAACCAGCGCACGGCGCGGCAGAATCTCGACGACCTGCTCGATCCCGGGTCGTTCATCGAATGGGGCGCCTTCGCTATCGCCAGCCAGCGTACGCGCCGCACGGTCGACGATTTGATCGCCCGGACGCCGGCCGACGGACTGATCACCGGCATCGGCCGGGTCAACGGCTCGCTGTTCGGGGCGGACAAGTCGCGGGTCGCCGTCGCGCACTACGACTACACGGTGCTGGCCGGCACCCAGGGCAAGACCAATCATCACAAGAAGGATCGGCTGTTCGAGATCGTCGAGGAGCAGCGAATCCCCCTGGTGTTCTTCACCGAGGGCGGCGGCGGACGGCCGGGCGATGTCGATGTGCAGTCGGTCGCGGGCCTCAACACCATGGCCTTCCACATCTTCGGGCGGCTGTCGGGCGTGTCGCCGCTGGTCGGCATCAACTCGGGCCGCTGCTTCGCCGGCAATGCCGCGCTCCTCGGCTGCTGCGACGTGGTGATCGCGACGAAGAACTCGTCGATCGGCATGGGCGGGCCGGCGATGATCGAGGGCGGCAATCTCGGCGTCTATGCGCCCGAGGAAGTCGGCCCGATGAGCGTGCAGGTGCCCAACGGCACCGTCGATATCGCCGTCGAGGACGAGGCGGAGGCCGTCGCCGTCGCGCGCCGGTATCTCTCCTACTTCCAGGGCGCGCTGCCGGAGTGGCGGGCGGCGGACCAGCGGCTGCTGCGTCGCGCGATCCCGGAGAACCGGCTGCGCGTCTACGATGTGCGCTCGGTGATCGACACGATGTGCGACGAGGGCTCGGTGCTCGAGCTGCGCCGCGCGTTCGGGCTCGGCATGGTGACGGCGCTGGCGCGCATCGAGGGCAAACCGCTGGGCATCGTCGCCAACAACCCGATGCATCTTGCCGGCGCGATCGATTCCGACGGCTCGGACAAGGCCGCGCGCTTCCTGCAGCTGTGCGACGCCTTCGACCTGCCGGTGCTGTTCCTGTGCGATACGCCGGGCATGATGGTCGGACCGGAGGTCGAGAAGACGGCGCTGGTGCGGCACTGCTCGCGGCTGTTCGTGACCGGCGCCAATCTCGGCGTGCCGTTCGGCACCATCGTCCTGCGTAAGGCCTATGGCCTCGGTGCACAGGCGATGGCGGGCGGCAGCTTCCATGCCGGCACCTTCGCGATCTCATGGCCCACCGGCGAATTCGGCGGCATGGGCCTCGAAGGCGCGGTCAAGCTCGGCTACCGCAAGGAGCTCGAGGCGGTGAGCGATCCCAACGAGCGCCGCGCCATGTTCGACAAGATGGTCGCGGCGGCCTACGCCCGCGGCAAGGCGCTCAGTACCGCGACGTACTTCGAGGTCGACGAGGTCATCGATCCGGCCGATTCGCGCAAGTGGGTGGCGACCGGCCTGCTGGGGGCCGAGCGCCGGCCCGGCGCTGCGCGTAAACGCCGACCCTGCATCGACACCTGGTAGGGTTTACCCGGGCGCTGAGCCGTGTTGTAGTTCCCGCGACACGTGTATCCGGGGGATCATACGATGTCGGGTGCAGGTCTTCGCGCCGTCCTGGCGGTGCTCATTCTGTGTGTGGCCGGCCTGTGTGTGGCGCGCCAAAGCCTTGCGCAAACGCCCGGCCAAGGGGCGCCTTCTCAACCGCCGCCGATGACCATCGAGGGCGTTCGCGGTGTCGACGCGTCGGGCAACCTGATCGAGAATGCACAGGTCGGGTTGACCGAACGTCTCGCGGTCATCCTCGGCAATCCCGGATCGTTCGACCCCGGCGCCATGGTGCTGGTGCTGGACGGCCAGCCGATCAAGGGCCTGAAGGGCACACTCTATCTCAGCGACAAGCATGCGCTGGTCTTCCGCCTGGAGCGCACGGCGGACAACATGGAGAGCTGGCAACCGCTGCTCGCGCTGCCGACGCTGAAACCGCGCGCCGTCACGGTCGGGTTGTGGAAGGGCCTGCCGGCAAAGGATGCCAAGCCCGATGCGATCCCGTGGAAGGATGGCGAGGTGCAGACCTTCAAGCTGCAGCTGGTCACCCACGCTTCGATCTTCTGGGGCTTCGTTGCGGTTGTCGGCGTGCTGTTCCTGGTGGGGTCCGGCGCTACCCGCACCAACATCCTGAAGGACGCGCTGCTGCCGCAGCTGCCGCCGAAGCGCCAGCCGTTCAGTCTCGGACGCACCCAGATGGCCTTCTGGTTCACGCTGGTCTTCGCGTCGTACGTGTTCCTCTACATCCTGCTGTGGGATCCCAACACGATCACGCCGCAGACCCTCATGCTGATGGGCCTGTCGGCGGGCACGGCGGCGTTCGCCATCGCCATCGACGCGGCCAAGGACACGCCGGTCGGACGCGCCAACGAGAAGCTGCGCGCCATTGGTCTGGCGAGCTATGACGACGTGGTGCGGCTCACCGCCCGGATCGACGCGATAAACGAGCAGTTGAAGGTCACGTCACCGCCCGCAAACGAGGCGGAGCTGCGGGTTCGGCTGCAGGATCTCATGAACCAGATGCAGACATGGCGCGATACGGTCGCTCCGTTCGCGAGCGGCGGTCTCTATGCCGACCTGATGACCGATGTGAACGGACCGGCCCTGCATCGCATGCAGATCGTGGTCTGGACGGTGACCCTGGGCTTCGTGTTCGTGATCGACGTCTATCGCACGCTCACCATGCCGGAGTTCAGCGCGACGCTGCTCGCCCTGATGGGCGTGACCAGCGCGGGCTATCTCGGCTTCAAGCTTCCCGAGAAGCAGAACTGACGTCATGCCGGCGCTGGGCGGCATCGAGCACGTCATCGTCCTGATGCTGGAGAACCGGTCCTTCGACTCCATGCTGGGCCAGTTGCGTGCGCCGGGGGCCGACTTCGAAGGCCTGCCGGTCGGTGCGGCCAATCCCTATCTGGGTGCTCCGGTGCCCGCCTGGTCGAGCGCCACCATGGACGACCACGCGGCGACCATCCCGGACCCCGACCCGCGCGAATCGTTTGCCGACATGAGCCAGCAGATCTTCGGTCCGGTGCCGCGCGGTCCCGGCATCCCGGCGATGACCGGCTTCGTCGAGAACTACATGCGGCCATGGCAAGGCAAGGCGCACGACGCGCAGGCGGTCATGCACTGCTACAAGCGTGAGCACCTGCCGGTCCTGACCAAGCTCGCCGACAGCTTCGCGGTGTGCGACCAGTGGCACGCCTCGGCGCCGTGCCAGACCTGGCCCAACCGCTACTTCGCCCACACCGGGACCTCCCTGGGCTACGCCAACAACAGCGAGTTCCCGATCCCGTTCCCGGCGCCCAGCATCTTCGCTCGCCTGTCGCAACTCGGCCGTTCGTGGCGCGTCTATTTCCACGACCTGCCGCAGTCGGTCATGCTGGCCGATGTGTGGTGGCGCGCGTCGCGGCACTATCGCCTGTTCGGCCAGTTCATCGCCGACGCCCATGCAGGCGGGCTGCCGGCCTACAGCTTCATCGAGCCCCGCTACTTCTCGGATCTCGACCTTGGCATCCCTAACGACCAGCATCCACCGAGCAGCGTACTGACCGGCGAGAAGCTGATCGCCGATGTCTACAATGCGGTGCGGGGGTCGCCGCTCTGGAAGAAGAGCCTGCTGATCATCACCCACGACGAGCATGGCGGCTGCTTCGACCATGTGCCGCCGCCGGTCGCTATACCACCCGACGGGTATGTCCATGCGGCCAGCGGATTCGCCTTCGATGCCTACGGCGTGCGCGTTCCGGCGGTGATCGTCTCTCCCTACGTGCCGCCCGGATCCGTCATCCGTTCGCCCGGACCGCATCCGTTCGACCACACCTCGATCCTGGCGACACTGCGACGGCTGTTCGGCCTTGGCGGTCCGTTCACGGCGCGAGACGCGGCGGCGCCGGACCTGGTCGGTGCCCTGAGCCTCGCGCTGCCGACCAACGACGGTCCGTTGTCGATCGACCCGGCGCCGCCGCGGGTTCCCTTCGAGGACCTGCATGCCGCCGCTCTGGCGCCGCTCAGGGCTCATGAGGCCCTGCTGTCTCGGGCCGCGCGGCTGCTGCCACTGCGGCCGCTCGGCGCCGACGAAGCGTTGCCGGAGCCGCAGTCGATCAGCGATAGCGGCGGTCCCGGCACCGTTCAGGCGGCGGGGCTCGATGCCGTTGCGCGGGTCCGGTCATTCCTCGCGCTTTGAGGCCGTGCCGGTGGCGGCGAACGTTGCTATCGTTCCCATCCCATAAGAGGCATACGCATCATGAAGGATCTCTCGGGCCGTCTGGCTGTCGTTACGGGAGGCGGCTCGGGAATGGGCCGCGAGCTGGTCCGCCAGCTCGTGGCCGAGGGCTGCAGCATCGCCACCTGCGATGTCTCGGTGCGCGGTCTCGCCGAGACCAGGACGGCGTGCGAGCAAGAGGGGCTGCCGCAGGGCGTGCGGATCACGACGCACATCGCCGACGTCTCGGACGAATCGCAGGTGTTGCGCTTCCGTGACGAGGCGGCGGCGCAGCACCAGACCGACCGCATCCACCTGTTGTTCAACAATGCCGGCATCGGCGGTGGCTCGTCGATGTTCGTCAACAGCCGCGAGGAGTGGGAGCGGACGTTCAATATCTGCTGGGGCGGCGTCTATCTCTGCACCCGCGCCTTCCTGCCGATGCTGCAGAAGGCGGACAAGGGGCACATCGTGAATACCAGCAGCGTCAACGGATTCTGGGCGCAGATCGGCGTCAATATCCCGCAGACCGCTTACAGCGCGGCCAAGTTCGCGGTGAAGGGCTTTTCCGAGGCGCTGCAGACGGACCTCAGGCTGCATGCGCCGCACATCAGGTGCTCCGTGGTGATGCCGGGCCATATCGGCACCGGGATCGCCGCCAACACCGGCAAGGTCCAGGCCGGCAACGACAGCGACAAGCTCACGCCACGGCAGATCGAGCAGGCGCGTGCGCGGCTGAAGGCGGGCGGCGTCGATGCCGGCAAGATGTCGGATGCCGATGTCGAGGAAGCGGTGCGCGAGCGCGCCCGCCGGTTCCTGGCCGAGGCGCCGATGACGGCCGCCCAGGCGGCCAGGGTGATCCTCGATGGCGTGAAGGCAGACCGCTGGCGCATCCTGGTCGGCGAGGATGCGCACAAGATCGACGAATGGGTCCGCCGTTCGCCCGAGGAGGCCTACGATGTCGACTTCTTCCAGCGCTTCGCCGTCGAGGCGGGATGGAAGGTGGCCCGCTAGTTACGAGAGCCAGTTCGGCGTGGGCGTGCTCGAGGGACGGATATCCGGCGGCTGCAGTTTCGCGGCGGCCAGCCGGGCATGGCCCAGCGTGTTGAACTCCGCGCCGTCCAGCTCGGAGAAGGGACGGGCAAAGGCATGGAAGCGGAAGGTGCCGCCTTCCCGGAGGATGAAACCGGCAGGCTTGCCCCAGACTTCGACGACCAGCGGTTCGGACATGAATGACTCCGCTCTTGCTCGACTCTCACTTGGGGACGGAGGATACCCATCGCAATGGATTCGCCTTTCCCTCACGCCAGATTTTCCGGGAGGAAATAGTCATGCCCGACGCAGGGCCAATCGCGTGGTCTCCATCGCCCGTACTGCCCAAGAAGCCAATGTCCTTCGCAGGTGTTGGTTACGAAGAGATGTTGTCGCGTGCGCGGGCGCTGAAGCCCGGGCTCGCCCAGCGCGCGGAGACCTGCGAGCGGCTGCGGCGGTTGCCGAACGAGACCGAGCGCGAGCTTCATGACGCCGGCCTGTTCAGGGTCGCGCAGCCGGCGCGGGTCGGTGGCGCCGAGCTCGATGTCGGCATCTTCGTCGATGTCTGCGCCGAGCTCGCCCAGGTCTGCCCGTCGACGGCGTGGAACTTCGGCAATCTTGCAAGCCACCACTGGATGCTGGGTTATTGCGATCCGCGCATCCAGGACGAGATCTGGGAGGTCTCGCCCGACACGCTGATTGCAACGTCGCTCGCCTTTCCCTGCGGCAAGGGGCGCAAGGTCGACGGCGGCTGGGAGGTGACCGGCCGCTGGCCGCTCTCCTCGGGCGTCGACAATTCGGACTGGAACATGCTGGGCTTCATCGTGCGCGAGCGCGACGACGGGCCGCCGGTCGATCACCGGTTCGCGCTCTGCCATCGCTCGCAGTACGAGATCATCGACACCTGGCATGCCGTGGGGCTCGCCGGCACCGGCTCCAAGGACGTTGCGACCAGCAAGCTCTACGTGCCGGAGTACCGAACCGTCTCCGCCTGGGCGATGAACGGCAAACCGCATGCGGGCTCGCAGGTGAATCCCGGTCTGCTGTGGAAGCTGCCGCTGCTGGCGCTCGGACCCTACGTGCTGTCGGGCGTGATGCTGGGCTGCGCCCAGGGGGCATACGCCGAGGTGGTCGGCGCGGCGCGCAAGCGCAACGCCACCTCGACCGGACAGCCGGTCGGCATGAGCCAGGCGATCCAGATCAAGGTTGCCGAGGCGAGCGCGCGCATCGATACGGCGGAGACGGTGATGCGGCGGGTCTGCGAGCACGCCATGGCGGTGGCGCGCAGCGGCGGGGAGCCGAAGCACGAGGACAAGCTGCGCTATCGGCGCGACGCCTTCTTTTCGGTGCGGCTCTGCTTCGAGGCGGTGAACATCCTGATGAACGTATCCGGCTCGAGCGGGCTCTATCTCAAGAACAGCATGCAACGGCTGTTCCGTGACGCCCACGCCTGTAACGCGCATGTCATGTTCTCACCCGACGTGCAGGCGTCGCTGTTCGGTTCGCACGCGCTTGGCATGTCCGGCCCGCCGCCACTGATGTAGAGGGAGCCGATGACCAGGCGTCTTGGTTTCTTCACGCGGCTGCTCGACGAGACCGGCGCCGCAGAGCGTTATCGGCTGGCGACGGCGCAGATCGTGCAGGCGGAGCGGAGCGGCTTCGACTCGGCGTGGATCGCGCAGCACCACTTCCACGAAGCCGAAGGCGGGCTGCCGGCGCCGTTCGTGTTCCTCACTCATGCCGCGGCCGCGACGTCGCGCATCCGGCTCGGTACCGGCATCGTCACCCTGCCGCTCGAGCTGCCGGTGCGCGTGGCCGAGGATGCGGTCGTGCTCGACCTGCTCAGCAACCACCGCCTCGAGGTCGGGGTAGGGCCGGGTGGCAATCTCACGGCCTTCACCGCCTTCGGCCTCGACGCCAAGGACCGCCACAGCCTGATGAACGCCAATCTCGACCTGATGCGCACGGCCTGGTCGGGCGGCAAGCTGCCGGGTGGCGACACGCTCTATCCCTCGAGCCCGACGCTGGTCGATCGCATCTGGCAGGCGACCTTCTCGGTCGACGGCTCGCGCCGCGCCGGCGCCGCGGGTGACGGGCTGATGCTGTCGCGCACCCAGCCGCGCGACCCACGCGTGCCGTTCATGCCGCTCGACGCGATCCAGAACCCGATGCTGGACGCCTATTTCGCGGCGCTGCCCGCGGGCCGCGAACCGCGCATCCTCGCCTCGCGCACCATCTTCGTGGTCGACGATCGCAAGGACGCCTACCGCTTCGCCGAAACCGGCCTGCCGCGCCTGGTCGCCAAGCGCGCGGCGATGGGCGGGCCGGCGCCGGCCGGCTCGGTGCACGACCTGATCAAGGCATTCGACGTGCATCTCGGCACCGCCGACGAGGTGATCGAATCGCTTGCCAGGGACTCCACGCTCGAGCGTTCGACCGATCTCACCATGCAGGTGCATTCGATCGATCCGCCGCATCCCTTCATCCTGCGCTCGATCGAGCTGATGGCGGAGAAGGTGGCGCCCGCGCTAGGCTGGGTGCGCAACGACACCGGTGACGATCGGGGCGTTCGCCGCGTCGCCTGAGGGAAGGCCAAGGGAAGGACCGAATGGACGTCATCGATACTTTGGCGGGCATCGCGCCCGGCTCGCATCTCGACAGGGTGCGGCGCACGCGCCGGCCGGTGGCGCGCGAGCATGCGCAGAAGAGCTACGATTCGCTCTTCACGCCGGCCGAGTTCGGCGCGTTCGGCCCGCTCGAGCGCCACGCGGTCGCGGTGTTCGTCGCCGGCCTGCACGGCCAGGACGCCATCGAGGCCTTCTATGCCGAGAAGCTGCGCAGTTCCGCCGCGACCGATGCCACGCGCGCCGCGCTCGATGCCGAGATCGCCGCGGCGAAGACGCGCGGCCCTTATGGCGCATTCCCCAAGGGCCCGCTCAGCACGGAAGACACGACCGGTCCGGTCCATCGCGTGGCCGACGCCCATCGCGAGGCGCTCGGGCCACGGCTGGCGGCGGCGCTGGAGCATGTGCACATGCTGGTCTTCCATCCGCGCGATGCCGACGCGCGCTCGCTGCAGTCGCTGCTCGATGCCGGCTGGAGCACGACCGAGGTCGTGACCCTGTCGCAGCTCGTCGCCTTCCTGTCCTTCCAGATCCGGGTCGTGGCGGGCCTCAAGGTGCTCGCCGCAAAATCCTGAGGCTGCCATGACCGACAAGACCATCCCGCAGTCCGGCCATGTCGTGCCGGCCGTGTTCACCCGCGACATGCTCGACTGGCTGCCATGGCTCGAGCCGGTGGCCGCCGACCGGATGAGCGAGCGCCAGCTCGCCAGCCTGGTCGACGCCGCACGGGTGAAGTCCGACTACTTCCGCCTGCTGGCGCGCGATCCCGATGTGCTCGAGGCGCGCACCCGGACCGACAAGGACATCTTCTACAACCCCGATGCCGGCCTGCCGCGCGCCGAGCGCGAACTCGCTGCCGCCGCCACGTCGCGGCTGAACGGCTGCATCTACTGCGCCTCGGTGCATGCGCGGTTCGCCGCGACCTATTCCAGGCGCGCGGAGGACGTCGACAAGCTGCTGGCCGAGGGTACCGGCGCCGATCTCGACAGGCGCTGGAATGCAATCGTCGCAGCAGCGGTAGCGCTCACCGAGACGCCGACCACGTTCGGCCCGAAGCACATCGACGCGCTGCGCGAGGTCGGGCTCGATGACGACGCCATCGTCGACGTCATCAATGCCGCCTCGTTCTTCAACTGGGCCAACCGCCTGATGCTGTCGTTGGGAGAGCCGACCCCGGCGAAGGCGTAGTCTCTTGCCGGACCGCGGGCTCCCGCCCGCTCATGCTTCATCGGACCGCGCCACTCCACTGCGCATCATGTCATCCTGAGCGCAGCGAAGGATCTCATGGCGATTGCGAGCGGAGTGCTCGTTGAAAGGCCATGAGATCCTTCGCTGCGCTCAGGATGACATGATGCGCAGTGGAGTGGCGCGGTCCGATGAAGCATGAGCGGGCGGGA
>JAFEFF010000197.1 GCA_018240745.1 Pseudomonadota bacterium
ATGCGGTGGCGGCGGCGATCGCGAGCGCCCGCGACGGAAGCTGAGCCCATGGGACAGGCTGGTCTGCGAGAGTGCCCGCTCCAGTTCCGCTCACGGCATCAACGACTTGAGGGGCGCTGCCAGGGTTGAGATGGATCAAGGTGCCAGGTCCGCACCAGACGGCATTCTTTTCCGATGGCTACCGATTCTGAATTGCTCGTCCCATTGCCGGCGGGAAGCCTGTTCAGGCCTGCGGACTTGTCCCGATTGGCGTTCGAAACGACGCGCGATCTGGTCCCGGTCTCCCTGCTGACGGCGCACCGCCGCGCCGACGAAGCGATCCGATTCGGCATGGGCGTTTCTGCGCGGGGCTTCAACATTTTCGCCAGCGGCCCCAGCATGGCCCGTCTGCCATCGGCCCTGCACCGATTGCTGACAGACATGCCGTCCGAAGGCAAAGCGCTGTCGGATTGGGTGTATGTCAACAACTTCGTCGAGCCCCATCGTCCGGCCGCCTTGGCGCTGCCGCCGGGGCGCGGGGTTCCCTTGCACCGTTCGATGAGACGGCTGATCGAGGACTTGCGTGCGACATTGCCGGCACTGTTCGACAGCGAGGATTACCAGCGCCGACGGACCGCCATTGACGAATCGTTCCGTGCCAAGACACAGGCCGTCTTCGAGGCCTTGGGCAAGAAGGCCGCGTCGCTCGGGGTCGCCATCGTGCGCACGCCCATGGGATTCACCGTGACCCCGATGGACAAGGGTGAGATCGTCGAGCCGGACGCTTTCAGCAAATGGCCCGAAGCGAAGAAGGAAGAGGTGAGGCACGCGATCTCGGTGATCGAAGCCGAGATGGAACAATCATTGCAGGCCATTCCCCGGCTGCAGAAAGAACGCGGCGAGGCGGTCAAAGCACTCGATCACGAGACCGCGAACTTCGCCATTGGTCAGGAGATCGACGAGCTGCGGCCGGCCTTCTCCGACTTGCCGCAAGTGATCGAGTACCTGGAGGCCGTCCGCGCCGACCTGACACAACATGTCCAGCTCTTTCTCACGCAACCGGAAGGTGGTTCTCCGGAACGGCTGGATGCGATGCAGCTAGGACATCCGCTCGAGCGGTACGACATCAACGTCATCGTCAGCAACCAGCCGGATGGACATTCTCCCGTCGTCGAAGAGCTCAATCCAACCGTTGGCAACCTGCTTGGAAGGGTCGAGCACATCTCCTTCCAGGGCGCACTCGTCACCAATTTCCGCATGATCAAGGCCGGTGCATTGCATCGCGCCAACGGCGGCACGATCGTCATCGATGCCGGCAGCCTTCTCACCGAGCCGTTCGCGTGGCCGGCGCTGAAGCGAGTCCTGACGCGGCAAGAGATCGTGATAGAGGACCTTGCGCATATCGTCGGTTTTGGATCTACCGCGATGCTCGAACCGAAGCCGATTCCGCTCAATTTGAAGGTGGTCCTGTTCGGCGAGCGATGGATCTACTATGCGCTCGCCCGCCTCGACCCGGAGTTCCGCAAGCACTTCAAGGTACTGGCCGATTTCGAGGACGAGCTGGACCGTTCTCCGGAAAGCGAAGCCTTCATGGCACGACTCATCGGGGGCATAGCAAGCGATGCAAATCTGCGACCGCTCGACCGAGGCGGCGTCGAGGCGACGCTGGAGCGCGTCGCGCGCCTCACGGACGATTCCACGAAGCTTTCGCTGCTGGTCGAGCACATAGAAGATCTCATCACCGAGGCCGATCGCGTTGCCGCCGACTCGCATCAGGAACTGATCCGGAGGAAGGATATCGAGAGCGCGATCGCAGCTCAGCGACATCGTGCGGCGCGGCTGGAGGAACGAAGCCGTGACATGATTCTGCGGAACCTGGCCATGATTGCGAGCGACGGAGCCCGCATAGGCCAGGTCAACGGCCTCTCGGTCATCGATCTGGCGGGGCATTCCTTCGGCCGTCCGTCACGCATCACGGCACGTGTCGCTCCAGGGGGCGGCAAGATCGTCGATATCGAGCGCGAGGTCGAGCTGGGAGGTCCGCTTCACTCCAAGGGCGTCCTGATCCTGTCGGGATTCATCACCGGCCGCTATGCGCAGGATGTTCCCATGTCGCTCCAAGGCAGCCTGGTCTTCGAGCAATCGTACGGCGGCGTCGAAGGCGACAGCGCGTCGGTCGCCGAGCTTTGTGCCCTGTTGTCCGCCCTCGCCAGCACACCTTTGCGTCAGGACATCGGCATCACGGGCTCGGTCAACCAGCATGGTGACGTCCAGCCGATCGGCGGCGTCAACGAGAAGATCGAAGGTTTTTTCGATATTTGCGCAGCGCGCGGATTGACGGGTCGGCAGGGTGTTCTGATCCCGGCGTCCAACGTGCAACACCTCATGCTCCGACAGGACGTGGTCCAAGCCTGCGCCGAGGGCAGATTCTCCATCTATCCGATGAAGAATGTCGACCAGGCCCTGTCATTGTTGACGGGCATGAAAGCCGGCGAGCGCGACCCGGATGGGCATTACCCTCCGGGCTGCGTCAACGCTTGCGTGGTGGATCGGCTCGCCCGGTTCGCTGCGGCCCGCAAGGCTCTTGCGGCGTCGCAGGGGCGATAGCCATGCCTGGCGCCCTTCAGTATCGTCGCCTTGTGCTCGAAACCGGCGAGCATTTGCCGCTCCATACCCTTCGACTGGCCGGGGACCTTGCCGGAGCGCTCGGCCTCGACATCGTCGGCATCTCACCCGAAGACCCGAATCTCCTGGAGCTCACACGCGTCGCCCTGTTGCGCGAGTTGCGTCTGCCCGGCCACGATTGGCAACCCCTGGACGCTCAGCGCCTGCTCTTCGAGCGGACATTGCTGTCAGAACAGACGAAGCGGCTGATCAGCGAAGAAGCGGCCGCGCGCGGGCTCGGTTGCGCGTTTGGCGACGACAACGATCCGCTCAGCGCCTCGGACATAGCCGTCTTCACGAGGCCCTTGTGGGATGCAAAGCGATTCCTGGCCCAAGCGGCATGGTCACCGCGGGTCGGATACGAGAGCACCAGTTCCGCCATCGTGCTCGTCCCCGGTGCCCCCGCGCAGGCTTCGCGATTGGTCGCCGCCATCGGAGAGACTGACGATGACGATCCGGCGGCTTCGATTGGAATGCGCCTGGCCTCGGCGACCGGAGACGATCTCGTGATATTGCGCCCGCCGGCGCCAATGTCCGCTGCCAACCTGACGCGATTGCTCGAGCAGGAGCTGCGCCCGCGCCGGGAACGCCTGGTGATCTTGCCGCCCGGCACCGAGGCCCGGCAAATCGCGGGCGAGCTGGCAGACCGCCGCAACAGCTCGGTGCTTGTTCCTTCGCTGGCAATCGGCCCATCGCAACGCAGACGCCGCCCCTGATCTCGGCCAGGCCGCGGCTGCCCGGAAATATGCGCGTCTCCATCGAAACGTCGTACCTTGTAGGCCGTAGCGCCCGAGAGGCGGATGGAGACGCGAAGTGCCGAACGACTCGAGCGACCTGAAGTTGAAGGCTCCCGGCAGCCCTGGCGTACCGCCAACCTGGGCGAGCAGTGCCAAGGATCTGGTCGGCACCGCACTGGGTCCTTCGCGCATATGGTTCACCATCGGCTACGGGATCATCAATGAAGTCTTCTACCCGCGGGTGGATCTGCCGCAGATCCGCGATCTCGGCTTCATAGTGGCTGACGGCGCCGGCTTCTGGTGCGAGGTGAAGAGGCTCGGAACCCATCGCGTCAGCACTCCTGAAGCCGGCATACCGGCCATCGAAGTCGTTCACACGCACGACCGGTTCGTGTTGAGGCAACGTGTTGTTCCCGACCCCCGGCGCGACGTCCTGCTGATCGAGGTCGCCCTCGAGGGTGAGGCGGGCCTCCAGCCTTACGCGCTGCTCGCCCCACATCTCGGCGGAAGCGGCCATGGCAATACGGCCACGGTGTATGCCGAACGAGGCCACACCGTGCTTGCCGCCGAGCAAGGACCCTTCGGTCTCGCTCTCGCCGCTGTCGACGACCAACAGAAGGACGCATGGGGAACCGCGAGCGCGGGATATGTCGGGTCGAGCGATGGCTGGCAGGATTTCAATCGAAACGGAGCGATGCGCTGGCACTATCGCGAGGCCGGACCCGGCAACGTTGCCTTGATGGGCAAGCTGCCCCGTCGCGCAACTCTTGCCCTCGCCTTTGGCGGTGGCAAGGAATCTGCCGCAACCCTGGCGATCTCGTCGCTGATTCAGGACTTCGACACGGTATGGGACGATCACGTGGCACGCTGGCGTGCCTGGCATGCCGGATTGAAAACCACCCGACTGCCCTCGCCACAGCTTGACGAGCAATTGCGTCTCTCCGCCATGGTGCTGCGCACCCATCAGGACAAGACCTATCCCGGAGCCATGGTGGCAAGCCTCTCGATCCCCTGGGGCAACAGCAAGGACGAAAGGGGCGGTTATCATCTCGTTTGGCCGCGCGACCTGGTCGAGAGCGCCCTTGCCCTTGTGGCTCTCGGCGCCCTCGAAGAAGCGAGAAATATCCTTCGCTATCTGATCGCGACGCAACTCCCCGACGGTCGCTGGTACCAGAACCAGTGGCTCGGCGGCACGGCAGCGTGGAGCGGAGTACAATTGGACGAGGTGGCCTGGCCGGTGCTCCTGGCCGGAGCCCTCGCCGAACAGGGCGCACTGCGGGATATCCGCTGCAGCGAGATGGTTTGCCGGGCCTTGGGCTTCATCATCCGCTTCGGCCCCGCATCCGACCAGGATCGCTGGGAAGAAATCGCAGGGCTGAGCACTTTCACTCTTGCCACTTGCATCGCTGCACTGATCGTTGGAGCCGAATTCCTGGAAGAGCCACTTTGCGATCTCGCGAGATCGGTGGCTGACGACTGGAACGCCAATGTCGAGGACTGGACCACAGCCGGCGGCACAGCGCTCGCGCGCCGCTTCAACGTGGAACGATACTATGTGCGCTGCGCTCCTCCTCGCATCGTGGAATCGCCAGAAGCCATCTCGGACCGCATTCCTCTCAAGAATCGCGGGCCGGGGGCCGAGGTCATTGCCGCCGACCAGGTAAGTACGGATTTCCTGCAGCTTGTCAGGTTGGGACTCCGGCGGCCTGACTTCCCGGTCGTGCGTGACACGCTCGAGGTCATCGACGGCATTCTCAAGGTCGAGACACCCTCCGGGCCGGGATGGCATCGCTACAATGGCGACGGCTATGGTGAGCGGGAGGGCGGCCTTCCCTATCTCGGCACCGGCCACGGACGGCTTTGGCCGCTGCTTACTGGCGAGCGGGGACATTACGAACTATCGGCCGGTGGTGATGCGCTTCCGTATCTGGAAGCAATCGACAGGATGACTGGACGCGGAAAGCTGATTCCCGAGCAGGTATGGGACGAGCAGGCCCTTCCAGCCGCTTACCTGTACCCCGGCAAGCCAACGGGATCGGCCATGCCTCTGGTTTGGGCTCATGCGGAGTTCGTCAAGCTGGCGATCGGGATCGCCAGGAAGGCGCCGACCGACCGGCCGGCGGCTGCGTTCCGCCGATACTCCGAGACCCAGACCCGGCCCAGCCACGCGCACTGGTCGCCGCGCGCCAGGATCACGCGCATACGTCCTGGCCTCGGCTTGCGGCTCCTCCTGGAAGAGCCATCCACTGTTCATTTGACCACCAATGACGGGAACACGAGCAAGGAGATGACGACCATTCCAGGGGCATTCGATCTGCACGTTGTCGAAATTCCCAGCGCGACGCTACCGCTGCACACGCGCATGCGGTTCAGCATCGTCAGCAGCGCGAGCAACAGCTTGGTGCGAGGCAGTTACGAAGTCGCCGTCTCGAAGTAGGAACGCCGGTAGGTCCAAGCGGACGTACGAACCAGGTCAGCGCGCGACCATCGGCTTGATCTGCATCAACGCCGGCTCCTCACCTCCCGAATAGGAGTGTCGAGGACACGCGTGATGGAGTATGGCCATGCGTCCCATCCTTCTCATCCTTGCTGTCATTGGACTCGTGTTGATCGGCGCAGGGGCGGCCAGCGTCACGGAGCGCCTGCTGACCCCTGACGAGCTGCAGCGGCCTGTGGTGTTGGACCAGCCCATTCATCCCGGCGACAAGTGATGCTTGCCGATCGGGACGACCGCGCTTGCCTGGGGACCTTTCTCGCCTTCGCCCGGGTGCAGAACGAACCGGACCTCATCGCCAACGGTCAGCTTCGAGAAGCAGCCGTCTGCGACGGAGTTGCCGTGGAAGTAGACTTCGCTGCCGTCGCGCGTTTCGATGAAGCCATAGTCACCTTCGGCGATCAGGCGGGCGATCGTGCCATGAGACGGCTCCTCGTGTGCCTTCACGGCGCCGCGCCGCTGCCGGACGTGGTCCTCCAACTGCCGCCTCACGGCGTCGAAGGAATCGCGTACCGCGACGTAGACGTCCTCGTGGGCATGGTGCTCGGGCGGATCGCGTTTCACGACGATCTCCTTGCCCGGGACCTTGAGATCGATCCGCACATGGTAAAGGTCGCCTTGGCGATGCCGTTTCGGCGCCTCTATGAGAACGCGGCAGCTTACGATGCGATCGAAGAACCGCTCGAGTTCGCGGGCGCGCTCGCGGACCTTCGCTTCGACAGCCGGGGATGCATCAATGTTGCGGAACGTGATTTGAAGCCAGGCAGGCATGGAGGCTCCTCTGTGACATTGACAGCCTACACAGGGCAAAGCCTCTCGTTTTGAGGCAGGTCAAATTACAGCCCAAATGGGGCTCCCAAGCTGATTTCGCGTGAACGTCAGATGAACCTTTCGTCGGCGGGCTGCCCTTCCGGCCCGTGGGCGTGGAGTTCGCGGACCTCAGGCACCTCACCTTCCCCGTCTTCGGGTAGGGCTATCGCATATGCCCTCCGTCGTCTCGACCAAGGCCCGGAGGGCCGCGTGGCGAGACCTTCTCTCTACGACAAGCCGCGTATCGTTGAGAGAAGGTCTCTCCGCTCCGCGCTTCGCGCTCCGGTCGAGACGACGGGGAATGCCATATGCGGTAGCCTTACGTTTTCGGGCGCCGCTACCGGATCGTGATCTCCGTCCCGCCCAGGCCCGCGAACTCCGTGCGCGCCACGCCCTTGCCCGGCAGGAAGGCCGGCGGATGGACCGAGCCGGTGAGGATCACGTCGCCCGCCTTCAGCATCTTGCCGTGCTTGTTGAGGGCGTTGGCGAGCCAGGCGAGCGAGATCAGGGCGCTCCCCATCACGGCGCTGCCGGAGCCTTTGGCCAGCTCCTTGCCGTTGAGCAGCGAGCGGCCCCTGAGGTTGGGAAAGTCGAGCTTCTGCCAGTCCTCGACCTCGGGGCCGATCACGCAAGCGGCCTGCAGCACGTTGTCGGCGATGCGGCCCGGGCCGGTCATCTTCATGACGTCGACGTAGCGGTTGTCGACCAGCTCCATGCCGCAATGGAGCGCAGCAATGTGGTTGCGGATGCTGTCGGCCGTGTAGGGCGCGGCACCCGCCGGCGCATCCTTCGAGATGCGCGCCACCAGCTCGGGCTCGATGCCGGGCTTAAGCGGGTAGCCGTCCTCGAACACCGCGCCGCTCTGCCTCACCCCGCTCTGGTAGATGCAGGCGAACACCGGGCCGGAAAGCTTCAGCGGCTCGTATTGGGCCGGCAGCGTCAGCGCCACCTTCCAGCCCGCCACCTTGTCGGCGCCGCCGGCGCAGATCTTGTCGTGCACCGCGAACTGCACCTTGTAGGCGTCGGCCTCGGAGAGGCCGCCGATCGCGCCGGCCACGTCCATCGGCTTGTTGGTCCGCCGCGCGTCGGCGATGGTCTGGGCAAGGGCATCGATCTGCTTGGCGTCCACGGGGCTTCCTCCTGGGCTCGCGCCCGGTCAGGGGCGCGCGAACGTTATCAGCCGGTGCCCTGCGAAATTGAACAGCGGCACCACGATCAGCACCGTAAGGCTGATCAGCAGATAATGCACCCCTGCCCGCTCGAGCAGCCACGCGATCAGCATGTTGAGGCCGAGCCCCACCGTGTTGACGGCGAAGAACATCGCCGCCTTCGTGGGCGTCGGCCGCGCCTCGAAGCTCCACAGGGCGTTGCCGACGAACGACACCAGGGTCGCGATCACGAAGGCGAGGAACGCGCCCAGCAGCACGCGGCCGCCGAAGCCGTCGACCACGAGCGCCATGACCGCGACGTAGGTGATGGCGGCGAGGCCGCCGATCAGGAAGAAACGGATGAGTTGGCGCGCCAGAGCGGCGGAAAGGCCGAACCATCCGAGGATGCGGACGCCCAGCCCCTCCAGCCAGTCCCACAGCCGCATGCGGCGGTCAGGCCGCCTTGGCGGTGTGCTTGCCGTAGAAGCTCTCGCCCCTGGCGGCCATGTCGCGCAGCAGCCTCGGCACCTCGAACTGCTTGCCGTACTTGCGGGCGAGCTCGTCGCATTCGGAGACGAACTCCCGCACGCCGACCTGGTCGATCAGGCTGATCGCCCCGCCGGTCTGCGGCGCGAAGCCCAGGCCCATGATCGAGCCGACGTCGCCGTCCTGCGGATCGGTCAGCACCTTGGCCTCGAGGCAGCGCGCCGTGTCGACCGCCTGCACGTAGAGCAGGCGCTTCTTGATCTCGGTCTCCTTGGCACGCTTGTCCTCGCCCTCGCCGTAGAGCCAGCGCGGGTCGGCCGGGAAGTGCTTCGACAGGTCCGGCCACAGCCGCTTCTTGCCGTCGGCCGGATAGTCGTAGAAGCCCTTGCCGTTCTTGCGGCCGAAGCGCTCGAGCTTCTTGACCATCAGCTCGAGCACGTCGTCGGCCCCCGAGCCCTCGTACTTCTCGCCCGCCGCCTCGGCGTCGCGCCGGGTCTGGTCCATGATCTTCCACGACAGGTCGATCGCCACCTCGTCGTTGAGCGACAATGGCCCGACCGGCATGCCGGCGAGCCTGGCGCAGTTCTCGATCATCGGCGCCGGCACGCCCTCCTTCAGGAGGCGGTGGCCCTCGGTGATGAAGGCGCCGCAGACGCGCGATGTGAAGAAGCCGCGGCTGTCGTTCACCACGATCGGCGTCTTGCGGATCTTCTGCACGAAGTCCATCGCCCGCGCGAGCGTCCCGGGCGAGGTCTTCTTGCCGACGATGATCTCGACCAGAGGCATCTTCTCGACCGGCGAGAAGAAGTGCAGGCCGATGAAGTTGGCCGGCCGCGCCGACGCTTCGGCCAGGCCGGTGATCGGCAGGGTCGAGGTGTTCGAGGCGAAGATCGCGTTCTGCGGCAGATGAGCCTCCGCCTTCTTCGTAGCCTCGGCCTTGACGTCGCGGTTCTCGAACACCGCCTCGATCACCAGGTCGCAGCCCGCGAGCCTGGCGAAGTCCGGCGTCGCCGTGACCTTGCCCAGCATCGCCTCGACCTTGTCGGCCGCGAGGCGGCCGCGCTTTGCGAGCTTTCCGAGCTCGTCGGCGATATGCGCCTTGCCCTTGTCGGCTGCCGCCTGGTCACGATCGACCAGCACGATCTCCAGCCCCGCCTGCACCGACACCGTGGCGATGCCGGCGCCCATCAGGCCGGCGCCCAGCACGCCGATCTTCTTGTACTCCTGCTTCGGCACGTTCTTGGGCCGGCGGGCGAGCTTGTTCGCCTCCTGCAGGCCGAAGAACAGCGTGCGGATCATGCTGCGGGCGACCGGTCCGCGCAGCAGCGACACGAAATAGCGCGTCTCGACCTTGAGCGCGGTATCGAACGGCAGTTGCAGGCCCTCGTAGACGCACGACATGATCGCCTTGGGCGCGGGATAGACGCCGTTGGTCTTGCCGGCGATCATGGCGTTGCCGCCGATGAAGGTCTGCACGCCGACCGGGCTCCAGACCTGGCCGCCGGGGAAGCCGGGAGTCTTGAAGCCAGGCTTGTCCCACGGCTGGACGGCGCGGCTGTCGATCGGCTTTCCGGATTTTCCGGCATAGGCCGGCACGACGGTTTCCTTGTTTTCCGCGGTCAGCCACGCCTTGGCGCGCGACAGCACCTCGTTGGCCGGCACGACCTCGTGGATCAGGCCGAGCCCCTTGGCCTGCTCGACCGTCTGGTCCTTGCCCTCGAGCAGGATCGGCGCGGCGTTCATCACGCCGATCAGGCGCGGGATGCGCTGCGTGCCGCCGCCGCCCGGCAGCAGGCCGAGCTTCACTTCCGGCTGGCCGACGCGGGTCTTGGGGTTGGCCGCCGCGATGCGATAGTGGCAGGCGAGGCAGATCTCGAAGCCGCCGCCCAGCGCGGTGCCGTTGATCGCCGCGACCATCGGCTTGCCGCCGGTCTCCTGGCTGCGGAACAGCTTCTGTAGCCGGCTGAACTGGTCGGTGAGCTTCACCGCATCCGAGGTGTCGGCATTGAGCAGCATCTCGAGGTCGGCGCCGGCAATGAAGGTGTCCTTGCCCGAGGTCAGGATGATGCCCTTGACCTTCTCGTCCGAGAGCGCCTTCTGCAGCGCCTCGGCATAGGCTGCGATCGAGCCCTCGTTCAGCACGTTCATCGTGCGGCCGGGCATGTCCCAGGTGATGGTGGCGATGCCGTCGGAATCGATGGTGGTGTTGATCATGTAAATCCTCTTTGGTGGCGGCGCCGCGACCCCTTCCAACCCTCCCCCTCAGGGGGAGGGCTAGGGTGGGGGTGAGCCGCAGTGGTGGTGTTGCTACACGCGCTCGATGATGGTCGCGGTGCCCATGCCGGCGCCGACGCACAGCGTGGCGAGGCCGGTGTTGAGGTCGCGCCGCTCCATCTCGTCGAGCAGCGTACCGAGGATCATCGCCCCGGTGGCGCCCAGCGGATGGCCCATGGCGATCGCGCCGCCGTTCACGTTGATCTTGTCGTGCGGCATCTTCAGCACCTGCATGTAGCGCAGCACGACGGCGGCGAACGCCTCGTTCAGCTCCCACAGGTCGATGTCCTTGACGTCCATGCCGGCGCGCTTCAGCGCCTTCTCGGACGCCGGCGCCGGGCCGGTCAGCATGATCGCCGGCTCCGAGCCGATCGAGGCGAAGGAGCGGATGCGGGCGCGCGGTTTCAGCCCGGCCTTCTCGCCGAACTCCCTGGTGCCGACCAGGATCGCGGCGGCACCGTCGACGATGCCGGAGGAGTTGCCGGCATGGTGCACGTGGTTGACGCGCTCGAGCTCGGGATAGCGCTGCAGGCCGACCGCGTCGAAGCCCGGCATCATCTCGCCCTGCATCTTGAACGAGGGCTCGAGCGCCGCCAGCGTCTGCATGGTCGTCTGCGGCCGCATCAGTTCGTCGTGGTTCAGGAGCTCGACGCCGTTCTGGTCCTTCACGGGGATGATCGACTTCTTGAAGTACTTGTTGTCCCAGGCGTGCTTGGCGCGCTTCTGGCTCTCGACGGCAAAGGCGTCGACGTCGTCGCGGCTCATGCCGTACTTGGTGGCGATGATGTCCGCCGAGATGCCCTGCGGCACGAAGTACATCGGAATCGCCACGGCCGGATCGGTCGGCCAGGCGCCGCCGTCGGAGCCCATCGGCACGCGGCTCATGCTCTCGACGCCGCCGCCGATCACCGCCTGCGACTGGCCGGACATGACCTGCGCCGCCGCCATGTTGGTGGCCTCCAGGCCCGAGGCGCAGAAGCGGTTGACCGAGACGCCGGCGACGGTCTCGGCAAGGCCCGACATCACCGCCGCAGTGCGGGCGATGTTGGCGCCCTGCTCGCCGATCGGCATGACGCAGCCCAGCACCACGTCGTCGACCAGCTTGCTGTCGAACTTGTTGCGCTCCTGCAGCGCCTGCAGCGCCGTGACGGCCAGGCGCACGGGCGTGACCTCGTGCAGCGATCCATCCTTGCGGCCCTTGCCGCGCGGCGTGCGGACGGCGTCGTAGATGTATGCGTCGGTCATGGCATGTCTCCTTCTTTCTCCGCCTCCTCCCTAGCGAAGCTGGGGAGGTGCCGCGAAGGGGCGGAGGGGTCATGAGCGTCAGTCGTGGTGCTCATGACCCCTCCGCTCCCGTAAGACGGGGCACCTCCCCAACGCAAGGCGTTAGGGAGGAAAAACTAAAGCGTCCGTCCGATCAGCTCTTTCATGATCTCGTTGGTGCCGCCGTAGATCTTCTGCACCCGGCTGTCTGCATACAGGCGGGCGATCGGGTATTCCCACATGTAGCCGTAGCCGCCGAAGAACTGCAGGCATTCGTCGATCAGCGCGCATTGCAGGTCGGTGGTGTGGTACTTGGCCATCGCCGCGGTCGGCACGTCGAGCTTGCCCTCGAGGTGCCTGGCGACGCAGTCGTCGACGAAGGTGCGTGCGACCAGCGCCTTGGTCTTGAGCTCGGCCAGCTTGAAGCGCGTGTTCTGGAAATCGAGGATCGCCTTGCCGAAGGCCTTGCGCTCCTTGACGTAGGCGATGGTGTGCTCGAGCGCCGCCTCGATCGCGGCGATCGCCTGGATGGCGATCACCAGCCGCTCCTGCGGCAGCTGCTGCATGAGCTGCACGAAGCCCAGGCCGGTTCCCGGCCCGAGCAGGTTGTCGGACGGCACGCGCACGTTGTCGAAGAACAGCTCCGACGTGTCCTGCGCCTTCATGCCGATCTTCTCGAGATTGCGCCCGCGCTTGAAGCCGGGCGTGTCGGTCTCGACGGCGATCAGCGAGGTGCCCTTGGCGCCGAGCTTGGGATCGGTCTTGGCGACCACGATCACCAAGTCGGCGAGCTGGCCGTTCGAGATGAAGGTCTTCGAGCCGTTGATCACCCAGTGATTGCCGTCCATCACGGCGATGGTCTTGACCGACTGCAGGTCCGAGCCCGTACCCGGCTCGGTCATGGCGATGGCGGTGACCAGCTCGCCCGAGCAGGCCTTGGGGATCCACTTCTTCTTCTGCTCTTCCGAGCCGTAGTGCAGCAGGTAGGGCACGACGATGTCGTTGTGCAGCGAGAAGGCCGGGCCCGAGGCGAGCGCCCGCCCCTGCTCCTCGATCAGGATCGCGCTGTAGAGGAAGTCGGCGCCGGCGCCGCCGTATTCTTCCGGCATGGTCATGCCGAGCAGCCCCTGCTCGCCCGCCTTGCGCCACAGCGCGCGCGGGACGATGCCCTCTTCCTCCCATTTCATGTGGAAGGGGGTCACTTCCTTCTCGAAGAAGCGGCGGCAAGTCTCGCGGAAAATCTGGTGTTCGGACGTGTAATGGGCAGCCAACGCGGTCACGGACAAACTCCTCCCAGACGGCGACTGTGGGCCGGCCAACCCCTGTGCGCCAGAGGGGCGGGCCGGCGGCGCTTTGGTAGTTTACCTTTACGTAAACGTCAACCTCGATCCCTATGTGCGTTTTGCCACTGTGGCGAGGCTTCGGACTCATACTCTGCCGCGCCGGGGTGCCGAGAATGCTCAAAGGCGGCTGTGCGTGCGGCAACGTGCGCTTCGAGATCGATTCGGTGCGGTCGCTGACGCACTGCCATTGCACGATCTGCCGCAAGCTCACCGGCGCCTCGTTCGCCACCTACGCCCACGTCGAGAAGTCGAAGTTCCGCTGGCTCGGCGGCCAAGGGACAGTCCGCCGCTACGAATCGGCGCCGGGCTCGTTCCGCGCCTTCTGTCCGAAGTGCGGTTCGCTGGTACCGGGGCAAGCGCCCTATCTCGAGACGATCAGCGTGCCTGCCGGCCTGATCGAGGGCGATCCCGGCGTGCGGCCCAAGCTGCACGTCTTCGCCTCGTCCAGGGCGCAGTGGTGGGAGATCACCGACGACCTGCCGCAGTACGCCACCTGGGTGACCGGACACGAACCCAAGCCGCCCGCTCCTCGCGCGACCACGTCACGAACGAAGAAGAGAACGAAGAAGAAGACATGAGCCTCCGGGAAAATGCCGTCGACTACGAGGACGGTGGCCTTGCCTGCCGCGGCCTGGTCATTCGCGACACGGCTCAGCCTTCGCCGCGCCCGGGTGTCGTCCTGTTCCCCGACGCGCGCGGCATCGGCGACACTGCCAGGAGCTATGCTCGGCGCTTCGTCGAGCGCGGCTACCTGGTGTTTATCGCCGATCTCTACGGCCGGGGCCTGTTCACCGCCGACCTGCCGCGGGCGCGCGAACTGATGACCGCGCTACGCTCGGAGGTCGCGCGCTGGCGCGAGCGCGCCCGTGCCGCCCTCGAAGCCGCCTCCCGTCTGTGCACGGTCGACCCGGAGAAGATGGCGGCGGTCGGCTACTGCTTCGGCGGTCGGACGGCGCTCGAACTCGGCCGCGGCGGCGCCGACCTCGCGGCAATCGTCAGCTTCCACGGCGGGCTGGCGAGCCCCCGGCCGCAGGATGCCGCCAACCTCAGGGCGCGCGTGCTGGCCTGCCATGGCGGCGCCGACCCGCTGGTGCCGCCGGCGCAGGTAACCGAGTTCGTCAGCCACATGAGTCGCGCGCCTGTGGATTGGGAGCTGCAGGTCTACGCTCGCGCCCTGCACGGCTTCACCAACCCCGAGCTGGCCACCTCGGCGCCTCCGGGTCACGGCTACGACGCGGCAGCGGACGAACGCTCGCAGCGCGCGGCGATCGAGCTGCTGGATGAAGTGTTCGGCCGCGCGTGACGAACGTCGTGCCGCCGCTCAGCGAACCGCCCGCAAGTCTTCACGAACCGACGTCGGTCTTCGACGAAAGCCTCTTCACCACGCATCGACGCTGCTCTCTTACACACCTCATGACAGCGTCGTGAGAACACAACGTGTGAAATGACTCAGCGGCGAACGGCGCACCATCGGGCAACTCCTGTTCGCGGTTCCGCAATCCGTGGAGCCTCGACATTCATCGGCGCTCGTATCCGCTGAATATCCTTCCCACGTGCGATTTGCCACAGGCCCCGCAAGTCCTCCACTCTACCCTGGATACGTCCAACCCACGGAGGGACCGATGTCATGCACATGCACAATCGTACCGCGTGAAGTGTTGATGAGACTGTCGCAGGACAAGGAGCTGTCGGCCGAGTTGCGCAAGAGCCTGTTCGACGCAGCGCAGATCAGTCACGAGTTCCGGGAGCTGCGCAGCCAGCACGCCCGGGTGACAAGCGTGATGGCGGCGCACAGCATGGCGATGCTCGACCTCGCCGCGGCACCCCTGGTGACGGTCTACGACTGCAAGCACACCCAGACGCTGCCCGGCACGCCGGTGCCCAACCCCGGCAGCGCCGCCGATGCCACGGCCAAGCGCGCCTTCACCGAGACGACAAACGTCGCCAAGTTCTACAAGGACGTCTTCAACCGCAATTCGATCGACGACCACGGCATGACCATGATGTCGTCGATCCACTACGGCTCGAAATTCAACAACGCGATGTGGACCGGCCAGCAGATGCTCTACGGCGACGGCGACGGCGCCCTGTTCGTCGACTTCACCGCCGGAATCGACGTGATCGGCCACGAGTTGACGCATGGCGTCACGCAGCACAGCCTGCAGCTTGCCTATTCCGGCGATGCGGGCGGGCTGAACGAGAGCGTCTCCGACTGCTTCGGCTCGATGTTCCGCCAGTGGGAGAAGAACCAGGACGTCAATGCCGCCGACTGGCTGATCGGCGCGGAGATCATGGGTCCGACGGCGAAGGCACGCGGCTTCACCTGCCTGCGCGACATGGCCAACCCTGCGGCGAACCATTGCCTGGCGCCTCAGCCGACGCTCTATTCGCAGATCACGCCCGGCATGGACCCGCATTACAGCAGCGGGCCGCCCAACCTCGCCTTCTGCATCGCTGCCAAGACCCTGGGCGGCAAGAGTTGGGAACGGATCGGCCAGGTGTGGTACCGTTCGCTGACGGGGTTCGGACCGAGCCCACACATGAGAATGAAGGCGTTTGCCGACCGCACCCGCCATGTGGCTCACACGATGTATGCTGCTGCTCCTGCTGTCGGCGCTGCCGTCGATCAGGGATGGAAGCACGTGGGCCTCTGAACCCGCACCGGCACGCGGCACCCTGCTGGCGCAGCTGCAATCGCAGAAGGGAGACAGCATGGACCGTTTGCAGATCGAGAAGCTCGGGGGCTTCGCCGGCTACGGCGGCCCCCATCTCAAGAGCCGCGGCGAGATTGCCCTGTCCGACCTCTCGCCGAGTGACCGCCAGGCCATCGAGGAGCTGTTCCGCGACCCCGGCAAGGTCGCGCCGGCACCCGCGGGTCAGGCCGATGCGCACCGCTACAAGCTCAAGCGCGAGACCCCCACCGGGCCGAAGGAGATCGAGGTCCCGGAGCACGCCGTGCCCGAGGCCGTGAGGGGTAGCGTCAGGGACGTGCTCGAGTAGAGCTTGCGGCCCGCGATCGAGCGCGCCGCGATCATGCGTGGCGTGCTCGTGGTTGCGAAGCAGGCCTACTCTGGCGTCGTGGCGCTCATGCCGAGCAGGGCGCGGCGGCGCAGCCACTGGCTCGGCCGGTAGCGGTCGTCGCCGGTGATGGCCTGCAACTGCACCAGGATCTCGTGGCACTCCTTGACGCCGAGCCAGTCGGCGAGCGCCAGCGGACCGCGCGGATAGTTGAGGCCGAGCGTCATCGCCGTGTCGATGTCTGCGGCCGAGGCAATGCCGATCATCGCCATCTCGCAGCCGAGATTGGCGATCATCGCCACCATGCGCTGGGCGATGAAGCCGGGCGAATCCTTGATCAGCGTTACCTTGCAGCCGGCCTTGGCGAACATCGCCGCCGCCGCGTCACGCACCTGATGGTCGCCGTTGGGCGGCATCATGATCGTGAGGCGCTTGTTGGCATCGCCGGTCAGGTCGACCGCGACGGTGCGCCCGGGATCGAGGCCGCGCTCGACCGCAGTCGTCGTGGCGTCCTTGCCGATCGGCGCGACCAGGATCGGGCTCCTGCCGTCGTCGATCGCCAGCGTCCTCGCTCCGGCGGCGACCACGAGCTGGACCAGCTTCTCGTTGTGGCTGTCCATTACCACCGCACTGGAGGCAGGCGGCACCGACGGCAGGTAGTCGGCGCCGGGATCGATCTTGGCGCCCTTGGCGTCGTAGGCGTACCAGCCGCCGCCGGTCTTGCGGCCGAACTTTCCCGCCGCATAGAGGCTTTCGTGGTACGGGCTCGGCGTCATCCGCCGGTCGTGGAAGAAGCCTTCGTAGATGATGTTGCGCGCCGGGAAGTTCACGTCCATGCCGGTAAGATCCATCAGCTCGAACGGGCCCATGCGGAAGCCGCAACTATCGCGCATCACCGCGTCGACCTGGCTGACCGAAGCGCGGCCTTCCTGATAGATGCGCAGGCCTTCGGTGCCGATCGCCGTGCCACCGAGATTGACCAGGAAGCCCGGCGTGTCGCCGACGATCACGGGCACGCGGGCCTGCCTCTTGCCGAGGGCCGCCATTGCATCGACAACCCATTGCGCGGTGTCGGCGGCGCGGATCACCTCGACGAGCTTCATCAGCGGCACGGGATTGAAGTAGTGCATTCCGCAGACGCGGTCGCGGTGCCCGAGCGCGCTCGCGATCGAGGCGATGCGGATCGACGAGGTGTTCGAGGCGAGGATGCAGTCGGGCGCCACCACCGCCTCGAGTTCGCCGAACAGCTTGCGCTTGACGTCGAGATTCTCGAACACCGCCTCGATCACGACCTGGCAGCCCTTGAGATCGTCGAGCCTGCCGGCGACCGCGAGGTTGGCGTCGACTTTGGCCACGTCGGCGTCGGTCAGCCGGCCCTTCGCCACCAGCCCCTTCAGCGTGTCGAGGATGGCTGCCTTCGCCTTGGCCGCCCCGCCCTCCGCCGCATCGAACATGATCGCCTTGATCCCACCCTGCGCCGTCACCTGCGCGATGCCCCGGCCCATGGCGCCGGTGCCAACCACGCCCACCGTGAGATCGGGGCGATTGATGTCGAGAGTCATGCTGTCTCCTAGTCGTCTCTCTTGTACTCTTACTTTCTCGCGAAGCCGGCCGACTTCAGGCTGCCGGTGACTTCCTTGAGCGCCTCGGGATCGTCGATCGTCGCCGGCATCTTCCACGGCTGACCGTCGGCGATCTTCTGCATGGTGCCGCGCAGGATCTTGCCCGAGCGGGTCTTGGGCAGCCGCGGCACGACCAGCGCCTGCTTGAAGAACGCGACCGGGCCGATGCGGTCGCGCACCATCTGCACGACCTCGTTGACGATCTCGCCCTCCGGCCGGCTGACGCCCGACTTCAGCACCAGGAAGCCGAGCGGCACCTGGCCCTTCATTTCGTCGGCAATCCCGACGCAGGCGCATTCGGCGACCGCGTCGTGGCTCGCCAGCACCTCCTCGATCTGCCCGGTCGAGAGGCGATGGCCGGCGACGTTGATCACGTCGTCGACGCGCGTCATCACCGAGACGTAGCCGTCCTCGTCGATCACACCCGCGTCGCCGGTCTTGTAGTAGCCCGGATAGTCGGTGAGGTACGCCTCCTTGAAGCGCTGATCGGCCTGCCACAATGTCGGGAAGCTGCCCGGCGGCATCGGCAGCTTCACCACCAGCGCGCCGACGTCACCGCGCTTCATCGGCTGGCCGTTGTCGTCCAGTACCTGCAGGTCCCAGCCCGGCGCCGGCACCGAGCACGAGCCCGGCTTGATCGGCATCGGATCGAGCCCCTGGAAATTGCCGCAGATCGACCAGCCGGTCTCGGTCTGCCACCAGTGATCGACGATCGGGACGCCGAGCTGGGTCTGCGCCCATTGGATGGTCGGCGGGTCGCCGCGCTCGCCGGCGAGGAACAGAGTGCGGAAGCTGGAGAGGTCGTACTGCTTCAACAGCTTGCCGTCGGGATCTTCCTTCTTGATCGCGCGGAAGGCGGTGGGCGCGGTGAAGAGCGCGACCGCCTTGTACTCGGAGATCACGCGCCAGAAGGCGCCGGCGTCGGGTGTGCCGACCGGCTTGCCTTCGTAGAAGATCGACGTCGCGCCGTAGAGCAGCGGCCCGTAGACGGTGTAGCTGTGGCCGACCGCCCAGCCCACGTCGGAGGCGGTCCACCACACCTCGCCCGGCTCGATGCCGTAGAGGTTCTTCATCGACCAGTAGAGCGCCACGCAATAGCCGCCGGTGTCGTGGACGACGCCCTTCGGCTGGCCAGTCGTGCCGGATGTATAGAGAATGTAGAGCGGATGCGTCGCCTCGACCGGGACGCACGGATGCGGCGTCGCCTTCGACACCGTCTCGACCCAGTCGAGGTCGCGGCCGGGCTTCATCTCGGCGACCGACTGCGGCCGCTGCAACAGGACGACCTTCGGCACCTTGTACGACGCGATCTCGATCGCCTGGTCGAGCAACGGCTTGTAGTGGACGATGCGTCCCGGCTCGATGCCGCACGAGGCGGTCAGGACCAGCTTGGGCTGGCTGTCGTCGATGCGCGTGGCGAGCTCGTTCGCCGCGAAGCCGCCGAACACCACCGAGTGAATGGCGCCGAGCCGCGCGCAGGCCAGCATCGCCATCGCCGCCTCGGGAATCATCGGCATGTAGACGATCACCCGGTCGCCCTTCTTCACGCCTTGCGCGGCGATTGCTCCCGCCAACTGCGCCACACGATCGCGCAGCTCGCGATAGGTGAAGGTCTTCTTGCTGTTGGTGACCGGCGAATCGTAGATCAGCGCCGCCTGGTTGGCGCGCGCCCCGTCGGCATGGCGGTCGAGCGCGTTGTAGCAGGCATTGAGCTCGCCGCCGGTGAACCAGGCATAGAACGGCGCGCGCGAGCCATCGAGCACCTTGTCCCAGCGCTTCGACCAGTCGAGCTTCGCAGCCTGCTCGGCCCAGAAACCGTCCGGATCCTTCAGCGAACGCGCGTGCTCGGCACGGTACTTGTTGCCTGTCGCCATGACCATTCCCTTCCTACTGACCGCCGTCGACCGGGATGCCGGCGGCCTTCAGCAGCGCGGCATTGTCGGCGATGTCCTTCTTCCGACTGCAGGTTATACGCATCCGGCTCGGCCAGCGACGCCTCGGCGCCAAGCTGCGACATGCCGGCACGCAGCTCCGGACCGTCGTCGGTGGCGCTGCCCGTGTCCCGCGCCCAGGGGCTGCCCGTCGCGAACCGACGGCAAGGCCAATCATCGAAAGCGCCATCCGCATCATCGGCTGCACGCTACACGCTGACGCCCCGGATCGTCACTGGATCCGCTCCATCACCGCACGGCCGACGGCAGCGGCCGCAGCACAGACGGCGATCGCGCTGCGCCCCGCGCTTGCGTCGAGCGGCAATCGGGAAAACACTTCGGCGACTGGGTACATCGCAGTCTGTGGCGCGCAAGCCACGGTGCAGTCTGGTAAAAGAACGCGACCCTCGAACGGGAGTGAGCTGGTCATGGCCAAGGGCAAGAGCAAGAAGCCAGGCAGCGGCGCCAGGAAGAAGGCGGCCAAGGCGAGGAAGTCGACCGCCAGGTCCGCAGCAAAGGCAAAGCCGAAGGTAAAGGCCCGGAAGCCGGCACCCAAGCCGCTGGTCGTGCCGGCGGTCCGCCGGTCGGTGAAGAGCCGGCCCTCGGTCGCGCGCACGCCGAGCGCCCGCCCTGCCCCGCACAAGGCGCCGGCTCTCAAACTGAACATCTACGAGCGTGATCTCGACAAGAACGCGGCCAACCATGCGATGCTGACGCCGCTGCAGTTCCTCGAGCGCTCGGCCAGCGTCTATCCCGACCATCTCGCGCTGGTGCATGGGCCGCGCCGCCAGACCTGGGCCGAGACCTACACGCGCTGCCGCCAGCTCGCCTCGGCGCTGGAGAAGGTCGGCATCGGGCTCGGCGACACCGTGGCGATCATGGCGCCCAACATCCCCGAGATGTACGAGGCGCATTTCGGCGTGCCGATGACCAGCGGCGTGCTGAACTGCCTCAACACCCGGCTCGACGCGGCGATGATCGCCTTCATCCTCGACCACAGCGAAGCCAAGGTCTTCATCGTCGACCGCGAGTACCACAGGGTCGCCACCGAGGCGCTGGCCATCGCCAAGGTGCAGCCGCTGGTGGTCGACATCGCCGATCCGCAGTACCCCGAAGGCGTGCCGATCGGCGACACGACTTACGAGGAGTTCATCGCGGCCGGAGACGCCGACTATCGCTGGGACTATCCCGGCGACGAATGGAACGCGATCTCGCTCAACTACACGTCGGGCACGACCGGCAACCCGAAGGGCGTGGTGTTCCATCATCGCGGCGCCGCGCTCGCCGCCTACGGCAACGCCACCCAGTGGCCGATCGGCCTGCATCCGGTCTATCTCTGGACCCTGCCGATGTTCCACTGCAACGGCTGGTGCTTCCCGTGGACCCTGGCGCTGGTTGCCGGCACCTCGGTATGCCTGCGCCGGGTCAGCGCCAGGACGATCTTCGATTCGCTGGTCGACCATGACGTGACGCACATGTGCGGCGCGCCGATCATCATGCAGTTCATCATCGGCGCCACCGACCAGGAGCGCCGGCCGCTGAAACGCAAGGTCGAGTTCATGACCGCGGCCGCGCCGCCGCCTGCTGCCGTGCTCGAGGCGCTGGAGAAGGAGAATTTCCGCGTCACCCACGTCTACGGCCTGACCGAGGTCTATGGCCCGGCGACCGTCTGCGCGTGGCACCAGGAATGGGATGCCCTCGACGCCGGCGAACGGGCTCACCTCAAGGCGCGCCAAGGCGTGCGCTATACCGCCGAGGAAGGCGTCACGGTGATGGACCCGACGACCATGCAGGAGGTCCCCCGGGATGGCCACACGATGGGCGAGGTGATGTTCCGCGGCAATCTCGTCATGAAGGGCTATCTGAAGAACCCCAAGGCGACGCAGGAAGCCTTCGCCGGCGGCTGGTTCCATTCCGGCGACCTCGGCGTGCTGCACGAGGACGGCTACATCGAGCTGCGCGACCGCTCCAAGGACATCATCATCTCGGGTGGCGAGAACATCTCGACCATCGAGGTCGAGGGCGTGATCATCAAGCATCCCGATGTCCTCAACGTCGCGGTGGTCGCCAAGCCCGACGAGAAATGGGGCGAGACGCCGTGTGCATTCGTCGTGCTGAAACCGGGCGCCACGACGACTGCCGACGACATCATCCAGCACTGCCGCGCCAATCTCGCGTCCTACAAGTGCCCCCGCTACGTCGTATTCCGTGAACTTCCCATGACGTCGACGGGCAAGGTCCAGAAATTCGTCCTGCGCGACTGGGCGAGGGCAGTCCCCGCCTAACCATCGCGACGCCACAATCGGCCGGTTACTCTCGCCGCGCCATGGCCGGCGAGAGTACGCTGATCGCGACGACCCGCACCGGCGTGCGCCCGCTCGGCGTACGTGGGGAGCCGCTGCACAACTGGGCGACCCAGCTACGCGGGGCGATCCGGCGACGGCTGGGCGACGCCACTGCCGACCTGCTGGCCGAGCCGCAGCTCCACGAGGACGGCAGGGCGATCGACTGGTACGCCGGCTGGACCGGTGAGGTGCACAGGGTCGCCGACCTCGATCCGGCGCGGCGCAGCGAGATCCTGGCGCAGGTCGACGCGGCACTGGGTGACATCGCCCGTTTCGGCGCCACGCTCTCGGCCGCGGGACACGGCGAGGACAGCGGCCTGATCGGCCGCTCGCTGCAGCTCGCGGCGAAGAAGCCCGCCGAATCCTTCGTCTTCCTGGTCGGCGACCGCCCGGTCGTGGTGTGCTGGGGCTACGAAAAGGAGGCAGCGGCCAGCCTGATGGGCCCTGCCCTGCCGCGCGTCCCGGAACGGCGCTCGGTGCTCGATGCGCCGCCACCGCCGCCGCTCGTCCGTGCAGTGCCGGCGCGCCGCCTTCCGGTGCGTATCGCGCCGCGGACCATCCCGTGGTTCCGCAGCCTGCTGCTGGCGCTGCCGCTGCTACTGCTCCTGCTGGGCGGCGCCTGGCTGCTGCGCGAGCTGCTGCCGGCCGATCCCGAGACAGCGATGGCGACGTACGAGGGGCCGGACGTGCCTCCTCCGGCGGTCGGCCGGCCCGATCCGTTGCCGGCGATCAGGGCGTCGCTGTCGACCGAGCGGGCGCGCGCGAAGGCGCTGCGGCTCGAGCTCGCCGCGATCGAAGGCGAGCTCAAGAAGCGCGTTTCCGACTGCAAGCCGCCGGAGCCGCCCAAGCCGCCGCCCAGACCGCCGGAGGTCGCCAAGGCGGTGCCGCCCCCGCCACCCAAACCCGCGCCGGCGCCTTCGCCTCAGCCGCAACGGCCGTCCGATGGGCGGATGCGCATGCCGTCGACGCCGACGCACGACTTCTCCTTCATGGCCGGCTGCTGGCGCACCGATCCGTTCAAGCACGAGCCGATGCAGATGCAGATGGGCGTGTCGTCCTACTGCTTCGATGCCAACGGCCACGGCAGCCTCGAATGGCGGCGCGGCCGCACCGCCTGCCGCACGACCGCGCGCGCCGTGTTCAACGGTCCCAACCTGGCGCTGCGCGACGAGGATACGACCTGCAACGACGGCTCGCACTGGTACGCCGACCAGCTGGTCTGCCGCCGCGGCGCCGACAACGTCGCCGACTGCCAGGGCTACTCGCGCGGCGCGTTCGGTCCGACGTCGTGGCTCGTCAACCTGCACCGCATCAACTGATCGCCAAACTGAAAGGCGCGTTACACGCGGCCGAATCGTCACGGCCACGGAGCGCGCCTCGCAGGACTGAATTGGGTGGGTTGGCTAGTGTGGCTTCGCTTGTTCAGCGTTCAGCCGGCTGATCTCGTCCTTGATCTGGAGTTTTCGCTTCTTGAGGCTGCAAATCGCATCGTCATCGGGATAGGGGCGGGCGCTTTCCTCATCGATTGCATGCTCGAGAGAAGCATGCTTGGCCTTCAGCGCTTCGATGTGGTCGACGGTGCTCATCGGAGAACCTCCACGGCTGGTCTTGGCGATACGAATTATGTGACTCCGGGGAGGGCCCGAATCAACCTCTCTCCCACCGCTGTGCATAACTCTGTAGGATAAGGTCAATATGACTGACCGACCCCGCCTGATCGTGGGAATTTCCGGCGCGTCCGGAGTGATCTACGGCGTGCGCCTGCTGCAGGCGCTCGGGGAGTTGCCTGTCGAGACGCACCTCGTCATGACGCGCACGGCCGAAGTCGCGCTTGCGCATGAGACCGAATTCAAGGTGGAGGACGTGCGGCGGCTCGCGGATGTGGCATTCCGAATCGACGATCTCGCGGCCGCGATTTCGAGTGGTAGCTACCGGACGATCGGTATGATCGTGGCCCCCTGTTCGATGCGCAGCCTCGGCGAGATCGCTCACGGCATCACCAGCAACCTGCTGACGCGAGCCGCCGACGTCGTACTCAAGGAACGCCGCCGTCTGGTATTAGTTGCACGCGAGACGCCACTTCACGCAATTCACTTGCGCAACATGACGACGCTCGCCGAGATGGGCGCGATCATCGCGCCGCCGGTGCCGGCTTTCTACAACAGACCCAGGACGTTGGACGACGTCGTTGACCACACGGTCGGGCGCCTGCTCGACCTGTTCGACCTCGACACCGGCAAGGTCAAACGCTGGAGCTAAGCGGTGACGCCGACGGTCTTGTCGATCTCCTCGCGCAGCAGGGAGGGGAAGCAGGCGGCCATCATCGTCGCCACGGCGCGCCGGTCGTTGGCGTCCGGCACCACGCCGAGGCACACGGCATAGACGCCGAGATTGCCGACCGCCGAGCGCAGCCGCTTCTCGGCCGGACGGTCGCGATCGGCCGGCGGAGCGTAGAGGCTGGCGAGCTTGAGCTGCTCGGCATGCTCGGCGGCGAGCTCGGCATCGGCCACCCGGCGACGGGCGGCGTCGACCGTCTCGGGCAGGGCCTCGAGCCAGGGCTTGTCCTTCAACAGCCGCCGCACCTGGCGCAAAGGCCGCACGATCTCGGCCTGCCAGACGTCGCTTACCTTCAGGATGGCGCGCAGCCGCTCGGCGGTCAGGGTCGGCCGGCCCGAGGCGCCGAGCCAGCAGCAATACAGCAGGATGTTGACGTCGCAGCCGCGCCGCTCCTGCAGGTCGAGGCAAGCCTCCGCCACCCCCTCGCCGGCGTAGAGCTCGAGCGAGAAGTTCCAGAACGGGTGGGGAAGGAAATCCGACATCCCAGTTGGCACCGGCGGGCCGAAGGGGTACACGGCGCAAAGCCGATGAGCAACGACACCGACCCGCTGGACGTCGAGGCAATCAGGGCCAAGCTGGAGGTCTTGAGGGTCGAGCACCGTGACCTCGACGAGGTGATCGACCGCCTGATCGAGCGCGCGCCTTTCGACCAGCTCCAGCTCCAGCGCCTGAAAAAGCGCAAGCTCGGGCTCAAGGACCAGATTACAAAGCTCGAAAGCCAGCTCATCCCCGACATCATCGCCTGAGAGACGAATGCCGAAAGTCCCTTCCAAGCCGCCACGCAAAGCCGTGGTCGGCGTGATCATGGGCAGCCAGTCCGACTGGGCCACCATGAAGCACGCCGCCGGCACACTCGAGGAGCTGGGCGTGCCGTTCGAGGCCCGGATCGTTTCGGCCCACCGCACGCCCCGGCGCATGGCGGCCTATGCGGAAACTGCGCAAAGCCGCGGGCTCAAGGTGATCATCGCCGGCGCCGGCGGGGCCGCGCACCTGCCGGGCATGACAGCGGCCTTCACGACGCTCCCGGTGCTGGGCGTTCCGGTCGAGAGCGCCGCCCTGAAGGGGCAGGACAGTCTTCTTTCCATTGTCCAGATGCCGGCCGGCATTCCGGTGGGGACGCTGGCGATCGGCCGCTCCGGAGCGATCAATGCCGCCCTCCTGGCAGCGTCCATCGTCGGCCTTGGCGATGCCAAGATTGCCGCGGCGCTGGGCAAGTGGCGCGCCCGGCAGACCGCGGCGGTGGCCGAGGCCCCGGCCGACGACGCCCCGGTCCATCGCTAGCATGGCCGACCGCATCATCCCGCCGGGATCGACCATCGGCATCCTGGGCGGCGGGCAATTGGGCCGCATGACGGCGATGGCGGCCGAGCGGCTGGGCTACAAGGCGCTGAGCTACTCCCCCGAGGCCGATGCGATCGCGGGCCAGGTCGCGCCGCACATGCAGGGCGCGTATGACGACAAGGCCGCCCTCGCCCGCTTCGCCAACCAAGTGGATGTCATCACCTACGAGTTCGAGAACGTGCCCGAGGCAACGGTCGCGGCCTGCGAGAAGCACAAGCCGGTACGGCCGGGCGTGCGGCCGATCCACTTCGCCCAGCACCGCCTGCGCGAGAAGGCGTTCTTCCGCCAGGCCGGGCTGGCGACGGCGACCTACCAGGCGATCCGCAGCCTGGCCGATGTCGCCGGCGCGACCGCGTTCCCCGGCATCCTCAAGACCTGCACCGAGGGCTATGACGGCAAGGGCCAGGCGCGGGTCGCCAACAAGGAGCAGCTGGCCGAGGCTTGGGACAAGCTCGGCCGGCCCGAATCCATCCTCGAGGCGCTGGTCGATTTCCGGTGCGAGGTCTCGGCGATCGTGGCGCGCAGCCTGACGGGCGAGGCGCGCTGCTTCCCGATCGGCCTGAACGACCATCGCGACGGCATCCTGCGCACCACGACGGTACCATCCGGGATGCCGCCGGCGATCCTCGCCGAGGCGGAGCGGCTGGGCGTGCAACTCGCCAACAGTCTCGAGCTGGTCGGCCTGGTGGCGCTCGAGATGTTCGTGACCCGGGACGGCCGTGTGCTCGCCAACGAGATGGCGCCGCGGCCGCACAATTCAGGGCACTGGACGATCGATGCCTGCGCCACCAGCCAGTTCGAGCAGCTCGTCAGGGCGATCTGCGGCCTGCCGCTGGGCGCGGTCGACGTGCTGGCGCCCTCGCGGATGGAGAACCTGATCGGCGACGAAGCCGACGACTGGCTGCGCTACGTCTCCGACCCGACGGCGCGGCTGCATCTCTACGGCAAGGCGCGCGCCAGGCCGGGCCGCAAGATGGGCCACGTCACCCATGTCTTTACGAGCGATCTCCTTACGAGGGGCGGGCTGCCGCCCGGCTCGGCCTCCAGGACCTGACGTCGGCCTTGAGCTTCTCGAAGCGCATGACGTCGTCGATCCGGCGGCCGAGGAAGTCCCAGGTCGCCTGGTCGCCCTCCGAGCGGTCGTTCAGCCAGTAGAGCAGCGTCGAGCTGAAGACGCCGCTCAGGATGGCGCGCTTGGAGTAGAAGTTGAAATCGGTGCTGGTGTCGCCGACGGCGTACCAGATGGCGTCGACGGTGCGGTAGAGCAGCTTGAGCGCCAGCGGCCCGTTGAACGGCATTGCGAGCAGGGCCAGCCCGCGACGGACGGACTCCTTGCCGCCAACCGTGTTCTGGATCCGGAGCTTCACGCCGAGCGCGATGCGGTCGCGGATCCTGAGCTCGCCGCCCTCCTTCTCCAGCGCCTCGACCGTGCGCTGATCGGCCTGCCGCGAGAGATGGGCCAGCACGTCGACGGGGCCGCCCGGGAACAGCCGCCAGGCATCGGCGGCGGCGCCGACCCTCTCGCCGGCGTGCCGGATCGCCAGGCTGGTCCAGCCGCTGAAGGCGGCTTCCCGGGCGACGGCCTCCGCCAGACGGTCGCGCAGCTCGGCATCCGGGTCCGATTCGGTCGTCATGAGACCTCCTAGGGCCCTATATATGCCACGTCCCGGGGCTTCCCAAGGGGCGGTCCCTGTGATACCACCCCCGCCTCGAATTCCGGCCCCGGAGGCTTTCCCCCGGGCCCTCCAGCTTGGAAGGAAGCGATCGAAGTGCAGGTTCTCGTCCGCGAAAACAACGTCGATCAGGCGCTGCGCGTCCTGAAGAAGAAGATGCAGCGCGAAGGTATCTTTCGCGAGATGAAGCTCCGCCGCAACTACGAGAAGCCCTCCGAGCGCCGCGCCCGCGAGCGCGCCGAAGCCATCCGCCGCACCCGCAAGCTGATGCGCAAGCGCATGGAGCGCGAGGGCTACTAGGCCCCGGCTTCCGAGCGAGACGATGAACCCCCGGCAATCCCGGGGGTTTTTGTTTGCCGAAGAGTGCAGCACACACCTCTCCCCGCTTGCGCGGCGGAGAGGGCGTCCGAGGATCGCTGCGGAAACTGCGCTCGCAGTGATGCCGATCAGCGCACTACGAACCGTGACGATATGGCTTCCTCGATGACAGCGATCTGCCGCGAGCGGTCGGCGGCGCTCAGCTTTGCAAGGCGGCGACACAGGACTTGTGAGTCGCGGTCTCCGCAGAGCCTGAGGAAGTCTCCGTCGTCGTCGGCATGTTTCATCTTCCGCCAAGCGGCCGTGCCGAAATGAGGGATGTCCAGCATTTCCATGGCGCGCCGTTCGCTTTCATAGACCTGCGCACGGCCCGTCCGCGGTGAGGCAGTGGCGCACAGCGGCCGTGCCAGCCATTCCAGTTCCAGGCTGCGGTCGATCCCATCTTGCAAATACTGCGGATGCAGGAGGTGGAGGTGCAGACGCGTGTAGGTTTCGGTGCTGCGCACGAGAACGCGGAGTTCAAGATCGTCGAACGCCTCCAGCAGCCGCTTGTCCGACAGCAGTGCAGGCCGGCTTGCCATCAGGCCGTCGTACGCAGCCTCGAAACCCGCAAGGAACTGCGGCAGATGCTCGGCAACGGTAGGGAAGCGATCGCCTAGCCTGACACGATGGCTCGCAGACACTGCGACGCCCGCATCCTCGATCACCCTCATCTGGTCGGTATTGACGGATCGCCAGGTCACGTGCCGCAACCCGGGGTCCTGCTTGTCGTCGGCGCCGAGGGCGCTCATGTCGAAGCGGCGGCCATCGGGCGTTGTTTCCCATTGCGGCAGGAAGCCGGTCCTTAAGATCGAATCCTCGTCGTCCGGTTCGACCGCAGCGGAGCGGTGGCGCCCCGCACGCGGCCGCTCGCTCAGCAGCGTCTCCAGATCCACGACGACCGGATGCTCGCCGCTGGCAATCAGATTCTCACAGTGGACATCGGTAATTGCCAGCAGATGAAGCACCGCCAGCAGTATGCCGGCCCTTGCGTAGTACCGTTCGATCTCGGCCTCGGAGTGGCAGGGCTCGACCGGTACATACTCTACCCATCCATGGGTGCCGCGATCGAGGCTACGGACGATCTTGAGTTCCAGAGGCAAGCCGAGTTTGTTGAGCCGCGCGATGAACTCGTAGAAGGCGGCTTCCGGTTCGACGGTGCGCGGTTTGTAGATCACGCGCCCGCCGTTCCTCAGCCTGCATTCATAGACCGATTGTCCGCCACGGTGGCGATCCGACAGATCCGTCCGGACGTCCTCCAGGGCGCCCTCGATCGGCTCGGCCTCCCAGCCGAAACTCGACATCAGATCCGCATGATCCGCCCTGAAGCGCCGACAGAGATCGGTCGTCGCCTGTATCCATTGTTCCACGGATTGGCACAGCAGGCGCGCCAACACCGGATAACGATGCAGCAAATCAGTCAACCCTCCGGCATCCATATGCTGGAGGTACGCCCGGTAGATGCCGGTGGTCAGCGGTTGTCGGGACCACACGGACTCGATCGCAGCGGCCGGCGCCTGCGAGAATCTGAACTCGAAGAAATCCTGCCCGAATGTGAGACTGCTCACGAAAGACAGATGCGCCAGGAGCTGACGCTCCAGGGCAACTGCCGCCGAAACACCCAGGACTGCCCCATCGGCGCCGGCCCTGTCCGACACTCGTCTGCGAGCGATGCGCACGAGGTCGATCAGGAGTTCGTCGAATGGTAGCGGTCGGTCGGCAGAGATCGCGCGATCGGCTGCCGGTCCGGCGCTTCTGTCTTCGGACCGCAATGGCCGAGGGCACAACCACTGTTCGAGCAATGAAGTCCAGGACGGCAAGCCAGCGTCTACCTGGGCGCCGCCGAGCAGGCGATCGATTTGCCTGGAGTCCAGTTGGTTGAAGCGCAGCCTGCGCCGCAGCAGTTCGGCACTGCCCAGGATTTGGCGCCAGCGCCGTCGACGATCTCTGGCAGCCTTGGGATCCTGGGCACCCGCCGAACGGTCGGCAGGACATATCCGTTCCCAAAGCGGCGCCGAGCGGCGGGCAACACTGCGAACGAAGTCGCCGCCGGCCTCTGCAGGTGTCATTGCTCGGCGCTCGCCTTCCGTGGACGACCGAATGTCATCCGTGAGGCAGGCCCTCGCGTCCTAGGGTCGATTGACCGGATGCCAGCTGACCGTATAGCTGAGGCACCCTCTTGCACAGGAGCTAAGAGGCGGTTTCGGCCTTTTCCTTGCCGACGTGGAGACCTGCGCTTCACTCAGGTCCTTGCCCTTGAACTGCTGCGCAATCGCTTTCTTGACGGCCGTTTCGAACTGCTGCCGCGAGAACGAGTAACCGAACTCCTTGGCGATCTGCAGTACTTCTTCCGCCGTGACGAGGTTGCCCCGCTCGACGGCGGCCAGAACACGCGCGCTCAACTTTGCGCTCTTCTGAGCCTGCGAAAGAAAATCCAAGGGATTTGACCGCTTCATCTCAGGTCTCCTCCAGATCGTCGATTCGACCGCAAAACTTTAGCTGCCGTTCGCTCGCCGTCAAGGAGCCGCGGCGTGCTCGACGGCCCATGCTCAGGGCGGAGACTGCGTCGGCTTCGTGCTGCGGCCCGTTCGCGACGGCCGCACTGCAGCAGTCGACCGGCTCGTTCAAGCGCGCCTTCAGCTGGATCCCACCCCGGTGTTCATGCTCGCCATGGCGCTCGGCGCCCTAGCTGTGGGTGCCCGAGCATGCCGGCAAGGAACTGAACAAGATCAGCGTGTGACCCTGACCGCGGAGACTGCGCAAAGCGTTTTTCCGTAGTTCCTGCTGTGGTCGGCGCTGCACGTCCTGAAAAGCTCGATTGCACACTCGTATCCAAACGGATACAATAGGCAGCAATGAACACCTTCCTCCGGTCATCCGTGTTCGACCGTTGGCTTGCCGGCCTGCGCGACCAGAAGAGCAAAGCCCGCATCCTGGCGCGCTTGGCGAGCGCCGTGCTTGGCAACTTCGGCGACTGCCGGCCCGTGGGCGAGGGTGTTTCGGAAATGCGGATCCATGCAGGCCCCGGCTACCGGGTCTATTTCGTGCGCAGGGAGGCGCCCGTCTATGTGCTGCTCGCGGGGGGGGGCGACAAGTCCTCGCAAGCGAAGGATATCGACCGCGCCCTGCGCATGGCCCGAGATCTGAAAGGAACAGGACTGTGAAGACCACCTACGCCACGTTCGATCCGGCGCGATACCTCGACAACGACGCCGTCATTGCCGAATACCTGTCGGCCGCGGCGGAGGACCCGAACCCCGACGTCTTTCTCGCCGCCCTCGGTCACGTCGCCAGGGCGCGCGGCATCGCGCAGGTCGCCAAGACCAGCGGGCTCGGCCGGGAGAGCCTGTACAAGGCGCTCGGCGCCGGCGCCCATCCCCGCTACGAAACGGTGAGCGCGGTCCTGCGGGCGCTCGGCGTCAAGCTCACGGTCGTGCCTGTGCCGCGCCGGACGGCCACACGGAGCCGGAAGAAGACGCCGACATCGCGCGCGGCATAGCCGCATCACGGCGGAAACTGCGCAAAGCTCCTTCCCGCACTTCCCGCAGTGGTGACCCTCAGGGCGCCGGCCGCAGCTGGAGCCTTGGTCGATGCCGAATCGCACATTCGGCGCAATTGGCCGGGCATGACGAAGGCGCCATCACTCTCTAAAGTTGTGCCTGTCACCAGCCAACCGGAGGGGCACATGGACTATTTCGGAGCGGGCGATGACTTCGCGGCGCTGTCGCTCGGCGATCTCGTGAAGGCACGTGACGAATTCCATCTCCACCTGCTGCACAAGGCCAACGTGATCGGCACGGCGATCGGTCGCTATCGGCTCCGCAAATCGGATCCATGGCCGAATGCGCGCTCGGCCGACGCGGGCTCCGGGGGCTCGCGAAGCCCGCGCACGCTGCAGAACTCCGAGGTGCGCCCCTACTCGTGGCCGGCCATCCTGGTGTTCGTCAGCGAATGGCGTCAGCCGCAGGAGTTCGGCGGTGGCGGGCGGCTGCAGCACGCGGACTTCATTCCGCCTGTCGTCTACGTCTCGGATGGCCGCAAGGTGCCGATCTGCGTCGTCATGGCGGAACTCGACGAGGTACGGCACCCGTGGACCGCACCGTACACCTTCCCGGCCAACCTGATCGGCGGTGGCTTCCCCCTGATTGCCGACGTTCAGGGCGAGGAGCACATCGCCTCGGTCGGCTGCCTGGTCAGCGACGGTCACCGGACCTTTGCCCTGACCAACCGGCACGTCGCCGGCGAGCCGGGCACCCGAATCTCGGCAATCATCGGCAACAACAAGGTCGAGATCGGCACCACCTGGAAAAAGGCGCTGGCGCGCGCGCCCTTCACGTCGATCTACGGCGAGTGGCCGGGCAAGAACGTCTATGTCGATCTCGACGCCGCCCTGATCGACGTCGACGACGTCAACCAGTGGACGACCAGCATCTACGGCATCGGCAAGATCGGCAAGCTGGCCGACCTCGGCCCCGACAACCTTTCGCTCCGGCTGATCGGCGCGCCGGTCCGGGCATTCGGCGCGGCGTCGCGCCAGATGTCCGGCGAGATCGCCGCCTTCTTCTACCGCTTCAAGTCGATCGGCGGCTTCGAGTATGTCGCGGATTTCCTGATCGGCCCGCGGGCGGGCAGCCTTTCGCTCGGCACCCATCCCGGCGATTCGGGAACCATCTGGCTGCTCGAGGTTGCCGGCGGCGAGCCGCAGCCGATCGCCATGCAATGGGGCGGACAGGAGTTCCTGGACGGCAGCTCGGCACAGGGCAGCTCCTATGCGCTCGCCACCATGCTGAGCACCGTCTGCACCCGGCTCGATGTCGATGTCGTGCGCGGCTTCAACGTCGACCAGGTCGACTACTGGGGGGCGGTGGGTCACTACGGCATCGCCTACGAGGCGATCCGCCATCTGCCGAAGGGACCGCTGCAGACGCTGATGAGCAACAACCTCGAGCGCATCACCTATCAGATCGCCCAGGATACCGAAGCGAACGCCAAGGGCTTGAGCAAGCGTGACTTCGTGCCGCTCGCCGATGTGCCCGACATGGTCTGGAAAGTCGGCGCCCACAAGCGCGGCGGCATGAAGGCGCCCGAGCACGCCAACCACTTCGCCGACATGGACCGGCGGCTGAAGATCCCGCTGCCCCAGGGCGCCACCCTGCTCGAAATCTGCAAGGGCCAGGCCAATGTCACCGTCGACGTCTGGCGCAAATACTACGACCAGGTGAAGAAGGACTATCCGCAGGAGGATGAGAGCCGCGGCCTGCTGCCGTTCCGCTGCTGGCAGATCTTCGACGCCATGGTCCACTACCTGAAGACGGGCAAGCAGATGCCGCAGTTCCTGTGCGCCGCCGGCATCCTCTCGCACTATGTCGGCGATGCCTGCCAACCGCTGCACATCTCCTATCTGTTCAACGGCGATCCCGACCGGAAGGTGAAGGGCAAGGTGCGCAATCCGGACGGCCCGGGAACGATCGACGGCATGGTTCCCTTTGGCACGGGATGCCACTCGGCCTACGAGGACAAGATGGTCGACTATCACGTCGCGGATCTCTGGCCCGCGGTCGGCGCGAAGCTGAAGTCGATCAGCGGCGGGGTCCTGCCGGCCACGGGCCAGGATGCAGCGAAGGAAGTCGTGCGCCTGATGCAGTCGACCTTCGCCGCGATCAAGCCGATGGACATCGTCAATACCTATGGCGGCGGCCAGGGATTGAAGCCCAAGGAGATGGCCGACAAGCTGTGGAAGGCGTTCGGCAACGACACGATCGACATCATGAGCGACGGTGCCGATTGCCTGGCGCGGCTGTGGCAGGGAGCGATCGCCGCCGCCGGCGTGACGCTGCAGGCCGGGGACGTCGCCGCGATCGACGAGAAGACCCTGGCCGAGATCTACCAGGATCCGGCTTTCCTCCCCTCCGAGAGCCTCAACACGATCGCCCCGGTGCTGGCGGCCGGAACCGGCGGTGCCGGTGGCTCGGCCCCGGATGGGCACACGAGCCCGAAAAGGCCGCCGGCGAAGAAAAAGCCGGCAGCGAAGAAAAAGCCCGCGACCAAGGCGGCGAAGAAGAAGAAATCCTAGAGCGCTGCCGCGAGCCTTACGGAGTGCGTGCCGTCAGTTCCCGCTCGATGCGATCGACGGGGGTGTAGAGCGGCATATCGGCGAGCGTCGCCATCGCTGGCTCGTCTCAGCGCACGGCCGGAAGGTCCTGCAGGAACTCCGCCAGTTGTTTCGTGTAGAACTTGGCGTTGCCGGTCGTGCCGTGGCCACGCGTCTCGGCGCTGGCCGGGATCAGATACAGGCGGCTGCCCTTCACCTGCTTCATCGCCGCCTCGGTCAGGCCGGTCTCCGGCGGGTTGCGCTCGTCGTCGGCCGAGTTGATCGCCAGCACCCTGGCGGTGATGCGCGGCAGGAGCGGCGTCGGATCGTAGTCGCCGGAGGATTCCCACTGGTAGAGATAGTCGTTGGCGTCGGCCTTCCACGGCGCATGCAGTCGCTCGTCCAGCATCTTGTCGGCTGCCGCGCGGGTCGGCGCGAGCTTCGCGTAAGCGAGCGCGCCGCCCGACGTCGCCGTGGCGAAGAACACCGCCGCGCGCTGCACGCCCTTCGGCTGAGTCGTGTAGTTGCCAGCGTTCCAGTCGGGATCGTTGCGGATGGTGTCGATGATCAGCCGGCGCATCATCCAGTTGCGCGCCGCCATCGGCGTCGGCTGCGCCGCCATCGGCACGGCGGCGTCGACGAAGTCGGGGAACATGCCGGCCCACAGCCACGACTGCATGCCGCCCATCGAGTTGCCCATCACCAGCCGCAGATGCTTGATGCCGAGCCCCTCGGCCAGCAGACGGTGGTGCGCCTCGACCATGTCGGCATAGTCGTACATCGGGAACCTCGTGCGCAGGCCGTCCGACGGCTTGGCCGACTGGCCATGGCCGATGCCGTCGGGCATGACGATGAAGTACCTGGTGGCGTCGAGCGGCTGGCCGGGGCCGAACAGCTCGCCGGCGAAACCCGGTGTCAGCAGGCCCGCGCCCGAGCCGGTCGTGCCGTGCAGCATCAGGACAGCCGGGTTCCCGGGATCGCCGAGCGTGGTGTAGTGCAGCTTCAGAGCCGGCATGGTCTCGCCGGTATGGAACTTGAAGTCTCTGGCAACCCAGTCGCCCTGCTTCGGCGCGGGATAGTCGGCGGCCGCGGCGGGCAGCGCGAAGGCCATGGCCAGGACGGCGAGCAAACGGCGCATTCCTTCCTCCCCTGTCGTTCTCTCCGGTCACGGGTCGCAGCCTAGCCCAAATCGGCGTAGAGTCCGTGCCCGTGCGCGCACTTGTGACCGCGGCGATCTACTTCGGCACGTTCCTCGTCATCGGGTACCTGGCCAAGCGGCTGCTCGACCGCTTCATGGCGCAGAACGGCACGGACCTGCGCGAGGTGCAGTCGCAGAACAAGGGCGGCGGCCAGCAGCAGCGCTTCCTGCTGGGCGGCTGGTACAAGGATAGATCGCCCGGAAATTAGCCCCGAAACCGGATCAGGCCCGGAACACCTTCTTGAGGTCGCGGGTCGCCATGGTGTCGTTCATCCAGGTGAAGCCGCCCTTGTCCTTCATCTCCCGCGCGCCCTTCATGAATGCCGCCAGCGCCAGCCGCGACAGCGCTCCGCCGACGCTGATCCGCCGCACGCCGACCGCCTCCATCTCCGCCACCGTGAGCGCCGGATCGGCTGCGCTCATCACGACATTGATCGGCTTGCCGACCGACGAGGCGACCAGCTTCATGGTGGCGAGATCATGCAGGCCCGGAGCGTAGAGCACGTCGGCGCCGGCCTTCTCGAACGCCTGCAGGCGCTTGATGGTGTCGTCGAGATCGACGCGGCCCCGGATCAGGTTCTCGGCGCGGGCGACGAAGGTGAACGGCACCGGCAGCGAGCGCGCCATCTCGACGCCCGCGGCCACCCGCTCGACCGCATGGTTGAAGTCGTAGATGCGCTCGCCGCTCCAGTCCTCGATCGAGCCGCCGACGATGCCGACCTCCGCCGCGTCGCGCAGGATGGTGGCGGCCTCCTTGGGATCGTCGGCATAGCCGTTCTCGAGGTCGGCGTTGACCGGCAGGTCGGTCGCCTCGGCGATGACGCGGCAGTTCTCGATCAGCTCGGCGCGGCTCACCGCGCCCTCGCCGTCGGCCCGGCCGAGCGCATTGGACATGCCGAGACTGGTGGTCGCCAGCGCCTCGAAGCCCAGCGACTGCAGCAGCTTCGCGGTTCCGGCGTCCCATGGGTTGGGCAGGATCAGGATCTTCGACTGGGCGTGCCGCTCCTTGAACAGGCGGCCCTTCTCGGCTTGCGTGCGCATGGCGTCTCTCCGCGTTTCTGCTATGGGATCACGCATGAATGCCCTCCCGCAACGGGAACGAACCGGAGAGATCAAATGACCCAAACGTCCTGGCGCGCCGATCCTCTTGTGTGGGGACATGGTCCGCGCGTTTTCGAGATCTTTCTCGAACCAACCTGCCCGTTTTCCGTGCGGGCGTTCGGCAAGCTCGATGCGTTGCTCGCCGAAGCAGGGCCCGACAGGATCACGATCAAGCTTCGGCTTCAGTCCCAGCCTTGGCACATGTATTCAGGTGTGGTGACGCGTTGCGTGATCGCAGCCTCGACCCTGGAGGCTGGCAAGGAAGCGGCGAAGGCCGTGCTCGCCGCGGTTGCCTCGCATCGCGAGGAATTCGAGTTCGACCATCACGCAGGCGGCCCAAACATGAACGCCACGCCCAACGACATCATTGCCCGGATCGAGGGATACAGTGGATTGAAGCTGGCCGCCGCCTTCGCGATTCCCAACCTCGACCGCGAGATCAAATGGCACTGCAAACTCGCCCGGCAGAATGGCATCCATGTCTCGCCCACTTTCCTGATCGACGGCCTGGTGCGGCCGGAGATCAGCAGCGGCGACAAGGTTTCAGACTGGGTTGCGCATCTGCTGGCCGCCTGAGGAGGCCTAGCGCGAGAACACCATCGCATCGCGCAGCCGGCCGAAGCGCAGGCTGAGCAGGTCGAGCGCGTAGTTCTGGTAGAGCTTCCACGGGCGCTTCGAGCCCTGCTTGGGCTGGTGCGCCAGCGCGCGCTGGATGTAGCCCGAGGAGAAGTTGACCCACGGCTCCTCTCGAAGGGTCGGATCCCCGTTGTGCGGCGTGCACTGGCGATAACCGTGGCGGTCCATGTGGTTCAGCAGCCGGCAGACATACTCGCACACCAGGTCGGCCTTCAGCGTCCACGAGGCGTTGGTGTAGCCGAACACCGACGCGAGGTTCGGCACGTCGGAGTACATCATGCCCTTGTAGATGAAGCGCTTGGAGAGATCGACCGGCTGGCCGTCGACCGTCAGCCTGGCGCCGCCGACCGGCACCAGCACCAGGCCGGTCGCGGTGACGATCATGTCGGCGGCGAGCTCGGCGCCCGACTTCAGGCGGATACCCGTCTCGGTGAAGGTCTCGATGTGGTCGGTGACGACCGTCACCTTGCCCTGTCGGATGGCGCGGAAGAAGTCGGCATCGGGCACCAGGCAGAGGCGCTGGTCCCACGGATTGTAGCGCGGCGTGAAGTGGCGCTCGACGTCGTAATCCGCCCCCAGCATCTGGCGCACATAGCCGAGCAGCAGGCTCTTCACCTTCTCCGGCTTGCGCTTGCACATCTGGTAGAAATACATGCCGAGCAGCACGTTCTTCCAGCGCGTCACGATGTAGGCGAGGCTGAGCGGCAGGCGGCGGCGCACCTTGGTCGCGAACGGATCCTGCGACGGCCGCACCGCCATGTAGGTCGGCGAGCGCTGCAGCATGGTGACGTGTGCCGCGCCCGAGTCGGCCATCGCCGGCACCAGGGTCACCGCCGTGGCGCCGCTGCCGATCACCACCACCTTCTTGCCCTGGTAGTCGATGTCGGCGGTCCATTTCTGCGGATGGACGATCTCGCCCTTGAAGCGCTCCCTGCCGGGGAAGTCCGGCAGGTAGCCGGCATCGGTGCGATAGTAGCCGCTGCACATCCAGAGGAAGCTGCAGGTGAAACGGACGCGCTCCTTGCTCTCGCCGCGCTCGGCCTCGACCGTCCAGCGCGCGTCGGGCGTCGACCACGAGGCGCCGACCACGCGGTGCTCGAAACGGATCTTCTTGTCGATGCCGTGATCGCTCGCGACCTCGCGGATGTACTTCAGGATCGACGGGCCGTCGGCGATCGCCTTGGCCTCCTTCCACGGCCGGAAGCGGTAGCCCAGCGTGTACATGTCCGAGTCGGACCGCACGCCGGGATAGCGGAACAGGTCCCAGGTGCCGCCGCTCGCCGCGCGGCCCTCGAGGATGGCGTAGCTCTTGCCCGGGCAGCGATCCTGCAGGTGCCAGGCGGCGCCGATGCCCGACAGGCCGGCGCCGACGATCAGGACGTCGAAATGCTCGGTTTCGGTGCGGCCCTCGGCGTCGGGGCGAACGTAGGTGTCCATGGTCCGGTTAATGACGCACCCGTCACGCCGACGCAACTCGCCTTCCGCCTGCAGGGTAGGGCCCGAACCACGGCCCTTTCCGCTCCATAAGCTGACAAAAGCTCGGGTTCTCAGTCCTTCATGTAGCCGCTGAGGGTGGCCGTCGAGACCACGCGGTCGACGTAGGTGAAGGTACCCTTGTCCTTCACTTCGGTGGCGGCCTCGATCAGCCCGGTCATTGCCGCCTTCCAGAGCGAGGTGGCGAGGCTGATGCGCTTCACGCCGGCCGCCTCGAGCTCGGCCTTGGAGAAGCTCTTCTTCGGGATCCCGACCATGAAGTTGAACGGCTTGCCGATCGCGCTGGTCACCTTCTTGACCGCGGCGAGATCGGGCAGGCCCGGCGCGAACAGCACGTCGGCGCCCGCCGCCTCGAACGCCTTGAGGCGCGCGATGACGTCGTCGAGGTCGGCCTTGCCGCGCAGGAAGCCCTCGGCGCGCGCCGTCAGCACGAACGGGAACGGCAATGCCTTGGCCGCCTTCGACGCCGCCGCCACACGCGCGACCGCGCGCTCGAGGTCGAACAGCGGCGCGTCCTTGTTGCCGGTCGCATCCTCGATCGAGCCGCCGACCAGGCCCGCCTCGGCTGCGCCCCTGATGGTGAGCGCCGCGGCCTCCGGCGTGTCGCCGAAGCCCTTCTCGAGATCGCCGATCACCGGGATGTCGACGGCGCCCGCGATCAGCCGGGCATTGGCCAGCGACTCCTCGCGCGTCACCCTGCCGTCGCGCTTGCCCAGCACGCCGGCCTTGGCGCCGCTCGAGGTCGCGAGCGCCTGGAAGCCCATCGCCTCCAGCACCCGCGCCGAGCCCGCGTCCCACGGATTGGGAATGACGAAGGCGCCGGGCGCCTCGTGCAGGGCCCGCAATCTCTTCGCCTTGTCGGCCTGGCTGACGCTCATGATGTTTTCCTCTCGGTCGCGACGGGCCGGCTAGAGGCTGCGGCCGTCGACTTGCTTGGGCGAAAGTTTGTTCACGTCGATCCCGTCGCAGCAACGGAGATTTATTCCGACCTGGTCCGAGCCGTCCTTGCCCTTGCCCTGGGCGAAGCTCTCGATGCCGCAGGTCGGGCAGAAGCGGTGATGCGCGATATGCTTGTTGAACTGGTAGTCGCCCAGCTTGCCCTCGCCCTTGGTCAGCTTGAACTTCGTCGCCGGCGCGAACGCCCACACCGCGCCGAGCCGCGAGCAGATCGAGCAGTTGCAGGTGATCGCCGTCGCCGGATCGACCTCGACCGTGTAGGCAATCGCGCCGCAATGGCAGCTTCCTGTCAGGTTTTGCATCGCCATGGTCCACCTCCGGTGCGTCAACGCTCCGGCGGCCGCTGCGGTGGCCTTCTATTCGACCAGGTTAAGGGCGAGATCGAAGGCGTCGAAGTTGCGCCACGGACGCTCGACCGGCTGGCCGAGCTTGCGGTTGCAGATCAGCGGCACCTTCTGCTCGGACAGGCCGCCATGGCTGCGCAGCGGCTCGGTGAGGCCCGACAGGTCATGCCGCGCGCCCGAGGTGCCGAGCACCTTGTGCTTGGTCGAGACGACGACGAGATCGCCCAGCCGGTCGGCCGGCAGCTCGAAGCGCTTCGCCGCCTCGTTCCTGGTCAGCGCCTCCTCGATGCCGTTCATCGCCTCGAGCCTGGCCTTCCACCTCGGCGCATCGTTGCAGTAGACGACCGCGAACGAGCCCAGCGCGCCGTGATGCACGACGTAGGGATCGGTGATCGGCAGGATGACGCGCGCCTTGTCCTTGCCGGCCCAGTCGTCGAACAGGTCCTGCAGGTAGATCACGTCGGGCTGCCCGTCGGCGCCGAACTTGGCGTTCATGCCGTGGTCGGCGGTCAGCACGATGGTGCAGCCCATCGCGTCGAGCCGGGCCAGATAGCCGTCCATCATGGCGTAGAAGTCGTTGGCGACCGGCGTGCCCGGCGCGTGCTTGTGCTGGATATAGTCGGTGGTCGAGAGATACATGATGTCCGGCCGGTCGCGCTCCATCAGCTTGACGCCGGCGGCGAACACGAACTCCGACAGGCCGGCGCTGTAGACGTCCGGCACCGGCAGGCCGACCAGCGCGTTCACGCCCGCGATGCCGTTCTCGGCAACCGTCGCCTTGTCCGACTTCTCCGACGAGAAGCTGCAGGCCCTGCCGGGCGTCAACGCGAGGCCCTTGCCCAGCAGGCCGCGCAGCTTGTCCTTGGCGGTGATCACGGCGATGCCGCAGCCGGCGCGCTGGAAGGCCGGGAACAGCGTCTCGACCCGCAGGAAGCGGGCATCGTTCATCATCACCTCCTTGCCCGACTCGGGATCGAGGAAGTAGTTGCCGCTGATGCCGTGCACCGCGGGCGGCCGGCCGGTGACGATCGAGAGATTGTTGGGATTGGTGAACGACGGCATCACGCAATCGGCGAGCAGGTTGGTGCCCTCCGTCAGCACCCGGGCGAACCAAGGTGCGCGACCGGCCTCGAAGGCGCGCTCGATATAGCCCGGCTGCGAGCCGTCGATGCAGACCACGACGGTCGGCTGCCGCGGCAGGCGATAGCTGCGCCCGTTGACCGTGACCTGGTTGTCCGTGACTTGATTGCCCGTGACCTGATTCGTCGTGCCGATCGTGTCCATCGCTCAGCCCTTGATGCGCATGCCCGTGGGATCGTACGGCGCCCGCAACGACAGCCGCGCCGCGAGCCGCGTGCCCGCAAGATCGACCTCGAAGCGGCCGGATTCAAGCCAGGCGGCGTCGATCGACTGCCCGTCGTCGCGCGTCGCATAGCCTAGGCCGACCGCGGCGCCGACCGTGTGGCCGTAGGCGGCCGAGGTGAGATCGCCGATCGGCCGGCCGTCCCGCAGCAGCGCCTCGCCACCCCACAGGAGCGGCTCGGAGTCCTGCAGCACCACCGATACCAGCCGGCGGGCGAGCGGCTTGGCCTTCGCGTCGATCAGCGCCTGCCGGCCGATGAAGCCGCCGGGCTTGTCGAGCTTCACCGCCCAGCCCAGTCCCGCCTGCCATGGAGTGTCGTCGGGCGTGAGCTCGCGCCCCCAGGCACGATAGGCCTTCTCGATGCGCAGGCCCTCGATCGCGTAGTAGCCCATGTCGCGCAGCCCGACCTCGCCGCCCGCGCCGTGCAGGGTCTCGAACACCGTGACCGCGAACTCGACCGGCACGTAGAGCTCCCAGCCGAGCTCCCCCATGTAGGTGCGGCGCGAGGCATAGACCGTCGCATGGCCGACGCCGATCTCGCGAATCGTGGCGAACGGAAACGCCTCGTCCGAGAAGTCGGCCTTGCTGACCCTCTGCAGCAGCTTGCGGCTCAGCGGCCCCATGACCGACAGCACGGTCCACGCGCCCGTGACATCGGTCAGGGTCACGTGCGCATCCCCGGCGACGTTGCGCATGATCCAGTCGGCATCGCGTGTCACCTGCGCCGAACCGGTGATCACCAGGAACCTGTCGCGAGCCAGCCGCGCGATCGTCAGGTCGCTCTCGTAGGTCCCGCGCTCGTTCAGCAGGCCGGTGTAGATCGTGCGTCCGACCGGCACGGCGATGTCGTTGGTGCACAGCCTCTGGAGCGCACGCTCGGCGTCGCGTCCCTGCACCAGGAACTTGCCGAACGACGTCTCGTCCGCGACCGTCACTGCCTCACGCGTCGCCTTGTGCTCCGCCGCGACCGCATCGAACCAGGCGCCGCGACCCCAGGCATATTGCATGTCCGGCGTCTTGCCGGGACCGGCGAA
>JAFEFF010000198.1 GCA_018240745.1 Pseudomonadota bacterium
CCGCCGCCAGTCTCGACGCCGCTTGCCCGCGGCGCTTCCCTCCACCGCCCAGCTGGCCCGATCACTGAATGACAATATTCAAACCAACCTCTTGACTCCTGATCGCTCATATAAGGACGACAGAGGGTGCTGTCTGTGCGGTCCCAGCGTTAGCCGATCACCTTCTTTTCGCGCAGGGCGGCGACCTCGGCGTCGCCGAGGCCGGCGAGTTCCTTGAGGACCGACTCGGTGTGCTCGCCGAGCGACGGCGGCGGGCGGGTGTCGTCGACAGGGGTGTCGGAGAAGCGGTAGTTCGAGCCGATCAGCGGCACGTCGCCGACTCTGGCGTGCCTGTAGGTCTTGAGCATGCCGCGGCGCTTCACCTCCGGCTCGTCGAGCGCTTCCTTCATGGTGCGGATCGGGCCGGCCGGGAGGTGACGGAACTTCTGTGTCCAGTTCTCCTTCGTGTCGGTCTTGAGCACGTCTTCCATCATCCGGGTGAGCAGCGCCTTGTTGGCGACGCGGTCGGCGATGGTGGCGAAGCGCGGATCGGTGGCCCATTCGGGATGGCCCATCGCCTTGCAGGTGTCGACGAACAGCTTCTGGTTGGCGACCGCCATGTAGATCTTGCCGTTCGCCGTATCGAACGAGCCGTTGGGCGAGGAGGCGAAGTGGCTGTTGCCGGCACGCCGCGGCTGGTCGCCGCCGATCAGGTAATACGAGCCCATGTTGCCGAGGCAGGCGAGCGCGGTGTCGTACAGCGCGAGATCGATGTGCTGGCCCTTTCCCGTCCCACGACCGGCCGCGTCGCGCGCATAGAGCGCGGCGTTGATCGCCGCCACCGCGTGGATGCCGGTCATGGTGTCGACGATCGCGATGGCATGGCGCAGGCCCTCGCCATCGGCCTCGCCGTTGACGCTCATCATGCCCGATTCGCCCTGCAGCACCGGATCGTAGCCCGGCCGGTCCGACAACGGCCCGGTCTGGCCGTAGGCCGAGATCGAGAGATAGATCAGCCTGGGATACTTCTCCTGCACGCTCGGATAGTCGAGCCCGTATCGCTTCAGCACGCCCGGCCGGAAGTTCTGGATCACCACGTCGGCCTTCTCGAACAGGCGGTGCACGATCTTCTGGCCGTCGGGCTTGGTGAAATCGAGCGCCACGCTCTTCTTGCCGCGATTGTAGGTCATGAAGAAGTGGCTCTCGCCGGTCGGCCCGCCGGCGCGCGGGCCCGCGCCCTTGCGCGTGTCGTCGCCGCCGTCGGGGTTCTCGATCTTGATGATCTCGGCGCCCATGTCCGAGAGAATCTGCGTGCAGAAAGGTCCAGCGATGACGCGCGTGAAATCGACGACGCGAATTCCGGAGAGCGGTGGACGGCCAGCCTGTGACATGCGCGCAAGGTAGGGCTGCGTGCGGTGCGCTGTCCACGTGCTGCGTTTCCTTTAGCATGCAGCGCATGCTCACGTTCCGCAGATCGCTTTCTCGCCGCACGCTTCTGGCTGCCTCCGCACTCGCTGCTTTCCCCGCCCCTGTGCTCCGCGCACGGGCGGATGCGAACTGGCCCAGCAAGGCCGTGCACATCGTCGTGCCGTTCGCGCCGGGCGGCTCGGGCGATATCACCGCCCGCCTGGTCGGCAAGTACATGGAGGACAAGACCGGCCAGCCGTTCGTGGTCGAGAACAAGGCCGGCGCCAACGGCATCGTCGGCGTGCTGTCGGTGAAGTCCTCGGCGCCCGACGGCTACACGCTGATGCTGGCGACGACCTCGACCAACGCCGCCAACGTCCACATGTACAAGAGCCCCGGCTACGATCCGGAGAAGGACTTCCAGGTGGTGGGCGTGATCGGCTCGAGCGGCGCCTTCCTGGTCGTGCCGGCCGACAGCCAATTCAAGTCGATGGCCGATCTCGTGGCCTATGCCAGGGCCAATCCCGGCAAGCTGAACTACGGCTACTTCAACGCCAGCTCGCAGGTGCCCTCGGCGGTGCTGGGCGAGAAGGCCAGGCTCGACTGGCAGGGCATCGCCTACAAGGCAATCGGCAACGCCTGGAGCGACCTCTATGCCGGCGCGATCCAGTTCATGTTCGTCGACCTCACCGCGGCGCGCGGCCAGGTCGTAGCCGGCAAGGTGCGGCCGCTGGCGATCTCGCTGCCCGAGCGCAGCCCCCTCTATCCCGACGTGCCGGCGCTGAGCGAAAGCTACCCCGGCTTCGTCTCGACCGGCTTCCTCGCCATCGCCGTGCCGAAGGCGGTGCCCGACGACATCAAGCAGCGCCTGAACGCCCTGATCAACGAGGCGACCTCCTCGCCCGCGATCAACAAGCGGCTGGTCGAGGAGTTCGCGCTCACGGCGCGCACGCTCGACCTCGCGCAATGCGCCCAGCAGGACCGCGAGGAGCGCGCCAAGTGGGCCGACTACGTCAGGATCGCCAGGATCGAGCCGCAGTAAACTCATCGCGCCCGCCCGTTTCGACCGTTTTCGCCGTTTTTAAACGGCGTTTCCGAGGGTCGACGCGCCAAAAGGCTGATGCGGCGGCACTCTCCGGCGATCACGCTTGGCGATAAACGGTCGAAAACGGAGCGAAAACGGTGAGAAAACGGATGTCTCGCCACCGGCCGCAAAGCGCAGCGTGCATCAAGCGCAGCCGTCGGCATGACGAAACTCGACGAAGGACTCCTCGGACATCGGTGAACTCCTGGTACGCAAAATCAAACGACCAGGATTTTATCTCCAAGCGCGCCGCGCACCTATTAAGGGCAATGGCCTCGGATTTTCGCGCGCGAAACGCACCCCATCGAGGGGGCCAATGCCCAAGGAGCGCTCGCGCCGCGAGCGCTTATCCACAGACCTTAGTGCGCGTCGGCGGCGATCGCGGCGCCCTTCGGCGGCTTGCGCAGGATCAGGAGCGTCGCGAGGCTGAGGATGATGCAGACGCCGAGGATCCAGAAGCTGTCGGCGTAGGCCATCACCGTCGCCGACTGGCGAACCTGCTGCGCCAGCAGGCTGGCGCTCTGCAGTTGCGCGGTGCCGCTGTCGGCGCCGTGCGATCCGAACATCGCCCCCAGGGTCTGCAGGCGCTCCTGCAGGCGCAGGCTGTTGCGGCTCATCGCCTCGGCGATCACCGAGAAGTGTACCTGCTCGCGCGTCTGCACCACGGTCGACAGCATGGCGATGCCGATCGAGGCGCCGAGGTTGCGCATCACCGAGGTGATGCCGGCCGAATCGGCGGTGTCGCGCCGCGTCAGGCCGACCACCGAAAGCTGGGTCAGCGGGATGGTCGCCAGCGGCTGGCCGGCCGCCCGCAGGAGCTGCGGCAGCATCAACTGGTCCATCGCCGTGTCGGGCGACATGTCGACATTGATGAAGCAGCTCACCGCGAACAGCATCAGGCCGCACGCGACCAGGATGCGCGGGTCGATTCGCTTGATCAGGAACGGCATGAGCGGCAGCAGGAAGAGCTGCGGGATGCCGCTCCACATCACCACCTCGCCGATCTGCTGGGCGTTGTAGCCCTGGACCTGCGCCAGATACGACGGGATCAGGTAGACCGAGCCGAACGCGGTGGCGCCGAACACCGCCATCAGGATGCCGGAGCCGCCGACCGCCGGGTTCTTGAACAGGCGGAGGTTGATGAACGGCTTGTCGGCGGTGAGCTCGGCGATCAGGAACACCGCGATACCGATCGCCGAAGCGATACTGGCGGCGACGATAATGCGCGAATCGAACCACTCATCCCGCTGCCCCTCCTCCAGCACGAAGATCAGCGAGCTGAGCCCGATCGCCATGGAAGCGATGCCGAGCCAGTCGGCGCCGCGCAGCTCGCCAAGCTTCGGCTGTTCCCTGTCGAGCGCCCAGAGCTGGATCGCCACCGCGGCCGCGCCGGGCAGGACGTTGAGATAGAAGATGTAGTGCCAGCTCCAGTTCTCGGTCAGCCAGCCGCCGACGGTCGGGCCGATCGCCGGTGCGAAGGTCGCGACCATGCCGAACAGGGCGACGCCGATCGGCTGCTTGTCGGCCGGCAGGCGGCTGCGCACGATGGTGATGGCGGTCGGGATCAGCACGCCGCCGGTGATGCCCTGGCCGGCGCGCCACAGGATCATCTCGGTCAGGCTGTTGCTCATGGCGCACAGGATCGAGAAGCCGATGAACATCATCGAGTTGATCGACAGGAAGCGACGCAGGCCGAAGGTGCGCGCCAGCCAGCCGGTCAGCGGGATGACGATGATCTCGGCCATCAGATAGCCGGTCGAGATCCAGCTCCCCTCCGACGGCGTGGCGCCGATCGCGCCGCCGATCTCGGCGAGCGAGGCGTTGGTGATCTGGATGTCGAGGATCGCCATGAAGGCGCCGAGGATGCCGCCGGCGACCGCCAGCCAGTCGCGCAGCGTCAGCCCACCCTCGTCGCCGCCCGGGGCTCCGGGAAGGCCGGCGGTGTTCATTGCTGCGCCGTGGCGCCCCCGACTCGAGGGGCGCTCCCGGCTCGAGCGGCGGGCTGCGCTGCCGTCTGCACGGGTGCGCTGCGCGTGTCGACCGTGGCGGTGACGCTGCGGCCCGGCCTGAGCTGCGCGGTCAACGGGTCCTTGGGATCGAGCACGATCTTCACCGGCACGCGCTGCACGATCTTGGTGAAGTTGCCGGTCGCGTTCTCGGGCGGCAGCAGCGCGAACTGCGCGCCCGTGCCGGGCGCCAGGCTGTCGACCGTGCCCTTGATCGGATGGCCGGGGAAGGAATCGACGTCGACCGTCACGCTCTGGCCGGGATGCATCCGGCCGGTCTGCGTCTCCTTGAAGTTCGCGACGAGATAGACGCTCTGCGTCGGCACGACCGTCAGCAGACGCGTGCCGGGCTGCACGAGCTGGCCCGCGCGCACGGAGCGATCGCCCACGACGCCGTCGATCGGCGCGGTGATGGTGGTCTGTGCGAGATTGATCTTCGCCTGGTCGAGCGCCGCCTGCTTGGCCGCAATCGTGGCGTCGGCCTGCCGGCGCTGCGTCTTCAGCACGTCGGTATGCGCCTGCGCGGCGGCGAGCGTCGCCTGACGCTGCGCGAGGTCCGACTGGGCCTGCTGCTGCCGTTGCGCCGAGCCCGCGCCGGTGCGCGCGAGGTCGTTGTAGCGCTTGAACTCCTGCTGCGAGAAGTCGACTGCGGCCTGGGCCTGCGCAATCGTCGCCTGCTGCTCCTCGAGCTGGGCGTCGATGTTGGCCGCGGTGGCCTGGGCGTTCTCGAGATCGGCCCTGGCGCTGTCGAGCGCGGTCCGGTAGTCGCGCGGATCGATGCGCACCAGCACGTCGCCCGCCTTCACCGTCTGGTTGTCGCCGACGGCGACCTCGGTGACGTAGCCCGACACCTTCGGCGCGATCGTCACGCTGTCGGCCCCGAGATAGGCGTCGTCGGTCGACTCGTAATGACGTCCCACGGCGTACCAATAAGCGCCGTAGCCCGCACCGGCGGCCAGCACGACCGCAGCCAGCATCATGAGCAGCCGCTTGCGCCGCCGCTCGTTGTCGGTGGTGCGCCTGGTCTTCGGCGGCTCGAACCGGGTCTGGTACTCGGCCTGATCGAACTCGAGAGGGGGCGTCTGCGAGCCGTCCACGCGGTGATAACTCCTTTGGGTAGGGACGGATTTAATCCCTTGTGCGATTCCCTCAAGTAGGATTGATTTTAAGACCTAGTATGATACAATAAACTCATGGTCGATATTGAACGTGCCCGCACCGATCGGGAATTCGCTCGAAGCCTGCAGATCGAGTTTCGCCGCGCTGTCGGCATGATCGCGGGGCGCTGGAAGCTCGAAATCCTCTGGCTGCTGAGCCAAGGCACCCACCGCTTCGGGGAGCTGAAGCGCGGCCTGCCGGGCATCACCCAGCACATGCTGACCGCTCAACTCCGCGCTTTGGAGAAGGACGGGCTGATCAAGCGCACGATCTACGCCGAGGTGCCGCCCCGGGTGGAGTACGAGATCACGCCCAATGCCCGCCGCCTGCGGCCCATCTTCGTCGAGATCGTCAAATGGGCGCAGGACAACCAAAAGCTCGGCGTGCTGCCGGCCGCGGAGCAGGAGCAGCCGCCGGCTTAGTTAAGCTGGGCCGCGGCCACATGCGGTGGCTTGCTATTCGATCTTCAGCGGTGGAAGGCTCGCGCGCGGATCGACGGTGTCGCGCTGCCGGTCGAGCCAGCGACGGGCCTCGTGCAGCTCGGCGAAGACGCGGATCGGACGAATCAGATGGCCGCGCTCGGAGAAGGCGCGCGCCTGCTCGGCGATTGGCCCGGGACCGACGACGATGGCGACCGGCCCGACCGCCCCATCGACCTCGCGTTCCCGCACGACCGCCGCGAAGGTGCCGATCTGCTCCGGCGCAAAGCGCGTCGTCATCCCTTTGGCATCGATCATCTTCGCATAGGGGCGGGCGCCCTCGCGATCGATCGCCTGCAGGAAGTCACGCACGTGCTCGGGCTGTATCTCGCCCTTGGCCACGGCGACGACCAATCGGCTTCCGTGCGAAATGGTCCATTCAATCGGCATGCCGAGACGATAGCACTGCGCCGCGGACGGTACGATGAACATTGGCGCTATCGCACGCACCACGCATTTTCTAGAGCAATCGGCGCAGCAGAGCGATCAAGCGATCGCATTGATCGTCCGTACCGACCGTGATGCGCAGGAAGTTTTCGATGCGCGGCTTCTGGAAATGCCGAACCAGCACCCCGTGCTCGCGCAGCCTGGCGGCGAGCGAGGCGCCGCGATGGCCAGGATGGCGCGCGAAGACGAAGTTCGCCCGCGACGGCAGGACCTCGAAGCCGAGCGCCGAAAGCTGGTGCGAAAGCCGCTCGCGGCTCGCCATGATGCGCCCGCGCGTCCCCTCGAACCACGCCTCGTCCTCGATCGCTGCGGCCGCGCCGGCTTGGGCAAGGACATCGAGCGGATAGGAATTGAAGCTGTCCTTCACCCGCTCCAGCGCCTCGATCAGCGGCCGCTGGCCGATCGCAAAGCCGACCCGCAGGCCTGCCAAGGCGCGCGACTTGGACAGCGTCTGGACGATCAGCAGGTTGTCGTGGCGCGCCACCAGCGGCACCGCGCTCTCGGCACCGAAGTCGACATAGGCCTCGTCGATCACCACCAGCCGGTCGGGATGCTCCGCCACCAGCGCCTCGATCGCGTCGCGCGGCAGCGCAATACCGGTCGGCGCGTTCGGGTTGGGCAGCAGGATGGCGCTGCACGGGCGCCGGTAGTCGGCGGTCTGCACCTGCATCGCCGCATCGAGCGGCACCTCCTCGCAGCGGATGCCGTAGAGGCCGCCGTAGACGGGATAGAAGCTGTAGGTGATATCGGGAAACAACAGCGGCGCGTCGTGCTTCAGCAACGCCTGGAAGGTGTGCGCCAGCACCTCGTCCGAGCCGTTGCCGACGAACACTTCCTCGGGCGTCACGCCGTAGCGCGCCGCGATCGTCGCGCGCAGGGCCGACGCGCCGGGATCGGGATAGAGATGCAGGCGCTCCGTCGCCGCGGCGATCGCCGCCAGCGCGCGCGGCGAGGGACCGTAGGGATTCTCGTTGGTGTTGAGCTTGATCAGGCCGTCCACCTTGGGCTGCTCGCCCGGCACGTAGGGCGACAGTGTATGGACGACCGGGCTCCAGAAGCGGCTCATGATCGGCGCTATTGGCCCGGATGGTGATGATGCATCGGCGTCCCGTCGCGATAGCCGCGCAGCTCGGCATACCGCTCGACCTGCGCCGGCTGCAGCAGGTCCAGCGTCGCGAGATGATATTTGAGGTGCGCCGCACGCAGTCTTCCCTGCGTCGCCCCGATCTCGGCAGCGGCCTCCGCAATCGACTTCGGTGTCGCTTTGTGCTCCGCGAACAGCGCATCCAGCACCGCCTCCTGGCCGATCAGTTGCTCGCCGATCGGTATCGTCTCGGCTTTCATCGTCTCGAATTGGCGGCGCACGGCCGAGCGCTGGTCGTCGCTCAATCCGAGCCGGTCCGCCAATTCGAGGACGTGGCTTGGTCCCGGATAGCCGTTCAATTCTGCCGCCAGGGCCAGGCCCATGCCCCGGCCCGCTTTCAAATCAGCGATCTGCTGATCCGACAGCGCCTTCACGGGGCGCATCTGCATCCCCGCGTAGGGCGATTGGGCAAGGGCCGATGGAACGGCGGCTGCCGCGATGATCGCCAGAGACATGAGATGCTTGTGCATGCGACTCCTCCTCCTCAAAACCAGGTCCGCAGGCCGAGCGTGAAGCGGACCTCGTCCGCCGCGCGGCCGGAGGCGCGGGCGAAGTCGGCGGTGCCGCCGAACTTGCCCGCGTAGGTCACCCCGACATAGGGCGCAAGCTTGCGCGTGATCTCGTAGCGCAGGCGCAGGCCGGCATCCATGTCGGCGAGCCCGCTTCCGATGTCCCGAGCCGGATCGTCCCTGGTGTAGAAGTTCATCTCGATCTGGGGCTGCAGGATCAGCTTCTGCGTCAGCAGCAGGTCGTAGCTGCCCTCCAGCTTCGCCGCGAGGTGGCCGTTGCCGCTGACATAGCCCGTGGCGGCGACGCGGAAGAACAGCGGCGCCAGCCCTTCGATGCCGATCGCGCCCCAGCCGCGGCCCGGCGCCGAATCGCCGTCGTAGCGGCCGCCGAGCAGGGCATTGAACCAGGGGCTAATCGGCCGGGCGTAGAGCAGCTCGTGCTGGCCGTCATCGACCCGGCCATCGGCCAGCGTGCCCTCGCTGCGCAGCCACAGCCGGTGCTCGTCGGTGCCGAGCCAGGCCTCGCCGCTCCAGCGGAAGCTGCTGGTGTCGCCGAACCGGCCCTCGAGCTGGTTGAGCATCAGGTGATAGAAGACGTGGTCGTCCATCACCGGCGGACCGAACGGCGCAGCATCGTTCGTCGCGGCCGCCACGCCGCGATCGTGCATCTGCGCGGCAGCGCCGTCGGCGAGGCCGAGCACGAGCAGGCAGACGAGCGTCCGCACGAAGAGGGGCGCCCGCGCGAAAACGAATGGGCTCACGACACGAGCACCGTGCGGAACATGCCCATCTCCATGTGATAGAGCAGATGGCAGTGGAACGCCCAATGGCCGGGCTGGTCGGCGGTGAAGACGAAGCCCAGGCGCTCGCCTGGCTTCACGTTGACCGTGTGCTTCAGCGGCAGCCGGTCCCCCTGCCCGTTCTCGACCTCGAACAGGTAGCCGTGCAGGTGGATCGGGTGCTCCATCATGGTGTCGTTGATCAGCACGAAGCGGACGCGCTCGCCGAGCCGCACGCGCACGGCCTTTGCCTCCGAGAACTTCCGGCCGTTGAAGCCCCACACCCAGCGCTCCATGTTCCCGGTGAGGTGGAACTCGATCGCGCGCTCCGGCACGATCGGCGCATGCGGCGCGATCGAGCGCAGATCGCGATAGGTCAGGACGCGGCGACCATTGCCGTCAAGTCCGGTGCCGGCTTCGCCCAGCCGGTCCCTGGGCATCATCGCGACGTTATCGACGTTGGGCTGGCCCCTGAGCGACTGCGGATCGATGCCGTCGGCGTTGGTCGTCGGGATCTCCCGCGCCGGCATGGCATGGCCCGTCGCGGCATGGTCCATGCTGCCGTGATCCATGGTTGAGTGATCCATCCCGGGCATCGGGCCTTGGTCCATGCCGGCCATCGTGCCGTGCGCCATGCCCATGTCGGCCATGCTGCGCATCGGCACCGGGTCGAGCGGCGGCACGGCTGCGGCGAGGCCCGGCCGCACCGCCAGCGTGCCGCGGGCATAACCGCTGCGATCCTGCGCCTGGGCGAAGATCGTATAGGCCTGCGGCTGCGGCCGTGGCCGCACGATCACGTCGTAGGTCTCGGCCACGCCGATGCGGAACTCCTCGACGATCACCGGCTCGACGTCCGATCCGTCGGCGGCCACGATCCTGAGCTCGAGCCCCGGGATGCGGACGTCGAAGGTCGTCATCGACGAGCCGTTGATGAAGCGCAGCCGCACGTTCTCGCCCGGCGTGAACAGGCCCGTCCAGTTGGCGGCCGGCGGTTGGCCGTTCATCAGGAAGGTGTAGGTGGCGCCGGTGACGTCCATGATGTCGGTTGGGCTCATCCGCATCTTGCCCCACATCACCCGGTCGTCGACCGTGGCCGACAGGCCGTCGCGCCGTGCGTCGTCGACGAAGGTGCCGAGCGTGCGACGGTGATGGTTGTAGTAGTCGCTCTGCTGCTTGAGGTTGGAGACGACGGTCATCGGCTCCTCGTCGGTCCAGTCCGTCAGCATCACGACGTGCTCGCGCTGGTACGTGTAGGGCTCGCGGCCGCGCGCCTCGAGGATCAGCGGGCCGCTGAGGCCGGTCTGCTCCTGCATGCCGCTGTGGCTATGGTACCAGTAGGTGCCGGCTTGCCGGATCGGGAAGCGGTAGGTGAAGGTCTCGCCCGGCGCGATGCCGCGGAAGGTGAGGCCCGGCACGCCGTCCATCGCGTTCGGCAGGTAGAGGCCGTGCCAGTGGATCGAGGTGCTCTCGCTGAGCGTGTTGCGCACGTTGACCGTGACGGTGTCGCCTTCGCGGAAGCGCAGGATCGGCCCCGGCAACGAGCCGTTCACGGCCGTGGCGACCTGCGGCCGGCCGGTGATGCCGACCGGCAATGCACCGACGGTGAGGTCGAACATACTCCCGGCCAGCGACGGCATGGCCGATGCGCGCGACAGGGTGCGGGCAGCGACGCCCGCGGCGGCCACGCCTTCGACGAAGCGGCGTCGCGTGATCATCGCCCGCCTCCGAAGCTGATCGCGCCGTGCATGCCGTCCTCGTAATGGCCGGGGATGTCGCAGGCGAATTGCAGGTCGGCGGCGCGGGCGAAGGTCCAGACGAAGGTCGCAGTCTCGCCGGGCAGCACCGTGACGCCGCTGTCGTGATGGTCCATCGCCATCGCGTGCCCGGTCTTCTTCTGCCGCTCGATCATCGCCTTCATCATCGCCAGGTGCTCGGCATGCTCGTGGGCGGTGCCGATCAGGAACTCGTGCGCCTCGAAGCCGTCGTTGCGGATGACGAAGCGGACCGTCTCGCCTTCCCGGACCTGCAGCGACTTCAGCGAGAAGGCGTTGTCGGTCGCGCGGACCTCGACCGTGCGCGTGATCCTGGTGGGATCCCCCGGTTTCCCGCCGCCCATGGAATGGCCGGGCTCGTGCGCCGACACGGGCATGGCGATCGCCAATGCCCACGCGCCGACCGCTAAACGTCGGAACGACATGATCATCTCCGTGTCTGAAAGGGGGACTGCGTGAAGCGGTTCAGACTCGGGGCGGCGGCGGATCCTGGTGTGGCGACAGGCCGGTCAGGTCGCGACCGGCGAAAATGGGAAAGACATCGGCGTCATCCGACGTTTCGACGACGACTGCCGGTGACAGCACGGCGATGGCGTGCGCCATCAAGGGGCAGCAAAGACCGGCGGCGTGCCGGGCGCTGCCGGTCTCCGGGCAGGGTGGCGGCGGGCACTCGGCGCAGTGACGCGAAACCGAAGGTTGGGCGCTTGCGGGCGCTGCCGACGCCGCGATCGACGGCGGGCAGACGAAGGCCCCCAATACGACCAGCCAGAGCAATCGGGCAAGCCACATCGCCAGCCCGTCACCGACGGCGGCTGTCGAGGACTTCCATCAGCTCCTCGATCTTGGTCTGGCGCTCGCGCTCGTTGCCGGCATGGAAGGCGTGGGCGACGCAGTGCTGCAGGTGGTCGTGCAGGATCTCCTGCTCGACCTTGTCGAGCGCGGCGCGGACGGCGCGCACCTGGGTGATCACGTCGATGCAGTAGCGGTCTTCCTCGACCATGCGCGCCACGCCGCGCACCTGACCCTCGATGCGACCGAGCCGGGCGAGCTGGGATCTCTTCAGTTTCTCGTCCATGGCTTGAACCATACCCCCGTAGGGTATAGATAGCAAGCCATGACACACAGTTGCCGCCATGGCTCGCATGCATCGGAGGCTGCGCCGGACGCGGTCGCCATCGATCCCGTCTGCGGGATGAAGGTGAAGATCGCCGGGGCGAAGAACACCGCCGTCCATGACGGCCAGACCTATTACTTCTGCAATCCCAGGTGCCTGGCGAAGTTCACGGCCGAACCCGCGCGCTACCTGCAGCCGGCTGCCGCCGCGCCGGCCAGGCCCGCGGCGCCCGGCACCATCTACACCTGCCCGATGCATCCCGAGATCCGCCAGGTCGGCCCGGGGAGCTGCCCGATCTGCGGCATGGCGCTGGAGCCGGCGGACATCTCCGCCGAGGCGCCGCCGAACGAGGAACTCACCGACTTCACGCGGCGCTTCTGGATCGGTCTGGCGATCAGCCTGCCGGTGGTCGTGCTCGAGATGGGCGGCCATCTGTTCGATCTCGAGTCGCTGATCCCGGCGCACCGGTCGGCGTGGCTGCAGCTCGTGCTCGCGACCCCGGTCGTGCTGTGGGCGGGCTGGCCGTTCTTCGCGCGCGGCTGGGCGTCGATCAGGCGGCGCTCGCTCAACATGTTCACGCTGATCGCGATCGGCACCGGCGCCGCCTGGCTCTACAGCGTCGTTGCGACCGTCGCCCCGCAGCTCTTCCCGCCGGCCTTCCGCACCATGCACGGCAGCGTGCCGGTCTATTTCGAGGCGGCGTCGGTGATCGTCGTGCTGGTGCTGCTGGGCCAGATGCTGGAGCTGCGCGCCCGCGAGACCACCAGCGGCGCGATCCGCGCCCTGCTCAAGCTCGCGCCGCGGACGGCGGTCAGGATCGATGCGGACGGGCACGAGGCCGAGACGCCGATCGAGGCGATCGTCGGCGGCGACTCCTTGCGCGTGCGGCCGGGCGAGAAGGTGCCGGTCGACGGCGTCGTGCTCGAAGGCAACAGCGCGCTCGACGAATCGATGATCACCGGCGAGCCGATGCCGGTCGAGAAGGAACCCGGCGCCAAGGTCATCGCCGGCACCACCAACCAGAGCGGCGCCCTGGTCATGCGCGCCGAGCGGGTGGGCGCCGACACCATGCTGGCGCGCATCGTCGGCCTGGTCGCCGATGCCCAGCGCAGCCGGGCCCCGATCCAACGCCTGGCCGACGTCGTGGCGGGCTGGTTCGTGCCGACCGTCATCGCCGTGGCGGCTCTCGCGTTCGCCGGCTGGACGATCTGGGGACCCACGCCATCGTTCAGCTACGGCCTGATCGCCGCCGTGTCGGTGCTGATCATCGCCTGCCCGTGCGCGCTCGGCCTGGCCACGCCGATGGCGATCATGGTCGGCGTCGGACGGGGCGCGACCATGGGCATTCTGATCCGCAATGCCGAGGCGCTGGAGCGCATGGAAAAGATCGACACGCTGGTGGTCGACAAGACCGGCACCCTGACCCGCGGCCATCCCGAGATCACCGAGGTCACCGGCGGGCTGGAGACGCTGCGGCTGGCCGCGGGCCTCGAGCAGAACAGCGAGCATCCGATCGCCCGGGCAATCGTGGCCTTCGTGCGCGAGCGCAACCTCGTTCCGGCGACGGTCGAAGGCTTCCAGAACCATGCCGGGCGCGGCGTCTCGGGACGGGTCGAGGGCAAGACGGTGGTGCTCGGCACGGCACGCTTCCTCAAGGAGCAGGGCGTCGATCTCGGGGACTTCCAGCGGCCGGTGATGCTCGCGGTCGACGGCAAGCTCGCCGGCACGATCCGGCTGGAAGACCCGATCAAGGAGACGACACCGGCGGCGCTCGCCGCATTGCGCCAGGCCGGCGTGCGGATCGTCATGCTGACCGGCGACAACCGGCGCACCGCCGCCGCCGTGGCCCAACAGCTCGGCATCGACGACGTCGAGGCCGAGGTGCTGCCGGAGGACAAGGCGCGCATCGTCAAGCGTCTGCGCGAGGAGGGCCGCGTCGTGGCCATGGCGGGCGACGGCGTCAACGATGCGCCGGCGCTCGCCGCGGCCGATGTCGGCATCGCCATGGGCTCGGGCACCGACATCGCGATCGAAAGCGCGGGCGTCACCCTGGTGAAGGGCGACCTGCAGGCGATCGCGCGCGCACGCGCTCTGTCGGCGGCGACCATGCGCAACATCCGGCAGAACCTGTTCTTTGCGTTCGCCTACAACGTCGCGGGCGTGCCGATTGCCGCCGGCGTGCTCTATCCCCTGCTCGGCATGCTGTTGAGCCCGATCGTTGCGGCGGCGGCGATGGCCCTGAGCTCGGTGAGCGTCATCGGCAACGCGCTGCGCCTACGCCGCGCGTCGCTGTAGCCTTCCCGCCCTCCCCATGGCCATCGTGGATGGCCATCGTGGCGCCCGGGCGCTTGTCGCACCCGACGACGGGTAATATTCGCCGAAAATTTATTTTGGCGCTCTTGTGTACAATGCACGCCGGCTGCCGATGCCGGCCCGGGCGCCGTATTCCCTTATGGAATCGGCACTTAGCCCGATGATCTCGGCCGCCGCGATGGCCCTGTCCTCCTCGGGCGTGGCCGGTAACGCACTCAGGCTCCGGAAGTTCCGATTCGAGTTTCTTAGGGCTGTCGGACGCGGCGTCGTAAAGTCACCGCCATGTCCTCCACCGGCAAGTTCGATTACCTGGTCAATGTCTCCGAAGCCGCCTTCCAGAGCATGGTGATCGCCACGATAGAAAGCTTCCTGGTGCCGGGCCGGTGCGGCAAATCAGGACGATTGACGCGACAACGAGAAACGTTCGGGCTGCTGTGGGGCTACGAGACGATGACGCCGAGCAAGGGGCGTTGCTTCAACGTCGAGGTGGCGATCGTCGACACCAATGCCGAGCGCGGCCGCAACTCCGTCATTCCGTCGCGCGGACTGGAGACGGTCAACAAAGCGCTGCCGACCTACTGGCCGAACCTCAAGTTCCTCGGCGATTTCCACTCCCATCCGTGGAGCGCGCGCGAACCGTGGCCGTCGCGTCCGTTCCTGTCCGACGACGACCGCCGCTCGATCGAGGGCGACTCGGCCTATGCAGAGCTCGAGTTCCGCGTGGCATTGCTGCTCAACGTGCAGAAGCTCGGCCGCAAGGGCTCGATGATGCCGGTGTTCACGCACGACAATACGCTGGAGTTCCGCATGAACGACCTGCGCATGAGCCTCGCCGCATGGGTCGCGTGCCCGGTGAAGAACGGCGCGCGCGAGCCCGCACTTTACATCATCCCGCGCCCGCCGACCGTGACCAGGACCAAGTGGAAGCGCGAGCCCTGGCATTCCAAGTGCCGGCCGCTCAACGCCAAGAAGGTCTGGCTGAACGCGCCGGTGCACCACTTCCTGACGGCGCTGGGGGATTAGTCCCGCCGAGTCAGTCCCTCGGGCGCTCGACCAGCTTGTCGTCGTTGGAGACGGCGGCGAATGACGCGATTGCAAGCGCCGATAACCGGATCGTGATGCCCATTGGTCCCCTCAAATCCCCTTGATCGCGGCCAATTCTACCATTGCATCGGATGCAAATGGCATGCCGCGGATGTTAGAACGCCCGCGATGAAGAGACACCTCTTCCTGCTTGCAGCGCTGGGTGCCTTCTCGCCCGAGACGAGCATGGCGCAGAGCAGCGACCTTGCCTATTGCACGCAGCTCTACGACCTTGCCGTGCGCTATCGCGGCCGGCAGATCAACGGCGAGAGCAAACCCGACCCCGACATGATCGTGGCGCTGGAGCAGTGCAGGCACGGCGACGCCGCCGCCGGCATTGCCACCCTCGAGCAGAGATTGCGCAGCGCCGATGTCGGCCTGCCACCGCGTTAGGACACCCATGAAGAGATGCCTGATTGCCGCGCTGCTTGCGGCGCTCCCCCCTGCCGCCGGCGCCCAGCAGGACGACCGGGCCTACTGCAACAGGCTCGGCGCCCTCGCCTCGCGCTACATCGGCAGCGCCGGGGCGGAGGGTCGCATGTCGCCCGACCTCAACGTCCTCGGCGCCATCGACGACTGCAACAAGGGCCGCACCGACAAGGCGATCCCCTATCTCGAGAAACGCCTGCGCGACCAGCGCATCACCGTCCCGCCGCGCTGATTGCGGGCGGCTCCCCTTCCGTCGTCCTGAATGAGATTCTTCGCTGCGCTCAGAATGACAGGGTGCTGCCGGTCAGGCGGCGGTAGGCCTCGAGGTAGCGCTTGCTCGTCGCGTCGACGATCTCGGGCGGCAGCTTGGGCGCGGGGGCGTCGCCGTTCCAGCGGCCGGCGTGGCGCTCGACATCGAGCCAGTCGCGCAGCGGCTGCTTGTCGAAGCTGGGCTGCGGCTTGCCGGGCTGGTAGCCGTCGGCCGGCCAGAAGCGCGAACTGTCGGGCGTCATCACCTCGTCGATCAGGATGATCTCGCCGGCTTTGGTGCGGCCAAACTCGAACTTGGTGTCGGCGATGATGATGCCGCGCTCGAGCGCCACGTCGCGGCCCTTGGTATAGATCGCGCGCGTCAGCCGCTCGAGCTCGGCCGTCACCTCGGGGCCCAGAATCTCGCGCATGCGGCCGACGGTGATGTTCTCGTCGTGCCCGCTCTCGGCCTTGGTTGCCGGGCTGAAGATGGGCGGATCGAGCCGACCGCTCTCCTTCAGGCCGCTCGGCAGCTTCTCGCCGGCCAGCGTCCCCTGCTTGGCGTATTCGCGCCATGCCGAGCCCGAGAGATAGCCACGGATCACGCACTCGATCGGGAACACCGTGCCGCGCGTGCACAGCATCGAGCGGCCGGCGATCGCCTGGCGGTGGCCCGCGAGCGCGGGCACATGCGAGATGATCTCGTCGCCGTCGGCCGAGATCATGTGATGCTTCACCAGGGCCCCAAGCTGGCGGAACCACCACGCGCTCGTCTGGGTCAGCACCGCGCCCTTCAGCGGAATGGGCTCGGCCATCACCACGTCGTAAGCACTGACGCGGTCGGTCGCGACCAGCAGCAGCCGGTCGCCCTCGACCTCATACACATCGCGCACCTTGCCGCGAGCGATCCGCTTCAGCGGCAGATCGCTCTCCGTCATCAACAGCATTATTTCTCGTTCCGCATCTCGTGGAAGACTTCCTTCGCGGTGATCAGCGCCTCGCGCACCGACGGCAGGCCGATATAGCCGCAGAGATGCATCAGCGCCTCGGACAACTCGTCCTCGGTCCAGCCCTGGTTGCGCGCCATGCGCAGATGGATCGCGAGCTCGGGCCAGCGCGCCTGGGCGGTGTCGGAGATCACGCAGATCAGGGTCTTGGTCTTGAGATCGAGGCCGGGACGATGCCACAGCATGCCGAACACCGCCTCACGGGCGTAGTCGCCGAACTTCTTCATGATCGGGTCGTCGTACACCGACTTGTTCATGTTCTCGGCATACTTGGGCCCCATCAGCTTGGAGCGGATCTCGGTGCCCTTCTTGTACAGCTCGCTCTCGGCCATTCGTCTCCTCCCGATTGGAGACACCAGCCTAGTCGGGCCGCGTGGCAAACACACCGTTTTTCGCAGAAGCCGCGTCTTTCTCGAGGCGGGCGGCCTGGCCCTCCAGATCCTCTGCGCGCCGGATCATCCGCAGGCGCTCGGCTTCCACGCCGAGACCGGCGGACAGCTTGCGGGCGCGACGAGCCTCGCCAAGCAAGGCGTCGGCCTTGCGGAGCAACGTATCCTTGCTGACCGTCTTGTCCATCGGCGACCTCGCACGAAGGGGCATGTGCTGCCCAGGCACCGTCTGAGGAGCGCCGGGGCGTCGAAGTCGCACGGAAAGGGCGGGCGGAGGGACTCCATCCGTCTATCGACCGCTTTACATGGGCATCCGCTCACGCTTCGGCAAGCCGCCGACAGGTGGACGCGTCATGCGACCGGGTGTAGGGCTGCTTCATCATCTGTTTCCGCCGGCCAATCGACGGAGCCGCCGCATGGGATTTCTCGACCGCGAGACCCTGGCCGACTGGATCGTGCATGCGATCGGGCTCGCCTGCGGCCTGGCCGGTGCCGTCGGCCTGATCGCGAAGGCCGCCAGCTCTTCGGCAGGAGCGCCGCTCCTCCCGATCGGCATCTACGTCGCGGGCCTGCTCGCCATGTTGACGTGTTCCGCCGTGTATCACGTGCTTCCATCGCATCCGCGCCGCGACTGGCTGCGGCGCCTCGATCATTCGGCGATCTTCGTGATGATCGCCGGCACCTACACGCCGATTGCCATCCTTGCTCTGGAGCCGCCGTGGGATCTCTCGGTCGTCCTGCCCGTGTGGGCGGTCGCAGCGGTCGGTGTGGTCCTCAAGCTCGTCCGGCCGAAGGCCATCGAATCGGCTTCGGTCGCCCTGTATCTGCTGCAGGGATGGATCGGCCTGTTCGTGTTGCACGAGCTGTGGACCTCGCTCCCGCCCTGGGTACTGGCCATGATCCTGCTCGGTGGCCTCGTCTATTCTGGAGGCGTGATCTTCCATCTTTCGCTCCGCCGCTACAGCCGGGCCCTGTGGCACGGCTGCGTGCTGGTCGGTGCGGCGTTTCACTACGTCGCCATCGCCTCGTTGATCGCGGCGTAGGTCACACCAGCCGGTAGCCGATTCCGGGCTCGGTCAGCACGTGTCGCGGGGTGGAAGGATCGGATTCGATCTTCTGGCGCAGTTGCCGGACATAGACCCGCAGATACTGCGGATCGACCGATTCGTCGCGCCACACCTCGCGCAAGAGATGCTTGTGGGTCAGCACCTTGCCGGCATGGATCACGAGCTGCTCGAGGATGTCGTACTCCTTGGGCGAGAGCTTCACGTCCTCCGCCCCGCGCTTCACCAGCCGGCGCACCAGGTCGACGCTGAGATCATCGCTGGTGAAGGTCCTGTCGGCGCCCTGCTGCTGCAGGCGGTGGCGCAGGGCGGCGCGCAGGCGAGCCATCAGCTCGTCGGCGCCGAACGGCTTGGTGACATAGTCGTCGGCCCCGGCATCGAGCGCCGTGACCTTGGCCTGCTCGTCGCCGCGGCTCGACAGCACGACGATCGGGACCGGGCCGGTCTCGCGGATCTTCCTGATCAGCGCCAACCCGTCGATATCGGGCAGGCCGAGATCGAGCAGCACCAGGTCGGGACGGTGATGGCGCATCGCGGTCAGCGCCTCGCCGCCGGTCGCCGCCTCGACCGTGCGGTAGTCGTGCGCCCCCAGGGTGGTACGCAGCAAGCGCCGGATCGGCGGCTCGTCCTCGACGATCAGGATCTGCACGGCATCGCCCGTCATGCCGGATAGCTCACCACGAATTCCGCGCCGCTGCGATCGTTTCGGTTCCGTGCCGCAATCGTGCCGCCCTGCACCTCGACGAAGCCCTTGGCGATGGCGAGGCCCAGGCCCGTGCCGGCCCGTCGCCGGTCGCCGTCGTCGGCGCGGTAGAACTTGTCGAACAGCCGGCCCAGCGCCGCCGGATCGATGCCCGGCCCTTCGTCGCGCACGACGATCTCGACCCGGCCGTCGACGCGGCGCGCCTCGACCTCGATGCGGCCGCCCGGCGCCGAGTACTTGGCGGCGTTGTCCAGGATGTTGAACAGCGCCTGCTCGGCCAGCACGAAGTCGAGCGACAGCGCCGGCAGATCGGGAGCGACGATCGAGGCGACAGAGTGATCCTTCAACAACGGGCCGGCGCGACGCAACGTGGTGGATACGAGGTCGCCCACATCCACCACTTCGCGCTTGGGCACGATCACACCGGCATCGAGCCGGGTCATGTCGAGCAGATTGCCGACGAAGCGGTCGAGCCGCTCGGCTTCACTCATCGCGGTATCGAGCAGGTCCTCGCGCGTGGCGGCGTCGTAGCGCTCGCGATAGGTCTTGAGACTCGACAGCGCCCCCAGGATAGAGGCGAGCGGCGTGCGCAGGTCGTGGCTCACGGAGGTGAGCATGGCGGATCGCAGTCGCTCACGCTCCTCGCGCAGCCGTGCCTGATCGATGTCGGCCGCGAGCGCGACGCGCTCGATCGCGACCGCCGTCTGGTTGCCGACCGCTTCGAGCAACCGCCGGGCCGACGACGACATCTCGGTCTCTTCCCTGGACAGCACGCCGATCACGGCGATCGAGGATCGGCTGGTGCGGATCGGCATGAACAGCCAACGCCCGCCCGGCAAGGTATCGGTGCCGCGGCCCGTCGGCCTTTCCTGCTCCCAAGACCAGCGGGCGGCGGCGAGGTCGGCGTCGGTGAACTCGCTGTCCGGGGGAAAGGCCGCCCGCAGGACCAGCTTCCCGGTCTCGGCCGCGGCCCTGTCCGGCATCAGCATCGCGACCTCGGCGTTCATCAGGCGCGCGAGGTGAGTGACAACGATCCACAGCAGGTCGTCGAGATCGATCACGCCGGCGATCTTGCGGCTGAAGGCGTAGAGCTCGGCGTTGGTGCGCGCCTCGCGCCGCGCCGCCTCGGCCTGGGCGCGGGTCCGCGTGCCGAGGGCGCTCGCCAGGATCGCCACGAACATGAAGAAGAACAGGGCCACCACGTTCGCCGGATCGGTGATCGTGAACTGATAGAGCGGCGGCAGGAAAAAGAAGTTGAAGCACAGGATCGACAGCGTCGAGACCCAGAGCGACGGCACCAGCCCGTGCCGCGCCGCCGCCACCATGACCGGCACGACGTAGAGCAGCGAGATGTTCGGCAGCTTGATGTGGGCGTCGATCAGCGCGCCGAAGGCGGTGGCGAGCGCGGTGGTCAGCACGCCCTCGAGATAGGGCCGGGGGCTGAGTGGGGCGCCGAAGGTCCAGTCGACGCGCTCCGCCGCCTCCGCCTTGTCGCCCGAGGGGGCCACCTCGACGGCGAGGCCCGAGCCGCTGCGCACCAGCTGATCCACCACCGAGCCATGCCGCAGCTCGAACCAGCGCGAGCGGCGCGACTTGCCCACGACCACGCGCGTGACGTTGCGTGAGCGGGCAAAGGCCAGGATCTCCTCGACCACGGAGCGGCCCGGCACGTGCACCACCTCCGCGCCGAGCTGTTCGGCCAGCCGCAGCGCCTCGGCGAGCCGCGCCTGCTCGGTCTCACTCAAGAGCGTGTGGCGCTCGGTCTCGACATAGAGCGCGATCAGTTCGGCGTCGAGATTCTGCGCCGTGCGCTTGGCCGCGCGCACCGTATTGGCTGAATCCGGGCCGGGGTCGACACACACCAGCACGCGCTCGCCCGCCCCCCACGGCCCGGTGATCGCATGCTCGCGCATGTAGCTCAGCATCTGCTCGTCGACCCGCTCGGCGGTGCGCCGCAGCGCCAGCTCGCGCAGCGCCGTCAGGTTGCCGGGCGAGAAATAGTGCTTCAGCGCGCGCTGCGCCTGCTCGCGGACATAGACCTTGCCTTCACCCAGCCGGGCAATCAGGTCGGCCGGCGTAAGATCGACCAGCTCGACGTCGTCGGCCGAGTCGACCACCGAATCGGGCACCGTCTCGCGCACCCGGATGCGGGTGATGCGGGCGACGATGTCGTTCAGGCTCTCGACGTGCTGCACGTTCATCGTCGAGTAGACGTCGATGCCGGCCGCCAGCAGGTCCTGCACGTCGAGGTAGCGCTTGGGATGGTGACTGCCCGGCGCGTTGCTGTGCGCCAGCTCGTCGACCAGCACGAGCTGCGGCCGGCGCGCCAGGATGGCGTCGAGGTCCATCTCCTCGAGCATGCGGCCCTTGTACTCGACCTTGCGGCGGGAAATGACCTCGAGGCCGGCGAGCTGCGACTCGGTCTCGGCGCGGCCGTGCGTCTCGACCACGCCGACCACGACGTCGATACCCTCGGCCTTGCGGCGTCGCGCCTCGACCAGCATCTCGTAGGTCTTGCCGACGCCCGGGGCGGCGCCGAAGAAGATCTTGAACTTGCCGCGCCCCTCGCGCTGCGCCGCCTTCAGCAGCGCGTCGGGCGACGGGCGGGTCTGTTCAGAAGCGCCGGCCATGGCTTGGCGAGGATGTCATCGCTTGGCGAGAGCGTCGAGCGACATGTTGAGCTGCAGGACGTTCACCCGGGGTTCGCCGAGGAGGCCCATCCAGCGACCGGCGGTGTTCGCCTGCACGAGCTGGCGCACCCGGTCCTCGGAGAGCTTGCGCTCCCTGGCGACGCGCGGGACCTGGAACAGGGCCGCTTCCGGCGAGATGTCGGGATCGAGGCCGCTGGCCGAGGTGGTGACGAGGTCCATCGGCACCGGCGCGCCCGGGTTCCCGGCCTCGAGCTTCTCCACATCTTCCTTGACGCGGTCGATCAACGCCTTCGAGGTCGGGCCGGCATTGCTGCCCGATGAATTGGCGGCGTTGTAGGGCGCCGGCACCGTCTTCGTCGGATCCCTGGGATCGACGTCGGTGGTGGCCGACGGCCGGCCGTGGAAGTAGCCGGGAGCAGTGAAGTTTTGGCCGATCAGCTCCGAGCCGATCACCTTGCCGTCCTTCTCGATCAGGCTGCCGTTGGCCTGGTGCGGAAAGACGACCTGGGCGATGCCGGTCATGGCGAGCGGATAGGCCAGCCCGGTGATGGCGGTCATCACCAGGATCATGACGATGGCGGGACGGATTTCTCTCAACATGGGAGCCTCACGCAAGGCCGATGGCGGTGACGACGACGTCGATCAGCTTGATGCCGATGAACGGGATGATCACGCCGCCGACGCCGTAGATCATGAGATTGCGCAGCAGGACGGCGGATGCGCCGGACGGCCGGTAGGTCACGCCGCGCAGCGCGAGCGGGATCAGCGCGATGATGATCAGCGCGTTGAAGATGATCGCCGACAGGATGGCGCTCTGCGGCGTCCTCAGGCCCATGATGTTCAGCGCCTGGAGCTGCGGATAGAAGGCGACGAACATCGCCGGGACGATGGCGAAGTACTTGGCGACGTCGTTGGCGATCGAGAAGGTGGTCAGCGCGCCGCGGGTCATCAGCAGCTGCTTGCCGATCTCGACGATCTCGATGAGCTTGGCGGGGTCGCTGTCGAGGTCGACCATGTTGCCGGCCTCGCGCGCCGCCATGGTGCCGGTGTTCATCGCCACGCCGACATCGGCCTGGGCGAGCGCCGGGGCGTCGTTGGTGCCGTCGCCGCACATCGCCACCAGCTTGCCCTGCGCCTGCTCATCGCGGATCAGCTTGAGCTTGGCCTCGGGCGTGGCCTGGGCGAGGAAGTCGTCGACGCCCGATTCGGCGGCGATGGCCGCCGCGGTCAGCGGGTTGTCGCCGGTGATCATGACGGTGCGGATGCCCATCCTGCGCAAGGTGGCGAAGCGCTCGCGGATGCCGCCCTTGACGATGTCCTTGAGATGGATGACGCCCAGCAGCTTGCCGTCCCTGGCGACCGCGAGCGGTGTGCCGCCGTCCTTGGCGATCCGGGCGGCGATCGACTCGAGCTCGCTCGCGGCCTGCATGGGGGCGCCGCGGCGCCTGCAGTCGGCGAAGATCGCCTCGACCGCGCCCTTGCGGATCGAGGCGCCATCGACATCGATGCCGCTGATCCGGGTCTGCGCCGAGAAATGGATGAAGTGAGCGTGCATCGGCGCCATCTCGCGGCCGCGGATATTGTATTTCTCCTTGGCCAGCACCACGACCGAGCGGCCCTCCGGCGTCTCGTCGCTGAGCGAGGCGAGCTGCGCGGCATCGGCGAGCTCGCGCTCGCTCACGCCGGTCACCGGCAGGAACCGCGTCGCCTGCCGGTTGCCGAGGGTGATGGTGCCGGTCTTGTCGAGCAGCAGGGTGTCGACGTCGCCCGCCGCCTCGACGGCGCGGCCCGACATGGCGAGCACGTTGAAGCGCACCAGCCGGTCCATGCCGGCGATGCCGATCGCCGACAGGAGCGCGCCGATGGTCGTCGGAATCAGGGTGACGAACAGCGCCACCAGGATCAGCACGCCCATCGTGCCGCCGGCATAGCTCGCGAAGCTCGGGATGGTGGCGACCGAGAAGACGAAGATGATGGTCATGCCGGCGAGCAGGATGTTGAGCGCGATCTCGTTCGGCGTCTTCTGCCGCTCGGCGCCCTCGACCAGCGCGATCATGCGGTCGAGGAAGGTCGAGCCCGGCTCGGCGGTTATCTTCACCTTGATCCAGTCGGAAATCACCTGCGTGCCGCCGGTGACCGCCGAGCGGTCGCCGCCGCTCTCGCGGATCACCGGAGCGGATTCGCCGGTGATCGCCGCCTCGTTGACGGACGCCACGCCCTCGATCACCTCGCCGTCGGACGGGATCAGGTCGCCGGCCTCGACCAACACGATGTCGCCCTTGCGCAGCTTGGGCGCCGGCACCTCGATCCACTTGGGATCGGAGACATGGATCAGCTTCTTGGCGATCGTCTCGGTCCTGGCCTTGCGCAGGGTCGCCGCCTGCGCCTTGCCGCGGCCTTCGGCGACCGCCTCGGCGAAGTTGGCGAACAGCACCGTGAACCAGAGCCACAGGTTGATCTGCAGCGCGAAGCCGAGATCGGGCTTGCCATTCAGCAGGTCGCGCACGAACAGAACCGTGGTCAGCGTCGCCACGACCTCGACCGTGAACATCACGGGGTTGCGCATCAGGGTGCGCGGATCGAGCTTGCGAAACGCGTCGATCACCGCCGGCCCGAGAATCTTCGGGTCGGCCAGGGTGGCGGCGGTCTTGTGAGCCATTGTGTGCCCCTAGAAAAGCGTGCCGGCGTTCATCGACAGGTGCTCGACCAACGGGCCGAGCGCGAGCGCCGGAAAATAGGTGAGCCCGCCGACGATCAGGATGACGCCGACCACCAGGCCGACGAACAGCCCGCCATGGGTCGGGAAGGTGCCCGCCGAGGCGGGCACGATCTTCTTGGCCGCGAGCGAACCAGCGATCGCCACCATCGGCACGATCATCAGGAAGCGGCCGATGAACATCGCGAGCCCGATGGTCGTGTTGTAGAACATCGTGTTCGCGCTGATGCCGGCGAAGGCCGAGCCATTGTTGGCCGTGCCCGAGGTGTAGGCATAGAGGATCTCGCTGAAGCCGTGCGGGCCCTGGTTGGCCGGACCGGCGAGGCCGGCATCGACCGCCGTGGCGATCGCGGTGAAGCCCAGGATCGACAGCGGCAGGATCAGGATGGCGAGCATCGCCATCTTCACTTCCCTGGCCTCGATCTTCTTGCCGAGATACTCGGGCGTCCGGCCCACCATCAGGCCGGCGACGAACACCGAGATGATGGCGAACAGCAGCATGCCGTACAGGCCTGCACCGACGCCGCCGATGATGATCTCGCCGAGCTGCATGTTGAACAGCGGCACCAGACCACCGAGCGGCGTCAGGCTGTCGTGCATGGCGTTGACCGCGCCGCACGAGGCATCGGTGGTCACGGTGGCGAACAGCGCCGAAGCCGGAATGCCGAAGCGCACCTCCTTGCCCTCCATGTTGCCGCCCGCGAGCCCGAGCTGGGCGAGGACCGGATTGCCGGCCGCCTCGGCCCAGTAGGCGGTGACGACGCCGCCCAGGAACAACAGGCCCATCACGGCGTACACCGCCCAGCCCTGCCGCTCGTCGCCGACCATGCGGCCGAACACGTTGGTGAGACCGGCGCCGAGCGAGAAGATCAGCACCATCTGCACGAAGTTGGTGAGCGGGTTGGGGTTCTCGAACGGGTGCGCGGAGTTGGCGTTGAAGAAGCCGCCGCCGTTGGTGCCCATCATCTTGATGACTTCCTGCGAAGCCACCGGGCCCTGGGCGATCACCTGCCTCGCGCCCTCGAGCGTCGTCGTCTCGGTGTAAGCGCCGAGGTTCTGCGGCACCCCCTGCCAGACGAAAAACAGGCCGACCATGATCGAGATCGGCAGCAGGATGTAGAGCGTGCAGCGGGTCAGATCGACCCAGAAGTTGCCGATGCAGTCGGCCGAGCGGCGCGCGAAGCCGCGAATCAGGGCGACTCCCAGCGCAATGCCGGTCGCGGCCGAGACGAAGTTGTGCACCGTGAGCCCCGCCATCTGGACGAGGTAGCTCATGGTCGTCTCGGGCACGTAGGACTGCCAGTTGGTGTTGGTGTCGAAGCTCATCGCCGTGTTGAAGGCGAGGCCCTCCTCGACCGCCGGCTGGCCGGCCGGATTGAACGGCAGCACCGCCTGCAGCCGCATCAGCAGATAGAGCGTCAGGAAGCCCGCCAGGCTGAACAGCAGCATGGCGACGGCGTAGACGACCCAGCGCTGCTCGCGCCGCTCGTCGACACCGCACAGCCAGTAGGTCGCGCGCTCGACCGGGCCGAGCACCGGCGACAGGAAGGTGCGCTCGCCGCTGAAGACGCGGGTCATGTAAAGCCCGAGCGGCTTCACCAGCAGGGTGACGATCGCGGCGAAGAACGCGATCTGGAGCCAGCCGTTGAATGTCATCGGATCGGTTCCCCTAGAAGCGTTCGGGGCGCAGCAGCGCGTAGACGAGATAGGCGAACAGGCCGAGCGTCACGGCCGCGCCGAGGATGTATTCGAGCATCATGAGCGGTCCCCTTCAGAGTCGGTCGCAGGCGTAGGCGTAGGCGATGGCGAGCACGAAGCAGCCGCAGCCCGCGGCGATCAGGATGACGTCCAACATGTGATTTCTCCCGCAGAGTTCGCGATCAGGTCACGCCGTACGCGTCCAGGGTCAGGACCACCGAGACCGCAAAGGCGAGGTGCACGGCGAGGACGAGCCCGATCTCGAACACGACCTCGCCGGAGGTGGGGGCGTTGCGCCGCGGATCCGCCAGCGCTTGCGACACTGCGGCGACACCTTTGGCGGGGATCTCCCGCCGCACTCGCGAAAAACCGAACCGAAACATCGATCGAACGGTCAGTTGCCGTTCGGCCTGGAGCCGTCCGCACAGGCACTCGTACGCGATGAACAGGCTCATCAGCACGACACCGGCGAGGGCCAACAGCAGGCCAAACATGACCGCCTCCTCGCCCGGATAGAAGGCGAGCGACCCGTAGGAAATCGAGCGGGTTGGAACGATGCCCGTGTAGGAATCGCATAGGATTAACGATCGCGGATGGAAATGCGCGAGCCCTGATTCAGATCAAGCAGCCAAACGATCGATCCCTATACGTTTCATACGGGGCGCGTGCGCCGACTTCATGGATTTCATATCCGGTGCTGGCGTTTCTACCGCCGAGATGCCGCCTGGCATCCAAGAAGCGGGGTCCGCATGTTTCGCTCGATTGCTCTCTCAATCGCTGCCGTCGCTGCCTGCACAGGGCTGGCTGCAACCGCCGCCCAGGCGCAGGACAAGCCCGCATCGTGGTGGGATACCGTCTCGATCAGCGGCCACATCGAGGGCGGCGCTACGTTCAACACTTACCCCCGGCCCAACGGCCTCACCTTCGGGCAGCTCTTCACCGACAAGACCAACACCGTGCTCCTGAACCAGGCGCTGGTAACCGTGCAGCGGCCGCTCGATCCCAAGGCCACCGGCTACGATTTCGGCTTCAAGTTCCAGGGGATGTACGGCACCGACGCCCGCTACACCCATTTCCTGGGCGTGTTCGACGAGTCGATCGACGCCATCGGCCAGATCGACATCGTCGAGGCCAACCTCCAAGTGCATCTGCCCTGGCTCACCAAGGGCGGCATCGACCTCAAGATCGGCCAGTATCCGACTCTCGAAGGCATCGAGGTCATCTCCGCCCCTGGCAACCCGCTCTATTCCCACTCCTACATCTTCAACTTCGGGACGCCGTTCAAGCATACCGGCGTCCTCACCACCACCCACGCCAACGACTGGCTCGATATCCATGCCGGCTTCGACACCGGCGTGAACACCACCTTCGGCTGCTGCGGCCTCCATACCGGTGACAACAACACCGGCGTCGCCTTCCACGGTGGCTTCGGCTTCAACCTGCTCGACGGCAACCTCACCATCCTCGCCACCACTCATATCGGCGCCGAGAACGCCAACACCCCGGCCATCCAGGCCGCCTGCAACTGTGACGCCAACACTACCCTTCGCTATCTCAACGACATCGCGATTACCTGGAAGGCGAACGACAAGCTCACCCTGATGGCCGACCTCAACTACATCCGCGACGACGGCTTCAAGGCGGACGGCTATGGCGTCGCCCTCTACGGCCTGTACCAGATCAACGACCTCTTCAAACTGGTCGGCCGCGCCGAAATCTGGCGCGACAACTCCGGCTTCTTCGTCGCCGCCTTCCCCGGCAGCCTCGACTACGTCAGGAGCGAGCATGGCGATCCCTCAGCCACGGTCATCGCCGGCACCCCCACCACCTACGGCGGGTTCACCCTCGGCCTCAACATCACCCCTCGCCTGCCCGACAACCGCATCATCAAGGCCATGATCTTCCGCCCGGAGATCCGCTTCGATACCTCCCTCAACGGAACCACCCCCTACGCCGGCGGAAGCAATTCCTCCCAGTTCACCATCGCTTCAGATATCATCATCAAGTTCTGAACGGGCGTCAGACGTGATCTTACCGGTCAGCAGGACCTTCTGAGCTTCCTCCGCTGATCGAGCCTTGGGGCCGTGCGGCAAGCCCAGCCCTTTCTCTCTCTTCCGCTCCCGCATAGGAATTCCATAGGAATTTCATCTCGGCCCGCCCTGTCACGGGGATTCCATGAGAATCGGGTTGACCCCGTGCCGACCCGGCGCAATACCCGCGCGCCGTGCCTTCCGGCAGGCACCGCGAGAAAGGCGCGCATCCCGAGCACAATGGCCGTCGAGGCAATAGCGCATGGCGCGGATCGCAGCCGGACTGCGAAGCTGACGATCGCCGCGCTCGGTGTGGTGTTCGGCGACATCGGCACCAGCCCGCTCTACACGGTGAAGGAGTGCTTCAGCGAGTTCACGGGGCTGAGGCCCGTGCCTGCGGACGTGCTCGGCATCCTGTCGCTGATCACCTGGGCGCTGATCGTCATCGTCACGCTGAAATACGTGATGGTGGTGATGCGCGCCGACAATCGCGGCGAGGGCGGCGTGCTGGCGCTGATGGCGCTGGTCTCGCGTCGCGCCGAGATCTCGGTCGGGCGGCGCAAGTTCTACATCATGCTCGGCATGGCCGGCGCGGCACTGTTCTACGGCGACTGCCTGCTGACGCCGGCGATCTCGGTGCTGTCCGCCGTCGAGGGCCTGAACGTCGCCACGCCGGCTTTCGAGCCGCTGGTCGTGCCGATCGCACTCGGCGTCATCATCGCACTGTTCGCCGTCCAGCACTTCGGCACCGCCGGCGTCGGCCGCTGGTTCGGCCCGATCATGGGCATCTGGTTCATCGCCATCCTGCTGCTGGGCCTTGCCGAGATCGTCAACGCTCCGCGCATCCTGCTGGCGCTGTCGCCGCTCGAGGCGATCGAGTTCTGCTGGCGCCACGGCTTCGTCGCCTTCGTCGCGCTGGGCGGCGTCACGCTGGCCGTGACCGGCGCCGAGGCGTTGTACGCCGACATGGGTCACTTCGGACCCAAGCCGATCCGCCGCGTGTGGCTCTGCCTGGTACTGCCGGCGCTGCTCGCCAACTACTATGGCCAGGGCGCCTTGCTGCTGTCCGACATCAGCGCGCTCGAGAATCCCTTCTTCCGCCTCGCGCCGGACTGGATTCTCTATCCGCTGGTCGTGCTCGCCACCGTGGCGACGGTAATCGCCTCGCAGGCGACGATCTCCGGCGCCTTCTCGATGGCGCAGCAGGCAGCGCTGCTGGGCCTCAGCCCGCGCATCAAGATCCTGCACACCTCGGCCAGCGAGTTCGGCCAGATCTACGTGCCGGCCGTCAACTGGATCCAGCTCTTCGGCGTGGTCGCGCTGGTGCTGGCCTTCAAGTCCTCGACCAACCTGGCCGCCGCCTACGGTATCGCGGTCACCGGCACGATGCTGGTGACGACCCTGCTGGTGTTCGTGCTGGCGTTGCGGGCGTGGAAGTGGAGCTGGCCGCTGTCGATCCTGGTGCTCGGCTCGTTCATGATCATCGACGGCACGCTGATGTCGGCGAACACCGTGAAGTTCATCCAGGGCGGCTGGGTGCCGCTGGCGCTGGCGACCGTGATCTTCACGGCGATGTGGACGTGGTACCAGGGACGCATCGCCGTCGCGCAGCGCGAGCAGGAGGGCTCGCTGCCGATGGAATCCCTGCTGACCAGCATCAATCCGAGCCGCGTACACCGCCCGCAGGGCACCGCGGTCTATCTCACGGCGTTCTCCGGCAACGCGCCCAACTGCCTGCTGCACAATCTCAAGCACAACGAGGTGCTGCATGAGCAGGTCGTGCTGCTGACCGTCGAGGTGCCCGACGAGCCCTACGTGCCGCCCAACGCGCGCGCGCAAATCCGCCATCTTGGCAAGGGCGTGCATCACGTTGTCCTGCGTTACGGTTTCATGGAGCAACCCGACGTGCCACGCGATCTGCTGCCGCTCGCCGATCGCGGCGTGCCGGTCGATCCGATGCGCACGTCGTACTTCGTCGGCCGCAACAGCTTCGTCGCCGCCACGCGGCCCTTGCTGCCGCGCTGGCAGGAGAAGCTGTTCCTGATTCTGGCGCGCTTCGCCTCGAGCGCCGGCGACTTCTTCCAGCTCCCGACCAACCGTGTGGTCGAGCTCGGCAGCCGCATCGAGATTTGAGAGCTAATCCTTTGATTTCAGGGACATTTTCGGCGAAGCGGAAGAATGCGCTAGGATCCAGGCGGGCCAGCGTTTTTCGTCTCCCATAGCGACGGGAACCAAGGCGAAGCCCGGAAACGGAGAGCGGGTTTTCAGGACGAACCCAAAAGTCGCGGTCAATCCGACATAATCACGACCGATTCGACCGCTGTTATAATGTTGTTCCGAAACGAGCGGCGACAGAAGCGATGGGCCACGGCCCCACTTTGATCCTGACCACCCGTTTGGGCGTGCGGCCTCTGGGCGTGCGCGGCGATCCGCTGCATGCCGTCGCAGGCCAGTTGCTCGCTGTCATCCGCCGGCGTCTGGGCGACGGCCCGGCCAACCTCCTCGCCGAGCCGCAGTTGCGCGAATCGGGCGACGGCATCGACTGGTACGCCAACCAGACCGGCCCCAACCCGATTGGCGAGGTCCGCCGGTTCGCCGAGTTGAGCGAGTCCGAGCGCCAGCAGGCGCTCGCCACGGTCGATGGCCATCTCGCCGCGATCAACGCTTTGGGTGACCAGCTCGCGGCATCCCAGACAAGCGACGAGGCGCGCCTGATCGGCCGCTCGCTGCAGCTCTCCACGCGCCGCCCCTCCGACGACTTCATCTATCTGGTCGACGGCCAGCCGGTGATCGCCGCCTGGGGCTACGAGCCGGATGCCCTCGCGAGCCTCCAGGGCTTCATGCCGACGACGGTGCCGACGATTGCGCCCGCGGCCGCGCCGCCCGTCGACGCGCCGCCGCAGGCCGTTCTCGCCAGTGCTCCGGCGATCGTGCCGGCCGCCTTCTGGTGGTCGCGCTGGTGGGGCGCGCTGCTGTGGGGCCTGCTGTTCCTGATCCTGCTGCTGCTCGCCTCATGGGCGCTGCGCGCCTGCGCGCCGGTCGATCCATCGCTCAACGTCGCCACCCAGGAGACGCCAGCGCCGCCCGCACCGCCGCCGCCGCCCGATCCGACGCCGGTCCTCAAGGCCTCGCTCGACGACGCGCAGGCTGAGGAGAAGAAGCTCAAGGCCGAGCTCGAGGCCCTGCAGGACGGCATCAAGCACAAGGTGGCGATGTGCAAGCCGGTCGAGCCGCCCAAGCCGCCGCCGCAGGTCGCGAAGGCGCCGCCGCCTCCTCCGCCTCCACCGCCGCAGCAGCAGGCGCATGCCGCGCCGCCGCCGGTCCATCGGCCGCCACCCGGCACGCTGCCGTGCGACTGGTCGGGCGATTCGGGCGGCGAGGGCATCACCCGCAACCGACACTATCTGGGGGACAAGCCTGGATTTGTGGCAATCAACTACAATCTGTATGTGCGGCCCGACGACATCAAAGTCGTCTATCGCGGCCAGGTGCTGGCCGGCACCCATGGGCCGCGCAGCGGCCGTGGTGGCTTCGGCTTCAACTGGAACCCGGTGGCGGGGGATTATTCGGTCGATGTCATCGTAACAGGAGAGATGTGGGGCACGCGTTGGACGTACGCCATGTCCTGCCCTCGTAACTAGAAGGGGCAATCAAGGGGACAGATGGCCGGACCGCTACTCACCAGTGAACCGCTGCAGCGGTACCGTGCGCTCGGCCTGGCGGGAGATCCCGTGTGGCGCGCCGCGCCGCAGCTGCGGGCGGCGATCACGCAGCGCCTGTCGCGCGAACATGCCGACCTGCTGGCGATTCCCGAGGCCGATCCGTCGGGCCGCCGCATCGACTGGTACGCGCCGTTCGACGGCGAGGTGCGACGTCTCGCCGACCTCGGCGCAGGCGAGCACGCCAGCATCACCGCCACGGTGCAGCGCCTGCACGGCGACCTCGCGACACTCGCCGAATCCATGGAGGCGCCGCAGCGTTCCGGCGCCGAGCGCAACTTCGCCCGGCTGCTGCGCAACGCGCTGACTGCGCCCGGCGAGGAGACGCTGTACGTCGTCGACGGCAAGCCGGTGATGGCCTTCTGGGGCTTTTCCGCCGATGCCGCCCTGCCCGGCGCGTTCCTGCCGAGCGCACCGATCGTGCCTCAGCCGGCGGCCCGTGTGCCGATGACGGCGGCTGCCGCGCCGGAAGCGGTGCTGGCCTCGGCGCCGGCGATCGCCCCCGCCATCGTGGTCGAACGCGCGACGTGGTGGCAGTGGCTGCTGCTCGCGCTGCTGCTGCTCCTGCTGCTCGCCGGCCTGGCCTATCTGCTTAGGCCGTACCTGCCGCACCTCGAGCCGCGTCTCGAGGCCGAGGCGCGCGACCGCGCGCTCGGATTGTCGGTGCGCCACCCGGTCGAGCTTCAGAACGTCCGCCTCGCCACGTTGCAGCAGGACAACGAGAATCTGCGGATCGAGCTCGCGCGGCTGACCGACGCACTCGCCCACAAGGGCGGCGACTGCGCTGCCGGCCTGGTCGTTCCGGGTGCGGTGATCGGCGTCGTGCCAGGGACGGGGCCGGACAACGGCAGGCCGATCGAGCGCGGGCCTGCAGTCGACGAGAAGGGCAAGGAAATCGATCTCGCCAGCAAGTCCGATGCGAAAGGGCCCGACGGCAACAAGCCCGATGCCAACAAGGGCCCCGACAATGCCCAGAATCCCAACGACAAGGGTCCGGGAAACAAGGGCCCGAACGGTCCCGACAAGTCGATGGCCGACAAGAACAAGAAGGACGAACCCAAGCCGATGGTCGTACCGCCCGACGCCAAGCAGAAGCAGGAGCTGGGCTTCCTGAAGGGCGACTGGCGCTCGCGCACCGGGCTTGCTACGGCCACCGGCGAGAAGGACATCCGTCCGTCCTACACGCTCGACGACAAGGGCAAGGGCAAGGTCTCCTTCGTGCAGCACAACGGCTCGACCTGCGAGGCGCCTGCCGAGGCACGCTGGGACAACGGCAAACTGGTGATCGAGGAGAAATCCAATCCCAAGTGCACCGACGGCCACACCTACGCCCGCAACACGGTCAATTGCGAAGTCGACAAGGACGGCGTCGCCCAATGCAAGGGCAGCCAGCCGGGCGACAACCGCAGCTATAATGTCCAGATCGGCCGCTGAGACCTCACCACAGAGTATTCCATGAGCGACCTTGCCCGCCTGCCGAGCTATCCGAGCCCGACGACGCTGATCGCACGATCCGGCATCCAGTTCCTCGATTTCGGCTTCGATCCAACCAGGCTGCGCGTGCGCGAATGGGGCTTCCATGACGCCGCGACGTCGAACTCGGTCGACGACCTGGTGCAGCTCGATTTCGACGAGGGCCGCGGCCAGTACGAGGTGGTCGAGAATGGCCGCCGCCGGCCTGCCGAGCCAAACCTCGTCGTCACCGCCAAGGACGCGCTGGCGCCGTTCCTCGACAAATGGGTGCCGGTGCCGTTCCTGCAGGTGCGGCCCAACAACCAGTTCCGCGAGGGTCCGGCCGACTGGGCGCGCCTGCGTATCGTCGACCTCGAGCAGCGCTTCGGCGAAGGCTTCCGCGACGAGCAGGGCTGGCGCTACCGCGCCGTGCTCGCGTTCGACACCGGCCTGATCGCCGAGGCCGAGGGCCGCGCCTATCTCGCCCCCTCGTCGAAGGACGTGACGTCCGGCGCGCTGTTCGCGCTGGCGCCGCAGCAGCGCGCCAATCACTGGCTGCTGCGCCAGGACTGGCTGAACCAGTGGCTGGAGGAGCTGTTCCGCGAGATCCATCCGCGCGCCACCGCCGAGGAGATCGAGAACGACATCAAGCAGAAGCCGCAGGAGGCGACGGCGCGCTATCTCGCCTTCCTCGGCCTGCTGGCCGAGGCGATCCATTTCCCGCCGATCAAGCTGGTCGGCGATGCCGAGCGGCCGGGCCGCGGCGCGATCGAGGTCGACCTCGTCCTCGATGTCGGCAACTCGCGCACCTGCGGCCTGCTGATCGAGGCGGCCGGCGAGCTGGGGGTGAACCTCAACGATTCCTATGAGCTCGCCCTGCGCGACCTCTCGCATCCGGAGAGCGTGCACAGCCGCCCGTTCGAATCGCGGGTCGAGTTCGCGCAGGCGTGGTTCGGCAAGAACCACCTGTCGCGGCTGGGCGGCCGCGCCGATGCCTTCGTCTGGCCGACCATGACCCGGGTCGGTCCCGAGGCGACGCGCCTTGCCGCGCGCCGTCGCGGCACCGAGGGCAATACCGGCATGTCGAGCCCCAAGCGCTACCTTTGGGACGAGGAAGCCCAGACGCGCGAATGGCGCTTCAACATCGCCTACGCCCAGGACCAGACGGCGATGCCGGCCGCGGCCGGTCCGATGGCGCAGCTCGTCAACCAGAAGGGCGAGCCGCTGCACCTGGTCGAGCCCGAAGCCGACAGCGCCGATCACCTGCCGGTGTTCGAGCCGCTCTACTCGCGCTCCTCGATCATGACGTTCGCGCTGACCGAGGTCTTGCTGCAGGCGCTGACCTTGATGAACTCGCCGCAGCAGCGCGGCCGCCGCGCCCACGCCGAGACGCCGCGTCGCCTGCGCCGCATCGTGCTCACGCTGCCGACCGGCATGCCGCTCGCCGAGCGCCTGATCTTCAGGAAGCGGGCCGAGGCTGCGCGGGACCTGGTCTGGATGATGCTGGGCTGGAAGCTCGACGATGCGGCCGCTCCCGCGCCGCGCGTGCTGACCGAATGGGACGAGGCGTCGTGTACCCAGCTGGTCTATCTCTACACTGAGGTCGCGCGGAACTTCGGCGGCGACGCCCGCCGCTTCTTCCAGGTCGCCGGCAAGAAACGCGGCAGGCCGGCCGACGGCACGCTGTCGATCGCCAGCATCGATGTCGGCGGCGGCACGACCGACCTGATCATCAACAAGTACCGCCTCGAGGGTGCCGGCACGTCGGTGACCCTGTTCCCGGAGCAGAAGTTCCGCGAGGGCTTCAACGTCGCCGGCGACGACATCCTGCTGCGCGTCGTGCAGGGCCATGTCCTGCCGCCGGTGGAAGCCGCCCTTCGGGTTGCGGGCATCGCCAACCCGGCCGACCTGATGGCCGAGCTGGTGGGCGGCGACCGCGGCGGCGAGGACGTGATCCAGCGCAACCTGCGCCAGCAGTTCGCGCTCCAGATCGCCCAGCCGATCGCGCTCGAGCTCTTGCGCGCCGCCGAAACGTACGATCCGACCTCGGGCGTGATTGCGGCCGAGCCGAGGGCCTACGACACTTTCTTCCCCAACGGCTCCAAGCCGTCGCAGGAAGTGGTCAACTTCGTCAACGAGGCCGCCCGCAAGCGCGGCGCCAAGGACTTCGACATCCGCCGCACCGTGTTCCCGGTCGACCTGCCCGGCCTCGACAAGACGGTGCGGGCCGAGATGGCGCGCGTGCTGGCGCCTCTCGCCGAGGTGGTCCACGCCTACGATTGCGACATCCTGCTGCTTTCCGGCCGGCCCTCGCGCCTGCCCGGCATCCGCGCGCTCTTGATGGAGCTGCTGCCGCTGCCGCCGGAGCGGGTGATCGCCCTGCACGAGTATCGCGTCGGCGCCTGGTATCCGTTCCGCGACGCCCGCCTGCGCGTCGAGGATCCCAAGACCACCGTTGCGGTCGGCGCGATGATCGCGGCGCTCGCGCAGTCGCAGCTTCCCGACTTCTCCTTCCGCTCCGACCTGCTGCGCTCCAAGAGCATCGCCAAGTACATCGGCAAGCTCGACGGCGGCGGCCGGCTGCAGAAGGAGGACCTCGTCTACGCCGACGTCGATCTCGACAATCGCGAGTACGAGCTGCCGGAGGTCGCCTTCGAGTTCCGCGGTCCCATGTGGCTCGGCGCCCGCCAGCTCGACCTGGTGCGCTGGCCGGCGGCGCGGCTCTATGCGTTGGAGTTCGCCCGCCCCGAGTATGCCGAGCGGCACGCCCGCGAGACCCCGTTCAGAATCGCGCTGGCTCGGGTGAAGCCCAAGGACAAGGACTCGGGCGACGTCGAGCGCTTCCGCCTTCGCCAGGTGACCAACCGAGACGGCCGCGCCGTGGCGCTCGACCGGCTCACGCTACGTCTTCAAACTCTGCCGCGCCGCGAGGGCTACTGGCTCGACACCGGCATGCTCAAGACAGGTTGAACCGCGTTATGGACACGATCGATCTCAAGCTGGCCCAGGAGTGTGAATCGCTGGCGGTCGCCGCGAGCGAGGGCGTCGCCTGGCTCAAGGACGCCGCCAACCAGTCGCCGACCGTGGCGCAGCAGGCGCCGTCGCTGATCAGCGAGCTGCAGAAGGTTCGCAACCAGAGCCGCAAGCTGGCGCGGGCCGCGCGGCGCCGCATGTGCGCCGGCGTGTTCGGTCCCAGCCAGGCCGGCAAGTCCTACCTCGTCTCGATCCTGGCGAGCCGCGACGGCCGTCCGCTGCAGGCACGGTTCGGCGACAAGACCTACGACTTCCTGCGTGAAATCAATCCGCCGGGCAATCGCGAGAGCACCGGCCTCGTCACGCGCTTCGGCCTCGGCCTCAGCGACGTCACGCCCGACTTCCCCGTGCGGGTGCGGCTCCTGACCCAGACCGATATCGTCAAGATCCTCGGCAACTCCTTCCTGCTCGACTTCGATCACCAGAAGGCGGCGTTCGAGAAGCCGGACGGCACTGCGATCCGCAAGCGCCTGGCCGAACTGCGCACCCAGGTGCTGCCGAAGCCGCCCGGCGACCTCGATGCCGACGACGTGCTCGACCTGATCGAGTATTTCGACACTTTCTTCGCCGGTGTTACCTCGGAGTTGCGCACCGAATACTGGCGCGAGGCGATCGATCTGGCGCCGCGTCTCTCCGGCCGCGACCGCGCCAAGCTTTGGTCGGTGCTGTGGTACGACTTCCAGCCGTTCACCGATCTCTATCTTACGCTCTACGAAGGCCTCGAGAAGCTCGCCTTCGCACCCGAGGCGCTGCTCGGCATGGATGCGCTGATCCCGCGCGAGAAGAGCATCATCGACGTCCTCACCCTCGACAAGCTCGGCACCGACGCCGCCGATACGCTGCTCGTGCGGCCGAAGCTGCCGGGCGGCGGCGCCGAGGATGCCCGCCTGCCGCGCTCGCTGATCTGCGCGCTGACCGCCGAGCTGTCGGTCGCAATTGCCGAGAAGCCGTGGGATTTCTTCGACCACACCGATCTGCTCGACTTCCCGGGCGCGCGCTCGCGCCTCAAGCTCGCCAACCTCGAGGATGTCGCCAAGGCCAAGGGCGTGGCCGAGGGCGCCAACCCGCTGCGCGAGCTGCTGCTGCGCGGCAAGGTCGCCTATCTCTTCCAGCGCTACTCCGCCGAGCGCGAGCTCAGCGCCATCCTGCTTTGCATCCCCGACGGCAACCAGGAGGTCCGCGACCTCTCGGACATGATGACGGCGTGGATCGACCAGACGATCGGCGCCACCCCGGCCGACCGTGCCAGGCAGAAGAACTCGCTGTTCCTGGTGCTGACCAAGATGGACCGCGAGTTCGAGCAGAAGGCGGGCGAGACCGAGGAATCGCGCAAGCTGCGCTGGTCGGCGCGCCTCAACAACTCGCTGATCAACAACTTCCGCGGCGAGTGGCCCAGCAACTGGAACGGCCGGCCGTTCGACAACACCTTCTGGCTGCGCAATCCGACGGTGCTCGACGAACGCCTGATGGACCATGACGGCCGGCGCGAGACCGGCGTCGCCGAGGCGTTCGCCCAGCGCGCGGTCGAGCTGCGCACGCACTTCGTCGAGAACTTCGACGTGCAGCGCCACTTCGCCAACCCGGCGCGCGCCTGGGACGAGGCCTTCAAGGCCAACGACGGCGGCGTTTCCTATCTCGTGAACAGCCTGATCCCGGTGTGCGATCCGGCGATCAAGCGCGCCCAGGTGCGCGGCCAGCTCGACGTCCAGCTTCATCGCCTCGTCGACCGGCTGGCGGGCTTCCACAGCGCCGCTGACGGCGATGCGCGCGCCAAGAAGCGCGACCTCGTGCACGCCGTGCTGCGCGGCCTCGCCACCTGCATCCAGCAGCAGCTGTTCGGTGAACTGGTGGCCCAGTTGCAGGTCGCGGACTCCGCGCTGCGCGACATCTATCTGCGCATCGCCACCGCCCGCACCGCCGAAGGCGAGCCCGAGCGCAAGAACGGCAAGCTGGCGGGGCAGGTCACGCAGTCGAGCGGCGCCACTGTCGATCTCGGCGCGATCTTCGCCGACGTGTTCGGCGAGGAAGACGGCCGCAAGGCGCCGCCGGCCGGCGTGCTCGAGGACCGCGCCGAGCGCTTCGCCCGCGAGGCGGCGGAGTACTGGCTGGACAACATGCGTCGCATCGGCGCCGACGAGAAGGCGCTGTCGCACTTCGGCGTCGACCGCCAGCACCTCGGCTGGCTGATCGACGAGCTGGTGGTCGGCGCCCATCGCCTACGCCTGGTCGACCAGCTTTCGGTCGACGTGCGGGCGCTGGAGAACGCCGCCAACGCCAAGTGGGAGGACATCGCCGAGCGTCAGGTGCGCACCGCCGCCTCGGCACTCAACGGCTATGTCAGCGCGCTGGGTTTCGATCAGCTTCCGCTCGAGCAGCGGCCGGGCCTGCCGCCCAATGCGCCGACCCGCCGCGTCTTCCAGAACCCGACACCTCCGGAAGGCGCGCCGATGCTGAGCGAGGACCCGTCTTCGATCTACGCCGACTATTGCCGCGACTGGATGCGCGCCTTTCTGCAGCTTGCGATGGACAACGTGGGCTACGAAGGCGGCCGCGAGATCACCGCCGAGCAGAACGAGCAGCTCGGCCTGATCCTGCGCCAGGTGCAGATGGCGGCCTGACCCCGATGCGCGCCAGCGTTCATCCGCAAGCCGAGCCGGGCTATGCCACGCTCCGGATCTCGGAGCTCGACGCCTCGCCGGACGGGCTGACGGTCTCGATCCAGCGCCAGCAGGGCCCCGAGTCGCACCTCGCCGACGACGGCTGGCGGCGCACCGAGGCATGGTTGCAGCCCGCACAGGTCGCGCGCATCAAGGGCGTGCTGGAGTTCCAGCTCGGCCCCGAGATCTGCGACCGCCTCGCCGGCATCGCGACCATCCGGCTGCGCGTCAAGGAGCCCGACATCGGCGTGGTCGGCACGACCGTCGTCGCCTGGCCGCAGATGCTGACCTCGGGCGCGGTCGATCTCTCGAGCCGCAACCACGACGACACGGTGCGCCTGCGTAGCCGCGCACCCGAACCGCCGCCGCCTCCCCCGCCGGCACCGCCGTTCGAGCCAGCGCCGGAACCCGAGCCGGCGCCGATGCCCGAGCTGCGCGCCGAGCGCGAACCGCTGCTCGAGGAGTCCTCGGGCGGCCGCACCAAGTGGCTGATCGCGGCGACGATCGTGCTGCTGCTCGCGGGCGGCGGCTATTTCGCCTACACCAACTACATCCAGCCGCACGAAGAGAGCCAGGCTTCCGCCGAGCCGACGTCGGTGCCGGCCCCGGCGCCCCCAGCGGCTCCGGCCCCGGGCGCGCCGAAGAAATCCGTGCGCGAGACCGTCGCCGAGTATTTCGCGACCAATCCCACGCCCGAGGCGATGCTGGCCAAGGCCAGGCAGTTCGCCGACGGAGGCGACATGAACGCCGCCTTCCTGGTATGGCGACGCGCCGCCGAAGCCGGAAGCGCGCCGGCGCAGGTCGAGCTCGCCACGTTCTACGATCCGCTCTCCAAACCGCCGAGAGCCGGCTTCACGCCCGATGGCGCGCGCGCGGCCGACTGGTACGAGCGCGCGGCGCTCGCCGGCAATGCCGAGGCACAGCGCAGGTACGGCCTGCTGCTCGCCAAGGGTGGCCCCGGCCTGCCGGCCGATCAGGGGCGAGCGAAGTCATGGCTGCAGCAGGCAGCGGCGCAAAACGACGCCGAGGCCAAGAAGGCGCTGGAGACGATGCCCAAGTGAAGCCCGAGTGAAGAAGATCGAAGTGAAAGCGGTCGCGGGTCTGTTGCTGGCGATCGTCGCCGTTCCCGCCTACGGCCAGACGGCCGAGCCGTTCATCTGCGGCCCGTTCAAGGTCGAGAGCAAGCACGTCGGCCCCGAGACGCGGTGGACCATCGCCAGCGGCAAGGAGAAGTCGAGCGAACAGGCGGCACTCAAGCGCGGGCCGGTGTTCGAATGCGTCGACGGCGCCGTGCTGGCGATCGAGTTCACCACCTCGGCCGGCCACAGCTTCGTCGACCTGCGGTTCCCCGACGGCAACGAGATCGGCTATGGCGGCCAGATCGCCCGCCGCAACGATCGTTTCGTGCTACCGATCCAGGCCAAACATCGCATCGACCCGAAGTTCCGCGCCGCGTTCGACTATCACTGCCGCTTCAACCTGCCGGGCGACCCGATCCCCGAAGCCAGCCGCGCCGACTGCGTGTTCTGAGGTCATTGGACCGCGAGCTTCCGGCTCGCTCATGATCATGAGCGCGCAGGATGCGCGCGGTCCGGAAGAGCATGACGCGCCACGGGAGTCGCGCGGTGCGACGAAACTCAGGTCTTCTGTCCGCCCGGCGGGATCGGGGTCTGGCTTGGTTCCTTGCCTGGCTCCTTGGTGCCGAGCGGATCCTTCATGGTGCAGACGTCCTGGCGCAGGCGATCCTTGAGGGCGGCGATCTGGTCCTCGATCTGCTTGTTGGCCGCTTTCTGCTTGTCGATCTGGTCCTCGAGCGCCTTGACCTGCGCCTGGTCGGGACCCGGCGGGGCAGGCGGCGGAGGCGGCGGCGGGAGCTGGACGGCGACGTTCACGACCGGCCGGTAGAACAGATACCAGCCCAAGCCGAGACCGGCCGCGACCAGCAGGAAGCCACCCAGCAGGCCGCCCAGGATCAGGGGCCAGCGCGGGGTCGGGCGTTGTTCAGGCGGAAGCGGCGGCGTATCGGCCATGGCGGAAAATTGGGCTCCGGTTCAGGGGTCCAGTCAACACCCATCAATGAACATGCAGCCACGGCGGAAATAGGGCTGCAATGAGCTATTCTCCTGCGTCAATGGCTTGCTGGATGGTGCCGGCGGTCCAAATGTATATGCACGCGGCAAAAGGAGTGTTCCCATGACGGCCTGCATCGTCGGATGGTCCCACGGCAAGTTCGGCAAGCTCGATGGCGAGACCAGCGAATCCTTGATCGTGAAGGCGGCCAGCGAGGCGATCGCCCATGCCGGCATCGAGCCCAAGGACATCGACGTCATCTACGTCGGCAACATGAACGGCGGCTTCGTGCGCCAGGAGTTCCACTCCTCGCTGCCACTGCAGACCCACCCCGACCTGCGCTTCAAGCCCTCGACCCGGGTCGAGAACGCCTGCGCCACCGGCTCGGCCGCCATCCACATGGGCCTGAACGCGCTCGCCGCCAGGAAGGCGCGCTTCGTGCTGGTGGTCGGCGTCGAGAAGATGACCGAGCTCAATTCGGCGCAGGCCGGCGAGGTGCTGATCAAGGCGTCGTACGTGGCCGAGGAAGCCAACATCGAGGCGGGCTTCGCCGGCATCTTCGGCAAGATCACCTCGGCCTACTTCCAGCGCTACGGCGACAAATCAGACGCGCTCGCCAAGATCGCGGTCAAGGCGCACAAGAACGGCGCCAAGAATCCGTTCGCGCACTTCCAGAAGGAGTTCGCCTACGAATTCTGCCGCACGCCATCGGACAAGAACCCGTTCGTCGCGGGACCGTTGAAGCGCACGGACTGCTCGCCGGTGACCGACGGCGCGGCCGCGGTGGTGCTGGCCGATGTCGGCACGGCGCTCGGCATGAAGCAGGCGATCGCCTTCCGCGCGGCACAGCACGTCAACGACTTCCTGCCGATGAGCAAGCGCGACATCATCAAGTTCGAGGGCCCGGCGCTGGCCTGGAAGCAGGCGCTCGCGGAGGCGCGGCTCGACCTGCTCGATCTCTCCTTCGTCGAAAGCCACGACTGCTTCACCTCGGCCGAGTTGATCGAATACGAGGCGATGGGCCTGACCGCGCCCGGCGAAGGCGAGCGGGCGATCCACGAGGGCTGGGTCGAGCGCGACGGCAAGCTGCCCGTCAATGTCTCCGGCGGGCTGAAGGCCAAAGGCCATCCGGTCGGCGCCACCGGCGTCAGCATGCACGTCATGACGGCGATGCAGTTGAACGGCAGCGCGCCCGAGGGCATGCAGTTGCCCAAGGCCAAGATGGGCGGCGTGTTCAACATGGGCGGCGCCGCCGTCGCCAACTATGTCAGCATCCTGGAGCCGCTGCGATAAGCCAGCCAACCCTTCGCCGACAATTGCTCGACGCACGGGCCACGGTCCAGCGTCAGATCGACCGGCTGCGCGTGCGTGCCTATCCGGCCGCACCGACCAGTTGGACTCCGGGAGACGAGTTTCCTCACGCCCTGAGCCAGCTCGGCGACGAGCTTGGCCGGACCTTGCGCGAGATCGACGAGGCGTTGGAAAGACTCGGCCCCGATGACGACCGACCTTAGCCTCTAGGCATCGAAAAAGACCGTTCGGTCCGTTTCTTCGGGCTCATGCGGCTGCAGGCTCTGCCCGGAGGCGTCGGCCCAGCTCGCGACGTTCAGGACGACGCAGGACGGACCATCCCCCTCGTCCTTCTCCAGCGGCTCCACGATGTTGAGACCGTTGCCGTCGAGGAAGAACGTGTGATCGCCGAAGATACTTTCGAGCTTGGCCACTGCCGGATGATCAGCGGGGATCGGCTCAGCCGGGAATTGCGTGAGGGTCTGCTGGATCTGGGTGGTGTTCAGCCTCATCGCGCGCTCCTTGTTGAGGGATATCGGAATCGATTCAACTGCGCTTCGATCAAGCTAGGCCTTTGCCCTTGCCGGTCAACCTCGTGTGCCATATCGACGGAGTTCCGCGCGATGCAACTTCGTCAGCATCGAGGAGTTACTGCGAGCCGGGAAATCGCGGCAAGGTCCGCCGGCTCGAGCCAATAACGCATCTCGATTTCCGGATCGCTCCACGCATCGGGGCCGAGCAGCGCCTGCAGCTCCCCGAGGCGCTCGACGGTGAACATCGTCGCGAACGCCGGACAGGCGTACTCGGGATGGTACGCCTGCAGGATGAAGCGATGCCGCCCGGTCACACCACCGGGCTCGCGCCGCCGTCGACGTTGATCGCCACGCCGGTGATGAACGAGCCCGCATCGGAGCATAGGAAGCAGGCCATGCGGGCGAACTCCTCGGCCTTGCCCATGCGGCCGAGCGGGATGCGGCCCTTGGCCATGCCGTCGAGGAACTCCTGGTAGGTCTTGCCGGCGCCGGCCGGACCCTTGTGGCGGCGGGCCCACTGGTCGCTCTCGATCAGGCCGACCAGCATGGCGTTGACCAGCACGTTGTGTTGCGCGTTCTCCTTGCTGAGCGCCTTGGTCAGCGCAAGGCCCGCAGCACGGCTGACACTGGTCGGCGTCGAGTCGGCGTTCGGCGCCTTGGCGCCGATGTTGAGCACGTTGACGATGCGGCCCCACCTGCGCTGCTTCATGCCCGGGAGCGCGAGCCGGCAGAGGCGGATCGCGGCGAACAGCTTGAGGTCGAGGTCGCCCTGCCAGTCCGCGTCGGTCACCGTCTCGAACGGCTTGGCGTGGCTGATGCCGGCATTGTTCACCAGGATGTCGACCTTGCCGAAATCGGCCTCGACCTTCTTCCAGGTCTCGGCGATCGGCTCGGCCTTGGAGACGTCGCAGGAATAGGCCTCGAAGCGCCCGTTCGACTTGCCGGCGGCTTTCTGCACCTCGGCCTTGGCCTGCGCCAGCACATCGGCCTTGCGCGCCAGAATCGCCACCGAACCGCCCGACGCGGCGAATTCCTTGGCCATCGCCAGGCCCAACCCGGTGCTCGCGCCGGTGATCACGGCCACGCGGCCGTCCATGCGTACGTCCATAATTTCCTCCCTTCCTGTCATCCCGAGCGCAGCGAAGAATCTCATCGCCCTTCGCTGCACAAGACTCTCTCCATGCAGCTCCAATCATCTCTCATCGGCGCAACGAGATCCTTCGCTGCGCTCAGGATCACAGAGGTTGGAGCGTTACCCCTTCAGCTTATCAATCGCCGCCAAAATACGCTCGGGCGTCGCCGGCGCGTCCAATCGCACGGCGGTCTTGCCGTCGCCGGTGGCGGCGATCGCGTCCTTGAGGGCGTTCCACACCGCCGTCGCGAGCAGCAGCGGCGGCTCGCCGACCGCCTTGGAGCGGAAGATGGTCGCCTCGGTGTTGGGCGCGTTGTCCAGCATCCTGACGTTGAAGATCGCGGGCGCGTCGCGGCTTCCCGGGATCTTGTAGGTCGAGGGCCCGACGGTGCGCAGGCGGCCCTCCTTGTCCCACCACAGCTCCTCGGAGGTGAGCCAGCCCTGGCCCTGCACGAATGCGCCCTCGATCTGGCCGAGATCGACCGCGGGATTGAGCGAGGTGCCGCAGTCCTGGACCAGATCGGCGCGCAGCACGCGGCTTTCGCCGGTCAGCGTGTCGATCGCCACTTCGGCGGCCGCCGCGCCGAACGAGAAGTAGAAGAACGGACGGCCCTTCATCTTCACGCCGTCCCAATGGATCTTCGGCGTCTTGTAGTAGCCGGTCGAGGAGAGCGACACCCGGCCCAAGTAGCAGAGCTTGGCAAGCTCGTTGAAGCTGACGACCCGGTTGCTGCCCGGTTTGGCAATGCGCACGGTGTTGTCGGCGAACTCGATCTCGCTCTCTGCCGCGCCAAAGTGCTCGGCAGCGAAGGCGATCATGCGCTTCTTGATGGTGTTGGCCGCCTCGAAGGCCGCCCAGCCGTTGAGGTCTGATCCGGTCGATGCGGCGGTCGGCGAGGTATTGGGCACCTCGGCGGTCGAGGTCGCGCTCGGGCGGATGCGGCCGATATCGACCTTGAAGACCTCGGCCACGACCTGCGCCACCTTGATGAACAGCCCCTGCCCCATCTCGGTACCGCCGTGGTTCAGGCGGATCGACCCGTCGGAATAGACATGCACCAGCGCGCCCGCCTGGTTCATGTGCGGGATGTTGAAGGAGATGCCGAACTTCACGGGAAACAGGCCGAGCCCCCGCTTCAGGACCGGGCTCGTCTTGTTGAAAGCGTCGATCTCGGCGCGCCGGCGCGCCCAATCAGCCTCGTGCTTCACCGCGGCCCAGACCCGCGGCAGGAGGTTGCCCTCGACCTTCTGGCCGAACGGCGTCTCGTCGCCCTCGCCGTCGTAGAAGTTGAGCGTCCTCACCTCGACCGGATCGCGGCCGAGCCGGTGGGCAATTCGGTCGAGCGCATCCTCCATGACGACGACGCCCTGCGGGCCGCCGAAGCCGCGGAACGCGGTGTTCGACTGCTTATGTGTCCTGCAGGCGTAGCCGACGGCGCGGAAATGCGGGATCCAGTAGGCGTTGTCGGTGTGGGTGAGCGCGCGGGCGACCACCCCGGGCGTGAGATCGAGGCTCCAGCCGGCATCCGCCGCCAGCATCGCGTCGAGCGCCAGCACGCGCCCCGCGCCGTCGAAGCCGACGGTGTAGCGATAGAGGAAGGGGTGGCGCTTGCCGGTCGCGACCATGTCGACCTCGCGCGGCAGGCGGAGCTTCACCGGCTTGCCGGTGTGGTTGGCTGCCAGCGCCGCCGCACCGGCGACCCACGAGGCGTTGCTCTCCTTGCCGCCGAAACCGCCGCCCAGCCGCCGCACGACTGCGGTGATGCGGTTGAAGTCACAGCCCAGCAGGCGCGCGCAGATGTGCTGAACCTCGGTCGGATGCTGGGTCGAGGTGTGGACGACGATGTCGCCATCCTCGCCCGGCAACGCGAAGGCGATCTGGCCCTCGAGGTAGAAGTGCTCCTGCCCGCCGACGGTGAACTCGGCGCTGAGGCAATGAGGCGAGGACTTCAGCGCGGAATCGGGATCGCCGCGCAGCAGGGTCTGCGGCGCCTGGACATAGGCCTTGGCCGCCAGCGCCGATTCGATGTCGAGGATCGCGGGCTCGGCGTCGATCTCGATCGTCGCGCGGTCGGCGGCATGGCGTGCCGCATCGAGCGTCGCCGCCACCACCATCGCCAGCGGCTGGCCGGCATAGAAAACGCGGTCGGTCGCGAACAGCGGCTCGTCGCTGCCGACCGGCGCGACGTCGTTCTTGCCGGGAATGTCGCGGGCATCGAGCACGGCGACCACGCCCGGTGACGGCGGCACCGCGACTTTCCTGAGGCGGCCGTGCGCGATCGGACTCAGGACAAGGGCGGCATGCAGCGTGCCGGCGGGCTCCGGCATGTCGTCGATGTACAGCGCCTGGCCGGTGACGTGCTTCAGCGCCGAATCGTGGCGCTGCGCGGTGTGGACGCCGCTCTTCACAGTGCCTCGACCTCGACGGGGCGCCGAGGCTCGGCGAGACGCAGCTCCAGTCGGCGCAGCAGGTTGGCCGCGACGCGCAGGCGATAGGCGGCCGTGCCGCGCCAGTCGTCGAGCGGCTGGAAGTCCTGCGCCAACGCCGCACGCGCGGCATCGAAGCCGTCTTTCAGCAGCGCCGCCTCGGCATGACTGGCGCGCTTGGGCGTCGCGGCCATGCCGCCGAAAGCGAGCCGCGCGTCCTCGATCCGGCCGTTCTCGATCCGGATGCGGTAGGCGCCGGCGACCGCGGAGATGTCCTGGTCGCGCCGCTTGCTCACCTTGTCGCAATGGAAGCTCTCGCCCGCCCGCAGGCGCGGCAAGGTGAAACTCTGGATCACCTCGTCGGCAGCGAGCGCGGTCTCGCGGTAGCCGACGAAGAACCGATCGAGCGGCACCTCGCGCGCACCGCGCCGAGAGACGAGCGCTACCTTGCCGTCGAGCGCCAGCAGCACCGGCGGCATGTCGCCGATCGGCGAGGCGTTGCCGAGGTTGCCGCCGATCGTGCCCATGGTGCGGATCTGCCGCGAGCCGAGCCGAGCGAGATACGTCCGCAGCGCCGGGAAGGCCTCGACGAGAATCGGCCAGGCGCAGGCGTAGCTGACAGCCGCGCCGAAGGTGAGATGCCTGTCGCCGGCATGGACGACATTCAGCTCCGGCACATGCGAGACATGGATCGCCGCCGGGGGCGGTGTGCGAGAACGGCTGGCCAGCAGGCCGAGGTCGGTACCGCCGGCCAGCAGCAGCGCCTCGGGATACCGGGCACGCAGGGCCACGAGCTCGTCGAGCGAGCGCGGCGCGAAGAAGGTCCCGTCGAACGCAGGCGATGCCGTGCGTGCGGCCGGCGGTGCGGCGGGCTCGGTCGCGAAGCCGGTCATCTTCTTCATCGCATCGACGATCGGCCGGTAGCCGGTGCAGCGGCAGAGATTGCCGGCCAGCGCATCGTGGATGGTCTCGAGCGCGGGCGGCTCGCCGCCCGCGGCGAAGGCATAGGCCGTCATGACGAAGCCCGGTGTGCAGAAGCCGCACTGGGTGGCATCCGACTCGGCAAACACGCGTTGCACAGGATGCGGCGTGCCGTCCTTGCCGAGCAGGCCCTCGATCGTGCGGATCGACTGCCCGTCCATCTGGCCGAGCATGGCGATGCAGGAATTCATCGCTTCGTGTTGGCCGTCGGCGCGCTCCAGCACCACGGTGCAGGCGCCGCAATCGCCCTCGGCGCAGCCTTCCTTGGTCCCCTTGAGGCCGCGATGGTCGCGCAGCCAGTCGAGCAGCGTGGTCATCGGCGACAATCCGCCGACATCGACCGGCTGGCCGTTGAGCGTGAAACGGATGGTGTCCGCCATGCGGCTAAACATGCCCGCTGTTGCGCCCCCGTCAACCGCATGATGCACTCGCCGCCCCAAAGGAGAAGGACCAGGCATGGACCCCTATCGGTTCGGCTATTCCCCCATCATCGAACGGCCCAAGCTCGGCTGGCCCAAGGGCGCGCGAGTCGCCGTCTGGGTGTGCCCCAACATCGAGCACTACGAGTACCTCCCGGCCGAGGTGCGCATCCGCAATCCGTGGCCACGCATGCCGCATCCCGACGTGCTGGGCTATGGCGGCCGCGACTACGGCAACCGGGTCGGCCTGTGGCGCATGTTCGAGGTGCTCGACAAGCACTCGATCCGCTGCACGGTCTCGCTGTCGATGTCGGTGATCGAGATGTATCCCGAGATCCTCGAGGCGATGGAGGCGCGGCGCTGGGAGTACATGAGCCACGGCTACTTCAACACGCGCTACCACTGGGGCTACGCGCCCGAGGAGGAGCGCGACGTGATCGAGCACAGCAAGGCGACACACCTGCGGCTGACCGGCCGCAAGCTGCGTGGCTGGTTCTCGCCGGCGGTGTCCAACACGCTGAACACGCCCGACATCGTCAAGGAGGCGGGGCTCGAATATTTCTGCGACTTCTACCACGACGACCAGCCGACGCCCGTCGCGACCAGGCACGGGCCGTTGATCCACGTGCCCTACTCGATGGACCTCAACGACGCGATGATCTACCGCCAGCCGGTCGAGGCCGAGGAATTCGCGCAGATGATCGTCGACCACTTCGATACGGTCTATCGCGAGGGCGCCGAGAACGGCCGCGTCATGTGCATCGCGCTGCATCCCTACATGATGGGCGCGCCGCATCGGCTGAAGTACCTCGACCGGGCGCTCGCCTACATCCGCAGGCACAAGGATGCGTGGATCTGCACTGCCGAGGAGATCCTCGACTGGTATGTCGAGAACGGCCTCGAGCCCTACCAGCAGCATCTCGGCAAGGAGGCGTGAGATGATCGTCGCCCCCAAGGTCCCGAAGAACCCGCCGCCGCTCGAGCCCGGCATGGACAATCCATGGTACGACTATTCGCCGTTCCCGGCCCGGCCGAAGCTCGCCTGGCCGCGGAACGCGCGCGTGGCGTTCTGCGTCGTGCTGATGCTCGAATATTACGAATTGCAGCCGCCCGAGGGCGCCGTGAGGGACAGCCGCTTCGTCGGCGAGTTCGGTAACTACAGCCCCGACTACCGCACCTGGACGCAACGCGAGTATGGCAACCGCACCGGCATCTTCCGCGTGCTCGACGTGCTCGATCGCTACCAGATCCGCGCCGGCGTCGCGGTCAGCGCGATGGCAGCGGAGCGCTATCCCTTCCTGATCGAGCAGTTCAAGAAGCGGAAGTACGAGTTCATCGGCCACGGCACCTCGGGCAACCGGATGATCTCGTCGAAGATGAGCGAGGTCGAGGAAAAGGCCGAGATCGCCGGCTCCATCGCCGCGATCGAGAAGGCGGCCGGCGTGAAGCCGAGGGGCTGGCTCGGCCAGGAATATGGCGAGAGCCAGCGCACGCCGCAGCTCCTCGCCGATGCCGGCCTCGACTACGTGCTCGACTGGCCCAACGACGACCAGCCCTATCCGATGAAGGTCGGCAGGAAATTCGTGTCGATGCCCAACCAGCCGGAATGGGACGACGTCCAGCAGCTCTGGCTGCGCCGCATCGCGACCCCGCGCTATCCCGACCTGGTAGGCGATGCCTTCGAGCTGCTGCACCAGGAAGGCGGCCAGGTGTTCAGCCTGTCGGTGCATCCATGGCTGATGGGCATGGCGCACCGCATCAAGTATCTCGACGAGGCGCTGCGCCGGATCGAGCGCTTCGGCAACATCTGGCAGGCGACGCCGGGCGAGATCGCCCAGCACTACATGACGACGATGATGTAGCAGCCGCCGTATGCGTCATGGTCTTCCGGACCGCGGACCTCCAGGCCCGCTCTGATGCGGACCTAGAGGTCCGCGGTCCGCATGAGCTCAGGGCCTCAGCGTCAGGTCCGAGGCGTCCATCAGGCGGTAGACCGGCGCCTCGATCTCCTCGGTCGACATCGGGATCACGCCGACGCCGACATAGCTGCCGGGTGAATCGGGCTCGAGCGCCGCGGCGGCGATGCCGGCGGCGGGCTGGTCCATCGGCACGAACAGGGTGCCGGCCGGGACGTCCATCGTCTTCTTCTCGATCGTCACCCGCACCGACTGATCGGGATTGATTGCCTCGCGTCGCTTGCGGCTGCCGGTCCAGGTGACACGGTAGGCCTCGACATCTTGAGGACTGCCGGTCGCCACTTCACGCACCCTGACGTCGTTGAGGCCGAGGCGCTCGGCGACGTCGGCGCCGGCGCGCAGCACGAGATAGCCGGCCGGCCGCGGCCGCACATCGACCGGACGGATGTCGCGGCTGTCGATCAGGCGCACCGGGGTCGGCATGGGCGCACCGCTTTCGGCATTGATCAGCGGCAGGTCGACCTCGCGTTCGCCCTCGGCATGCGAAACGATGAGGTCGGAGCGGTCGGCAGCGACGGCGGCGCGCGCCGCCGCCAGCCGCTTCATCAGTCCGGCAGGATCGGCCGCGCTCACCTCGAGCACCGCCTTGGCCAGCAGGAAGTGCGTCGAGACGCGGCGCTGGTAGCCCTCCAGGCCGATGCCGGCGCCGCGTGTCTCGATCAAATAGGAGACCGCGCCGCGCAGGCCGAAGGTGTTGCGCGCGATGCCGGGTGCCGTGCCGCCGAGCGACACCCGCTTGTCGGCCGGCGTCGGATCGGTGGTGACGTAGTCGAAGCTCGACAGGCCCTGCCGGTGGATCGCAGCCTCGAGCGCGGGCCGATAGAGATTGCGGGCGATGTCGGACAGCGGCTTCGGGATCGAGGGATTGGTCGCCTCCAGGATCATCACGTCGGAAGCCTGCAGGCCGTTGAACTTCTCGACCCAGCGCCAGGCGACGCTGAATTCGTGATGGTCGAAGACCACGTCCGGCGGCAGCGCCTTCATCGCCGCATGCAACGCGCGCACCTCGGGCTGGCTGAGCAGCAGGTGATCGCGGTTGCTGTCGGCACCCGAGGCCAGCACGCGCTTGTCGTTGGCGGCGCCGTCGACATTGGCGCGCGGCACGATCACGACGGTGATCTTCGACAGCAACGACGCGAGCTCTCCCTTGGCCAAGGTCGAGGCCAGCGCCAGCATCGCCTCGCCGCCGGCCGGTTCGTTGCCGTGCTGCTGGCCAATCAGCCAGATCACCGGCCGATTGAGCGCCCGGATAGCCGCCGGATCGTCGAACCCCTCGGCCGTGAGATAGACCGCCGGGATGTCGCGGCCCTGGGTCGACCGGCCGAGGCTCGCGACCTTGGCCTTGCTCGAGTCGTGCGTGAGCGCGGCCAGGAACTGCTGCATCGCGTCCTGGCTGGTGAGCGACGGCTCGGCCGTCCGAAAGGCGGGGCTATCGAGCTTCATGCCGGCAATCGCCGGATAGTGTGCCAGTACGGCAGCGCTCTGGCGATGCGGCGTTGGCTGTGCGCTGGCGTCGCACGGCAGCAGCAGGAGCAGGCCGAGCAGCAGCGCGAGGCCGCGCATGGGTCTACTCCGCCGCGGTCTTGAACCCCTGGTCCTGCCGCAGGCGGAACAGGCGCACCGCGTCGGCATGGGCCGCCTGTGCCTCGGGCGACATCGGCGTCCCGAGCCGCGTCTCGGGCAGGAAGTGGCCGTAGCGGTCCTGGCCGCGAACCAGCAAGGCGCTCGGCTTCACCGGCCCGAGCGGCCTCACGTGCGCGGGGATGAAGCTGATGCCCAGCCCCATGCGGCGGTCGTCGCTGTCATTGCCCGGCGAGCAATGGACCAGCGCGGTGTGATGCAGCGACATCTGCCCGGCCACGAGCGGCATCGATACGCCGGTCTCGTGGTCGAAGCGGTCGCTGATCCCCTGCCCGCGCTTGATCATGTTGTCGGCCGACGGCTTGTCGTCGTGCTCGATCATCGGCAGGCGGTGCGTACCCGACACCACTCGCATGCAGCCCGCCTTCTCCGACGCCTCCGAGAGCGCCACCCAGGCCGTCACGTGTTCCAGCGGATCGAGGAAGAAGTAGGCGCCGTCCTGATGCCAGCGCACATGCGCGCCGGTATGCGGCTCCTTGATCCACATCGTCGAGTGGTAGACGAGGATGTCCGGGCCGATCACGTCCTCGACCGCGTCGAGCACTTTCGTATGGTGAACCAGCGCGTCGGCCCAGGCATAGAGCAGGTACGACTTGCTCTTCTCGGGGAAGTCGAGCGGATGGCCCTGTTTGGCCTCCCATGACTCGAGGTCCGCGCGGATCCAGCGCACCTCTTCCCGTGTCAGCACCGATGCGGGGTAAGTGAAACCGTCGCGCTCGTACTGATCGACCTGGGCCCGCGTCAGAATCGTCGGCATGGTTGTTCCTCTGCAGCCGCTATCGTAGCGTCGTGACGACCGATCAGGGAGACAGATGAATGGCCACGGACAAGAAATTGCCGGTTTCGCGGCGTGGATTTATCGCCGGCGCGGGAACGCTGGCGGCCGGAACGATGGGCTTCCCGCTGATCGGTGGCGCGCAACCGGCGGCGGTGAAGGTCGGTATCATCCATCCCGTGACCGGCTTCGTCGCCTATGCCGGCAGCCAGGGCCGGTTCGGCGCGACCCTGGCGGTCGATGACGTGAACAAGGCAGGCGGCATCAAGTCGATGGGCGGCGCCAAGCTCGAGCCGCTGCTGGGCGACAGCCAGTCCAAGGTCGAGGTCGGCGTGGCCGAGGTCGAGAAGATGAACGAGCAGGGCGTGGCGGCCTATATCGGCTGCTATCAGAGCCCGGTCGGCATCGCCGCCAGCCAGGCCGCCGCCAAGTACAACACGCCGTTCCTGATCGACGTCGGCGCCTCCGACCTGCTGGTGACGCGCGGCCTCAAGAACGTCTTCCGCATCAAGCCGGGCTTCGGCGCGTGCGTCGACCAGGGCATCTCGCTGCTGGGCGACCTCAACAAGAAGGCCAATGGCGTGGCCAAGAGCGCGGTGATCGTCCACGAGTCGGGCGAGTTCGGCACCGGCACCGCCAAGCTGCTGGCGAGCAAGCTGCCGTCGATCGGCATCCAGGTGAAGGAAGTGATCGGCCACGACAACCCGACGCGCAACTTCGACAACATCGCGCTGCGCATCCGCTCGGCCGCGCCGGACATCGTCATGATGTCGAACTATCAGAACGAGTACGTGCTGCTGGCCCGCACGCTCTACCAGCAGAAAGTCAACCTGGCGGCGATGTATTCGATCCTGGGCGGCGGCTTCAACTACAAGTTCGCCAAGGAGCAGCCGGACGTCTCGCAGTACATGATCGACGTCAACCACTGGTACAACCCGAAATCCGAGAAGGCGCTGGCGCTGAAGAAGCGCGTCGAGGCGGCCGGCAAGGAATTCACCTTCGAGGTCTACCTGGCCTACACCGTCGTCGACCTGCTGGCCGACGCGCTGGAGCATGCGGGCTCGGCCGACAAGGAGAAGCTGACCGCAGCGCTCGACGCCTCGACCTTCAAGGCCGAGCTGATGCCCTACGGCCCGACCAAGTTCGTCAACGGCCAGAACGAGGGCGGCCGCGCCGAGGTGATGCAGGCGATCAAGGGCGACATCAAGGTGATCGCGCCCGAGCAGTTCGCCGAGATGCCGCCGGTCTTCCCGAAGCCGAAGTTCACCTAGGACGTAGTGAGTTGAAGCCCCTCCGTCGTCCCGAGCGAAGCGAAGCGAAGTCGAGGGACCTCTTTTGAGGATGCATCCGGGAAAGAGGTCCCGCCGCTTCGCCTCGTTGCGCTCGGCTCCGGTCGGGACGACGTAGATGCTCGATCCGCAAATCATCATCGCCGGCGTGCTGAACGGCCTGCTGGCCGGGGGAATCTATGTGCTGGTGGCCGTCGGCCTGACCCTGATCTACGGCGTCCTGCACATCATCAACTTCGCGCACGGCAGCCTGCTGATGCTCGCCATGTACGCCGTGTTCTTCCTCTGGAGGCTGGCCGGCCTCGACCCCTACGTCTCGTTGCCGCTGGTGACGGCGGGCGCGTTCGCCGTCGGCTTCGTGCTCTACCGCCTCGTGATCGGCCGCTTCAGCCACGGCAAGGACGAGAACATCCTGCTGATCACGCTCGGCGTGTCGATCGTCGCCGACAACCTCGCGCTGCTGTTCTTCGGCGGCGACACCCAGACGATCGACGTGCCCTACGCCGGCGACATCATCCAGGTCGGCGCGGCTTTCCTGCCGCTGCCCAAGGTGATCTCCTGCGGCGCAGCGCTGCTGATCTGCCTGGTCCTCGGCCTGTTCATGACCCGCACCGATACCGGCAAGGCGATCCGCGCGGTGGCCAGGGAGCGTCAGGGCGCGCGCCTGGTCGGCATCGACGTCGAGCACGTCTTCGCCGTCTCCTACGGCATCGGCATCGCCTGCCTCGGTGCCGCCGCATGCCTCCTGATGCCGACCTTCTACGTCACGCCGCAGTCGGGCTATGCCTTCGTGCTGGTCGCCTTCACCATCGTCGTGCTGGGCGGCATGGGCAGCTTCCTTGGTGCGGCTGTCGGCGGCTTCCTGATCGGCATCACCGAATCGCTGGGCGGCCTGTTCCTGGGCGAGCAGCTCGGCCAGATCGGCATCTCGCTGATCTTCATCCTGATCCTGCTGCTGAAGCCGACCGGCCTGTTCGGGAGCCGGGCATGAGGCACCTTGCCCTCGCCGCCGCGCTGCTGGCCGCCGTGGTCTATCCGCTGCTGGTGCCGAACTACCTCGCCACGGTCGGCATGCTGATGTTCTTCACCGCCTTCATCGGCCAGTCGTGGAACATCTCGGGCGGCTTCGCCGGCCAGACCTCGTTCGGCCATGCGGCGTTCTTCGGCGTCGGCGCCTACACCTCGACCATCCTGCAGGTCACCTACGGCTGGAACCCCTGGCTCGCCTGGCCGGCGGCGATGGCGATGGGCGGGCTGGTCGGCGCCGGCATCGCCGTCCTGTCGTTCCGCGCCGGCCTGCGCGGCTCCTACTTCGCGCTGATCACACTCGCCTTCGCCGAGGTCTTCCGCATCGCCGCCAACTCCGCCTCGATCACGCGCGGTGGCCTCGGCATGCTGATCAAGGCCGACCAGCGGCCGATCAATTTCCAGTTCAAGGACCAGATCTGGATCTACTACCTCGCCTTCGCCCTCTGCCTGGTCTCGCTGCTGATCGCCTGGTGGCTGACCCGCAGCCGGTTCGGCGCCCGCCTGGTCGCGATCCGCGAGAACGAGGACGCCGCCCGCGCGCTGGGCATCGACGTCTTCACCGAGAAGGTGAAGGTGCTCGCGCTGTCGGGTGCGATGTGCGCCGCCGGCGGCACCTTCTATGCCCAGAAGTACCTCTACATCGATCCCAACATCGCCTTCGGCATCGACAAATCGGTCGAGATGCTGCTGGTCACCATGGTCGGCGGCGCCGGCACCATCTTCGGCCCTCTGATCGGCTCGATCGCTCTCACCACGATCAACGAGCTGACGCGCGCGGCGGCCAGCGTCTTCCCGGCGCTGAAGAACGTGCAGCCGCTCAGCCTGATCGTCTACGGCGCCATGCTGGTCCTGATCGTGGCCCGCCTGCCCGACGGCTTCGCGAGCCTGCTGGGACGCCGCCGCCATGCTTGAGGTGCGCGAGCTTTCCAAGGCGTTCGGCGGCCTGAAGGCGGTCGACCAGGCCTCGCTCGACGTGCGCGCGGGCGAAATCGTCGGCCTGATCGGGCCCAACGGCGCCGGCAAGACCACGTTGTTCGCGACCATCGCCGGCTTCCACAAGCCCGACGCCGGCCGCATCAGCTTGCAGGGCCACGACATCACCGGCATGGCGCCCCACCGCATCTGCGCTGCCGGCATGGTGCGCACCTTCCAGATCACCCAGCCCTTCGCGCGCATCAGCGTGCGCGAGAACATCATGGTCGGCGCCTATTTCCGCACCGCCGACCGCCACGAGGCGGCGAGCCTCGCCGAAGCGGTCGCCAACCAGGTCGGCATGGGCGACCAGCTCGACCGGCCCGGCTCGGACCTCACCGTCGCCGGCCGCAAGCGGCTCGAGCTCGCGCGCGCGCTCGCCACCCGACCGGCCCTGCTGCTGCTCGACGAGGTGATGGCCGGCCTCAATCCGACCGAAATCGCCGAGATCGTCCAGGTGATCCGCGAAGTCCGCAGGGCAGGCGTCACCATCCTGCTGATCGAGCATGTGATGCAGGCGGTAACCTCGCTGGCCGAGCGTGTCTACGTGCTGAACCAGGGCCGCATGATCGCCGAGGGTACGCCCGCCGCGATCGCCGAGAACCCTGAGGTCGTCGAGGCCTATCTCGGCCACGGTGCCGCCAGGGTGCTGCGTGCCTGACGCCCCCTTGCTCGAGGTAACCGGCCTGCGCGCGGGCTACGGCGCGATCGAGATCCTGCGCGGCGTCGACCTCGCCGTGGCGGCGGGCGAGATCGTCGCGCTGCTGGGCAGCAACGGTGCCGGCAAGTCGACGCTCAACAACAACCTCAGTGGGCTCTATCGCCCATTCGCCGGCACGGTGCGGTTCGACGGCAACGACATCACCGGCGCGCGCTCGACCCGCATCGTCGAGGCGGGCCTCGTCCAGGTGCCGGAAGGCCGCCGCATCTTCCCCAACCTGTCGGTCCGCGAGAATCTCGAGCTCGGCAGCTACCGCCGTGGCCGTGCAGCGCGGCAGAAGAACCTCGACCGCGTCGTCGCCATCTTTCCCCGGCTGAAAGAGCGCTGGACGCAAGATGCCGGCACCTTGTCGGGCGGCGAGCAGCAGATGCTGGCGATTGGCCGCGGCATGATGAGCGAGCCCAAGCTGCTGATCCTCGACGAGCCATCGCTCGGCCTGTCGCCCCGGCTGGTCGAGGAGATGTTCGCCCTGATCAGCCGGCTGAACGGCGAGGGCCTCGCCATCCTGCTGGTCGAGCAGAACGTCGTGCAGTCCCTGGCCATCGCCCACCGCGCCTACGTGCTGGAAGGCGGCGTGGTGGCGCTATCCGGCAGCGCCCGCGAGCTCGCCGAGCATCCCGGCCTGCGCAAGAGCTACCTCGGGCACTAACCACCCTCGGAATTCCTCGCGTAGCGCGGGGAGGTGGCGGCGTCTTACGCCGACGGGGTCATGGGCGACAACATGATTGCGGCTCATGACCCCCTCCACCCCGCTATGAGCGGGGCACCTCCCCGCGCTACGCGCAGGGAGGAATTCTGAGTAGTACGCCGCTCAAACCGCCTCGCCGGCGGCCCAGCCGCTCGACCAGGCCCACTGGAAATTGTAGCCGCCCAGCCAGCCGGTCACGTCGACCGCCTCGCCGATCACGAACAGGCCCGGCACCTTGCGCGCCTCCAGGGTGCGCGACGAGAGCTCGTTGGTGTCGATACCACCGGCAGTGACCTCGGCCTTGGCATAGCCCTCGGTGCCGGTCGGCGTGATGCGCCAGTCGTTCAGCGATTCGGGCTTCGCGCCCTCCAGGACGGCGGCAAGGCGCTGCGGCATCACCTCGGCCAAGAGCGTCCGCGTCTCGGCCCTCGGTCGGGCGTGCTTTCGCTCCTTGAGGAAGCGCGCCGCATCGACGCCGGGCAGGAGGTCGATCGCGATTTCCCGGCCCGGCTTCCAATAGGACGAGATCTGCAGGATCGCCGGTCCCGACAGGCCGCGATGGGTGAACAGCATGGCCTCTCGGAACACCGCCTTGCCGCAGCGCGCCTCGACCGGCAGCGACACGCCCGCCAGGTCCGGCACTTTCGCCGTGAGCGGCACGAGCGCCGGCCGCGTCTCGACGATCTTCAGCCCGAAGCGACGCGCGGTCTCGTGGGCGAAGCCGGTTGCCCCCATCTTCGGGATCGACAGGCCGCCGCTCGCCAGCACCAGCGCCGCCGCGTCGAACTCGCCCTTGTCGGTGCACACGACAAATCGATCGGTCCTCTCGATCGCCGTCGGCCGATGCGCGACCCGCACGTCGACGCCCACTGCATCGCACTCGGCCAGCAGCATCGCCACGATCTGCCGCGCCGAGCCGTCGCAGAAGAGCTGGCCCAGCGTCTTCTCGTGCCAGGCGATGCGGTGCTTGTCGACCAAGGCGATGAAGTCGTGCTGGGTGTAGCGCGCCAGCGCCGATTTGCAGAAGTGCGGGTTGTCGGAGAGGAATGCCTCGGGCCGCGCCTCGAGGTTGGTGAAGTTGCAGCGGCCGCCGCCCGAAATCAGGATCTTCTTGCCGACCTTCTCCGCATGGTCGAGCAGCAGCACCTTGCGCCCGCGCTGCCCGGCCCGCATCGCGCACATCAGGCCGGCCGCGCCGGCCCCAACGACGACGACATCGAACGACCGGCGCGTCACGCCAGCACGGTCCTCACGATCCAGAGTCCGGCCACCAGGCCGAGCAGCGACAGCACGACCGAGCCGCCGATGTAGTACGTCGCCAACAGGTAGTCGTGCCGCTCCCACAGCAGCACCGCATCCAGCGAGAAGCTGGAGAAGGTCGTGTAGCCGCCGAGGATGCCGGTCGCGAGGAACAGTCGCAGATGACCGGTCGCGCCGCCCTTCAGCGCGAACAAGGCGGCAACCATACCCATGACGATCGAGCCGGTGACGTTGATGACAAGAGTGTGCATCGGAAAGTGCGTGCCGGCGAGTTTCGCTATCCAGATGTTCATGAAGTGACGCAGCATGCCGCCCACACCGGCACCGACGAACACGACGAGGTAGCCCATCATTCTCTCACGTCTCCACAGCCCCCGAACCGCCCGCGATAGTCGGGCAGCGACGTCGCGTAGGGCAATGCCGTCGCTTCGTACACCCCGCGCGCGACCGACCGCGCGAGGCAATCGGCCGCCGCCGCGCCGAGCTCGGTCAGCACCGGCGGCTCGCCGCCGGGACCGGCGCGCCCGGTCGCCACCGCGAACACCGTGTCGCCATCGTTCGGCGCGTGGGCCGGCCGCAGGGCGCGCGCCAGCCCGTCATTGGCCATGATGGCGAGCCGCTTGCACTCGGCCTTGGTGAGTACCGCGTCGGTCGCCACCATGGCGATGGTCGTGGCGGTCGCCTGCACCGGCTGGCCCTTGAAGCAGATCGCGAGCGCCTTCTCGGGCACCTTCTCCGGCTGTCCGTGACCGCCGAACTCGCGACCCCGCTCGTAGGGCGCGGCCCAGAAATGCCTGGTGTCGCCGACCGTCGCCATGCCGAGCGCATTCACCGCCGCCAGAGCGCCGACGATGAAGCCGCTTTGCGTGCGCTGGCTCGCCGACCCCAGCCCGCCCTTGAGATTGGCCGTGGTGCCGCCGTAGCCCGCACCGGCTGTACCCAGCGCAAAGTCCTCACTCGCCGCCAGCCCGGCGTCGCGGCCGAGCTCCCAATAGGGCGGGCGTTGCGTGATCGGCTCCCTGATCCAATCCTTCTCGCCGCCGTTCATCAGGTCGAACAGGATCGCCTGCACCGCGACCGGCAGGACGATGCCGCCGAAGGTGGCGCCCCTGCCCTGCTGGCACAGCACGGCCGACACGCCGCCTGCCGCATCGAGGCCGTAGAGCGAGCCGCCCGACAGGACCACGGCGTCGATTGCGCCGCGGGTCATCTCCGGCTCCAGCAGCGTCACCGCGCGGTCGCCGGGAGCACCGCCCAGCGTCGCCACGCTCGCCACGCAGCTCTTGTCGAAGATCGCGACCGTGACGCCGGTGGCGGCGCGTGCGTCGTGCGCGTTGCCGACCTTCACGCCCGGCACATCGGTGATCAGGTTCCTCATGTCAGGAACTCGCCGCCGTTCACATGAATGGTCTGACCCGTGATGAAGGTACCTTCCGGCCCGACGATCAGGCGGACCATGGCGGCGATCTCGTCGACCGTGCCGAGCCGCCCGAGCGGGATCGGCCGCCCCTGGAGCGGCCGTGGACCTGCGGAAGCGGCGCGGCTGGTGTCGATGGCGCCGGGCGACACGGCATTGCAGGTGATCTTGTGCGGCGCCAGCTCGCGTGCCAGTGCGCGCATCAGGCCTTCGAGACCCGACTTGGAGGCCGAGACGTGGCAACGATTGGGCGTGCCGACATGGGTCGAGATGCCCGACATGGCGACGAACGCGCCGCCTTTGCCCTTGGCCACCATCTGCGGCACGAATGCCTTGCCGAGCAGGAAGGCGCCGTCCAGCGCCACCGACATGATCTCGCGCCATTCCTCGAACGACATGTCGAGGAACGAGGTCTGGCGGCGCAGCCCCGCGTTGCTTACCAGGATGTCGACCCCGCCCAGTGCCTCGGCCTGCTTGGCGAGCCTGGGGGCGACCGCCGGATCGGAGACATCGCCCATCGCCGCTTCGGCCCTGCCGCCTGCCGCCTTGATCTCGCCGACCACCGACTCGACCGCCGCGCGGTCGCTGCGGCCGTTCACCAGCACGGTTGCACCGTCCTTCGCCAGGGTCAGCGCGATCGCCCGACCGATGTTCTTGCCTGCGCCGGTCACCAGCGCGATCCGTCCTTGCAGTGCCTGAGACATGCCTTCTCCGTGGTTGCGGAGAACCTATCACCGCTATTGCGGATTGGCATGACTCCCGTACCGCTTGGCGTAGGCGCGGCTGAATTCGACGCCGAGCAGGAAGATCTGCGCCGAGTAGTAGATCCATACCAGCAGCACGATCAGCGCACCGGCCGCGCCATACGACGAGGCGACATTGCTCTGGCCGATGTAGAGGGCGATCGCGTACTTGCCGCCCTCGAACAGGATGGTGCTCGCCAGCGCGCCGACCACCACGTCGCGCCACGCGATGTCGGTGTCGGGCAGCACCTTGAACATCGCCGCGAACAGCCCGCCGATCAGCAGCGCCGACAGCACGACGTCGACGACGTTCAGCACCACGTGAACCTGGGGGAACACGATCCGCAGGTAGGTCGAGAAGCCGGACAGCGCCGCGCTGGCCGCCAGCGAAACCATGAGCAGGAAACCGGCGGTGACGACCAGCCCCATGCTGACCAGCCGCGCGCGCAGCAGGCGCGTGACGGTCGAATGTTCGGAAGGATCCGCCTTCCAGATCGCGTTCATCGCCGATTGGACCTCGCCGAACACGCCGGAAACGGCGATGAACAGCACGACCACGCCGATGATCGTCGCCAGCGTGCCCTCGCGCGGGCGCGCGGCGCTTTCGATCATCCCCTGCAGCGCCACCGCCGTCTGATGGCCCATCAATACGCTGAACTGCTCGACGATCGCTCCCTCGGCGGCATCGCGGCCGAACACCAGGCCGGCGATCGCCACCACGACCAGCAGCACCGGCGCGATCGAGAACAGCGTATAGTAAGCGATCGAGGCGCCCCAGCTCAGCGCCTCGTCGTCGACGAACCCGGAGAACGTATCGCGCAGGAGATGCCAGACGGCGGACAGGGCACGCATGCCCTGTCTAACTCGCACCGGCTAAGAGCGTTCCGTGGCTACTGCGTCGGCCGCGTACCGACCCGCCGGAAGCTCAGCACGATATCGCCGGCGCGCCGGACGGCTTCCTGCTGGAAGCCTTCGCGTGCCTTCTCGTCGGCGAAGGGCACCGTCAGGGCCAGGAGCTTCTCGGTCTCGTCGGTGCAGGCGGCGGCGACCGCCCGCGCCACGGCGACCACGTCGGACGAGCCGTTGTCGAGCTGGGGCGTGTGGGCGAGCAGGCAGTTGTCGCGCTGGACCCGCTGCCGGTCGATCTTCCCGGCCAGATAGGGATCCTGATAGCTGGGGTAGGAATTGCAGGCGCTGACGATGAGGGCGAGCGACAGCGATAGGGCGACGGCGGAGCGCATCGCCACAATGGTACGGATCGCAACGCGATCGATCAACCGGCGACGATGTAGGCCTTCAGCGCCTCGGTCTCGTGCTGGGTTTCCTCCAGCCGCGCCTTGACGACGTCGCCGATCGAGACCAACCCGATCAGCTCGCCGCGCTCCACCACCGGCAGGTGGCGGAAGCGGCCAGCGGTCATCAGGCCCATGACCCGCTCGATCGAATCGTCGGGATGGCAGGTCAACACCTCGCGGGTCATGACCTGCCGCACCTCGAGGTCGAGCGCCGAGGCGCCGTGCCGGGCCATCGCCCGCACGACGTCGCGCTCGGAGACGATGCCGGCGATGGTCTCGGTGCCGTCCATGACCAGGACCGAGCCGATGCGGCGGGTGCTGAGATGCTGGGCCGCCTGGGCGACCGTGGTGCCGGGTGTCACCGTGAAGACGAGGCCACCCTTCTGAGCCAGGATGTCGGACACGAACATGCCTTCCCCCCTTTCCGGGTACATGCCCTCCAAAAGGTTCCAACGCTCTGGCGCGACAAAAGGTTGCGGGCGATAAGGCGCCATGACCGACACGCGCTCTGCCCTCGTCCTCTTCTCGGGAGGGCAGGATTCGACCACCTGCCTGGCTTGGGCACTCGATCGATTTGGCCACGTCGAGACCGTCGCTTTCGACTATCGCCAGCGCCATCGAATCGAGCTGGATCAACGACTTACGGTATTGGCCGAGGTGCGTCGCCGGTTCCCCGAATGGTCGGCCCGGCTGGGCGAGGACCACCTCATCGACATGGGGGCGCTCGGCCAGATGAGCGAGACCTCGCTGACCCGCGAGACCGCGTTCCGGGTGGAGCGGGACGGGCTGCCCAACACCTTCGTGCCCGGGCGCAATCTCCTGTTCTTCACCTTCGCGGCGGCGGTTGCCTGGCGGCGCGGCATCCGCCACTTGGTGGGCGGGATGTGCGAGACCGACTATTCCGGCTACCCGGACTGCCGCGACAACACGATCAAGGCGCTGCAGGTCGCGCTCAATCTCGGCATGGACAGGAACTTCGCGCTTGAGACACCGCTGATGTGGCTCGACAAGGCCGAGACCTGGTCCCTGGCATGCGAGCTCGGCGGCGAGCCCCTGATCGAGATCCTCCTCGAGCACACCCATACCTGCTATCGCAACGAGCGTGGGCCCAGGCACGACTGGGGCCATGGCTGCGGCGACTGTCCCGCCTGTGCCCTGCGCAAGCGAGGCTTCGAGAACTGGCGTAAGCAGTGGTCATGACCGAGCGGCCGCGCATGAGCCTCAACGCCCGCAAGGCCGAGGGGCTCGCCTATTTCATCGCCTTCATGGCCTGCATCCCCGCTGCCAACTGGATGATCGGCCATCTCGGCACGACTTGCGTCCCCAACGGGCCATGCCTGGTGCCGGTCTTCCCCTGGAGCCCGCAAGGCGGACCGATGATGGCGCCGTCCGGCGTTTCGATGATCGGCATCGCGTTGGTCCTGCGCGATCTCGTCCAGCGGCGGCTGGGACGCGTGGCGGCATTGATGGCGATCGTCGCCGGCGCGGCGCTGTCCGGCGCGCTCGCCCCGCCCCAGCTGGTGGTGGCGTCGACGACGGCGTTCTTCCTGTCGGAGCTTGCCGACTTTGCGGTCTTCACGCCGCTGCAGAAGCGCGGGCTGGTGCTGGCCGTGCTGGCGAGCGCCGTCGTCGGATTGATCGCCGACAGCATCCTGTTCCTCTACCTCGCCTTCGGCAGCCTCGAATTCCTCGAGGGCCAGGTGCTGGGAAAAGCCTGGATGGTGCTGCTGGCGCTGCCGTTCGTGCACTGGATTCGCAAACGCGAAGGTGTGGGCGCGGTGGCGAATTGAGGTTAAAGTGCGGCGGCATTTTGCGCCTGCCCGTGGGGAGAAGTTGAGATGATGAAGTCGATCCTGGCCGTGTCCGAAGGCGGCCCCGATGCCGCCATGTCGTTCAAGCTGGCGGCCCGGGTCGCGTCGGAATTCGACGGCGCGGTCGACGCGTTGCACCTGCCGGTCGGCCCGGCCGGCGGCATGGTGGGTGGCCTGGCGATGAGCGGCGAGGCGATGCCGCTGATCATGAACCTCGACGACGAGCGGCTCGAGGCCCGCAGCAAGGAAAGCGAGCGCGCCTACAAGGAGACGCTGGCCCAGATCAAGGGCGCCACCTACACCGCCGCCAAGACCGCGACGCTCGACGCCATGGTGGCGATGGGCCGCTGCTCGGACCTGCTGGTGCTCGGCCGCCCCGGCGCCGACCCGGAGAACGTGGCGCCGGCGACCGTCGAGGCGGCACTCTACGAATGCGCCCGCCCCGTGATGATCGCTCCGCCCAATGCCGGCATCGGCAATTTCAACTCGATCGTGGTGGCGTGGAACGGCAGCTTCCAGGCGGCGCGCGCGCTGGAATACGCCCTGCCCTTCCTCGAGAAGGCGAGCAAGGTCACGCTGCTGGTGGTCGGCACCAAGCCCGATGACGTCGGCGCGTCGTATCTCGCGCGCAATCTCGGCCGCAACGGCATCAACCCGACGATCGACGCGATCGATCCCGGCGCCGTGTCGGGGCGCGCCCGTGGCCGCGCGCTGCTCGGCTACACCCACGACAAGGGCGCCGACCTGCTGGTGATGGGCGCCTACGGGCGCGGCCAGGTGCTGAGCTTCCTCGGCCTTGGCGGCGCCACCGGCAAGGTGATCTCGTCCTGCCGCGTGCCGCTGTTGATGGCGCACTGACTCATGCTGTTCCGGACCGCGCGCCTGCGGCGTTCGCGGTCTGGCGGGAAACATCAGCCCGGGAAGAACTTCAGGAATGGCTCGGCCTCGTTGAAGGCACGGGCGACCGATGGCCGGCGGCTCAGCCGCCGGAAATAGGCCGTGAGATTGCGGCGCTCGCCGAACGGCACCAGCTTGTTGGCGAAGAACAACGGCGGTGCCGCCGCGCAATCGGCGAGCGTGAAGGCATCGCCCGCAGCCCAGGTTCGCGCCGCCATCTCGGCGTCGATCAGGTCGTAGGAACTGACCAGCATCGCCTCGGCCGTCGCGACCCCGAAAGGATCCTTCTTGTCCTGCGGCCGCAGCCGGTCGCCGACGATCCGCTGCATCGGATCGTGAACGTAGAGATCGTAGAACCGGTCGGCCAGCCGCGTGCGCAGCGCCAGCTCGGGATCGGCCGGGATCAGCGTCGTGCCGCGCGGATAGTGCTGGCCGAGATACTCGATGATGATGCTCGACTCCGGGACCGTCTGGTCGCGATCGGCATCGCGCAGCACCGGCATCTTGCCGACCGGCCAGAGCTGGCGGAACGCCGCCGCCGATCCGGGATCGCTGAAGTTCACGACCACCGGCGCGAACGACGTGCCGGCCTCGTACAGCGCGATCAAGACCTTCTGGCAGTAGGACGAAAGGGGATGGAAGTAGAGGGTAAGCGACATGCCGGCAGTCATACCCTCTTGACGCTTCGCAAGCCGCACCTAATCTCCCGCGAAAATCCATGTTGCTCGAAGAGGACGTGGTCATGGAGAGAAACGAGGAGATTGGTTTGCCGTGCCGGCCCATGCCGGACGACACCCCGTCGCCGGCGGACCGTCACGATGACGACGACCGGCGCGCTTCGGACGAGCAGCCGCCTTGGCCGATATCGCCGCCGCCCATGCCCTGGCCACGTGTCTTTCCCGGCCTGTGAACAGTTGATCTTAATCAGTGACGGTCTCCCGCTGATTGGGGCAGTCTGACTCTCAGGCAGGCGACCGCCGAGGGACAGGCCTCGGCGAAAAGCCGAGGGACAGAGATGGCAATCACACGGCTTTTGGCGATCACCGCGCTGATCTGGGCGGCGAATGTTGGCGCGGCGCAGTCGCAGCAGGCCGGGCCGCCGCCGGCCGTCCTGGTGCAGGCCGCCGAGCTCAAGCCGCTGGCGGCGCGCGCGGAATTCATCGGCCGTGCGGCGGCCGTCGACAAGGTCGACCTGCGGGCGCGGGTGAAGGGTTTTCTCGGGCCGCGCAAATTCAACGACGGCGACCAGGTCAAGGAAGGCCAGGTCCTGTTCACCATCGAGCCCGACACCTACCAGGCGACGGTCGACCAAAAGACCGCCACGCGCGACGCCGCCAGGGCGGCGCTGGCCAATTCCGAGCTCCAGTTCAAGCGCGCCGCCGAGCTGCTGCGCACCAACACCGGCACGCAGGCCGTCTACGACCAGCGCCAGAGCGAGCTGCTGCAGGCCAAGGCCTCTCTCGAGGAGGCGGAGGCGGCGCTGCGCGACGCCCAGATCAACCTCTCCTACACCGAGATCAAGTCGCCGATCACCGGCCGGGTCGGCAAGGCCGCCTTCTCGCCCGGCAACCTCGTCAGCCCCGATTCGGGCGTGCTCGCCACCGTGGTGACGGAGAGCCCGATCCGCGTGCTGTTCTCCGTCACGCAGCGCGAGCTCCTCGAGGCGCGCAAGCAGAGCGGCAACGGCGGCGACGCGCTGATCGTGCAATTGCGGCTGGCCGACGATTCGATCTATCCCGAGAAGGGCAAGCTCGACTTCCTCGACGTCGTGGTCGATCCCAAGACCGACGGCCAGATCGTGCGCGCCGTGTTCGACAACAAGAACGGTACGCTGACCGACGGCCAGACGGTGCGCGTGGTGCTCGAGGCCGAGAAGCCCCCGACGGTGGTGGCGATCCCCGAGGCGGCGGTCGCCCTCGACCAGGCCGGCGCCTACGTCTTCGTGGTCAACGACAAGAACGTGGTCGAGCAGAAGCGGATCAAGACCGGCACCTCGCGCGACGGCTTGCTGGCCGTCGAGCAGGGCCTGAAGGCCGGCGACAAGGTCGTCATCCAGGGCCAGCAGCGGGTGCGCGCCGGCATGACCGTGGCGCCGAGCGATGCGCCGGCCGCGCCGTCGATGCCGACCCGGTAGGCCACCATGACCATCTCCTCGGTCTTCATCCGCCGGCCGCGGCTCGCGTTCGTCATCTCCGCGGTCATCACGATCGCCGGCCTGATCGCGCTCGGCGCGCTGCCGGTGGCGCAGTTCCCCGACATCGTGCCGCCCCAGGTCAAGGTCACGACCTTCTACCCCGGCGCCTCGGCGCAGGCGGTCGAGGAGAGCGTGGCGCAGGTCATCGAGGCGCAGGTCAACGGCGTCGAGCGGATGATCTATATGAAGTCGATCTCCGGCGGCGACGGCAGCTACAGCCTGACCGTCAGCTTCGAGGTCGGCTCGGACCCCGACCTCAACACGGTCAACGTCACCAACCGCGTCAACCAGGCGCTGGCGACCCTGCCGCCCGAGGTGCAGCGCCAGGGCGTGACCACCAAGAAGCAGTCGTCGGCGCTGCTGCAGTGCATCGCCTTCTTCTCGCCCAACGGCACGCGCGACGCGCTGTTCCTGTCGAACTTCGTCACCATCAACGTCCTCGATGACGTCAAGCGCGTGCCGGGCGTCGGCGACGCCTCGCTGTTCGGCGCGCTCGACTACTCGATGCGCGTCTGGCTCAAGCTCGACCGCATGTCGAGCCTCGACATCACGGCCAACGACGTGGTGAAGGCCGTGCAGTCGCAGAACGTCCAGGCCGCCGTCGGCCTGGTCGGCGCCGCGCCGCTGATGGGGCCGGTCGACTTCCAGCTCAACATCAGCACCCAGGGCCGCCTGACCGACGTCAAGGAGTTCGAGAACATCGTCGTGCGCGCCCTGCCCGACGGCTCGCTGGTGCGCCTCAAGGACATCGCCCGGGTCGAGCTCGGGGCCAAGACCAGCGACCAGGCGGCGCGCTACAACGGCAAGCCGTCGGCCGGCATCCAGATCTACCAGCTGCCCGGCGCCAACGCGCTCGCCACCGCCCAGGGCGTGCGCAAGCTCATGAAGGAGCTGGAACCGCGCCTGCCCGAGGATGTCTCCTACGACATCCTGTACGACACCACCGTGTTCGTCGAAGCGACCATCGAGAGCGTCAAGCACACGCTGATCGAGGCCTTCATCCTGGTGGCGATCGTGGTCTTCGTCTTCCTCGGCAACTTCCGCGCCACCCTCATACCCATCATCGCCGTGCCGGTGGCGCTGATCGGCACCTTTGCCGTAATGCTGGCGCTCGGCTTCTCGGCCAACACCATCTCGCTGCTGGCGCTGGTGCTGGCGATCGGCATCGTGGTCGACGACGCGATCGTCGTCGTCGAGGCCGTCGAGCACATCCTCGAGCACGAGCCCGACCTCACCCCCGCCGAGGCCACCGAAAAGGCGATGACCCAGGTGACCGGACCGATCATCGCCATCACCCTGGTGCTGCTGTCGGTGTTCGTGCCGACCGCCTTCATTCCCGGCATCACCGGCCAGCTCTACAAGCAGTTCGCCGTCGCGGTATCGGTGTCGATGGTGATCTCGGCGATCAATGCCCTGTCGCTGACGCCCGCGCTGTGCTCGCTGATCCTGCGCCACAAGAAGAAGCCGACCGGCGTGATGGCCTGGCTGCAGGGCGGCATCGACAGGACGCGCGACGGCTACGTCAAGCTCGTGACGCCGATCACCCGGCGCGCCTTCATCGCCCTGGTGCTGGTCGCGGGATTCATCCTCGGCACCGCCGGCGTGGGCTCGCTCGTGCCGTCGGGCTTCCTGCCCGAGGAGGACCAGGGCGCGTTCATGGCCGAGCTGCAGCTCCCGGAGGCCGCCTCGACCAGCCGCACGCTCGATTCGCTGACCCAGGTCGAGGGCCTGATCCTCGGCAAGCCGTGGCTGCAGAGCCTGTTCACGGTGAGCGGCTACAGCCTGATCGACGGCCTTGCCCAGTCCAACCGCGCACTGGTCGTGGCCGCCCTCAAGCCGTTCGCCGAGCGCCGCGACCGGAGCCTCTCGGTATTCTCCGCGCTCGACGAGCTCAACAAGGCGTTCCGCCAGATCCCGTCGGCCAACGTCTTCGCCTTCAACCTGCCGCCGATCATGGGCCTCGGCAACTCGTCGGGCTTCGAATTCCAGATCCAGAGCCTGACCGGCGCGCCGCCGTCGGAGCTGGCGCAGGTCGCGCGCGCCCTGATGGTGGCGGCCCAGAACGTGCCCGAGCTCACCGGCGTCTTCACCACCTATGGCGCGGCGACGCCGCAGATCTACCTCAAGCTCGACCGCGAGCGGGCGCAGACGCTGGGCATCCAGATCTCCGACATCTTCCAGGCGCTGCAGACGGCGATGGGCGGCAACTACGCCAACGACTTCAACCTGTTCGGCCGCACCTGGCAGGTCAAGATCCAGGCCGACGCCGACGAGCGCAAGAAGGTCGACGACGTGTTCCGAGTCCGCCTGCGCACCGCCTCGGGCGATCTGGTGCCGTTGCAGGCGGTGGCCGACGTGCAGCTCATCACCGCGCCCGGCTCGGTGATCCGCTACAACAACCTGCGTTCGGTGACGATGCAGGGCGCGCCGGCGCCGGGCTTCTCGACCGGCCAGGCGATCGCCGCCATGGAACGCCTCGCCAAGCAGACCCTGCCGGCCGGGTACACCTACGCATGGACGGGCACGGCGTACCAGGAGAAGGCGGCGTCCGGCCAGACCGGCTTCATCCTCGGGCTGGCGCTGGTGTTCGCCTACCTGTTCCTGGTCGGCCTGTACGAGAGTTCGGCGATCCCGGTCGCTGCACTGCTGTCGGTGACGGCAGGCCTGTTCGGCGCAGTCCTTGCGCTGTTCGTGAGCGGGCTCGACAACAATATCTTCGCCCAGATCGGCATCGTCGTGTTGATCGCGCTCGCCGCCAAGAACGCCATCCTGATCGTCGAGTTCGCGATGGAGCAGCGTGCGCACGGCGAAGACATCGTCAAGGCCGCGACCAACGCCGCGCACCTCAGGTTCCGGGCGGTGATGATGACCTCGTTCGCCTTCATCCTCGGCCTGGTGCCGCTGGTGATCGCAAACGGCGCCGGCGCGGCGACCCAGCGCGCCGTCGGCACCGCCGTGTTCGGCGGCATGCTGGCGGCGTCGTTCCTCGGCATCTTCGTGATCCCGGGCCTCTACGTGTCCTTCCAGTGGGCCCGCGAGAAGATCAAGGGCACCGGCAAGGCGAAGACGCCGGCGACACCGGCGGGCGACTAAAGCAGGCACTGCCATGCGCTGCCAACAAGCGTGGCAGCCCTTCGTTGCAGGCGGGTCAGCGTTTTGCGCGATTCCTGCCACTCTGCCCGCACCCCCCTCCCCGGCCCCGAAAAAACGCAGGGAGATCGCCGCACAGGCGCCGTCGCGATCGATTTCGAAAAGGAATGGGTCAGGGCAATGGCCATGACAGCACACTGCACCGGTTCCGCGCCGAACACCTATTAAGGGCAATGGCTTCGCTTATTGCCGAGGAAATCGTGTCGGAAAGCGAGAGCCATTGCCCGTAATGAGCCTCGCGACGGGGCGGTTATCCACAGGATTTCCGCCCATTCGAGCGGGCCACTCAATCTCTGTCGTCCTGAGCGCAGCGAAGGACCTCATGGCCTTTCAACGAGCATGCCGCTCGCCCGCGCCATGAGATCCTTCGCTGCGCTCAGGATGACAGAAACGCCAACGCTTCGTTGGACTCAAGCCCGGTCGGTCGCCGCCTCGAGCCGGGCGCGCAGAGTGGCGTCGTGGATCGTGGTGTCCTGGCCACGCGGCGGAGTCCGCACCGCCTCCTCGAGCGACGGGGTTTGACGCCATTCGTCCCAGGGCCGGGCGCGGCCGTCGGAGCCGACCTGGTCGAGGCCCCAGTAGAGCTCGAGGTGATGGCCGTCGGGATCGAGGAACTCGACCGCGACCTGGCAGCCGGCGCGGCGGCGGCCCTCGAAGGTGATCCTGGTGCCGTGCGCCACGAGATGGTCACGGGCGCGAATCACCTCGTCGATTGTGGCGAGCTCGAAGGCGATGTGGTGCAGGCTCTTGCCATTCGCGGCATCCCCCTTGTCACCGACCAGCGCCAAGCAGTGGTGGTCGCCGTTGCAGCGCAGGAACACCATGCCGCCCGGCATCATCGAGCCGTCGTAGATGTCGGAGATCTGGAAGCCCAGCACCTCGGTGTAGAACTTCTTCGAGCGCTCGATGTCCGAGACGAAGATCACGGCATGACCGATCTTGCGGACGGCGAAGGGCGGGTTCATCGGAGCCTCCCGTTGCGGAACCAGTTGAGGGCGTCGTCCAGCCGGTCGTCGCCCCAGAACAGCTCGCCCTGTACCGCAAAGGTGGGCGAACCGAAAATGCCGAGGGCCTTGGCCTCGGCGGTCGCGTCGTCGTAGAGCCGGGTGATGTCGTCGCGCCCGGCCCGTTCGAGGCATCGCGCGACGTCCTGGCCGACCTCGGCCAGGCTCTGCTGCAGATTCGGCTCGAGCCCGGGCTCCAGGCCGTCGACGAACCAGCGGCGGTAGCTCGCCTGGATGTAGGGAATGCCCCAGCCCTCGGCCAGCCCGAGAATCGCGAGCCGGTGCGTGAGGTCGAATTCCTTCAGCGGATAGGGCACCGGCACCCGCGCCTCGAGGCCGTACAGGGCGGCACGACGCTCGATATCGCGCCACATATAGGCGGTCTTCACCGGCTTGCCGACGAACGGGATGTTGTTCTGCTCGCGCATGATGGCGCGCACGCTGAACGGCCGCCAGTTGAAGCGCACGCCCTCGGCCTCGGCGAGCCTGGGCAGTCGCGATACGGTGAGATAGGTGTAGGTGCTGCCGGTCGAAAACCAGAAATCGATCGCCTGAGCCACGGGCTACCTTTCCCGGAAGGTCTCGGCCATCATGCCCGCAAACGAGCGCAAGGGGGAACAGGCATGGCGAGATCGCCCAACAAATTGTCGGCGAGCGACGCTGTCAGACAAATGGCCGACAAGCGTCTGAAAGCGCGCGACCTGGTGGAGGCCTGCCTCGACCGCATCGACGCGCGCGAAGGCCAGGTCCACGCCTGGGAGGCGCTCGACGTCGAAGGCGCGCTCAGGCGGGCGGACCAGCTCGACAAGCGCGCCCGGCCAGTCGGGCCCCTGCACGGAATCCCGCTGGCGGTGAAGGACATCATCGACACCAAGGCGCTCACCACGGAATGCGGCTCGCCGATCTATCGCGGCCGCCAGGCCGGCCGCGACGCCGCCTGTGTGACGCAACTCGTACAGGCGGGCGCGATCATGCTGGGCAAGTCGGTGACCACCGAGTTCGCCGGCGGCCATGCCGGCAAGACGCACAATCCGCACAACCTCCGCCACACGCCGGCGGGCTCCTCCTCCGGCTCGGCGGCGGCGGTCGCCGACTTCATGGCGCCGATCGGCTACGGCACGCAGACCTCGGGCTCGGTGATCCGGCCGGGCGCCTTCAACGGCGTGGTCGCCTACAAGGGCACCTACGGCTGGGCCGACCTCACCGGCGTCAAGACCTACGCCAGGAGCCTCGACACGCTGGGGTTCTTCGCCCGCGAGGCCAACGACCTCGCGCTGGTCCGCGCCGCCTACGGCCACGCGCCGGCGGATCCGCCGGCCCGCGGCGAGGCGCCGCGCATCGGCTTCTGCCGCACCCGGTGGTGGGAGATGGCGGATTCCTCCAATCGCAAGAACATCGAGGCCGCCGCCCGCGCGCTGCGCGCAGCCGGCGCCAGGGTGCGCGAATGGCAGATGCCGGAGAGCTGGGACCGGCTGATCGAAGCCCACAACCGCGTCATGACCAAGGAGGCGACGATCTACTATGCGGCCGAGCGCAAGCGCTTCCCGCATCTGCTCTCGCCTGGCCTGACGGCCCAGTTGGAAACCGGCGACGCCGTGACCCGTCCGCAAATGGCCGACGCCAGGAAGCGCCGCACCCGCGCACAAGCCGACCTCGCCCAGGTGTGGGACAAGTTCGATCTCCTGCTGGTGCCCGCCGCGCGCGGCGAGGCGCCGGCCGGCCTCGGCTATACCGGCGATCCCATCTTCAACCGCTTCTGGACCTTCCTCGGCCCGCCCTGCATCGCCCTGCCTTTCAACACGGGTCCGTTCGGCTTGCCGCTGTCGGTGCAGGTCGTTGGGCCCCATCGCGGTGACGACAAGCTGATCGCCTGGGCGCGCTGGGTGGAGCAGCGTCTCTCGTGAAGCCCAAGGTCCGACTGGGACTGATCGGCTACGGCGCCATCGGCAAGCACATCGAGGCGGCCGGGCTGGAGAACATCGAGCTGGTCTCGGTGCTGGTGAAGCGGCCGCGCAACGACGGCCGGCTGACCCACGATCCCGAGCGCTTCTTTGCACACGAGTTCGATGCCGTCGCCGAATGCGCCGGCCACGATGCCGTGCGGGCGCATGGCCAGCGGGTCCTCGATCATGGCGCCGACCTCCTCGTCACGTCGGTCGGCGCCTTCACCGACGATGCGCTGTTCGATCGCCTGCTCGCCGCGGCGAAGGCCAACGGGCGGCGGCTGATCCTGCCGTCGGCCGGCATCGGCGCGCTCGACATATTGAGCGGCACCGCGGTCGGCGGGCTCGACACGGTCACCGTCACGGTGCGCAAGGACCCGTCGGCCTGGAAAGGCACGATCGCCGAGACACTGTGCGACCTCGACGCCCTCACCGCGCCGAAGGTCGTGTTCGACGGCCCGGTGCGCGAGGGCGCGCGGCTCTATCCGCAGAACGTCAACATCTCCGCCGCCGCCGCGATCGCCGGCATCGGCCTCGACCGGACGCGCGTGGTGATCGTCGCCGACCCGACCATCACCACCCACATCGTCGAGCTCGAGGCCCGTGGCGCCTTCGGCCACTTCTGGTTCAAGGAAGACGTCGCGGTCAGCGACGAGAACCGCAAGACCGGCAAGCTGGTCGCCATGGCGATGGTGAAGTCGGTCCGCCAGCTCGCGTCGACGCTGGTCGTCGCGGCGTAACCCTCCCCATTCAGATGCTACAGGGAGGACACATCTTGCTCATGCTCCCTCTCCGCCACGCAGTGGGGGAGAGGGCGGGGCCCATTGCGAAGCAATGGGAGGGTGAGGTGGTCGCGTTACGAAAACGTCGTGGAAT
>JAFEFF010000199.1 GCA_018240745.1 Pseudomonadota bacterium
AAACCCTTGTGCCATCGGCATCCAACCGGTCCACACCCGAGTGGACTCTTGTGGACTCCCTGGACTCCCGCCAAGCGCGATTCGACGAAAAGCAACTCCGCGCTAGCTGCAGGCGCGGGCCAGGAACTTCTCGATGGCGACGTTGGCCCACGGCCGGTTGCCGGCGTCACCGTGGAAGCCGACATGGCCGCCGGTCGAGGGCAGCACCGGCAGGAGCCACGCATTGTCGCTCCACTTGAACGAGCGGTAGTGCTCGATCGGGATCCACGGATCGTCGCACGCCGCCACCACCAGCGTGGGAATGCGGATCTCCGGCATGAAGTACATCGGCGAGCAGAGCGTGTAGTAGTCCTCCGCGCCCTTGAAGCCGTGGCGCGGCGCGATGAACCGGTCGTCGAAGTCGAACACGCTGCGCGCGGCGCGGACGATCTCGCGCTCCTCGTTCGAGACGCGCGCGCCCGCGCCCAGCGCCTCGGCCCTCATGTCGTTGAGCAGGTAGTTGTGATAGAACCAGTTGCGCGGCTTCTCCATGTGCCGGGCGTTGCGGATCAGGTCGATCGGCGCGCAGATGGTCGCCGCGGCGCGCAGCGGCGAGAACGAGCCCTCCTCGCCGAGATACTTCAGCAGCATCGTACCGCCAGCCGAGTAGCCGATCGCCACCACGCCGTCGCGAGTCAGGTCCTCGGGCAACTGCCACAGCACCCGCCGGAAGTCGGCGGTGCGACCGACATGGTGGTGCTCGCCGCAGTAGGCGCGCGAAGGCCCCGCGCCGCGCACGTTGAGGCGCAGGATGGTGTAGCCAAGGTCGAGCAGATGCCGCGCCGCGCTCAGGATGTAGACGCTATCCTCGCAGCCGGTCAGGCCGTGGATCAGGATGACGAGCGGCCGGCCGGCCATCGGCTCCTCGGGACGGTCGAGCATGCCCAGCAGTATGTCGCCGGTGCGGTCGGCCATCGGGAAGCAGACCCGCTCGCTGGCATGGGGCGACATGTCCGACGCGGGCGACTGCAGCAATACGGACAGTGTCTGCAGGTCGGGCCCCCACCACGGAAAGCGTGGCTTGAATGGAGGCAGGTCCAGGGAATCGATGGACGGGGGCACGTCGACTCCAGTTGTGGCTCGTTTTGCCAATGAAAACGCAGCTCTCCGGCGAGAGTTCCGGGGCCATCGGTGTGGCCTGCGCGGTGGGCGCTGCGGCGGCTTTCAGCACCGCCGGTGTGATCGTGCGAAGAGTCGATCTTCCCGCATGGGACGTGTCGTTCTGGCGCTCCCTGCTGATGATGCTTGCCATCGCACCCCTGCTCCTCTGGCAACGTCGCGAGACGTGGATCGCCGTGCGCAACGGCGGTGCGTCGCTGCTTGCGAGCGGCGTGGCGCTGGCTGGCAGCATGGTCGCTTTCATCCTGGCGCTCGGCCTCGCGCCGGTCGCCAATGTGCTGATCATGTTCGGCGCCACGCCCTTCATCACCGCCCTGCTGGCCCGGCTGGTGCTGGCCGAGCCCCTGCATCGCCATACCCTGGCGGCAATGGCGATCGGCGCGAGCGGGCTGGTGCTCTCCGTTGCAGGCTCGCTGCGCAGCGGCGCGGCGTTGGGCATGGCGGTGTCGTTCATCGTCGTGCTGTGCATCAGCGCGAACTACGTGATCGTGCGCCGCCGGCGCGACGTCGGCATGACGCCGTCCCTGGCGCTGGCCGGGCTGTTCGCGGCCGTGGTGTCGCTACCCTTCGCCGATCCCTCATCCGCCACCGCGCACGACTTTCCCTGGCTGCTGGCGCTGGGACCGGGCCAGCTCGCCGCAGGCCTGCTGCTCTACATCGCGGCGCTGAAGCGCATCCCGGCGGGACGTGCGGCACTGCTCGGCCTGCTCGAGCTGGTGCTGGGGCCGATCTGGGTCTGGCTGTTCGACGGCGAGCGGCCGGGCAATCTGACGCTCCTGGGCGGCGTGGTCGTGATCGGTTCCGCAGCGGCGAACGTGTGGCTGGATTCACGGCGGCCCACTGGCTAAGACACGGAACCATGAGCACCCAGCATCGCGGCCCGCTTTCGGGCGTCACCGTCGTCGACCTGTCACGCATCCTTGCCGGTCCCTACTGCACCTTCCTGATGGCCGAGATGGGTGCCCGGGTGATCAAGGTCGAGCCGCCCAAGGGCGGCGACGACGCGCGCGCCTACGGGCCGTTCGTCAACGGCAAGTCGGCCTATTTCGCCTCGGTCAATCGCGGCAAGGAATCGATCGCGCTCGACCTCAAGAACGACGCAGACCGCGCGATCTTCGAGAGGCTGCTCGCCAAGGCCGACGTGGTGGTGGAGAACTTCCGCCCGGGCACCATGGAGAAGCTCGGCTTCGGCTGGGACACGCTGCACAAGAAGTTCCCGAAGCTGATCTACGCGTCCGCTTCGGGCTTTGGCCACACCGGCCCGAACTCCAAGGATCCCGCCTATGACATGGTCATGCAGGGCATGGGTGGCATCATGAGCATCACCGGCAACGAGGGCCAGCCGCCGAGCCGGGTCGGCATGTCGATCGGCGACATGGGCGCGGGCCTCTACACCGCGGTCGCGGTCAACGCCGCGCTGCTGCACCGCGAGAAGACCGGCGAGAGCACCAAGGTCGACATCGCCATGTTCGACTGCCAGCTCGCGCTGCTCGAGAACGCGATCATGCGCTACACCGTCGAAGGCGAGATCCCCGGCCCGCTCGGCGCGCGCCATCCGACCATCACGCCGTTCCAGGCCTTCAAGACCAAGGACGGCTCGATGATCATCGCCGCCGGCAACGACAGCCTGTTCGTCAAGACCTGTGATGCGCTGGGCCTCGCGGGGCTGACCAACAGCCCCGACTACAAGACCAATGCGCTGCGGCTGAAGCATCACCGCGAGCTCGAGCACGCGATCGAATCCGTGCTCAAGGGCAACACCACCGCGCACTGGATCGAGCTGCTCGGCAAGGCTGGCGTGCCGTGCGGACCGATCAACAACGTGGCCCAGGCGATCTCCCATCCGCAGGTCGCCGCGCGCAACATGCTGGTCGAGGTGCCGGACGGCAGCGGCGGCACTCTGAAGCTCGCCGGCAACCCGTTGAAGATGTCGGCCTTCGCCGATCCCAAGGCCCGGCGGGCCGCGCCCGACCTCGATGCCGACCGAGCCGCCATCCTGCGTTACGTCGGCGGCTGAGTTTGCGGACGCTCGTCCGCCTGATTGCAGGCCTCGGCAAGCTGCTGGCCGGCCTCGCGCTGGCCGTGCTGGTGTTCGCCGCCGGCACGTACTTCCAGGTGCGTGGCGCGCTGCCGCCCTATGCCGGCCACTACGAGGTCAAGGGGCTCAAGGCGCCGGTCGAGATCCTGCGCGACAAGAATGCCGTCCCGCACATCGTCGCGGGCTCGATCGAGGATGCCGCGTTTGGCCTGGGCTTCGTGCACGCCCAGGACCGCTTCTGGCAGATGGAGATGATGCGCCGGTTGGGCCAGGGCCGGCTCAGCGAGATCCTGCCGCCGGCGATCGTCGGCAACGGCATCGTCGACACCGACCGCACCATGCGCGGCCTCGGCGTCTATCGCGCCGCCTCCGACAGCGTCGGCGCGCTCTCCCCCGCCGTCCGCTCGATCCTCGACGCCTACGCCGCCGGCGTTAATTCCTGGCTTGCCGGCAATCAGCAGTTCGGCCTCGAGCTCACCCTGGTAAAGCTGCTGTCCGGCGGCCGCTACAAGCCCGAACCGTGGCAGCCCGCCGATTCGATGGTGTGGGCCAAGCTGATGGCGCTCACCCTCGACGGCAACTGGCGCAAGGAGCTGCTGCGGCTGCGGCTCGACAAGAAGATCGGCGAGGACGGCACCAACTTCCTGCTGGCGACCTCGGGCGAGAGCCGCGACGCCACGCTCACGCTCGCCAACCAGGCGCTGAACGACCTCGATCTCGACCGGCTCTATCGCCGCACCGACAATATCGCCACGCGCAAGCGCGAAGCCTCGAACGAATGGGCGCTGTCTGGGGCGCATTCGGTCTCGGGCAAGCCGCTGCTCGCCAACGATCCGCACCTCGGCCTCGCCTTCCCCGGCACCTGGTACCTCGCGCGCCTGGTCGGGCCGGGCTTCGACATCCGCGGCGCCACCGCGCCCGGCTCGCCGGGCGTCGTGCTGGGCCACAACGGCACCATCGGCTGGGGCTTCACCACCACCAACCTCGACAGCCAGGACCTGTTCATCGAGCGCATCGATCCGACCGATCCCACGCGGTACCTGACGCCCGACGGTGCTCGGCCGTTCAGCGTGCGCGACGAGACGATCGGCGTGCTGTGGGGCCCGCCGGTGCACATGCGGGTACGCAACACGCGCCACGGCGTGGTGATCGACGATTTCGTCGCCAAGCCCGAGCGGTACTCGCCGACCGGCCATGTGCTCGCCCTGCAGGCGACTGCGCTCGACGGCGGCGACACCACGATGGAAGGCCTGCTGCGCATCGGCCAGGCGCAGAACTGGAACGACTTCCTCAATGCGGCGCGCAAGGTCGTGTCGCCCATGCAGAACGTGGTCTACGCCGACACCCAGGGCAACATCGGCCTGGTCTCCCCGGCGCGCGTGCCCATCCGGCGCAAGGGCGACGGCTCGATCCCCTCGCCCGGCTGGACCGGCGAGTACGACTGGGCGGGCTTCGTGCCGTTCGATGACCTGCCGCGCACCTACAACCCCCCGGGCGGCATCATCGTCAATGCGAACGCGCGCGTGGTGCCCGACGACTACCGCTACTTCATCACCCGCGACTGGGCCGAGCCCTACCGCCAGCGCCGCGCCAATCAGCTCCTGCGCGAGGTCGAGCGCCATCCGGTTTACGGCATGATCGCCATCCAGGCCGACAATCTCTCGCCCGACGCCGCCGAGCTTCTGCCGCTGCTGCTGAAGACCGAGCCGCGCAACGGTCGCGCCGCCAAGGTGCGTGACATGCTCGGCCGCTGGAACCGCTTCATGCTGGCGCGCCGGCCCGAGCCGCTGATCTATGAAGCGTGGATCTGGGAGCTGCAGCGCAGCCTGCTGGCCGACCGGCTGGGCGATGAGCTGTTCTACGATCTGGCCTCGACCAACGTGCCGCTGCTGGTCCGCATCCTGCGCGACCGGCCGGACTGGTGCGACGATCCCCGGACGCCGGCCAGGGAGACCTGCGACGACGCGATCGCGACCGCGCTCGACAAGGCGCTCAACTGGATCAGCCGCCGCGAAGGCAACGATATCGACACGTGGCAATGGGGCAGCGAGCATCTCGCCGCGCACCGCCATCCCTTCTTCGACAATATACCACTGTTGCGCGACCTCGCTTCGGTGCGCTTCCCGTCCGACGGCGGCGCCCACACCCTGAACCGCGCCACCCCCAGCTACCGCGGCGCTCGGCCGTTCGAGGCCGTGCATGGTGTGACCTACCGCGCGGTCTACGATTTCAGCGACCTGGACAACAGCCGGTTCGCCATCCCGCTCGGCCAGTCCGGCAACATGATGTCGCGCTGGTCGACCAGCTTCCTCGACAACTGGAAGGCCCTGCGCTACGTCGAGATCGCCGGTACGCGTGCCGAACTGCTGCGCACCGCCGTCGGCGTCATCTCGCTCAGCCCGACGCGCTGACGCGCGGATTGCACTCCGATGAGTCTAGCGAGGCTTGTCGCCGGCCAAGGTGATGCGGTGCATGACACGGCGGAAGCCGTGGTAGTCGTTGATCGGGTTGTGCATGGCGCAGCGGTTGTCCCAGAAGGCCAGCGACCCGACCTGCCACTGGAAGCGGCAGGTGAACTCGGGCTTCACCTGGTGGTCCCACAGGAACTCGAGCAGCGGCAGGCTCTCCTTCTCGGTCCAGCCCTTGATACGGGCGGTGTGCGCGACCGAGGTAAAGAGCGCCTTGCGGCCGGTCTCGGGGTGGGTGCGCACGATCGGATGCTCGGCTTCGAGCACCTTGGGGGTCGCCCGTTCACCCGCCCGGTTCAGCGCATCCTCGCGGGTCTTGGTGACGTCGGCCTTGGCCGAGGAGCTGACGCCGATCAGGCCGTCGAGCGTCTCCTTCAGGCCGTCCGACAGAGCCTCGTAGGCGAGGTACTGGTTGGCGAACATCGTGTCGCCGCCGTAGGGCGGCACCTCGCGCGCCAGCAGCATGCTGCCCATCGGCGGGGTCGGGAGGTAGGTCGTGTCGGAGTGCCAGATGCCGCCGAAGTTGTTGTGCTCGTGCTCGAGCTTCACGACCGGCGTCACGAACGGGCATTCGGGCAGACCCTTGAGCTGCGGATACTCGACCGGCTCGCCGAACTTCTTCGCGAAGGCGAGCTGCTGTGCCGGCGTCGCCGTCTGGCCGCGCAGGAAGATCACGAGGTGATCGAGCAACGCCTGGCGTACCTCACCCGCGACTTCGGCGTCGAGGTCGCGCGCCATGTCGACGCCGGCAATCTCCGCGCCCAGCGCGCCGGAGATCGGTCTCACTTCGATGTGCCTGTAGTTCCGCATGACCTTGTCCCTTGCCGCTATCCCTTGGCCCAGGAGGGAGCCGTCTTCGCCTTGAAAGCCTTGATGCCTTCGCCTGCCTGCGGCCGGCGCAGCAGGCCGACGAGGCTTTCCGCCGCATCGTCGAGCACGGCCGCATCCCGGGTGGTCGCGCACGACAGCACCAGTCGCTTCACCGTCGCGACCGCCTGCGGCTCGAGCCGCAGGATATCGTCCAGCACCGCCTTCAGCGTGCGGTTGATGTCGGCCGTGCCGGTGCAGAGATGGCTACCGAGTCCGAGATGCTTCGCCTCCACCGCATCGACCACGCGGCCGGTGACCGCGAGATCGCGTGCCGGCCCCTCACCGAGACGGCGCACGACGAAGGGGATGATCTGCGAGGGTATGAACCCGACCTTGGGCTCGGGCATGCCGAAGCGGGCCGACTCGTGCAGGATTACCACGTCGCAGCAGCACGCCATGCCGAAGCCGCCGCCGACCGCCGACCCCTCGACGATGGCGATCGTCGGCTGCGGCAGGGTGTTGAGTGTCAGCAGCGCGTCGCCGAACTGGCGGTAGGCCGGAACCAGCGGATCGACCGAGCCATTGCCCGGCTTCGGCGGCATGTCGGCCATCGCGTCGAGATCGCCGCCGGCGCAGAAGTGCCCGCCGGCGCCGCGCAGCACCAGCGCGCGGCAGCTTTCGTCGCCGCGGATGGTCGCGAAGGCTTCCTCGAGCTCGAGCATCATCGCGTGCGTCAGCGCGTTTCGGCGGTCCGGCCGATTGAGCGTCAGCCGTGCCACCGCGCCGTCCCGCGTCAGGGCGATGTTCGCGTAAGCCATGGACAAGTCTTAGCATTGTCGGGTCGGTACACCACTGTCATCCCGAACGAAGTGAGGGATCTTTCGGGCCGCGGAAAGATCCCTCGCTCCGCTCGGGATGACAGGCTAGCTTGAACAAGATGAAGCGCTTCCTGGCTCCGCTTCTTGCATTGCTGGTTGGTGGGTCTGCATCCGCCGCGGATTGGTCCACGGTCACCACGGCGGCGCCCGGTCCGGCGCAATCGATCGGCTTCTATAGCGCAGGCTGCCTGCAAGGGGCGCAGGCCCTGCCGTTCGACGGGCCGGGCTACGAGGTGATCCGCATCAGCCGCGACCGCTACTGGGGCCAGCCGGTGATGCTGCAGTACATCCAGGACCTCGCTGCGAAGATCCGCACCGCTGGCCAAGCGCCGCTCTATATCGGCGACATCGGCCAGCCGCGCGGCGGCCCGGCGCCGAACGGCCACGCCAGCCACCAGATCGGCCTCGACGCCGATATCTGGTTCGAGCGCCAGCCCGGCCCGCACCGGCCGCCGGCCGACCGCGAGAACCCGCGCCTGCGCTCGCTGGTGCGCGCCGACGACAGCGGCATCGACGACACGGTCTTCAACCAGCAGCACGTGCTGCTGCTGCGGCTCGCCGCCCAGATGCCGCACGTCGACCGCATTTTCGTGAACAAGTTCATCAAGCAGCGGCTGTGCGAGACCGTCGGCGGCGATCGTAGCTGGCTGAACAAGCTCGTGGTGTGGGCAGGCCACGACGAGCACTTCCATGTCCGCCTGCACTGCCCGTCCGGCAGCCCGCGCTGCCAGCCGCAGGCCGGTTACTACAAGGACGACGGCTGCGGAGCACCGCTCGAGCTCTGGTTCACGCATCCGCCGGTCAAGCTGCCGCCGCCCGGCACGCCGATGCCGCCCTACCGGCCGAAGCTGCCCGCCGCCTGTACCGCGGTGCTGAACGCGCCCTGATGTACGCGCGCAAGAACCTGCTGCGGCCGCGCGGCGGCCGCGACCAGGCGCGGGTCACCTTCGTCGAGCTGTTCTTCGACCTGGTGTTCGTGTTCGCCGTCACCCAGCTCTCGCACGGACTGCTGGCGCATCTGACGCTGCTGGGCGCGGTCGAGACCGGCCTGCTGATGCTGGCGGTGTGGTGGGTCTGGATCTTTACTTCCTGGATCACCAACTGGCTCGATCCCGAGCGGCGGCCGGTCCGCGTCATGCTGTTCGTGCTGATGGCGGCGGGACTGGTGCTGTCGGCCTCGATCCCGCAGGCCTTCGGCGCCCGCGGCCTGGCCTTCGCCGTCGCCTATGTCTTCATGCAGGTCGGCCGCAGCCTGTTCATGCTGTGGGCACTCGGGCGCCATGACGCCAACAACTTCCGCAACTTCCAGCGCATCATCACCTGGCTGATCGCCGCCGGCGTGTTCTGGATCGCCGGCGGGCTGGCGGATGGCGACCGGCGGCTTGCCCTGTGGACGATCGCCATCGGCATCGAATATCTCATGCCGGCGGTCGGCATGTGGGTGCCGGGCCTCGGCCAATCGACGCCGCAGGACTGGCGGATCGACGGCCCGCACCTTGCCGAGCGCTGCGCCGGCTTCGTCCTCATCGCTCTCGGCGAATCGCTCGTCGTGACCGGCGCGACGTTCACCGACCTGGCGTGGGACCGGTTCGTCGCGGAAGCGTTCATTGCCGCCTTCCTGGGCTGCATCGCCATGTGGGCGATCTATTTCAACATCGGCGCCGAACGCGCCAGCCATCACATAGGCGCCACGGCCGATCCCGGGCGGCTCGGCCGCAGTGGCTACACCTACCTGCATCTCCCGATCGTCGCCGGCATCATCGTCTCGGCGGTGGCGGACGAGATTGCGCTGACCCATCCGCACGGCCATGCCGACCTCACCGCGGTGCTGGTGATCGTCGGCGGACCGGCGCTCTATCTGCTGGGCACCGCCCTCTTCAAGCGCCTGACCGCGCCCAACGTGCCGCTGTCGCACCTGATCGGCCTCGGGCTGCTGCTGGTGCTGGGCGTCGCGGGCGGCACGATCGCTCGACTGCATCTCGCGACGGCCACGACAGCCATCCTGATCATCGTGGCGATCTGGGAATGGGCTTCGCTTACGAATCGAGGTCGACGACCACCGGCACATGGTCGCTGAGGCCCGCGCCGCACCACGCCTCGAAGCTGCCGATCTCGATGCGCGCCCGTCCGATCAGGTGTGACGGCAGGAAGACGTAGTCGATGTGGTAGGTCGGACCATGCTTGGTGCGATCGCGCCAATAGAGCGTCGGCACGCTCTCCTCGCCATGCTTCTCGCCGCGCAACGCATGCCAGGCGCTGACCAGGCCGAAGCGCTCGTCGAGCAGTCGGACCTTGGTCGAATGATTGATGCGCCAGCCCGGCTTGTCCCAGATGGTGTTGCTGTTGAGGTCGCCCGCCAGAACCGCAGTACCTTCGCCCAGGAATGACTTGTAGCGCGCCATCGCCCGCCGCAACGGACCGAGCTGGTGCTTGCGCATGACGCCGCCGCTGGCGTTCTGCGCCCACACCGCCAGCAGGTTGAAGGATGACGTACCGGTTACATGCACCGGCGCGACGTAGCGCAGCGACGGATGATACTTCTCACAAAGCCGTACGCTGTGTCCGTTGAAGGCGAAGACGGCGAGCCCCTTGTGCGGATTGCGGCCGATCCATACCGGCTCGCTCTCCAGCCAGCGGTCGGCGCCGCGCGCCCGCAACCGCCCTGGCTCGGCGCACTCGCTGATCACCGCGATATCCGGCTTCAACGCCAGCACGCCCTCGATCTTCCGATCGAAGGCCATGTTGCAGTTCCAGGCGACGATCCTCACGTCGCCGACCTCATTCTCCCTGCCCCAGCAGCGTGCCGGCGCGGCGCGACAGGCGAAAGAACCACTGGAAGATCTGGAAGCCGATCACGAGATAGACGACCGACAGCACGAAGGCGATTGCGAGACCGTGCCAGTGCACCGTCCTCTCCAGCAGGATGGCCCGCATGCCCTCGAACACATAGGCCGGCGGCAGGGCGTAGGAGATGAGCTGCAGCCACTTCGGCAGCACGCTCACCGGATAGTAGACGCCACTGATCGGCATGAGGATGAAGACGGCCGCCCAGGCGAAGCTCTCCGCGCTCTGGCCCACCCGCATGATCATGCCGGACATGGCGAGCCCGATCGACCAGGAGAACATCTGCAGGATGGCGAAGAAGGCGATCAGCGGCAGGCCGAGGCCGTAGATCGAATAGCCGAAGAACGCCCAGGCCAGCAGCGACACCGGCACCAGGCCCAGCAGGGTACGCAGGAGCGCGGCGATGATGATGCCGGTCGCCATCTCCCATGAGCGGATCGGGCTCACGAACAGGTGGCCGAGGTTGCGCGACCACATCTCTTCGAGGAAGGCGATCGACAGCGAGAGGTTGCCGCGCACCACCACCTCCCAGAGCAGCAGGCCGGACAGCAGCACGCCCGCCGCCTGCGCCACGAACGAGGACTGCGGCAGCAGGAACTTGGTCATGAAGCCCCACATGACCATCTGCACCGCCGGCCAGTAGATCGAATCGACCAGCCGCATGACCGAGCTGCGCCAGATGTTGATGTGGCGCAGCACCAGCGCCCAGATCCGGTTGGCCGAATCCATAACGGGACCGCTCATGTCGCCGCGTCCTTTCTCAGGGTGTCGAGCCCCCGTCCACGGCCGCGCGCCATGTCGAGGAACACCTCCTCCATGTCCTCCCGGCCGAAGCGCTCGATCAGCTCGCGCGGACTGCCGCGATCGAACACGCGGCCGGCCTGCAGCAGGATGACGTCGTCGCACAGCCGCTCGACCTCGCCCATGTTGTGCGAGGCGAGCATGATCGTAGCCTGGGTCTCGGCCTGGTAGTCCTTGAGATAGCCGCGCACCCAGTCCGCGGTGTCAGGATCGAGCGACGCCGTCGGCTCGTCGAGCAACAGCACGCTCGGCCGGTTGATCAGCGCCTTGGCGAGCGCCACCCGGGTCTTCTGGCCGGCCGACAGCTTGCCGGCCTGGCGGTCGAGGAACGGCGCGATCTGCATGTGCCGGGCGATCTCGTCGACGCGCTCCTCGAGCCGGCGCACACCGTAGAGGCGGCCGTAAAAGGCGAGGTTCTGGCGCACGGTGAGGCGATGCGGCAGGTCGACATAGGGCGAGGAGAAGTTCATGCGCGGCAGTGCCGCGTAGCGGCGGCGCTTCATGTCGATGCCCAGCACGAAGATCTCGCCGGCGGTCGGCTCGAGCAGGCCGAGCAGCATGGCGATGGTCGTGGTCTTGCCGGCGCCGTTGCCGCCCAGCAGGCCGAGCACGACGCCCGGCGCGGCGGCGAAGCTCAGATCGTCGACAGCGACGATGTCGCCGTACACCTTGCGCAGGTGGCGCACCTCGATGGAGGGCGCGTCGATGGAGGGGGAATCGGGCATGGTTCAAAATCTTCCGTCATCCCGACCGAAGCGAAGCGAAGCGGAGTGGAGGGATCTTTTCTCCCATGGCACAACGCAAATCGCAGAACAAAGGCCCCTCGGCTTCGCTGCGCCACGCTCGGGGCGACGGTTATAGCGCTTTTATCGCCGCTTCGATGCGATCGAGGCCCTTGCTCAGCCGCTCGGCGCCGGAGGCGAAGCACAGGCGGATGTTGCCCTGGCCGCCCGCGGCAAAGGCTTCGCCCGGCGCCAGGCCGACCTTGAACTCGGTCGCGAGCTTCTTGCAGAAGGCCATGGTGTCGGTGACGCCGTCGACCGAGAAGAAGTTGTAGAAGGCCGCTTCGGGCCGCGCGATGGTGACGCGCGGATTGGCGGACAGGCGCTGGAACACCAGCTCGCGGCCGGGGCGACAGCGCTCGACCATCTCGGCGACGAAGCCGTCGCCCTTCTCGACCGCGGCGATCGCGCCGCGCTGAAGGAAAGCCGGCACGCCCGAGGTGTTGATCTGCACCAGCTTGGCGAGCTGGTCGCCCAGCGCCGGCGGATGGGTGAGCCAGCCGATGCGCCAGCCGGTCATCGCCCACGGCTTGGAAAAGCTGTTCAGCACCAGCAGGGCATCGTCGGCGGTCGCATGCTCGAGGAACGACGGCGCGACCGGATGATCGTAGATCAGCCGGGCATAGACCTCGTCGGCCATGATCCAGAGGCCGCGCTTGCGCGCGAAGTCGAGCAGCGCGCGCTGCTGGTCCGACGTCATGGTCCAGCCGGTCGGGTTGCCCGGCGAATTGACGAAGATCGCCCGCGTGGCGTGGTCGACCGCGTCGAACACCTTCTGCAGGTCGAGCGAGAACACGCCGTCCCTGCTGCGATCGAGCGCGACGTACCTGGGGTCGCCGCGCATCAGGCGGGCGGCCGAGGTGATGTTCGGCCAGATCGGCGAGACGATGACGATATTGTCCCCCGGATCGAGCAGGAGCTGGCAGCTCAGCAGGATCGCCTGCATGCCGCCGGTCGTCACCGAGATGCGCTCGGGCCCGCAGGCGATGCCGTACAGCCGCGCAGTATAGGCGGCGAGCGCCGCGCGCAGCTCGGGCAGCCCGCGCTGCCAGGTGTAGAACGTCTCGCCCGCCGACAGGCTCTTGGCCGCGGCCTCGCGCACGAAGTCGGGCGTCACCAGGTCGCCTTCGCCGAACCACAGCGGCACGACGTCGGGATCGCCGAACACGGACATCGCCACCTCGGCAATGCCGGTCTCCTCGAGATCATGTGCGACCGCACGGCTGAGCGACGCCCCGAGGCCGGGCGGCAGGAAACGGGAATCGGACTGCATGATCTGCACCTAGCGCATCGGCTGGCGATATGCCACCCGGCGGCGCCGGACTATTGTTGGCGGCAAGGCCAAGGCTGGCTTATCGTTCTTCCCCAATCTCCGGCCCAATCCTTTGGGAGCTCATCGATGAAGCGGACGCTCATCGGACTACCGATCGCTTTTCTGGCCACCGGCTGCGTCCACGCAGCATCGATGGACCAGGTCCACGCCGGCATGGATCGCAGCCAGGTGACGGCGATGCTCGGACCGCCGGACACGACCAACAACACGGCCGGCCGCGAATGTGCCTACTATAGCCTCACCAAGGACTTCTGGAGCCGCGTGCCCTGGGACATGACCGATCGTTATTACGTCTGTTTCACCGACGGCAAGGTCGATACGTTCGGCAAGGCCGACCAGACATCGGGCTGACCGGCTGGTCGGCTACAGGCTCCGCCAGGAATGGGAGGTGGTGCGCGAATTCTGGGCCAATGGCCGCAAGCTGAACTCTGTAACCTTCACCATCGGGAACCAGCGATCATGAGCGACGACTATGCGAGGCGCAGCTACGGCGAAATTCCCGTCGGCACCGGCGAAAAGCCCGGCATCGTCGTGGTCGACTTCCAGCTCGGCTTCACCGACGCGCAATACCCGCTGGGCGGCGCGCCGCTGGTGATGCGCGCGGTCGAGAACACCGAGAAGCTGCTCAAGATCGCGCGGCGGCATGGCGTGCCGGTAGCCGTGTGCAACACCGCCTATCTCAACGAACGCGAGATGCCCTACTGGAAGATCACCGCTGTGCGCGAGACCTTCCTGCACAGCCATCCCAGCACCAAGCTCGACCCCCGCATCTACGAGCCGTCCTACGACCTGCAGGTCACCAAGAAAGGTCCGTCGATCTTCTTCGAGACCGGCGTCACCAACTATTTCACCAAGGAGCGGGTCGACACGGTGATCGTCACCGGCTGCAACACCTCGGGCTGCATCCGCGGCACCGCGCTCGACAGCTTCAGCTTGCGCTACCGCACCCTGGTGCCGGAGGATTGCGTCGGCGACATCGAGGAGCAGCCGCATCGCGACAATCTGCGCGACATCGGCCGGCGCTACGTCGACGTGGTCGATCTCGCCTACTGCACCGACTACCTGGAAAGCTGGGCGAAGCGCAACAACCGCTAGAATGGGGCGCTTCCGGGCTGCTCGAGCTCGGCGGCGACGGCGGCGCACGAGCTGCGTTCGACGCCGATGGCGACCACGCGCGTGCCCTTGATGAAGCAGCCGTTCTTCCAGTCGCCGACGAAGCTCTCGCCCAGCACCTTCGCGGCGCCCGGGCCGTTCGGCACGTCGTTCGAATAATGACCTACGTAGCTGGTATCGGCCGTCCAGCTATAGTGGCCGAAGCCTTCACGCTTGTTGTTGCGGTAGGAGCCCTCGAAGCGATCGATAGGCTGGCCATGCTCGAACCATTGGACGACGCCGCGCCCCTCCTTCTTGCCGGCCGGGCAGGCGCCACTCCACATCGCTCGGTCCTTGACGTCGGGATGCCAGTCCCACATGCGGCAGCCGTTGCGGGTGTCGAGCAGCCAGTCGCCCCGCTCGCACGGCTCGGTCCAGCTGATCTGCAGCGAGTCGGGCTCCTGCGACGGGCAGTCGGGTTGCGCCGGCACCATCGCCATCTGTTGAGCGAATGCCGTCGCGCCGACCCATTGCGTCGCTGCAATCAACAGGACCGAAGCGCAGGTGGAAAGCCGCATACCCCTCCAGCCCCCCTCGAGCCGGTAGAGAACAAACGCCCACAACGCGATAAAGTTGCGAAATATCGGGAGATTTCCATGCTTCTGCTGATCACGGGACTGGTGCTTTTCCTCGGCGTGCACATGCTCACGACGGCGCGCCATACACGTGGCGCGCTGATGGCGCGATTGGGTGAAGGCGCCTACAAGGGGTTGTACTCGATTGTAGCAGCCGCCGGGCTGGTGCTGATCGTGTGGGGCTTCGGGCGTTATCGTTCGTCAGGTTACATTCCCGTGTGGGACACGCCGGCGTGGCTGCTGCCAATCGCCCTCGTCCTGATGTGGTTCTCGTTCGTCGCGCTGGTCGCCACCTACGCCCAGGCGGGAAAGCTCAAAGGTCTGCTTCGCCATCCAATGCTCGCCGGCATCAAGGCATGGGCGCTGGCGCACCTGCTGGTGAACGGTGATCTCGGCTCGATCATCCTGTTCGGTGCCTTCCTCGCCTGGGCGGTCTACGACCGCATCGCCGTGAAGCGACGCGGCGACACCGGCGCACCACGGTCCGACTTCACCTTGGGTGACGCGGTTTCGCTGCTCGCCGGCAGCGCGCTCTACGCCTCGATGTTCTGGTTGCATCCGTGGTTGATCGGCGTCCCCATCACCTGAATGCGGGTGATGAACGAATGCGCCCAGATATTCCCGCGGAGAGGCAACCACGCTGCGATGGTGCTCGTTGTTCCGCAGTGCCCCGCCATTTCAGTCTTCAACACAACGGCCGCGCGCTCGAGGTGCTGGTCGAGCCCGTCGACGAAGCGTGGGAACTCTGGTTGTGCGAGCGCGGGCGGCGACTGACTTTGGGTGGAACCGTACCCATCGACGATGCGGTCGCTGCCTGGCGCGAGGGCAAAGACCCTGTCCTTCTCATGGTGGAAGGCATTCGCGACCGCGTCGCCAGCGGCGAGCTCGATCTGGGCGAAAGCTAGATCAGCGCTGCCCGCGAAGCACGCTTGCCAGCGCTGCGCAAAGAGCAGCGTCGTAATAGGGCTTTGGCACCAGCGGACGGTGCCGGTGAATTTCCGGGATCGACGACGCCGGCTGTCCCGTCACGAAGACGAACGGCACGCCGCGTTCGGCCAGCGCGTCCGCCACGGCAAAGACCAGCTCCCCCCGCAGATTGACATCGAGCAGGGCCGCATCGACCGGCCGATCGTGCAGGGTCGCGAGCGCGGCATCGACCGACTGCGCCACCCCGGCCACCTCGTAGCCCGCCTCCTCGACGCACAGACCGATCGCCTCGCCGAGCATGTCGTCGTCCTCGACGACCAGGACGGAGCGGCGGTCCTCATCCTCAAGGGTGTCGGAAATCATTCGGCTTCCTGCAGCATGAGGGCGATTAGAGGCCTTTCGTACGTAAACGCGCCGGGTTTGCGATTCGTTGCCAGTTAGCAACAGGATCACACGGCATACCAAGCGACATTTTAGCGACCGACCCCGATGTGCCGGCGTCCCTGATCACCCTGCCCTATTTCGGGATATCACCGGCGATTCGCCTCGCGAATGTTCTCCGGCCAGTTCTCCCGGCCCATCGCTCCCGACGCACCGAGCGACAGCGCGAGTATCATCCCGGTACGCAACACCATGTTCATTGTTCTCTCCCCTCTGGCGCGAGGATAGCACGGAGCGCGCAGAATGCTTGACGTCACGTTCCTGCTGTCGGCCTTCGTGACCCTGCTGGTGACGATCGGCCCGTTCGAGACGGCGCCGGTCTTCGTTGGCCTGGCACGCCATCTCTCGCCCGATGACCGGCGGCGCACGGTGCGACGGGCGGTCGTGATCTCCGGCCTCGTGCTGATCGCCTTCGCGTTGGTCGGGAAAGGGCTGCTCGGGCTGCTGCACGTGTCGCTGCCGGCGTTGCGCACCGCCGGCGGCGTGCTGCTGTTCCTCGAGGCGATCCACCTGATGTTCTCCGCCCCGCCCGGCATGTCGACCCTCAACAAGGCCGAACAGGAGGAGGCCAACCAGCCGCATGATATCAGCGTCTTCCCCCTCGCCTTTCCGCTGATCGCCGGCCCCGGCTCGCTGCTGGCGGTCGTGCTGCTGATGAGTCAGGCGGCCGGCAATCCCTGGTACATCGCCGGTGTTCTCGTGGTGCTGGGGATCTGCCTGCTCCTGACCTGGCTGTCGCTGTCGAGCGCCGAGACGCTGACACGCCTGCTCGGCGTTACCGGCAGCGACGTGATCGGCCGTATCTCCGGCCTGCTGCTGGCCGCTCTGGCGATGCAGTACGTGTTCGACGGCCTGAACGAGGGCCTGCTGAAGCGCCTTGGCTAGATCCGGTCGAGCACCGGCAACAGATACTTGCGGAACTGCGCCGGGTTCTCGGACATCGGGAAGTGGCCCAGGCCCTTCATTACCTGGAAGGACGTCGCCTTCACGAGCCTGGCGAGCTCGGCCGTGAGCTCGGGTGTCGCCGAGAGATCGTACTCGCCGGTCAGCAGATGCAAGGGGCAGCGCTGGCTATCGAGCTTGTCGAGCAGGCCGTTCCGGAGATCGCCGTCGGCGAAATAGTAATGCAGGTCGCCCAGGAACACGCCCGGCCCGCCCTGCATGTAGTGCCACAGCGTCTCCCACGCATCGGCCGACGGCGAGGTCGGCGCGATCAGGCAGGCGACCAACCCGGCGGCCGCTTCCTGGCCATGCACGTCCGGCCGGTGCAGCAGGCGCAGGTCGCGCAGCCGCGTGTCGGCGCCGGGATCGGCATGGGTCGCCGACTGCAGGCCGATGGCGGCGCGGAAATACTCGCCGTGGCGCAACGCCAGGTGCAGCACGGCTCGACCGCCGATCGAGCAGCCGATCACGACCGCCTTGTCGAGCCGTAGCGCACGGCAGACCGCCATCACCGTGTCGACATAGAGATCGGTCGTGAGCTGGTAGGCCTCGCGCTCGAACCCCGGCGGTGGCGAGGACTTGCCGTGCCACGGCAGGTCGAAGGCGATCACGCGGAAACGCTTCGTAATCTCTTCGTCGTTGAGAAGCGCCCGGTACTGCCGGCCGTCCGAGCCCGCGGTATGCAGGCAGACCAGCGGAATCCCCTGCCCGGCTTCCTCGAAATAGATGCGATGCGGCCGGCCGTTGAAATCGAGCCGCAGATAGCGCCCGACGATCGGCTCGATCACCGGCGTACCGATGCGGCCCAACGGCTCGGTCGCTACTTGCGGCCTCAGACCGGCAAAGAGCTGTTCGAGAAACAGCATGTTGCGGCCGAACGCCAGGACGTCGCCTTCGATCCTCAGGTACCCCATGCGAACCATGCCGACGAGACTTTGGTAGCCCACCGGCGGCGCCGCCGCAGCGAACTTCGCCCAGGCATCGGCGCTGGCGACGAGCTCGAAAGCAGCCTTCGCCGACGCCCCGGGACTCACAGCGACCGTCTCGCCAATCCTCACATTCGTCGCCGTGTCCCCGGAGCGGACCGTGATCGACATCGGGGCGAGCCCGCCGCGCTGACGCAAGGCCGGATGTATGCTCGCGATCTCGGCGAGCCGGTCCAGCCCCTTCACTCGGCAGCCTGCTTCGTCTGCGCGGCCTGCTGCATGCGCAGGACCTCTTCCCAACCTCGGTAGCCGGTGAAGTTGTCCGTGTCGAAGAACAACACCGGCCCGTCGCAGAAGAACAGATATTCGGTATCCTCCAGCGCCGTGGTCGCTCCGTGGACCATGCCGTTCGTCTCGTGCAGGAAGTCGCCGGCATTGTAGGCGTTGTTGCGGACCTGCAGCTTGCCGGAGAGGATGAAGGCGAAGGCCGCGCTGAGATGCTTGTGCGGCGGCGCGACGTAGCCCTTCTTCCATTTCAGCAGCACCGCCCAGCGGCCCGATTCCGGACCGACCCACAACACCTTGGTCCAGGCCTGGCCGGGCCTGGTTTCGATCCAGGGAATCTCGGACGAGCGCGTGATCGAGTCGGCGAGCTCGCTGTTAAGCGGGCGAATGTCCTGCGGCAGCGCCATGCGATCCTCCCATCGATTGGCAAAATCCTAGCCCTAACGGGTGGAAGCATGAAGCGCCCGGTTCTCCAGGCGGCTCAGTAGCCGGACCACCGGCCACAGGATCAGGAAGTAGATCACCGCCGCCATGACGATCGGCGTGGCGTTGTAGGTGACGCTTTGAGCCTGGCGCGCCTGGAACAGCAACTCGGGCACCGCGACCACGCTGCCGAGCGCGGTCAGTTTCACGACCTCGAGCGTGTTCGAGAGGAGATCGGGCAACACGTTGCGCACCGCCTGGGGCAGGACGACGTAGGTCATCGCCTGCAGGCCGCTCAGGCCCGTCGAGCGCGCCGCCTCGACCTGCCCGCGCGGGATCGATTCGATGCCCGCCCGCAGAATCTCGCCATAGTACGCGCCGGTGTTGAGGAAGAAAGCGATCGCCACGCAGGCGAAGCCGCCCAGCTCGAGGCCGGCGAACGGCAGACCGGCGAACAGCAGGATCAGCAGCACAAGCGGCGGGAAGGCGCGGAAGAAATCGACCCAGGCGATCAGCAGCCAGCGGATCGGCCGGCTCCGGCTGAGCGCCAGCATCGCCAGGATCAGCCCGCCGGCCAGGCCCAATGGAACCACCAGAAGCGACAGCAGGACCGTGTTCAGCAGGCCCTGCAGCACGATCGGCAGCGCCGCCTGCGCGATCTCCGCGTTGAAGAAGGCCAGGACTATCTCTTCCATGCGAACTGCGTTTCGATCCAGCGCGCCGCGACGACGACCGGCAGGAACAGGACCAGATAGGCGGCCGCGCCCATCATCAGCGGCGACGGATTGTAGGAATTCGAGACCGCCGAAGACGCCATGCCGAGGATCTCGTGCAGCGCCACCACAGTGCCGAGTGCGGTGCCCTTGGTGATGGCGATGGTGCGATTGGTGAGCGGCGCGATCGTGATCCGCAGCGCCTGGGGCAGGATCACGTAGAGCAGCGTCTGCGCGAAGCTGAGCCCGGTCGAGCGCGAGGCCTCCCACTGCCCTTTCGGCGTCGAGGTGATGCCGGCCCAGAAGATCTCCTCGGCAAAAGCCATCAGCACGAGGGCAAGCGACATCCAGGTCGAGACGAAGGCCGAGGGCGAGAAACCCGCCGACGGCAGGCCGAAATACACCAGCACAATCACCACCAGCGGCGGCAGCGAGCGGAACACGTCGACGACGAAGATGATCAGCCAGTTGAGCGGCTTGATGCCGAGGCTGCGGATCAGCGCCAGGATCAGCCCGGCCAGCAGGCCGGTCGCGACAATCGCCAGCGCCAGCTCGATGGTGAGCACGGTGCCCGACAGGATGTCGGGCAGGTACTTGGCCATGACCTTGACGTTGAAGAACGTGTCGAGGAATCGCTCCCAGCGGTTCATGGGCTCAGGCTCTCCTCGACCACGCGCAGCCTGCGCGCTCCTGATCATGAGGCGCGCAGGCTACGCGCGGTCCGGAAGACATCAATGCCTCTGGATCTGCCCGATGAACGCCCGCGTGCGCGCATGATTCGGGTTCTCGAAGATTAGCGACGGCGCCCCCTGCTCGACGATCTGGCCCTCGTCCATGAAGACCACGCGGTCGGCGGCCGCGCGGGCGAAGCCCAT
>JAFEFF010000019.1 GCA_018240745.1 Pseudomonadota bacterium
GCGGCCGAGGACGCGCTGCTCGTCGACGACACCGTGACGGTCGCGGTGCAGATGAACGGCAAGCTGCGCGGCACCGTGCAGCTCGCGAAGGACGCGCCGAAGGACATCGCCGAGCAGGCGGCGCTGGTGCTGCCCGAGATCGTGCGCGGCCTCGACGGCAGGGCCCCCAAGCGGGTGATCGTCGTCCCCAACCGCATCGTCAACGTAGTGGTCTGACCCAAGCCCTCTCGTCGCGGAGGGGGAACCCTCAGCCCGGTCTGCCTGTTCCTGCGGCCCGATTCCGACGGAACAGCATGGTGATGTTGCGCCGCCGGTTCTCGAAGCCGTCGGCAAAGCGACAGCCGGCGGTCTGGTGGAACAGCATGCCGTTGAACAGCAGGGCCCGGTTCTCGGCATAGGGAAAGGACCTGGACTGCGCGCCGATCTGGCTGAGATGCAGCCGGATGCGATAGCCGTCCGCATTGTAGTCGTTGAAGGTCCAGCCGGACGGCGCGGCGACGTTCCACATCTCCAGCCCTCCGCTGCCTGGTGACAGGTTGGCGTGGTCGGGGGTGATCCAGAAATTCAGGCTGATGTCGGACTGGTCGGCGTGGATGTCGGTGCCCGGCCGCTGGTGCTGGCAGACGAACGACCACCAGTAGGTGAGGTGATGGTCTCCGAGCAATTCCGGCATCGCGGCCTTCAGCTCGGCCGCGAGCTGCAACAGCAGCGGGCTGACGAATCCGGATTCCGGGTATGCCCCGAGATAGCCGCGGCGGTAGGAGCGGCGCCAGACCGTCGATTCGAGGCAGAAACGCTGCAATTGCGCCAGCGCTTCCGGCGACAGCAGATTGTCGATGCAGACTACACCGCCGCCATCGCGAAACGCCTGCGCCACCGCCGCCCCGTCGTTGCGCGGGTTGAGCACGCCACCGGCAAACGGTTCGTCATGACGCAGCCTCGGCGGATCGGCCAGCGCGCGTCCCGCCGGACCTTCGAGCTTGACGCGCGGTACGACGGTATCCGCCTTGTCGAGAAGCTGGTTGAAGCGCCGTCGTGCGTTCTCGCGTTCGGCCGTGGGAATGGGCAGCAAGGTGCCGGACGCCAATCCGTGCTTCCGCTCGAGATAGTCGAGCTGTTCCAGATTGTGCAGAGCGACGTGCACCGGCGTACCGGCTGGATCTTCGGCGGGCGGCGGCGCCAGCTCGAGCACGGCACGGAAATCGTCGAGCGCGGCCTCGCGCTCGTCGAGGGCGGCGCGGATGCGAGCCAGCAACGCACGCACCTCGGCATCGCGGGGCGCGGCTTCCGCCGCCTTCAGCGCCTCCTGCTTGGCGGCGGCGAGATCACCGAGTTGCAGATTGACCGAGGCGAGCGCGACGAGGGCCGGTAGCGAAGGTTGCCTGGCTGCGAGCCGGGTGAGGGCGGCCGCGGCTTCTTCGTAGCGACCCAGGGCGATGGCCTTTTGGATGCCGTTGGGGACCGGGTTCTTGGCGAGCATGGCGGCGCAGGAGGGGTGAGGCCACAGGGTGGAGGGCAGGCCACGCCCATGGCCGCTGTCCGGACGACGATCCTAACGAACGCTCGGCCATCGAGAAAGGCCGATATCCGGGACGGCGCGACACGTGCAGCCACCCCGCATGCATGTCTCGATCCGCGCGGTCAGTGCTTCCAGGTGAACGGGAAGAGCTGCTGCCTGATGTAGCTCGCCGGCATGTAGTCGCCGAGCACGCCGTACTTCCCCGGGAAGCGCCGATCCGACTTCACCGCCGTGCCGAAGATGTAGTCGAGGAAGGCGAAGTGGGCGGCATAGTTGCGATCGATCGCCTCGCGCTCCGAGCTGTGATGCCAGTGATGGAAGTCGGGCGTCACGACCAGCCACTTGAGCGGCGCCCGGGCGAATACCGCCGGCAGCGCCACATTGGCGTGGTTGAACACCGCCTGGAAGCCCACGATCACGATGTAGACGTTCATCGACGCCTCGGTGAACCCCAGCACGTAGAGGACGCCCAGGATCGACACGCGCGTGGTCAGGAGCTCGAACAGATGCAGCCGCGAGCCGGCCATCCAATCCATGTACTCGGCGCTGTGATGCACCGCATGGAAGCGCCACAGCACCGGGATCTCGTGATAGGCGCGGTGGGTCCAGTACTGCACCAGGTCGGCGACCAGCAGGACCAGGAACAGCTCGGCGAAGAAGGGCAGGCCGCCGATCCACTTCTGCAAGGGCGCATAGACCAGCCAGCCGAACAGGCGATGGATCGCGAAGTTGACGATCACCAGCGCCAGCCCGACCAGCAGATGGTTGATGATGAAGTGCGTGAAGTCGATCTGCCAACCCGGCCGGAACACCGGCTGCGCCTCGTGCAGCGGGAACATCTTCTCGATCAGGATGAACACCATGCTCGAGCCGAGCAGGTCGAGGATGAACCAGTCGAGGCCGATATACGGCGTGTCGTCCGGGAAGTCGGCGATCGGCACGCGATGGCCGCCCATCGCCACGGCGAGCAGCACCAGTGCCAGCGCCGTGCCGTTGAGCCAGCGGTTGCGCAGCCGCACCAGGTTGGCGATCGCCAGCCCGCCCGCGATCACCATGCCGACCAGCAGGATCTCGCGCAGGACGCCGACGTCGTACTGCTTCCTGAGATTCGGCGTCGTCAGGTACTGCGGGAAATGGAAGGCCAGCACGGACAGCACGGCCATTCCGCCCAGCGCCAGGGCGATCACGCCGGTGATCTTGCCGTGCCCGACCTCGATCCGGCCGGTCTGATGGAAGACGGCGGTCGGCTTGCGAAGCATGGGCGCGTTCATGCCGAGATTGTAACACGCAGGCAGAGCCGATCCCGGTTGCCGGCGTGTATCGTGCGTTTCGTGGACGGCGGGGCTGCGGGCTACGCCACGGAATTCCACGCATCCCTCGCTCGTGCCGACGCAGCCGCAAGTGCTATGAAGCGCCGGTGAAGATCGAACCCCGTCGCGTCGAAGCGTTCCTGAAGAAGCCCGATCCCATGGTTCGCGGCGTGGTGATCTACGGCGCGGACGCAGGATTGATCGCCGAGCGGGCGGTGCAGCTCGCCCGCACCGTGTGCGGGGACCTCCAGGACCCGTTCCGCGTGGTCGACATCCCGGGCGACGCGCTGAAAGCCGACCCGGCGCGGCTGGCCGACGAGTTCGGGTCGATGTCACTGATGGGCGGACGGCGGGTCATCCGCGTGCGGCCAGCCGGCGAGGAATCGGTGGCGGCGCTGGAGAACCTGGCCGAGGCCGTCGCCGGCGATGCGCTGATCATTCTGGAAGCCGGCAACCTTACGCCGCGCTCGGGCTTGCGCGCCCTGGCCGAGACCGAGGCCAACCTGGCCGCGCTGCCCTGCTACCTCGACAACGAAGAAGACCTCCAGCGCCTGGTCGAGGACGCCGCGCGCGCCGATGGCTTCACGGTCGAGGAGGATGCGCTGGACTGGATCGTCGAGCGGCTGGGCGGAGATCGCGGGCAGAGCCGCAGCGAGATCGACAAGTTGCTGCTGTACAAGGCCGGCGATCCCGACAGGATCATCAAGCTGGCCGACGCCATGGCAGTGCTGGGCGACACCTCGGCGATGGACATCGGCGACGTGGTCGGCGCGACGTTCGACGGCGACCTCGCGACCCTCGACCGTGCACTCGATCGCGTGTTCGCCGAGGGCGGCAACGCGGTGCAGCTGGTGCGTGCGCTGCAGCGCCATGCCGACCAGCTTCATCTGGTGTCGAGCAATGCCAAGGGCGGCAACTTCGAGGCGGCGATGTTCAAGGCTCGCGGCCTGCAGCGCGGTGGTCCGGTGCGCCGGCAGTTCGAGAACCATCTCCGGCGCTGGCCATTGCCGCGCCTCAGCAGCGCGCTCAGCCGCATCCTCGACGCCGAGCTCGAGTGCAAGACGACCGGTTTGCCCGACCAGACGATCGCGCGCCGGCTTTGTCTTTCGCTCGCGCGCGCGGCGGCGCCATCTCGCAGGTAGCGTCGGGCCGTTGCGTCAGCCGAGGCGCTGCAGATTGAACCAGCGCCGCGGCTACTTCTTCTTCGCCGAGCCGTCGGTCAGCGGGATCGCCGCCTCTTCGGCCAGGATCAGGAAGGTGAAGCTCTCCTCGATATAGAGCCGCACCTTCTCGGTGTCGTGCTCGAGATAGCCGATCGAGAAATCCTGGCCGACCGACAGCTCGAAGTCGCCGCCGCGCCGGGAGATCACCAGGCCGCCGTCGATGCCGGGCGCCCAGACGATGTCGCCGTCGATCAGGCGCTTGACGTGGTTGAGGATCGGGTAGCCCGAATCGGTGCGCGCCGAGAGATCGCGGTAGAGCCGGTCGTTCAGCACCACCGAGAAGGGGCCTTCGACGCCGTCGTCGCGCATCTTGGTCAGCGCCGTCGCCACGGCGAGCGGATAGTCGGCGTGGCTGGCCCCGAGCGGCACGCCGACGCCGGCGCGCTGCTCGCAGATGCCGGTGATGTGCGCCGCCTCGTAGCCGTGGAAGATCGAGCGGTCCTCGGCGATCGCGATTTCGCGCGCCGCCGCCGTTACGTTGTCGAGGTCGGGATCGCGCGCGCCGCGGTCGATTGCGTCCAGCTCGGCGCGGCTCATCTCGAACGGGATGCGCAGCTCGACCAGCGGCTGGATGCGGCGCAGCCGGGCCTTCACCTCGCCGGCGCCGGGAGGCCCGGAGATCGGGTCGGCCCGGCCGAGCTCGACGTCGGACGTGCCCCAGCCGAGCGGACCCTTGAAGTCGACGGCGCGGCGGGCTGCCAGCAGCGCGCGCAGGGTGCGTCGCGCCTCCTTCTCGATCTCCTCCCAGCCGGCCGGCGTGATCGGCGCTTTCTCACGGAACAGATGGTTCATTTCGGGACTCCCGTGCCGCGCAGGCTGCCGATGCCGAGGCTGCCGTCCGCCGTCGACGTGCTGCTCTCGCCTGCATCACCACCGTCTTCGCCCTGAACCATCTCCGCCTCGATCTCGGTGATCGGGCCGTCGGTGAACAGGAAGGTCCTGAGATGCTCGGCGAGCTTCGAATCGTTGCGGCGCAGCCATTCCAGCACCATCGCCGCGTGCTCCTTCTCCTCGTCGCGATTGTGCTCGAGGATGGCCTGCAGCGTCGGATCGGCGGTGGCCTTGGCGCGCTGGTTGTACCAGTCGACCGCCTCCAGCTCCTCCATGAGCGATACGATCGCGCGATGGGTATCGACCACCTGCGCGCCCAGAATCTCGGCATTCTCGTGAAGCGATTCGCTCGACATCCGTCCGCCTCCCGTACTCGGACGAACGCAGTCCGGCCGTCCCAGCGGGAAGAACGCCGGAAACTTAGAAAAGTTCCAGTCGCACCTGGACGTCCGGGATCGCTAGTCGTCCGGGGGAACGAACATGTATCCCGCGCCGCGGACCGTGCGGATCGAGGTCGGGCGGGCCGGATCCACTTCGATCTTGCGGCGGATGCGCAGGATGCGGATGTCGATGGCGCGGTCGAACGCCTCCATCTCCCGATGGCTCGTGGTCTCGAGCAGCCAGTCGCGGCTGAGCGGCCGGTTGGGGTTCTCGGCGAACAGCTTCAGGAGCTCGAACTCGCCGGCGCGCAGCGGCACCTCCTCGCCCGAGAGCGCCGTCATGCGTCGGCCGGCGAGATCGAGCAGGCACCTGCCCATGCGGACCCGCTCGCGCGGTGTGGCGGCATCGGCGCCGCCGGCGCGGCGCAGCACCGCCTTGATGCGCGCCAGCAGCGCGCGCGCCTCGTACGGCTTGGCGATGTAGTCGTCGGCGCCGGTCTCGAGGCCAACCACCTGGTCGACCGTGTCATCGCTCGCCGTCACCATGATGATGCCGACACGGCGGCTGCGTTCGCGCAGGTAGCGCGCGATCGAAAAGCCGTCCTCGCCGCCGGGCAGCCGCAGATCGAGCAGCACCAGCGCCGGCGGGTCCTTCTCGACCAGCTTCCGCAACGCCGCGCCCGACTCCACGCCGGTGGCGCGGAAGCCCTTGTCGTCGAGGAAATCCACCATCGTTTCGCGTTGAAACTGCTCGTCCTCGACGACGATCACGTGCGGGCGGGAATCTTTGGGCTTGGCGAGGGCCATGACCCATCCTGCCTAGCGCAGGCGACAACCTCAAGAATGTGCAGATCGCCACACAACAGGAAGACGGCGCCCCGAAGGGCGCCGTCCTGGTACGGCCGAGGTGTTGGGAGGGCTCGACCGTGGCGCGTCGGTGGTGTGAGGCCGACGCTTGGGGAGGAATGACGCTGACGAACGAACCGTAGCCAGAACCCATGTCTTGCCCATTGCGCCAAAGCGGGAAATTGGTTTCGTCGGTTTCGTCCCGCCGCCGCGCAACATACGAAACAGGTTTGTTGGGCCGTGTTACAGGCCGGAAACGGCCCCCATGGGAACATGGATCCATGCCGTCTCCCGTTCCCACCCTCACCGAGCGGCCCGATGCGCGCGTCGATCGCGTGCTGACCGAACGGCTGCTTGTCCGCAACACGCCGCTGCGGCTGGTTTCCCTCCTGCTGTGGGCTGTTTTCGGCCTCGCCTACGGCGGCATCGCGCCGTGGTGGATGATTGCCGCGCCGGCGGCCCTTCATCTCTGCACGATTCTCGGCCTCCTGTGGCTCGCGCGCGCCTGGCGTCGCGATCCGGATGCCCGGTCGCTCGTGGGCTGGCGGCGCCTCTACATCCTGTATGCCGGCCTGACCGGCATCGCCTATGGCGGTGGCGGTGCCCTGCTGTTCAGCGTGCCCTATCCCGAAGGGCGGCTGCTGGTGGCGGCGGCGCTGGCGCTGACCGCGGCGCTCGCGCCCGGCCGCATCTACGAGCCGCGCAGCTACATGGCCTTCGCCGGCGCCGATATGGCGCTCCTGGCGCTCGGCGCCTTCCTTTCCGACGATCGCCTGGCGATCGCGATCGGCATCGGCGCGCTGATCTACCTGGTGGCGCTGCTGATGCAGAATTCCGCGCAGGCCCGCGGCCAGCGGGAGCAGGCGGCGCTGGCGATCGCCAACGAGGACCTCGCGCGCCTCCACGCCGACGCCGAGGCCACGGCGCGCGCCGCGCGCGACACGCTGGACGACGCGCTCGAGAGCCTGCCGGTTGCGATCGCGATCTGGGACGCCGACGACAAGCTGCTGCGCTGCAACCGCGCCTATGCCGCCTATTTCCGCCATCAGCCCGAGGCGATCACGCCGGGCAGGAGCTTCGCCGACGCCATCCGGGCGGCGGCCTACCGGCCCGACCGGCCGATCGCGCCGCCGGGCCGCGAGGAGGCGTTCATCGCCGCGGCCACCCGCCTGCACCACAGCAACGGCGGCGTCGCGGAGTACCAGATCGGCCTGGACCAATGGGCGCGCGCCCAGGCGCATCGCACCAAGGCGGGCGGCGTGGTCACCAACATCGTCGACATCTCCGAGGCCAAGCGGCGCGAGAAGGAGGCCAACGCGGCACGCGCCGTGCTGCAGTCGGTGTTCGACAATCTGAGCGACGGCGTGCTGCTCTACGAGGCCGACGGGCGCTGGGTCTACCAGAACCCGGCGATGGCCAAGCTGCACGACATGTCCGACGACCTGCTGCGCACGCTGCCGACCTTCGCCGACATCGTCCACTACCGCGCCCTGCGCGGCGACTACGGGCCGATCGAGGAGCTGCCGGGAGGCGGGCTGGCCGGCTGGATCCAGAGCCGGGTCGCGCGCTTCCTGTCGGCCGACCAGCCGGCCGAACGGCGGCGCACCACGACCGGCCGCACGGTCGAGGTGACCTACCGGCGGCTGGCCGACGGCCGCGTGCTCACCATCCATCGGGACCTGACCGACATCGTCGAGCAGGAGGAGCGGCTGAAGGCGGCGCGCATCGAATCGGAGAAGACACGCGAGACGCTGCAGAGCGTGCTCGACAACATGCTCGACGGCGTGATGCTGCTCGACCGCGACTTCCGCTGCCGCTTCGTCAATCGCCAGGTCAACGAGTTCCTGCAGCTCGATCCCGCGATCGCCGGGCCCGGCGTCTCCGGCATGGACATCCTGCGCCTGCAAGCGCGGCGCGGCGACCTGGGACCGGTCGGCAGCGAGGAGGCGATCGAGGACATGATCGCCAAGCGCCTCGAGCTGATGCGCCAGCCGGGCGGTGTACGCTACGAGCGCCACACGATTTCAGGCCATGTCGTGGAGTTCAACTTCCGGCCGATCCCCGACGGCGGCATGCTGGCGATCTATCGCGACATCACCCAGCTCAAGCAGCAGCAGGCCGAGGCCGAGCAGGCGCGCAACCGCGCCGAAGCGGCGCAGACCCTGCTCGACGACGCGCTGGCCAGCCTCGACGGCGGCGTCGGCATCTGGGACGCCAACGAGCGGCTGATCCAGTGCAACGCCGCCTACCGCGCGGTCAATCGCGACATCCCGGCGATCGTGCAGCCCGGCACCACGCTGCCGGTGGCGGCGCGCGCGGCGATGCGGGCGCAGTACGAGCTCCTCGACCTGCCGGTGCCGGAGAACGAGGTCGAGCGGTTGGCCAGGGCGATCATCGAGCAGCACCGCAAGGGCGAGGGCGCGCTCGAGTTCCCGACCGGACCGCAGAGCTGGACGCGTCTCACCGCGGCGCGCACCAAGTCGGGCGGATGCGTGTCGCTGTTCACCGACATCAGCGAGCTGCGCCAGCGCCAGCGGGATCTGCGGCGCGAGCGCGACCTCGCCAAGATGGCGCAGGACGAGGCGGAGGCCGCCAACCAGGCGAAGTCGACCTTCCTCGCCACCATGAGCCACGAGATCCGCACGCCGATGAACGGCGTGGTCGGCACCGCCGAGCTGCTGGAGCGCGAACCGCTCAGCGAGCGGCAGCGGCGCATGGTCGGCACGATCCGCAGCTCCGCCGCGGCGCTGATGCGCATCATCGACGACGTCCTCGACTTCTCCAAGATCGAGGCCGGCCGCATGGAGCTGGAAGAGGCGCCGTGCTCGCTGCGCCAGTTGATCGCCGCCGCCGCCGACCTGGTCACCGCGCAGGTCGAGAAGAAGCGGCTCGCCGTCACCACCGAGATCGCCGCCGGCACGCCCGACGCGCTGCTCGCCGACGCCACGCGGCTGCGCCAGATCCTGTTCAACCTGGTCGGCAACGCGGTGAAGTTCACCGACGCCGGCAGCATAGCGATCGGCGCCCGCGCGGTGGCCGAGGACAATGAGACCGTGACCCTGGCGCTCAGCGTCACCGACACCGGCATCGGCATGGATGCCGGGCAGCAGCAGCGGCTGTTCAAGCCGTTCTCGCAGGCCGACACCTCGACCACGCGGCGCTACGGCGGCACCGGGCTCGGCCTCTCGATCGTACGTCGGCTCGCCGAGCTGATGGGCGGCACGGCCACGGCCGAGAGCAGGCCTGGGCACGGCTCGACCTTCACCGTCAAGGTCAAGGTGCGCCGCGGCGAGGGCCCGGCGCCGGCGGAGAAGAGCGAAGCGCTGCCGCTGCCGACCGCCGGCCTGCGCGTGCTCGCGGTCGACGATTCGGAGATCAACCTCGAGGTGCTGATCGGCCAGTTCGCCTTCCTCGGCATGGCGCTCGACACCGCGGCCAACGGCGTCCAGGCGCTGCGGCTGTGGCGCGCCCGCAGGCATGCGCTGGTGCTGACCGACATCCATATGCCCGATATGGACGGCTTCGAATTGACCCGGCAGATGCGGGCCGAGGAGGAGGCGGACGGACGACCGCGCACCCCGATCGTAGCGCTCACGGCCAACGCCCTGAAGGGCGAGGCCGAGCGCTGCCTCGAGGCCGGCATGGACGACTACGTCACCAAGCCGCTGACGCTCGAGCGCCTGCGCGAGGCGGTCGCCCGCTGGGTGACCGGCGAGGGCCGGCCGGCCGTCGACCGCTCGGTGGTCGCCGCGATGTTCGGCGGCAATACCCAGGCGGTGCGACGCGTCCTCGACCGCTTCCGGCAGGCCGGCGGCCGCCTGGTCGAGCAGATCGCCGCGGCGCGCGAGGATCCGAACAAGGTGGCCGAGCTCGCCCACAAGCTCAAGGGCGCCGCCCATTCGGCCGGCGCGATGGCGCTGGCCGATCTCGCCGCCGCGCTGGAGAAGTCTGCCCGCGCCGCCGATCTCGAGGCCGTGCAGGTCGAGTGGCGGCGCGTCGACGCCGAGCTCGGCGCCGCGTGAGGACTCGCCCAAACCGCAAATTGTTATGGTTCGTCTTCTCATGCTCTTGCGGAGCGCAAGCGTCCCGCTCGCTCATGGCAGCGCATGAGCGCGCAGGATGCGCGCGGTCCGGAAGAGACGAGACGACTGAGGGCGCAAACTACCGCCGCGTCAGGCGCTCCACCACGGTGTCGAGCTGGTCGTAGTTGTCGATCTCGAGCGTCAGCACGGTCCGCTCGCCTTTGCCTTCGGTCAGCGACGCCTTGAGGCCGAGCGCTTCCTCGATGCGCTTCTCCAGCGCTTTGGTGTCGGCGCTCTTGGAGGCGCTCGGTGCCGCTGCCTTCTTGCCGCTGGCCGCTGCCTTCTTCAGCCGTTCGCCGGCGGCGAGCTTCTCGAGATCGCGGACGCTGAGCTTTTCCAACACGACGCGCGCGGCCATCGCCTCGGGATCGGGGAAGGTGAGAAGCTGACGGCCGTGACCCGCGGTGATCTCGCCGCTGCGGATCATGTCGCGGATCGATTCGGGAAGATCGAGCAACCGCAGCGTGTTGACGATATGCGGCCGGCTGCGCCCCATCGTGTGGGCGATCTCTTCGTGCGTCTGGTTAAAGTCGGTCATCAGCCGGCGATAGCCCTGCGCCTCGTCGACCGGCGAGAGGTCGGCGCGCTGCAGGTTCTCGACCAGGGCGAGTTGCAGCGTGTCGAGGTCGTCGAGGCTGCGCACGACGACCGGCACCTCGTGCAACTGCGCCTTCTGCGCCGCGCGCCAGCGGCGCTCGCCGGCGACGATCTCGTAGGCGTCGGGCAGGCCGGATACCGGGCGCACAAGGATAGGTTGCAGCAGGCCGTGCTGCCGCACCGACTCGACGAGCATGTCGATGTCCTCGAACACGGTCCGCGGCTGGTACTTGCCGGCGCGCAGATGCGCCGTCGGCAGGGTCATCGGCGCGCGACCGGCGGGCGCGGCAGGCGAAGCCGGCGCAGCGGGACGCGCGGCCGGCGGTGGCGCCACGGCGGCGGCGACATCCTCGTCGCCGAGAAGGGCGGAGAGGCCGCGGCCGAGACCGCGCGGCTTGGGAGGCAGGCTCATGAGGTCCCGGTGGCTTGATCAGTGGCTTGGTTGGCGACTTCGATGGTGGCTCGATCGGCCGCTTCAGCAGCGGCCGCTTCGGCGGCGGTGCGGCGGCGGCGAATGAATTCGCTCGCCAGCAGGATGTAGGCCTGCGAGCCCGCACAGGCATTGTCGTAGATGATCACCGGCAGGCCGTGGCTCGGCGCCTCGGCGATGCGGACGTTGCGCGGGATGGTGGTCCCGAATACCAGCTCGCCGAAATGGCCGCGCACATCGGCCTCGACCTGCTGGCTCAAGGTCATGCGGCGATCGACCATGGTCAGCACGACACCGGCGATATGCAACGTTGGGTTGAGAGCCTTCCTGACTCTCTCGATTGTGTTGCGCAGCGCGCCGATGCCTTCGAGCGCCAGGAACTCCGCCTGCAAGGGCACCAGCACGGCGTCGACCGCCACCAGGGCGTTCAGGGTCACCAGCCCGAGAGAAGGCGGGCAGTCGAGCAGGACGATGTCCCAGCGCGTACGCGCGTCGTTGCCCTCGGCGTTGAGCGCGTCGGCCAGGCGATGCTCGCGCCGCTCGACGTCGATCAGCTCGATCTCGGCGCCGGCGAGCTGGACGTTGGCCGGCATCACCCACAGGCCCGGAATCTTGGTCTCGCGGACAGACTCGTCGAGCCCGCTCAGGCCGAGCAGGAACTCGTAAGAACCGGGTGAGCGCTCATTTCGCCCGAGACCCAGCGTCGTCGAGGCGTTCCCTTGAGGGTCAAGGTCTATCAACAAAACCTTCTCGCCCACGGCGGCCAAAGCCGTAGCGAGATTGATGGCCGTCGTGGTCTTGCCCACGCCACCCTTCTGGTTAGCGATGGCGTAGATCTTTGGCGGCGAACTGGCTGATCCGGAGGAGGACGGATTCACGGTCGGTCACGCTCGAGAATGGCTGGGCTTCGAAGTCCCAGTCCTTTTTGGCTTCTGTAACCTCAGCCTGCCACCCTTTCCCTTTGTGGAAAAGGCAAATAGCGGTGTCAGCTTTGTGCGGGGCCGCCCACGCAAGCAGTTGGGAAAGCGGAGCGAGCGCTCGCGCAGTTACGACATCGGCTTTGGCGGGCGGCGCCGTTTCGATCCGGGAAATCACCACTTTCGGCTGCTTTTTCAAGGACATTCGCCGGCTGGCCTCGGCCAAAAAAGCGCTCTTGCGGACGTCCGATTCGATCAGCGTCACGTCGAGATCGGGCCGAAGCGCCGCCAGAACCAGTCCGGGAAAACCGCCGCCGCTGCCGAGATCGGCGAGGGTCCGGGTGTCTTTCGGGATCAAGGGGATGAGCTGAGCGGAATCGAGCACGTGCCGGACCCAGATATCCTCGAGGGTCGCCTTGCCGACCAGATTGATGGCTTTCTGCCAGCGCCCCAGAGTGTGGACCAGCGCCTCGAGCTGGTCGCGTGTTTCACGTGAAACATCGACCCGGAGTTCCTGCATCTCCTCGAGAAACAACTCGCGACCGGCGTGGATATGGCTCATGACTTACGCGGGCATTTCGGGCCAACCGCTCAGGCGGCCCGACGCCGGACGTAGCGCAGAAGGGCGACCAAGGCTGCCGGGGTGACCCCGGAGATCCGCGCCGCTTGACCGAGGGTAGCCGGCTTATGGGTCGCAAGCTTCTGGCGAATTTCGTTGCTCAAGGCACCCACCGCCTCGTAGTCCAGGTCGGCGGGGAGTTGCAGGGCCTCGTCCCGGCGGTAGGCCGCAATGTCCTGACGTTGCCGGGCCAGGTAGCCCTCGTACCGGGCATCGATGGCGAGTTGCTCGGCGATCTCGGGCGGGATGACACCAACCTCCGGCCAGAGGGTCCGAATCCGGTCCCAGCCCATATCGGGATAGGCCAGCAGATCCTTGGCCGAGCGGATCACCCCGTCCTGGTTGATGGCGACGCCCTGCCTGGCCAAGGTTGACGGGCTGGCCTTCAGGCTCTCCAGCCTGGCCTGGCCTTCGGCCAGTGCCTGCTGTTTCACGTGAAACACCCCGGCGCGCTCGGTACCGACGCAGCCGATCTTCAGTCCCTTGGGGGTCAGCCGCTGGTCGGCGTTGTCCGCCCGGAGCCACAGACGGTATTCGGCGCGGGAGGTGAACATCCGATAGGGCTCGGTCACACCCAAGGTCACGAGGTCGTCGATCAGGACGCCGAGATAGCCATCGGCGCGGTCCACGTGAAACGCCGCCGAACCGGCCGCCGCCAGGGCCGCATTCAAGCCGGCGATCAACCCTTGGGCAGCAGCTTCCTCGTAGCCCGTCGTCCCGTTGATCTGGCCGGCCATGTACAGGCCCGGCATCCTCCGAGTCTCCAGGGTCGGATGAAGCTCCCGCGGGTCGACATGATCGTATTCGATGGCATAACCCGGCCGCAGCATGACGGCCCGCTCGAGCCCCGGGATGGTCTGCAGCAGGGCGAGCTGGACCTCCCTTGGCAGCGAGGTCGAGATGCCGTTGGGGTAGACCGTCGGATCGTCGAGGCCTTCGGGCTCGAGGAAGATCTGGTGCCGCTGGCGTTGCGCGAAGCGCACGACCTTGTCCTCGATCGACGGGCAATAGCGCGGACCGACGCTCTCGATCTGGCCGGAATACATCGGCGCGCGATGCAGGTTGGCGCGGATGATCTCGTGGGTCGCGGCCGTGGTCTCGGTGATGTGGCAGGCGATCTGGGGCGTGCCGATCGCCCGCGTCAGGTAGGAAAAGGGCTGGGGCGGCCGGTCGCCGTCCTGCTTCTCGAGCGCGCTGTAGTCGATGGTGCGGCCATCGAGCCGCGCCGGCGTGCCGGTCTTGAGGCGGCCGATCCGGAAGCCGGCGGCCTGCAACTTCCGGGCGAGCGCCGTCGACGGCGGTTCGACGGCATCGGCCGCGAGATCCGTCGGAAAGCCATCCCGCTGGCCGCGCGCACGCCCCGCAGGCATGGTGATTTCGCCTATATGAATCAGGCCTCGCAGGAACGTACCGGTGGTCAGCACCACGCGGCCGGCGCGGATTTCCTTGCCCGATGCGGTGACGACGCCGATACACGCATTCCGTGTGTCTGACAAAATATCCGCGACCGCCTCGGCGCGGATTTCGAGGTTCGCCTGCTCGGCCAGCAGCGCCTGCATGGCCCGGCGATAGAGCTTGCGATCGGCCTGGGCCCGCGGTCCGCGGACGGCCGGGCCCTTGCTCTGGTTGAGCATCCGGAACTGGATGCCGGCCCGGTCGATGGCGCGCCCCATGACGCCGTCCAATGCATCGATTTCCCGCACCAGGTGTCCCTTGCCCAGACCACCGATCGCCGGGTTGCAGGACATCTCTCCGATCGTGTCCAACCGATGGGTGAGCAGGAGGGTCCGTGCCCCCAGGCGCGCCGCGGCCGCCGCCGCCTCGCAGCCGGCATGGCCGCCGCCCACCACGATCACGTCATACGGGAAGCCCGACATGCGCGGCTAAGTCGTGGATTGGAGGCGCGGGGTCAAGTCCCCCGCGGTCGGGTCAGTCGCGGAAAGGATTGACGATCTTGACCGATCCAATCCGTTGGCCGTGGTTCATGTCCTCGCTCAGCAGCTCGCGGCAACCCAGCGCCTGGGCGGCTGCCACGATGGAACTGTCCCAATACGACAGCCGATGCCGGCCACGAACGACCAGGGCGGCATTCACGATGTCCAGCGAGATTTCCTGTACGGGGAATCGGCTCCACGCCTTCATCAGTCCCACGGCCGCGTCATGCGAGAGCGCGTCGTCGCGCGAGACCCGTGTTGCTTGGAAGCCATCCGCCGTTCAATGCAGGCGGCTCCTGTCGCCGGCCCGCAGCATCCTGCAGCGATTCGCCGGCGGAAAGCGCATCGGGTGCGGCGCGAGGGGCCAGAGCTCGAAGGCGGGTGAGGAGGAGGCGCCTCCGCCTCCA
>JAFEFF010000001.1 GCA_018240745.1 Pseudomonadota bacterium
AGAGTCTTGATCTTGCACCACACGCGAGCAGCTCGTTTCCCAACTCGGCTTGTTGAACCGGATGCCCAAACCACCACTACAGTTTGGCTCAATTGCGGCGGGAGACGCCGTCCATCGTGAACCGCTGGGGCGATTTCGGGGCGGTGATGCGCAAAAGCCACAGTGCTGCAGGTGGCCTGTAGGCCCGGCACGGGGTGCGGGCGTATGCTGCGCCGCATGAAAGCGGGAATGGACGACCAGGCGGTCGCGCGGCGGGTCCTGGATCACATCGCGAACGGGACCACCGATCTCGGCGAGCAGGTCTGGCGCGAGCCGGTCGCCAACTACCGCAATCCCGATCGGCTGCAGGCCGAGCTCGAGCGCGTGCTGCGCCGTTGTCCGACGCCGTTCTGCCCGTCAGCGGCCCTGCCGGAGCCCGGCTCGTTCGTCGCCCGCGAGGCTGCCGGCGTGCCGCTGGTCGTGGTGCGCGGGACCGACGGCCGGGTTCGCGGTTTCCGAAACGCCTGCCGCCATCGCGGCATGCAGGTCGCGAGCGGCACCGGCTGCGTGCGGGCCTTCATCTGCCGCTATCACGGCTGGACCTACAACCTCGAGGGGCGGCTGCGGCACATCCCGCACGAAGCGGGCTTCCCGGGCTTCGACAAGGAGGCGCACCCGCTGGTGCCTGTGACGGCGAGCGAGTGCATGGGCCTGGTGTTCGTGACCCAAGACGAGCCCGCGCTCGAAGGCGATCCGCTCGGCGGGCTCGATCGCCTGATCGCGGCCGACCAGCGCCTGTTCGCGACCGCCGAGCGCGACTTCGACGTGAACTGGAAGATCTTCCTGGAGAGCTTCATCGAGGGCTATCACATCAAGAGCACGCACCCCGAGAGCTTCCTGCCCTACGGCTTCGACAACCTGAACGTCATCGACCTGTTCGGCCGCAACAGCCGCGTGACCTATCCCTTCAAGCGCATCCGGAAGCTCGCCCAGGTGCCGCCCGCCGAACGGCGGGTCGACGGGCTGCTGACCTATGTCTACCACTTGTTCCCGAACGTGCTGGTCACCGTGCTGTCGCGCCACACCAACATCGTGGTGCTGGAGCCGCTCGCCGTCGACCGCACGCGCCAGTTCACCTACACCCTGACCAACGGCGGCGGCGACGACCCGGCGGCACTGGCGGAGGCCAAACGCGACGCCGAGTTCGTCGGCAACACCGGCGCGCTCGAGGACCGGGCGGTGGTTGAAGCGATCCAGCGCGGGCTGGCGAGCGGTGGCAACAGCCATTTCACCTTCGGCCGCTACGAAAGCGCCATCGTTCACTTCCACCAGACCCTGGCGGCAGCGCTCGCCTAGATCACGAGCGCTTGGCCTTGTCGGACGCGTTGGTCGCCTGGATCTGCTCGCGGATGCGGCGCCAGTCGTCCTCGCTGTAGGCCATCATGTTGGAGAAGGTGCCGTTGCCCATGATGCCCATCCCGCCGTCGATGGCGATCACCTCGCCATTGATGTAGGCGACCTCGTCGCTCATCAGGAAGGCCGCCATGTTGGCGAGCTCGCTCGGCCGGCCGACCCGGCCCATCGGGTTGCGCGCCCTGTAGCGGTCCTCGTCGCTTTCCTTCATCGGGTTGAGCCGCGCCCATGCGCCCTCGGTGGGGAAGGGGCCGGGAGCGATGGCATTGAGGCGGATGCCGTGCCGACCCCATTCGACCGCCAGGCTCTGGGTCATCACCGCGACGCCCGCCTTGGACATGGCCGAGGGCACGACGAACGGGCTGCCGGTCCAGACCCAGGTGGTGAGGATGCTGATCACGCTCGCCTGGCGCTGCTCGGCAATCCAGCGTTTGCCGCAGGCATTGGTCACATAGAACGTGCCATGCAGGACGATGTTGGCGATGGCATCGAAGGCGCGCGGACTGAGATCCTTGGTCTGGGAAATGAAGTTTCCGGCAGCGTTGTTGACCAATCCGTCGAGCGGGCCGCCGGCCCAGATCTCGCCGATCATCTCCTCGACCGCAGTCGCGACGCGAATATCGACCGTGAAGCAGTCGACCCGGCGCCCTGGATACCTGGCCATGATCTCCCGGGCCGTCTCCTCGAGCACGGTGCCGCGGCGGCCGCATATCACACCGTCTGCACCGAGCCCGACGAAACGGTCGAGCATGATCTTGCCCAGCCCCGTGCCGCCGCCGGTAATCAGGAATCGCTTGCCTTGGAACAAATCGCTTCTGAACACCGGTGCCTCTCCCCGTTAGGTCAGGACCTTTTGCCTAACTTACGCTCGGAAATGCTCTCAAGTATTGCGCCCATCCACCGGACTGCTAAAGTTTCTTCCATAACAACAGGGATCGTTGAAAATGACGACCCAACAGGGAGAGCCAAGCGGGGACAACGGCGCGTCGATTGAGCTGCGTGGTAAAGTCAAGTGGTTCAATGCAGTCAAGGGCTATGGTTTCCTGGCCCTTGAAACCGACAACAGCGATGCGTTCCTGCACGTAACGACACTGCGCCAATCCGGGCATGAAGACCTCAAGCCCGGTGCGACAGTGACTTGTTCAGGCGTGCGCGGCCCGAAGGGCTGGCAGGTCATGAAGGTGCTCGACGTCGATTCGTCGACGTGCGTCAGCACCACGCCCAAGCCGCCTCCGGCGCCGGAAAGCATCGCGGTCGGCGAATACATCAGTGCCTTGGTCAAGTGGTACAATAATGAGCGCGGCTATGGCTTCGTGACTCGCGAGTCCGCTGACGGCGACATCTTCGTGCATGCAGCGGTGCTGCGCCGGCACGGCATGGATTCGCTGGCGCCTGGGCAGAAGGTGATGGTGCGCATCTCCGAGGGCCAGAAGGGCCTGCAGGTCGTCGAGATCCGCGCCGCTTGACCACGGCTAGGCTCGTCGCGCACTAAGGGCGCATGGCGTTCCAGTTCGTGTCGCGGCCGCTCGGCCGGCGTGTCCTGCTCGGTGCCTCGTTCATCGTGGCGGCCGTGCCTGCTTGCGCGCAAGAAGCCGACATCCAGTTCAAGAAGTCGTCGCTTGTGATCGTGACGGCCAGTCGCGAGATCACGTTCGAGGTCGAGATGGCGACGACCGACTCGGAGCGCGCGCACGGCTTGATGTTCCGCAAGCAGCTCGGCGCCCACGAGGGCATGCTGTTCGACTTCTTCAGGGAGATGCCGGTCAGCTTCTGGATGAAAAACACGCTCATCCCGCTGGACATGGTGTTCATTGCCGGCGACGGCACGATCAAGCACGTGCATGCCAACGCCGTGCCGATGTCGACCGACACCATCCCCAGCCGCTATCCGGTCCGCGCCGTGCTCGAGATCAACGGCGGCAGCGCGGCGCTGCTCGGCATCAAGCCGGGCGACAAGGTCAAGCACCCGATCTTCGGCAACGCCTAGATCTCGCCGGTTTATCGTTTCAGCGCCGCGGTCATGCCGTCTCCAACGGCGAACAGGGTGAGGTCGACGCGCTCGTCCCTGACGAGCTTGGCGTTGAGTGCGCGGATCGCCTTGGTGTCGCTGGTCTTGTCGTCGCGGTCGACCACCGAACCGCCCCACAGCACGTTGTCTATCAGGATCAGGCCGCCAGGGCGGAGCAGGGTGAGGCAACGCTCGTAGTAGGCGTCGTAGTCGTTCTTGTTGGCGTCGATGAACGCCATATCGAGGCGGCCAGCGAGCCCCTTGGCCAGCAGGCCGTCGAGCGTCTGGAGCGCCGGGGCGACGGTGAGCTCGATCTTGTGGTCGAGGCCGGCCTCCTTCCAGTAGCGCCGGCCGATGCTCGTCCACTCCTCGCTGACGTCGCAGCACCAGAGCTTGCCGTCGGCCGGCAGCGCCTCGGCGACGCACAGCGCCGAATAGCCGGTAAAGGTGCCGACCTCGACCGCCTGCCGGGCGCCGATCGCTTTCGCGAGCTGCGCCATCTGCTGGCCCTGGTGGGCGGAGACCTGCATGCCGGCTTGCGGCAGCTTTGCGGTCTCCTCGCGCAGCCGGCGCTTGAGCGGGCTGTCGCGCAGCCAGTTCTTGTCGACGTAGTCGGCGAGGTCGCCGTTGATCGTGGGCCAGCTCTTCATACGCAATTACCTCTCATGTCATCGCGAGGGCGCGTCGCGGGCGGCATTTCAGGGCGGCAAGGAGACAGCCATGACCGAGATTGCCGCTTTCGTCGACCGCTACGTCAACGTCTGGAACGAGCCCGACAACGACCGGCGCCGTCAGACCATCCGAGAACTGTGGCAGGAGGATGCCAAACATCTCGCCCGTGCGCTCGAGGCCGTTGGCTATGACGGCATCGAGACGCGGGTCGCCAACGCCTACCACAAGTGGGTGAAGGAGAAGGGCAACGTGTTCCGCCTGCGTGACGGCGTCGACGGTCATCACAACACGATCAAGTTGCGCTGGGAGATGCTGCCGGCCGCGGGCGGCGAGGTGATCTCGATCGGCTTCGATTTCCTGGTACTCGGCGAGGATGGCCGGATCTGCACCGGCTACCAGTTCATCGAGGCCTGACGATGCCTTAAGCTCCCGCCGTGTGCGAACGGGGGAGCCAATGCGCGTGTTGTGGGCCATGGGGTTGGCGCTGGCGTTGCCGTTCGCGACGCAGGCGCAGTCCGGCATCGAGCCGGGAACCGGCGCGCAGGTCGCGGTAATAGCCGGCACGTCGTTGAAGGTGGAGACCTACCGGCCGCAGAGCTGCCAGCCGCACGTGCTGTTGATGGTTTTCCACGGGATCGATCGCGACGCGGACCGGTACCGCGACCGCGCGCGGCCGGTGGCAGATCGGATCTGCGCGGTCGTGGTGGCGCCCGAATTCGATGCCAGGACCTACCCGCGCGATCTCTATCAATACGGCGGCATCATCGAGCATGGTCACCTGGTGACGCCCGGCACGCGGACCGTCGATCTGGTCGAGCCGCTGGCGGACTGGGCCCGAAAGATCCTCGGGGACCCGGGAATGCCGTTCATGCTGATGGGCCATTCCGGCGGAGCGCAGTTCCTGAGCCGCGTCGCCGCCTTCACGGACAGCAGGGCGGTGCGCATTCTGGTCGCCAACCCGTCGACCTGGGTGATGCCCAGCAAGACGACGGCAATTCCGTTCGGCTTCGGCGGATTGAAGCCGGCCGAGAGCGCGGAGGAGGCGCTGCGGCTCTATCTCGCCCGGCCGGTGATCGTGGCGCTCGGCCGCTCGGATACCGGCGACGCCGCACTCGACCAGTCGGTCGCGGCCAAGTTGCAGGGGGCAAACCGCTATCAGCGCGGGCGCAACGCCTTCGACTCGGCCAAGGCGGTGGCCGCGCAGCATGGCTGGTCGTTCGGCTGGACGCTGGTCGAGGTGGACGGCGTGGGACACAGTTCGACGAGGATGTTCACCGCCACGCCGGTGATGGCAGCGCTGCGGGGCAATCACTGAAGTTTGACGGCGTACTTCTTCAGCTCATCAAGCGGCACGATCTGCAGGGTCACGGCGTGGGTCGCCTCGAGCACGACCTGCGGCGCGGCGTTGGCGTCGAGCGCCTCCTTCCAGCGTGCCGCGCACAGGCACCAGCGGTCGCCGGGCTTCAGGCCGGCGAAGCCGTATTCCGGCATTGGCGTGGAGAGGTCGTTGCCGTGTGCCTTCGAGAAGGCCAGGAACTCGGCGGTCATGACGGCGCAAACCGTGTGCAGGCCCATGTCCTCGCGGCCGGTATTGCAGCAGCCGTCGCGATAGAAGCCGGTCAGCGGCGCGGCCGAGCAGGGCAGCAGCGGTCCGCCCAGCACATTGATCGATGGCGCACGGCCGGGCCGGCCTTCCTCGGGTGTCTGGTCGAACATATCGCCACTTTAGCACATCCGAATTTACGCTTTCGAGGCGCCCCGGCCGCTGGTAAAAACCCCCGCGTCATCAAGCGTTTGCGGCGGGGCGTAGCGCAGTCTGGTAGCGCGTCTGCCTTGGGCGCAGAAGGTCGTCGGTTCAAATCCGGCCGCCCCGACCACGCCCCCGCGCAAGAGAGTGGAGACCGATGAAGGTTCGAATCTTCAAGCCGGCCAAGACGGCCATGCAGTCCGGCGTCGCCACGACCCAGCTTTGGGTGCTGGAGACCGAGCCGGCGCCGAAGGAGATGGAGCGGCTGATGGGCTGGACCGCTTCGCGCGATACCATGCAGCAGGTGCAGCTGCGCTTCGCCACGCTCGATGAGGCCAAGGCCCATGCCGAGAAGAACGGCTGGCAGTACACGGTCGAGACGCCGCACGTACGGGCCATCAGACCCAAGGCCTACGCCGACAATTTCGCCTACAATCGGGTCGGCCGCTGGACGCACTGAGCACGACCCCGTAGCTCAACTGGATAGAGCACCTGCCTTCTAAGCAGGATGTTGCGTGTTCGAGTCACGCCGGGGTCGCCAATCCGATCGAAGGGCGCGCAGGACACCGTGGGTCGCAACTTCCTCCTTCTGATCGCGCTGCTGGCCACACTGGTCATGCTGGGGACCTGGGACAACCGGCGCCAGATGCAACGCGCGCTCGAGGACGGCTATCCAACGACGGCGCAGATCACCGGCGCGCAATCCCTGCCGGTCGTCACCGCCGATGGCTGGCGGCCGCGCTTCGTCGAGCAGTCGCTTGCGGTCGATCTCGAGTGGAAGGGCAAGGACGGCCAGCCGCGCAATTTCCGCAACGTGCCGGTATCCGCGGGCTTCGAGCGGTCGATCGTCAGTGGCAACCAGGTCCGGCTGATGCCCGTGCCGGTGAAGGTGCTGGACGACGAATCGGTCGTGCCGGTCATCACCTCGGATGCCAGCGCACGCCTGGCCTCGCTGCAGAGCTGGCTCGCGGCGTCGGGTTATGCGGCGCTCGCGGCCTGGGCGGGCTTCGCCGCGCTCACGCTGCTGGGCGCCCGTGGGCGAAGGACCATCACGGCGATGCCAGCCCGGCCGCTGCCGCCGCGCCGGACGTTCTACGGCCTCGGGCTGCTGGTGGTGGGCGGCTTCCTGGCTTTCAGCGCCTGGTCGTGGGGACGATCGGCCGATGCGATCGCCGTGGGCGCGGAGCAGATCACGGCCGATATACTGCAGGCCACGGAAACCAGGTCTGGCTACGCCGTGCGGCTCGGCTGGTCGGACGGGACGGGCGTGCATCATTACGGGCCAATCCCGGTCAGTGAGGCTTTCTGGAACAAGATCACCCGGAACGGCCAGCTGACGGTGCACCAGACCGCCATCCGGTACCGAGGTGACGATCCCGCAGCGCGCCCTCAGATCGTCGATGATGCCCCCGAGACGCACTGGCCGGTTCGGGTCGCCATGGGCGCGGGACTGTTGTTGGTCATGGTCGGGGCGGCGCTGTTCGCGTCGGGACTTCGGGTGCAGCGGAAGTAGGGCCACAAAGGGTATTGCGAGCGATTCGCATTTGCCATATGCAGATGCTAATCATTCGCAAGATCGTTGGGGGCTCCCGTGGCGCGTCATGTACCAGTCAAAACGGCGATGATGGGGCTGCTGGTGGGAACACCGGTGGCGATGGCCCAGCAGGCCAGCCCGTCGCAGCCATCGCCTGCCCCGACGCCGCCTGACCAGCCGAACGCGACCAAGCCTGCCGATACCAGCAGCATGCCGACCGCGACCATGACGCCGATCACCGTCACGGGCTCGCGACCGAGCGACGACTTCGCGCCGCCGGCGCCTTCGCTCAACCGCCTGGGCGCCGGGGACGTCCGCGACATCCCGCAGTCCGTGGTGATCGTCAACAAGGCGCTGATGCAGTCGCAGGGCGCCACCTCGCTCACCTCGGCGGTCCGCAACGTGCCGGGCATCACAATCGGCGCGGCCGAGGGCGGCCAGATCGGCAACAACATCAACATCAACGGCTTCACGGCGCGCACCGACCTGTTCGTCGACGGCATGCGCGACCGCGGCCAGTACTATCGCGACATCTTCGCGCTCGACCAGATCGAGGTGCTGTTCGGGCCGTCCTCGATGCTGTTCGGCCGCGGCTCGACGGGCGGCGTGATCAACCAGGTTCTGAAGAAGCCCTCGCTCCAGGCGGCGACCGAGATCACCGGCGCAGTCACGACCAACGGCCTCGTGCGCAGTACGGTCGACGTCAACACGCCGACCGGGGACCATGAGGCGTTCCGCGCCAACGCGATGATCCAGAAGGGCAAGGTCAGCACGCGTGGCCAGACCGACGTGCTCGATCTCGGTTTCGCCCCGTCCTACAAGCTCGGCATCGGCACGCCGACCGGGATCACACTGTACGCCCTGGTGCAGCACAACTGGGACCAGGCGGACTACGGCCTGCCGCCGGTCAACGGCTGGCCGGCGAATGTCGACCGCAACAACGCCTACGGCTTCAACGACGACCGCACGATGCAGAACATCCTGACGCTCGGCGCCACGGTCGACCACAAGTTCGACAAGAACCTGTCGCTGCGCAACCAGACCCAGTTCAACTGGGTCAATACCAACGCCCGCGAGACCGCGCCGCAGAGCGTCGGCACGATCGCGGCGAACGGCAGCTTCGTCGCGGCGCCGGCCGGCGGGTTCACTGCCGTGTCGCCCAACAACCTCTACGTCCGGCAGCAGAGCCACGACCGCAACATCTTCGATGTCGCGATCGACAACCAGACCGAACTCACCTGGAAGTTCGACACCGGCCCGGTCGAGCACAACCTCCTGACCGGCATCGAGCTCGGCTACGAGAGCTACTACAACCAGAACAGCTACCGACCCGGGACGTGCAACGGCGTGCCCTTGCAGTCGCCGTTCGCGACCAACGGCTATGTCGGCTGTACCTCGCTCTACTATCCGAGCAGCAGCGGCGATCCGGGCGGGCCGCAGATCCCGAGCAACCTCGCCACGGCTCAGGCGCGGAGCTTCGCCGGCTACTTCAACGACACCATCACGGTGATTCCCCAGCTCAAGCTGGTCGGCGGCGTGCGCTACGACGTCTACTGGGCGCAGATCGGCAACACGATCAACACCCTCAACACTGCCGGCAACAACACGCTCGCCTATGCCGATCAGACCACGACCTTCGCCAGCGTGCGCGGCGGCGTGATCTGGCAGCCGACCCAGGAGCAGACCTACTACGTCTCGTACAGCACCTCGTTCAATCCGTCGCTCGAGCAACTGGTCTCGACCACCGGCGTCAGCCAGCCACTGCCGCCGGAAACCAACGAATCGATCGAGGGCGGCGCCAAGCTCGGCCTGCTCGACGACAACCTGTCGCTCACCGGCGCGCTGTTCCAGATCACCAAACAGAACGCACGATCACAGAACAACGACGGTACCTTCACCGCCACCGGCACGATCCGCGTGAGGGGAGTGCGCACCGGCGTGGCCGGCCGCATCACACCGGAGTGGCAGGTGTTCGGCGGTTACACCTACCTCGACGCGGTGATCCTGAACGGCATCGGCGTCGGCACCACCGGCAACCAGCCGATCAACACGCCGCGCGATTCGGCCAACCTCTGGACGACCTACACCTTCGACGGCAAATACGAGATCGGCGGCGGCGCCACTTATATCGGCCAGCGCTATGCCAACAACACCGACTCGACCGTGGTGCCGGGCTTCGTCCGCTTCGACGCGACCGCGGCCTATCGCCAGCCGACGTACGACGTGCGGCTCAACGTCTTCAACGTGCTGAACGCGACCTACTACGACCAGATCATCGCCTCGGACGGCGGTCGCGTGGTGCCGGGTTCGGGCCTGACGGCGATGCTCACGCTCACGCATCGGATGTGACGCGATGCTGGTCTGCATCCCCAATGTCCTCGACGCCGCGCAATTGGTCAGCGTGCGGGAGCGGCTCGACCGCGCCAATGCGTGGGTCGATGGACGGGTGACCGCGGGCTACCAGGGCGCGCCGGTCAAGTTCAACCAGCAGATCGACGAGCTGTCGGAGGTAGCTGTCTCCTGCCAGCGCATTGTCGTGCCGGCACTCGAGCGCAATCCGCTGTTCATCAGCGCCGTGCTGCCCAACGTCATCTACCCGCTGATGTTCAACCGCTACAGCGAGGGCATGACCTTCGGCGCACATGTCGACGGCAGCGTGCGCATCAGCCCGCACGACGGCCGAAAGATTCGCACCGACGTGTCGGCGACGCTGTTCCTCACCAATCCCGAGGACTATGACGGCGGCGAGCTGCAGGTCGAGGACACCTACGGCCGGCACAGCGTCAAGCTGGCGGCCGGCGACATGGTGGTCTATCCGGCCACCAGTGTGCACAACGTGACGCCGATCACACGCGGCGTGCGGACCTCGTGCTTTTTCTGGGTGCAGAGCCTGATCCGCGACGACCAGCAGCGCGCCTTGCTCTACGAGATGGACGGCGCTATCCAGCGCCTCAACCAGACCAATGCGGACCAGACGGCGCGCCGATCGCTGATCGGCTGCTATCACAATCTCGTGCGCCAATGGAGCGAGACCTAGGATGGTCGACACGACCGCCGGCACGTTCGAACCGCGCGTCAACCGGCGCCTGGCGTTCGTGCGCTGGGTGCGCCGGATGCATGGCTGGTTCGGCCTCTGGGGCGCACTGCTCGGCCTGATGACAGGGTTGAGCGGGGTGTGGCTCAATCATCGCGCGATGCTCAAGCTCGAATTGCCTTCGCAGCAGCACATGAACGCCCAGCTCGCCTTGCCCGATCCCGCGCCGCCGACGGTGGACGCGATGGCTGCCTGGCTGCAGGGCGCGCTGAAGTTCGACCGCGGCCCCAACAACGTGCGCATCGAGAAGGCGCGGCCGGTGCCATGGGCCGAGAAGGGCGCCAACCGCAACGGCGAGCGGCCGCTGATGCAGCCCGAGCGCTGGATGTTCAACTTCGGTGGCCCCAACCGCCTGGTACAGGTCGAGTATTGGGCCGGCAACAAGTCGGCGAGCGTGCGCACCACGACCAACGGTTTCATCGCCACGCTCACCAACCTGCACAAGGGCGTCGGCATGCCGATCCCGTGGATCCTGCTGATCGACACGCTGGCGGGCAGCCTGATCTTCCTCTCGGTGAGCGGCCTGATCCTGTGGTGGGAGACCAATCGGCGCCGCACGCTGGGCATCGCCATCTTCGCCACCGCCGTCGTCACGACGATGGGGCTCGCCATCTGGCCCATGTCATGAACCAGATGTCATGAGCCAGCCGGCCTACATCCAGCCATTGTCTCGTGGAGCGCGATGGGGCGTGCTGGCGTCGGTGATCGTCTTCCACGCCGGCGTCGGCTGGGCGCTCGCCAGCGTGCAACCCAGGCCGCTGGCGGTAGGGGACGTGGCCTCCATGGAAGTGCGCATGGTCACCGAGCAGGCGCCTCGGCCGCCCGAGCCTGAGGTGCAGCTCGACGTGCCGCCGCCGGAGGACACGCCGCCACCCGAAGTGCCGCAGCTCGAATCGATGATCCAGCCACCGATGCCGGATCTGCCGCCGCCCGAATTCCCGGTCCAGGCGCCGCCACCCAAGCCGCCGAAGCCCAGGCCGGCGCCACCGAAACCGCAGCCACCCAGGCCGCATCCGCAGCAGGCGACGCCCGCGCCCGCACCGGCGCCACAGCCGACCCAGCAGGCCGCGACGGCCGCACCTCAGACGCTGTCGATCTTCCAGGTGAGCTACAGCGTGCGGCCGGTCCTGGTGTATCCGGCGCGCGAGCGGCGCGCGGGCCACCACGGGACCACGCAGATCCGCGCCTACATCGATGCCAGCGGCGTGCCCCAGCAGATCACCGTGGAGAAATCGTCGGGCTATCCTGCGCTCGACGAGGCGGCGGTGGAAGCGATGCGCAAGGCGCGGGTCAACACCGGTGGGCGTGCCTTTTCGGTGACAGGGCCGTTCACGTTCAATCTGGCCGAGTAGTATAGGTGACGCATGAATGACACGAGTGACCTGGGCTTCGGCCACTTCCTGACCCACGCCGACATCGTGGCACAGGTGTTGCTGGTCGTGCTGGCGTGCATGTCGGCGATCTCCTGGTACCTGATCGTGTCCAAAGGCATCGCCTCGGTGATCCGCTCGCGGCGCAGCAAGAAGTTCATCGATTTCTTCTGGAGCGCGACCTCGCTCGACGCGGTGCAGAACGAACTCAGCATCCACGGGGTCAAGGAGCCGTTCGGCCATCTCACCGCACATTCGCTGGCCGCGCAGCAGCATCACGAGAAGTTCGGCGCCGGAAAGCTCGAGGAGGCGGGCAGCGAGCAGGAGTTCCTGACCCGCACCATCAAGAAGGTGCTCGACGAGGAGACCACCGCACTCGAGAACGGCCTCACCATGCTCGCCACGATCGGCGCCACGGCGCCGTTCGTCGGCCTGTTCGGCACGGTGTGGGGCGTCTATCACGCGCTGATCACCATCGGGATGACCGGCTCGGGCATGCTCGACAAGGTGGCGGGTCCGGTCGGCGAGGCGCTGATCATGACCGGCATCGGTCTCGCGGTCGCCCTGCCGGCGGTGATGGGCTACAATTGGCTGACGCGCGCCAACCGCGTGCTGACCGCCAAGCTCGACGCCTTCGCCTTCGAATTGCTGACCTTCCTGTCGACCGGCCGCGCGCTGCAGGGCCGCTCGCTGCGCGCCGGCGGCGTGGCGCTCAGCGCCGTCAAGTAAGCGGGAGACCTCGTCATGGCTTTCGGAAGCTTCGACCGCAAGAACGCCTCCACACCGATGGCCGAGATCAACATGGTGCCGTTGATCGACGTCGTGCTGGTGCTGCTGGTGATCTTCATCGTCACCGCGCCGCTGATGACGCACGCGGTGAAGCTCGACCTGCCCAAGGCGGTGTCGCAGGCCGACATCCAGAAGCCGGAGAAGATCGAGTTCTCGATCGACGCGACCGGCGATCTGTTCTGGAACGGCCAGCCGCTCAGCCGCCAGGAGGCCCAGGCGAAGTTCACCGAGGCCGGCCAGAAGCGGCCTCAGCCCGAGGTCTATCTGCGCGCCGACCAGGGCGTGGCGTATCGCTTCGTCGCCGAGACGCTGGCCGACGCCTCGAAGGCAGGTCTCAGCAAGGTTGCGTTCGTCAGCGATCCCGGGAAGTAGCGGGTGGCGGATATACGGCCGACGCTCGACGCGCCGGATGACGATCCGTACCTCTGGCTGGAGGAGGTCGAGGGCGCGCGCGCGGCGGCGTGGGTCGACGATCAGAACGCGCGCACCGTGGCGGCGTTCGGCGGACCGGCGGTCGAGCAGGATGCGGCGATACTCGCGGCGATCTTCGACCGGCCCGACAGGATTCCGTTCCCCGGCCGGCGCGGGCCGTGGTGGTACAATTTCTGGAACGACGCGGCGCATCCGCGCGGGCTGTGGCGGCGCACCACGGCCGAGAGCTTCGCGACCGACGATCCGCAATGGGACGTCCTGATCGACCTCGATGCGCTGGCTGCGGCCGAGGGCGAGGACTGGATTTGGAAGGGCGCGCTGACGCGGCCCGTAGCGCACGACCGCGCGATCGTGAGCCTGTCGCGCGGCGGTAGCGATGCCGTGGTGCTGCGCGAGTTCGATCTTGCGACGAAGGCCTTCGTGTCGGGCGGCTTCACGCTGCCCGAGGCCAAGGGGTACGCGAGCTGGATCGACGGTGACACCCTGCTGCTTGCCAGCGCTCAGGGCGGGGCAGTCACGAGCTCGGGCTATGCCCGCACGGTGCGGCTGTGGCGCCGCGGCACCAGGCCGGAAGATGCGCCGGTGCTGTTCGAGGTGGCGGCCGACCACATGTCCGCCGCGGGCGGCGTCGATCGCACCGATCCCGAGCGGCCGATCTGGTTCTACGACCAGGTCGGCTTCTTCGACGTGCAGGTCTGGCGCGACAAGCGACAGCTCGACCTGCCGACCGGCATGACCCTCGACGTCGCGCACGGTTGGCTCGCGATCAAGCCGCGCAAGGACTGGGTCGTCGGCGGCCGCACCTGGCGCGGCGACTCGCTGCTCGGCATCCGGCTCGACGCCTTCCTCGCCGGCGACCGCAAATTCGAGTTGCTGTTCGAGCCGCAGCCGCGCCGGGTTCTGACGGGTTTCACGTGGAACGCCGGTCGTCTGATCATGGCGATCTCCGACAATCTCGACCCGGTCTTCGAGCTGGTCGATCCGGCGGCCGGCTGGGCGCGCACCACGCTCCGCGGCCTGCCGCGCATCGGCGTGGTCGATGTCTGGTCGCTCGACGTCGAGCGATCGGAAGCCAACGGCGAGCTGCTGGCGAGCACGCAGGATCCGCTCAGCCCACCGGCTTTGTTACGGCTCGAGCCAGGGAAGGCGCCGAGCGTTCTCAAGCGTTCGCCGCCGGTGTTCGCGGCCGACGGCCTGGTGGTGAGCCGTCACGAGGCCGTCTCGGTCGACGGCGAGCGCATCCCGTACGTCCAGACCGGACCCGCGAAGGAGACCGGGGACGCGCCCGTCTACATGACCGGCTATGGCGGCTTCGGGCTGGCCTCGCGGCCGTACTACAATTCGGCGATCGGCAAGCTGTGGCTGGAGCGCGGCGGCACCAGCGTGCTCGCCAACATCCGGGGCGGTGGCGAGTTCGGTGTTCCATGGCACGAGGCGGGCCGCGGTGCCGGCAAGCGGTTGACGCACGACGACTTCGCGGCGGTCGCGGCCGATCTGGTGCGGCGCGGCGTGACGCAGCCCAAGCGCATCGCCGCCGAGGGCGGCAGCAACGGCGGCATCCTGATCAGCAACATGATGACGCGCTATCCCGAGCGCTTCGGGGCATTGCTCTGCACCATCCCGCTGATCGACATGCGCCGCTACAGCAAGCTGCTGGCGGGCGCGAGCTGGATTGCCGAGTACGGCGATCCCGACAAGCCGGAGGAGTGGGCGTGGCTCAGGACCTACTCGGCCTACCACGCGGCCGAGCCGGGCAGGCCCTACCCGCCGACCCTGTTCGCCACCACGCGGCGCGA
>JAFEFF010000200.1 GCA_018240745.1 Pseudomonadota bacterium
GGCCTGGCCGCGTCAACAGACCGGACATACGACCGCACTCGCCTCGGCACACTTGATCAAAAAAGCTCTTGCAGACCGGGGGCCGTCCACATACGCGGTCCGGAAGAGGAAGAAATGACCCCCGCCGACCGCCGGCAGACGATGCTTGCCGGCCCGATCGTGCCGACCATCCTGACCCTGGCTGCGCCCAACGTGGTGAACGTGGCGATGCAGAGCCTGGTCAGCATTTCCGACAGCTGGTTCGTGGCGCAGCTCGGTCTGATCGACCTCGCAGCACTGGCGCTGGTCTTCCCGGCGCAGATGGCGCTCGGCCAGATGTCGGCCGGCGCGATGGGCGGTGGCATCTCGTCGTCGGTCGCACGAGCGCTCGGCGGCGGCAACCGGGCGGCGGCGGAAGCGGCGGCAGCCCATGCCTTGGTGATCGCGCTCGGCATGGCGGCCCTCTTTGCGATCGTTCTGGTGGGCTTCGGCCGGCCGATCTACGACTCGCTGGGCGGCAGCGGCGCGGCGCTCGACCGCGCCGTCGCCTTCTCGACCGTGCTGTTCCTCGGCTGCTTCGCGCACTGGCTTTCCAACACGCTGGCCTCGGTGCTGCGCGGAACCGGCGACATGAAGACTCCCGGCTACGCCTTCGTGGTCGGCTCGATCGTCCAGATCCCGCTGACCGGCACGCTGACGCTTGGCTGGTTCGGCATGCCGAAGCTCGGCATCGTCGGTCCCGCGGCGTCGGCCGTGATCTCGTTTTCCCTGTCCGGGCTCTGGATGCTGTCGCGGTTGGTCGGCCGCAACGCGGCGCTGCGTTTGCACTGGCCGAAGGACGGCTTCGAATGGCGCTTCTTCCGCGACATCCTGAAGGTCGGGCTGATCGCGTGCCTTGTCGTGATCCTGACCAACGGCACCGTCCTGATGGTCACCGGCCTGGTCGGCCGCGCGGGCGATGCGGCGATCGCGGGCTACGGCATCGGCAGCCGGCTGGAATACATGATGGTGCCGATCAGCTTCGGAATCGGCGCGGCGCTCACCGCCATGGTCGGCACCAGCATCGGCGCCCGGCAGTATGCCCGGGCGCGGCGGGTCGCCTGGATCGGCGCCTTCATGGCCGGCGGCATCGCCGCGGCGATCGGCATCACGGTGGCGATCGCGCCGGACCTGTGGCTCGGCCTGTTCACCCACCATCCCGGCGCGCTCGCCTCGGGCCGCATCTACCTGCACACCGTCGGGCCGGTGTACGGCTTCTTCGGCCTCGCCATGGCGCTGTACTTCGCAAGCCAGGGCACCGGCGAGATGATCTGGCCGGTGGCCGCCAACCTCACCCGCATCGTGATCGCCATCTGCGGCAGCCTGCTGGCGCTGGACGTGCTCGGCTGGGGGCTGCCCGGGATGTTCGCCTTCGTCGCTTTGGGCATCGTCTCGTTCGCCACTGTGCTAGCCTTTTCCACCACGAGACCTGCCTGGAGAGGAACGACATGACGACCGGCTGCGAGCGGGAACGTGGACTATCGCTCGCGGTCGCTATCGGGTTTGCCGCTGAACTCGCGAAGATATTCGTCAGCAATCTGCTCGCGTCTTTCCTTGGTGAAGCCGTATCGGTCCCACGCAGGCTGCAGCGCCGCCTCAAACGCATCGATGGTGCGTTCGAATAGCTCCTGTATTTCCACCAGGTCGTCGATCATTCGACTGCGGCTCGACTGATCGAGGAAATCTTCCGCTCGCACACGAAAGAAGTGGTGCGCGATGTAATTGCGCTTGCGGATGCATTCTTTGAGATCGGCAACGACCTGATCGCTCAAGGTCGTGACGGCGCGAACAGTGGCTACCAATCTGCCGAGCGTCTTCTCGAACTGGAGTTCTTGATATGCATCGTACCGCTCGTGCCACTCGTCGACGGTCTTCACGTCGCCGGTGGACTTCGGTACGAGATCGAGCACGACCATGGCGTTGACGATGGCGTGCTCCAGTATCTGCGACATCTGCAGGGTCAATCCGACGTGCGCGTAGACCTCTCTGTTCTGCTCGGCTTCGTTCATCTGGGGACCAAGACCATCATCCTTTGTTGGGATTGATCAGGTATTTCTCGCCGGTCGCCCGCTTGCCGTAAGCAGCGATGTTCTTGAGATCGAGCACCTCGGGCAGCGAGATCGTCCGGGTGTAGTGGCTGGCGAAGGTGGTCTTGAGTTCGTCGACCACGCGCTGGCGCAGGGGCGTCTGCCCGGCGCGGCCGATCTTCTGCAGGAACGGCGTCAGCAGCCAGCCGCCGACACCCCACGCCGTGCCGTAGTTGCGGCTCAGCTCGACCGGGCCGGTGTCGAGGCTGCCGTAGATGTAGACCTGCTTATGGACGCTCGATCCGTAGCGGCTGTATTCCTTCGCCGACTTGTTGATCGCGATTTCCATCGCCGTGAGGATCTGGCTGGCGAGCTTGCCGCCGCCGATCGCATCGAAAGCGATGGTAGCGCCCGTCTCGACCAGCGCCTCAACGAGGTCGTCGGTGAAGGACGGCGCGGTGGAGTTAACCACGTGCCGCGCGCCGATGCCGTACAGGAGCTTGGCCTGCGCCTCGTTGCGCACGATGTTGACTAGGCCAATGCCGTCCTTGATGCAGATGCGGTTCAGCATCTGGCCGAGGTTGGAGGCGGCGGCAGTGTGGACCAGTGCCTTGTGGCCCTCGCGCTTCATCGTCTCGGTCATGCCGAGCGCGGTAAGCGGGTTCACGAACCATGACGCCCCCTCCGGCGCCGTCGTGCCTTCGGGCAGCGGCTGGCAGTCGGTCACCTTCTTAAGGCGGTATTGAGCATACATCGCGCCCCCGACCATCGACACGGTCTTGCCCTTGAGTGCCTGCGCGGCCTCCGACGAGCCTGCAGCGACGACGGTGCCCGCGCCCTCGTTGCCGACGGGCATCGACTTGTCGAGTCGCGCCGCGAGGAACGGCAGGGAAGCTGCTGGCACGCTGGCCCTCACGACGATGCCCTCGCCGCTGCCCGTCGACTTGGCCTGCCTCATGTCGGCTGGGCCAACCAGCAGGCCGAGGTCGGACGGGTTGATCGGCGTCGCCTCGACCCTGACAACGACCTCGTCAGGCCCGGGCTCGGGCACCGGGACCTTGACGAGCGATAACTCAAGCTCGCCGTTCTTCTTGATCAGGGACCTGAGTTCTAGGGCTTCGTTGCTCATCTGGCTTCTCCCGTTGAATGCCCGGCTTTACCATGGCCCGGCGCGAATTGAAGTAGACTGGGGCAGATACTGACAGCGGTTGGCGTGGCAGCAATGAGCGAGTTTGGCAAAAAACTGCGGGAGGTGCTGCTACCCGAGGGTCGCCTTAAGATGCGACCTAAGATGCGGCCGTTCGTGTGTGACGGGCCTCCGCAAAGTTGCGAGGTGCTGATCGTCGGGACCAACCCCGCAAACGAAATCACCACCAACTGGCTCGACTGGTGGAACGATACGACCGGGTTCGACTTTCGCGCGTTCAACCAAGTCTACGACTTTGTCCGCAAGGGCGTAGGAACACGTGCCAAGCTCGACATCTTACGCAAAGATCATGGGCTGCGTTGCGTGGAAGCCAACGTCTACATGAACGAACGCAAAAGCGGCCCCGGCCCTAATCCCGAAGACAACTTGGAGGTGATCAAGCTGCTCATTGCCTCGATGCCCCGGCTCAAGGTCGTAGTCGAGCATGGACAAATCGCTCGACGGCGGATGCAAGGCGTTGTGTTGCCTGTCCGCCCCTTGCCATGGGAGCATTTGCGCAACGCCAATGACATCGCTGCCCTTGCGAAGGCTATAAAGGAGCGCTGCCAATGACGACTACATCTTGGGCTTCCGGTGATCCGGATCGATTCGACCGGAGATGAAATCAATGCCCACACTCGACGAGGTTTACCGCAAGTTCGGAGAGGTCGCCGAAGCAGCGCAACTTTTGGAAACGGAGTTGGGCACCATGCAGCTCTGCGCCGAGGGCTGGGAGCATGACCTCTTTGCAGGCGACAAGGGAGAACTGGCGACGGAAATCTACAACCAGATAAACAAGAGCACCCTCGGCCTGCTCTTGAGGCAACTTGCTAAATCTGTCGGCTTTTCGGGTGATCTGGAATTGCTGCTGGCGAATGCCTTGGCGGAACGCAACCAGCTATTCCATTCGTTCTACCGAAAGCACAACTTCAGGCGGAACTCGGACGATGGCCGTGCCAAGATGCTCGAAGACCTCGACCGCAAGCACGGGACGATTCTTGGAGCGTACAAGGCAGTCATCCGGCTCTCGGGTGTCGACCTCGACAGGCTAACAGACGTGTCGATGCCAACGACACACGTGAAGATTTAGCAAGGCGGCTCTCTGATAGCTCTGCTTAACTTGCTCGGTGCTCGTTGAGGCAAGGTCCCTCCACTTCGCGCTTCGCGCTACGGTCGGGACGACGATGGGGAGAACATCGATGGCGCAAGATCCCGGCCACAGCCTGCGCGGCCGCACGCCTTATGTACCGATCACCAAGCGGCCAAAGCTCGTGCTGCCCGGCGACGCGCGGGTGGCGGTATGGACGATCGTCAATGTCGAGAACTGGAGCCCGCTGGGCGCCATGCCGCGCACCGTGCTGCCGCCGCCCCAAAGCGCCATGGGGGGCCAGCCCTTGCTGCCGGACGTGCCCAACTGGGCGTGGCACGAGTACGGCATGCGGGTGGGCTTCTGGCGCTTCGTCGAGGTGCTGGCCGCGCGCAAGCTCAAGGCGACGTTCGCGCTCAACGGCACGGTGATCGAACTCTACCGGGAGGCCTGCCAGGCGGCGCTCGACGCCGGCTGGGACTTCATGGGCCACGGCTTCGTGCAGCGGCCGATGCACCGGGTCGACGACCAGCGGGCGGCGATCGCCGACACCATCGCCGCGATCAAGGGCTTCACCGGCAAGCCGCCGCGCGGTTGGGAGTCACCCGGCCTGACCGAGACCGACGAGACGCTCGACCTGCTGGCCGAGGCCGGCATCGAGTATGTCGCCGACTGGGTGCTCGACGAGCAGCCGGTGCCGCTCGAGACGCGCGTCGGCACGATCGTCTCGGTGCCCTACTCGGTCGAGATCAACGACGTGGTGATCAGCGCGGTCGAGAAGCAGCCATCGGACGAAATCTTCCGCCGCGGCCGCGATCACTTCGACCGGCTCCTGCTCGATGGCGCGAAGACGCCGCGGGTGATGGCGATCTCGGTTCACCCCTACCTCACCGGCGTGCCGCACCGGATCAAGTATCTCGAGATGCTGTACGACTACATCCTCGGCCACGACGGCGTGGTAATGTGGACCGGGGCGGAGATCCTCGACTGGTATCGCAGCCAGACAGATTAGAGTGAGGTCGTCGGGTCTTGCCCTCCCCCGTCTTCGGGGGAGGTGTCAGCGTCTTGCGCTGACGGAGGGGGAAGGCAACGCGGCTGATGTTGCTGGTTCCAGATCATGATCTGAAATGATCGGCATTTCCCTTTGAGGCTCTCCCCCTCCGTCGCCGTATGACGGCGCCACCTCCCCCGAAGACGGGGGAGGGCGAGCGCGCCCCTTCAGGCGGACCTACAGGTACTTCGCCGGCCGGATGATCGACCGCCACATGTGGGCGACCGGGCTGTTGTCGTAGCCCAGGCCCTCGGCGGGCTGGCGGAAGTTGCGGCCGATGATGTCGGTGAACTCGTCGAGCTCGACATGCAGGTTCGGGTCGAACGAGTAGATGTCGTTCAGCGTGATCTGCCGGCCCGACATGTACCACTTGTGGTTCCGCATCCGCTTGTAGTCTTCCTCGACATAGGCATCGGGCACGTAGTCGGCGCCCATCCACTCGGTGTAGTTCTTCGGATACTCGTAGCCGACCGCCGGGTCGGGATAGAAGCGCAGCACCTGGTGGGCGCGGATCGCCCAGGTCACTTCCTCGTCGACATAGGGTTCGACCAGCTGGGCGCCCCAGTAGCCGTGGTCGCCGCGGATGAAACCGACCACCGAGATGTCGTGCAGCAGGCAGGCCAGGATCATCTTCTCCGGCAGGCCGTTCTTGCGCGCGTGATGCGCGCTCTGCAGCAGGTGCATCGACGGCCCGAAGCGCTTGTGGAAGAAGTCGATCAGCGTCGGCTTGGCCGGCATCGCCGGCAGGCGCGGATCGTCGCCCATCGATACCCGGCCGTTCGGCTTGCCCTTGAGCAGCGACGCAGCACTCGGCGGCAGCTCCATCTTGCCTTCGGCATAGAGGTGCAGCCGCGACTGGATGAAGACGTAGTCGAGCTCGCGCGCCATCTTGGCCTCGTGCGCATCGGCCCGCTGCGACAGGGTCGTGAAATCGTTCATGGGCGTGTCCTCCAAGGTGCCTTCGGGGCTTGCCGCCAACCTAGCACACGGCAGACTATCGGGCATGGCGTTCGGGTCCCGTCATTGGGAGCAACTCCGCCGGGACGGCTACACGGTCGTTTCCGGGGCGGTCCCTGCATCCCTGCTGAGCGCGGCCCGGGACGCCGCAGAGCGGCTGAATGCCCAGTTCCCGGAGGGCTGGGAGCGCTCGAAGAACGAATCCTGGCGCGAGATCCGCTACTGCCGCCACCCCGCCTTCATGATGCTGGCCAGCGAGGTGCTCGATCCGCTGGCGCTGGACATCCTCGAGAGCGCGCCGCCGGTCGACTACGTGCAGCTCGCCGCGACCCTCCCCGGCTTTGCCACCAAGGGCCGCGTCGGCCGCAACTTCCACATCGACATGGGCCAGCAGCCCGTGCTCGACGTGTTCAACATCCTGCAGGGCGTGGCCCTGACCGACGTCGATACGGACACGGCCGGCAGCCTGCACGTGCTGCCGGGCAGCCACGAGCAGTTCGCCGACTGGTTCCGTCAGCAGCCGATGGACGCCGCGGTACACTGGGGCGAGGTCAAGCTGGCGGGCCAGAAGAAGTTCCTCAGCCCGCACATGGTGGTGCCGCGCATGAAGGCGGGCGACATCGTCGTCGCCCACAGCTTCCTGGCGCACGGCACCTCGGCCAACACGACCGGCCAGCGGCGCGACATGTTCTTCCAGCGGCGCGCCGCCGCTCCGCTCAGGGATCCCGCGTCCCAGGCCGACGCGCGTCAGGCCTTCATGCGCAATCCCTGGCTCTACTTCCGCCAATGAGGCGACGTACAGCCCTTACGTCCGCTTGAAGCCCTCGAGCTCCATCGCGGCCCAGTCGCAGACCTTCTCGATCGACTCGCCCTTGGAGTAGCGGACGATCATCTGGCACTGGATGGCCTGCGCCCAGATCTGCGCCGCGATCAGCGGCGGCGCCGGCGAGCAGACGACGCCCGCCTTCTGGTCGCCGCCCTTGATCGGGTAGTGCGACAGCGCGCCCTTGGGCGGTCCCTCCTCCTCCCAGGTCTTGAAGTCGTTGAACTTCGGATAAGGCGGAATGTCGTAGCCCTGGCTCGCTGCAACCTGCCGCTCGGCCGCCGGCCGGCTCGCCAGGTAGGCCAGCAGGCTCATGGCCGCCGGCTTGTTCTTGGAGAAGCTCCAGACGCCGTAGAAGCGCGGCAGGATCGGATTGAACCGGCCGGCCGGCCCCTTCGGGAAGCCGCCGAACCAGCATTTCTCCGCAACCTGGGGCGCGTCGCGCTTGGCGACCGCCCAGGCCGAGGGCGGGTTGAAGATCAGCGAGCCGTTGCCCGAGATCAGCCACTTGTTGTTGGACGCGTCGTCCCACGCCTGCGCGTCGGGGGTGCAGAAGCCGGCGAGCTTCTTGCCGTATTCCAGCACCTGCTTGACCTTGTCGTTGTTCTTCACCGTGATGTTGCCCTTGGCGTCCATCAGCTCCGCACCGTAGGCGAGGAACAGCGCGCCGACCCACTGGTTGGTGTCGGTGGTGTTGCCGAGCGGCAGGCCGAAGCCATGGCCGGCCTTCTGGCATTTCTCGGCCGCCGCCAGGAAGGCGTCCCAGGTCCAGGTCGCGTCGTTGGGCGGCTTGCCGGCCGGGTAGAGCGCCTGGTAGTCGACCCCGGCATACTCCTTCAGCATGTCGAAGCGCGCCGTGCAGCCGAGCAGCAGCGTACCGCGGGTCATCGGCACGCCGAGCCACCGCCCCTGGTACTTGCCGAGATATTCCACTGCCGGATCGATCCCGCCGTTCTGGGCGACGACCTGCTTGACGACGTCATCGTGGCTGTCGAGCGCCTGGTTGAACTGCGCCGACTCCCAGTTGGTGAACTCCATGATGTCGTGGCCGGAGCGCGCCTGCGCCTCGACCGACAGGGTGAGCAGGAGCTTGTTGCCCTGGCTGGTGATGTAGTCGACCTTGACGTCGACCTTCTCGCGATCGGCCCATTCCTTGATGATGGCCGACTGCACTTCGTTCGCGCCGGGCACCCAATGGTCCCACAGACCGATGGTCAGGCTCCCGGCGGCGTTGGCGCTGCGCACGAAAGGCGCAGCAAGGCCGAAGGCAGCGCCCCCGGCCACGACTCCACGACGCGTAACAACGCTTTTCTGCAGCATAGGACGTCCTCCCCGTTAAGGAACGCTGTGCGCACGCGACTGAACGCTTACCGATTGTGTTTGGTCGTTTTGTAGGGACCTGACAGCAGTCCCGGAACGCTGACGCTCTTACAGCGCGCGAAGCCTAATCGAAGCCCTGTGTCAACGCCAGCAAATCACGCGGCCTGCCGTCGGCAGAGGCAGGACGCCCGGACCGGCACGTCGGCGCGGGCCTGGGCGAGGTCGAGCCGGGCCTTGATCAGCGGCGCCTCGAGGGTATCGCCCCGCCGGGTCAGGCACTCGTGCAGGCCATGCAGGGCCCAGACATTGTCCGGATGCCAGCAGGCCCGGCTGATGCCCGGGTCGAAGCCGAGATCGGCGCGATAGACCGCCTCGGCCTCGGCGAGATGGCCCTGCTCCAGCAACAGCGCGCCCAGCGCGTGCCGCGCCGGCTGCATCCACCCCCACGGCTCGTCATAGGGCAGCGAATCCTCGAGCCCGACCGAGCGCCGCAGATGGGCGAACGCCACGTCGAAGTTGCCGCGCCGGTATTCGAGCTCGCCGGTCAGCATCTCCTCGGCGATCGCCAGCAGGTCGACCACCTTGTTGTTGTGCACCCGCCGCGACTCGGGCACCCGCGCCCGGGCCTCGCGGAACGCCGTGCGCGTCTTCTCGGCCTCGGCGACCTCGCCCAGCACCGAGTGCGCCAGGCCCTTGGCATAGAGCATCATCGCCGTGGTGCAGCAGTAGAGGTCGCGGTCCCGGGGCAGCTCCTGGGCGATGATCTCGCGCCACTTGCCGAAGCGCACCAGCACGTGCTGCTTCATCGGCAGGTAGCCCTCGATGAAGTCGGCCATGGGCGGCGACGGCACGCGCAGCAGCTCTTCGGGCGTGGTGTCGATCAGCTCCTGCGCGGCCTTGATGGCCGGCTCGAACTGGCCGAGGAACATCGCGCCGTAGATCACGAAGTGATGGTTGTGCGTGCGGTAAAGCGCGTAGACGTTGAACGGGCCCTCGCGCTTCAGGTACTCGCGATCGACCGCGACCGCCTTCTGGTTATAGACGACCACGTCGCGGTAATTGCCGCACAGCACGTCGATGTGCGTCGGCATGTGGATCAGATGGCCGGAGTCGGGCACCAGCTCGCGCAGCCGGTCGCCGGCCTTGAGCGCGCGCTGCGGGAACGGCGACATCTCCATCAAATGCACGTAGAGGTGCAGCAGGCCGGGATGGTCCCACGCCGCCGGCCGGTCGGCGAACAGGCCTTCGAGCAGCCCGACCGCCTCTTTGGTGCCGGCATCTTCGGCGACGCCGCCGGTATTGAGGTCCCACATCTTCCACGGCGTCTCGTTCATGATCGCGTCGGCCAAGGCGCAGGCAACGTCGAGGTCGTCGCGGAACGTGCCGAACAGCTTGCGCATCTCGGCGGTGAAGGCCTTGTCCCACGGCCGCTGGTCCTCGATCGGGGTGCGCTGCGGATAGCGCGCCGGCAAGGCCTTGATCAACGCCTGCTCGACCGGCGAAGCACGGTCGGCGACGGCGAGCGCGGCCTGCATGGCGTCGTAGGCAGCGCCGAGCGCCTGCGCCTTGCCCTGCGGATCGTAGAGGTGCCACGGCAGGTTGTAGTTGGGGCCCGCCGCATAGGAGATGCCCCAGTGCGCCATGGCACAGTCGGGATCGTGCTTCAGCGCCTCGCCGAAGCACTTGATCGCTTCAGCGTGATTGAAGCCGTAGATCCAGTTGAGGCCGCGATCGAACCAGGTCTGCGCCTCGGGCGAGCTGGTCGTGATGCGACGGGAGTAGGAACCCAGATCGTAGTAGGCCGTCATGCGTCGTCCCCCCTGAAGCAGAGCAGGCAGCGAAACTCTACCCGGAAGCCGATTGCATGGCGACGCGCATTTGACCTACGGTTATTCGTACGATGCCGCGCAAACCGACCTCGACCGATCCTTCCCTGTTCGATTCCCTGAAATGGCGCTGCATCGGCCCGCCGCGCGGCGGCCGCGTGGTCGCGGTGTCGGGCGATCCGGTGAACCGGATGGTGTTCTACTTCGGCGCCTGCGCCGGCGGCATCTGGAAGACCGTCGACGGCGGCGTGTTCTGGCGCTGCGTCTCGGACGGCTTCATGGGCAGCTCGGCGGTCGGCTCGATCGCGGTGGCGCCGTCGGATCCCAACGTGATCTACGCCGGCACCGGCGAGACGGCCATCCGCCTCGACGTCTCCTACGGCGACGGGATGTACAAGTCGTCCGACGCCGGCCGGACCTGGAGCCATATCGGCCTCAGGAACAGCAAGTTCATCGGCCGGATCTGCATACACCCGGGCAATCCCGACCTCGTCTATGCCGCGGTGCTGGGCGACATCTTCGGGCCCAACACCGAGCGCGGCGTCTATCGCTCGAAGGACGGCGGCAGGAACTGGGAGCGCATCCTCCATCGCAACGACGTCTCGGGCGCGATCGACCTGACGATGGACCGCAACAACCCGCGGCTCCTGTTCGCCTCGATCTGGGAGGCGCGGCGCAATTTCTGGAACATATCGAGCGGCGGCCCGGGCAGCGGCCTGTTCCGCAGCACCGACGGCGGCGACACCTGGGAGGAGATCACGAAGAAGCCCGGCCTGCCCGACGGCATGCTGGGCAAGATCGGCGTGTCGATCTCGCCGTCGCGCGAGGGCCGCGTCTGGGCACTGATCGAGGCAGTCGGCGACAAGACCGGCCTCTACCGCTCCGACGACTTCGGCATGCGCTGGCAGATGGTGTCGCCCAACCGCGACCTGATGCACCGGCCCTGGTACTACACCCACGTCTTCGCCGACACGCAGCACCCCGACACCGTCTACGTGACCAACCTGCAGATGTGGAAGTCGACCGACGGCGGCGTGACCTTCAACGAGGTCTCGACGCGCCACGGCGACAACCATGACCTCTGGATCGATCCCAACGACAACACGCGCATGATCGAGGGCAACGACGGCGGCGCGCACGTGTCGTTCAATTCGGGCGCCTCGTGGTCGACGATCTACAACCAGAAGACGGCGCAGTTCTATCGCATCGACATCGACAACCAGTATCCCTACCGCGTCTACGGCACGCAGCAGGACAACACCTCGATCTCGGTGCCCTCCGCCTCGGAATGGGGCGTCATCACGCTGGCCGACTGCTCCTATCCCGGCACCGGCGAATCGGGCTTCATCGCCGTCGATCCACGGGACCACAACGTGGTCTATGTCGGCGCCATCGGCTCCTCGCCCGGCGGCGCGGGCGCGCTGCAGCGCTACGACCATCGCACGCGGCAGATCCAGCTCGTCAACGTGTGGCCGGAGGAATCGACCGGCATCGCACCGGAGGACCTGAAGTACCGCTTCGCCTGGACCTTCCCGATCGTCTTCTCGCCGCACGATCCCGGCACGCTCTATGCCGGCGGCAACTGCGTCTTCCGCACCCGCGATCAGGGCATGAGCTGGCAGCGCATCTCGCCGGACTTGAGCCTCAACGACCGCTCGCGCCAGGGCGCCTCGGGCGGCCAGATCACCCGCGAGAGCGCCGGCGCCGAGGTCCACGCCACCTGCGCCTCGGTCGTCGAATCGCCGCATCGGCGCGGCGAGATCTGGGCCTCGACCGACGACGGCCTGGTGCATGTCACGCGGGACGACGGCAAGCGGTGGACAAACGTCACGCCCAAGGCCCTGCCGGAGCTCGCCTATGTCGGCTGCGTCGAGGTCTCGGCGCACGACGCCGATACGATCTATCTCGCCGCCACGCGCTACAAGCTCGCCGACTACAAGCCCTACCTGTTCAGGAGCAGCGACGGCGGCAGGAGCTGGAGGTCGATCAACGGCAACCTGCCGAAGGACGAGATCACCCGCGTGGTGCGCGCCGATCCCGTCGCGAAGGGCCTGCTGTTCGTCGGCACCGAGACCGGCATCCACTTCACGCTGGACGACGGCGTCACCTGGCAGCGCATGACGGGCCTGCCGAACACGCCGGTCTACGACCTGAAGCTCAAGGACGCCGACCTGGTCGCGGCGACGCATGGCCGCTCGTTCTGGATCATGGACGACGTGAGCGGGCTGCGCGCGCTGGCCGACGGCAAGCGGACGACCCGCCTGGTCGCGCCGCGCACCACGGTGCGCAGCAAGCTTCACTGGAGCGCGGGCGCCAACGTGCGCACCGGCATCGCCTATGGTCCGGCCTTCGGCATCGACGGCAGCACCGTGATGGTCGAGCGGCCGGACGGCACACGGGTCCGCGAGCATCTCGATGTCGGCGAGAACCCGCCGGTCGGCGCCATCGTCTGGTACTGGCTGGCGGAGGAGGCGAAGGACGGCGTCACCCTCACCTTCCGCGATTCCGCAGGCCGCAAGATCGCCGCCTTGTCGAGCACCGACGAGGATGCAGCCCCGGCGCGCAAGCCCGGCACCAAAGCCGGACTCAACCGGTTCGTCTGGGACATGCGCTATCCCGGCCCGAGCAAGATCGACTACTCGCTGGCGCCGCCGCGGCCCAAGCCGCTGGTGCCCGACCCCGAGAACCCGCCCGGCCCGACCGTGGTGCCCGGTACCTACGGCGTCGACCTGACGGTCGACGGCAAGACCCAGTCGGCCAAGTTCACGGTGGTCAAGGACCCGCGCCTGCCGACCACGCCGGAGCAGTACGCCCAGCAGTTCGCGCTGCACAAGCAGCTCGTCGCCTCGCTCTCCAGGCTCAAGGAGGCGCTCAACCGGCTGCGCCGCATGAAGCGCCGACTGGGCGAGGTCGCGGAGCTGACGCCCAGGTCCGAGCGCAGCTTGCGCAACCGGGCCAAGGGCCTCGTGCAGAAGCTCGACGCCATCGAGAAGGTGATGGTCGATCCGCAGCGCAAGTCGGTGCGCGACGTGCTGCGCAACCCGGCCGGCCTCAACGACACGCTGTTCGACATGATCGCCATGACGACCACGGCCGACATGGCGCCGACCGAGCAGACCAGGGACGTGTCGCGCGAGGTGATGGCCAAGGTCGACAGCGAGGTCGCCAGGTTCGAGGCGCTGGTCGCGGGCGACATCGCCCAGCTCGACAAGGCGCTCGCCAAGGCCCGCATCCGCCACATCGCCGTCGCCTGACGGCCCCAGGGAGGGACAGACATGGACTTCATCGAGAAGCTTTTCGGCCTGTCGCCCGACAATGGCGACGGCTCGACCGAGGTCATGTGGCTGGTCGCGCTGGCGGTCGTGCTTGTTGCGGCGTTCTATGTCCGTCACCGTCGGCGCTCCGGCCGCATCACGCCGCGTCGCGACGGGCAGTAGGCTTTACGGCGCGGCCAGCGCGCGGCCGAGGTCCTGCAGCAGCTCGCCGTAGCGCGCGAAGTCGCCCGCGGCATAGGCCTTGCGCATGTCTTCGAAGATCGCGCGGGCGCGGGCGAGATGGTCGAGCGCGTCGGGCGCCGGCGCGGCTGCGACGGTCCCCAACGGCGCGCCGACCATCAGCGCCTCGACCTCCTTCAGGCTCGGCGCCCATTCGATCCGGCGATCGTCGGGCATGAGCTGCGCCAGCACCACACGGGTCAGCGTCGGGATCTTGGTCTGCTCGGCCTCGATGTAGATCGGTTCGATCGCGATCAGCTGCTCATCGGCGAGCGGCAGCACGATCAGGTTGCCGCGGATCACCCGTGAGCCGTGCTGGTCCCACAAGGTGAGATTGGCGGAGAAGCGCGAATCGGAGTTGATCCGCGATTCGACCTGGGCCGGCCCGTCGACGAAGCGGCCCTTCGGAAAGCGAAAGGCGACCATCTTGCCGTAGTTGGCGCCGTCGCACAGGCCGGCGAGCCAGCCCGACATCTGGTTCTTGCCGTAGACCGACATCGGCAGCATCAGCAGGAACTCGGGGCGTTGGCCGCCCGGCAGTTGCGCGAACACGTAATACGGCGCCATCTCGATCTCGCGATCGCGATAGAGCTCGTGCGGCACCTGCCAGCGATCCTCCCGGTTGTAGAAGGTCGTCGGATTGGTCATGTGATAGGTGCCGTACATCTCGGCCTGCGCGATGAACAGGTCCTCCGGATAGCGGATGTGGCGCCGCAGATTGTCCGGCATGGCCGCTGCGTCGCGGAACAGTCCGGGCAGCATGCGCCGCCAGGCGCGGATGATCGGATCCTTGTCGTCGAACACGTAGAAGGTGACCGAGCCGTTGTAGGCATCGACCACCGCCTTGACCGAATTGCGCACGTAGTTGCGGCCGCGGAACTCGGGCCGCGACCCCGCATAGGCTTCGCTGTACGGATGATTCACCGAGCTCGTGTAGGCGTCGATGATGAACGAATAGTGGTCGCCGTCGGCGACGACATAGGGGTCATGGTCGAAGGTCAGGAAGGGCGCCAGCCGCTCGGTGCGCTCGACGATGTTGCGCCGGAACAGCACGCGGCTCTGCAGCGTGATGTAGCCCGAGATGAAGAGATGCAGGCCGTCGAACGCGTGAGCCACCACCAGACGGCGCCAGAAGCTCGACAGCGCCACGCCGCCGCTGCCGCCGTACTCCGTCTCGACGTTGGCGTCACCCCGGGGATAGTCGAACTCCTTCTCCGTCGTGTGCACGTAGACGCGATCGTGGGTCATCCGGCCGAAGTAGATCTGCCCATGCGTGACGGCGAGGCTGCCCTTGGCCTCGACCGGGATGTCGTGCGCCCAGAGCACCGGATTGCCGCGCGGGCCGACCTCGTTGGTCGGCACCGCGACCACCCCGTAGCCGTGAGTGTAGGTGAGCGCCAGGTTGACCCAGACCTGGGCGGCTGCCGGCAGCCGCTCGAAGTCGAGCTCACGCGCGGTCAGCATCACCTGCCGCTCGGTGCCGTCGATCCTGTAGCGATCGATGTCGACGTTGGAGAACAGGTAATAGGGGCGCAACCCCTGGATCTGCTGGAGCTGGGGCTCGAGCGCCCGCCAGTCCCAGATGCGCGCGTCGCGCAAGGTCGCGGCGTTGGCATCGAGGTCGGCGGGCGCGAGCGGCCGGGATGACACGTCGTAATCCCGCTCCTCCACCGTCGGCGCCTCTATGTTGAAGGCGTGGCGCGTGCCGGCGATGCTGCGCACGAGGTAGGGCTGCTCCAGCGTGATCTGGTTCGGCTGGACGTAGACCCGTTCGACGGCCCCCGGAACCATGCCGGCCAGGATGGCGATCGAGACGAGCCCTCCGACGGCGACCGCCCAGCGCGCCGGCGCAGCAAGCACCCACCCACGGAAGCGAGCCGACAGCGCCACGGCTGCGAACAGCAGCGCCGCCGCGAGCCAGCAGGCGATGATCACGGCGTAGACCGGAATCCAGTACTCGACATCGACATACGAGGCGCCGGCTACGACGCCCGAATGGCCGTCGATCACCAGATGGAAGCGTCCAAGCACGCGGTCTGCCGCCGCGACCAGGCAATACAAGGCGGCGAGCAGCGCGCCTTGGCGCAGCCACCGGGTCGAAAAAGGCCCGTGAAAGCGCTTCGTGCCGGCCACCCACGTCGTTTGATCACCTGGAAGCAGCGGCGCCTGAAGCGCCCTCGCAATCGGCGACGACGGTTGCGCCTGATGCATCATCATGCCGCCCGCTCCCCAGGCGAGGAGCACGACGATCATGACGAAATGGGCAATGCCCACCACATGGTCGTACAGCGGCAGCGCCAGCAGGTAGAACGAGAGGTCCTTGCCGAACACCGGATCGGCCGTGCCCGACGGCGTGCCGCCCAGGAACGCCACGACCGACGTCCACAAGGACGTGGCGGCCCAGCCGACCACCGCGGCGAACAGGAAGCCCAGCAGCCACGGCGCGCTGCGCGGCAGGCCGGGCACCGTCTGCCCAAGCGCGCGGAGGTTGAGACCTGCGAACAGGCCGACGACGAGGACGACGGCGAGAAAGATGCCGAGGCGCACTCCCAGCACCAGCCAGTACCGGTATTGCTGCCCGAGTTCGTCGAACCAGTAGTTCTGAAGCGAGATGTCGAACGCGATCTCGAGCAGGATGATGGCCAGCGCCACAGCCCCGAGGCGCAGCAGGTGGCCATACAGCTGGTGCAGCGTCAGGGTCTGGCCTGGCGCGAGGAGCGCCAGCCTGACCATCAGCGGCGCGGCGGCGAGAGCGACCAAGACCAGGTAGACAGATGTGAACATCGGGCCAGCCCCCGGCCGGAACTCAGCGCCGAATCCTGTCCGCCGCGTTGACCGGAATCAAGCTGAGGACGCGCTCAGAACCGCGGGGGCCCTGAATTCTGGTCCCAGTTCGGATCGGCGCTGGGATTGATCGGCGGGTCGGTCGCCAGCAGGCCCTTGCCCGGGATGTGGTTGATCTCCAGCCGGATGCCGTCGGGATCCTCGAACACGAAGAAGTAGTACCCGGGCGCCCAGTCGCCCTCGAGCGGGCCGCGATCGATGTGGCCCCCGAGTTCGCGCACCTTGGCCGCCGCCTTGTCGACGTCCTCCCGGCTGCGGGCGCGCATGCAGAAGTGGTGGAGGCCGACCCGGTTCTGCTCGAAGCGCCGCCCGGCGTGCTCGGGCGCGCAGCGCTGGATGCCGACCGCCGTGCGGCCGCCGACATGGTAGAGGAAGTTGTTGCCGTCATAGACCTTCTTCAGCCCGAGGAACGGCAGAAGCCGGCTGTAGAAGGCATGGGCCTTTTGCCACTGGCTGACCGTCAGGATCACGTGCGCCATGCCGTTGATTTCGATCATTTCTGGTCCTCCCCGCCGATTCACGCCATCTGACATTGTTCTCGCCGGATTCCCAAATAATTTGGCTAATCCCCCGTCAAAGGAATGTACTCTGCCATGCCCTTAGGGAGGGCGACGGAGGCCGATGGCTGCGGGAGGTGAGGCAATCACCCGCGATGCGCTGGAGCGCGAGCTTGCGCTTGCGCGCGCCGAACGCGACGAGGCGCAGGCCCGCGAGGCGGCCCTGGCCGAGGTGCTGCAGGCCGTCAACGCCTCGCCCGGCGATCCCGCGCCCGTCTTCGACATGATCATCGGCAAGGCGATGGCGCTGTGCGACGCGGCGTTCGGCGCGCTGCTCACCTACGAGGGCGAGCACCTGACCCTGGTCGCGCACCGCAACAGCCCGCCGGCGCTGGCCGCCTACTGGGAGACACCCCAATACGTCGATCCTGCGACCACCATCAGCCAGGCCCTGCGCGAAGGCACGGCGTCGCAGATCGTCGATCTCGCCCAGTCGGAGAACTATCGCAAACGGCTGCCGATGACGGTCGCAAGCGTCGAGCTGGGCGGCATCCGCACTCTCGTGCAGGTGCCGCTGCGCAGTGAGCGCGGACCGATCGGCCTTTTCATCCTCTATCGCCGTGAGGTGCGGCCCTTCGCCGACCGCCAGCTCGCTCTGGTCGAGGCGTTCGCCGCCCAGGCCGCGATCGCCATGGAAAACGCGCGATTGCTGAACGAGCAGCGCGAGGCGCTGGAGCAGCAGACCGCGACGGCCGACATCCTGCGGGTGATCTCGCAATCGCCGACAAGCGTGCAGCCAGTGTTCGACGTGATTGCCGAGAGCGCGCTCAGACTGCTCGGCGGCTGGAGCGTCATCGTCTGGCGCTACGACGGCAGCCGCCTGCACATCGGCGCGGCGAAGGGTGGCCATCCGGGCTCGTCCGCGGCCTTGCCCGCAATGCTCGAAGGCCTCTCGCCCGACGACATCTTCGTCGGCGACGCGGTCCGCCGCGGCGAAGTCCAGCGGATCATCGACGTCGAGACCGAGCCTGTCGCGCCGCAACTGCGCGAGCTCGCGCGGGCGCGTGGCTGGCGATCCAACCTCGCCGTGCCGATGATGCGCGAGGGCCAGCCGGTCGGCGTGTTCACCCTGGCCCGCGCCGAGCCCGGCGCCTTCTCCGAGCGCGATGTCCAGCTCCTGCAGAGCTTCGCCGCCCAGGCGGTGATCGCCATCGAGAACGTGCGCCTCTTCACCGAGCTGCGCGAGGCGCTCGACCAGCAGACCGCGACCGCCGAGGTGCTCGAGACGATCAACGGCTCGCCGGGCGTCCTGCGGCCGGTGTTCGACGTCATTGTCGACAAGGCGATGA